>JACPNQ010000016.1 GCA_016185425.1 Acidobacteriota bacterium | reverse complement strand
TGCGCAAGTCATCGCTCTGCCCGACAGCGAAGAAACCATCCGCGGCTTCTCCGCGCCGCGCTTGATCGTCGTCGACGAAGCCGCCTTCGCTTCTGAAGACGTCTTCAAAGCGCTCGAACCGATGCTCACCGTCTCAGCCGGCACCATCATGCTGCTCAGCACGCCCAACGGCCAGACCGGCTACTTCTACGAGCAGTGGCACAACGACAACAGCCCATGGACCAGGCTCCGGGGCTCTCTAAAAGACTGCCCGCGCGTGAGCAAGGAAACCATCGAACAGATGCGCCAGACGATGTCGAAGGACGACTTCGCGCAGGAGTTCGAATGCAAGTTCATCGCCGCCGGCGGCCAGTTCATCAGCCGCGAAGTTTTCCGGGCCTGCCTCCGCGATGACTTCCCTCTCTTCATGCCCGAATACGACTTGGGAGAACAAGATTGAAACTACCAGTTCACCTTCAACGCAAACTGCATCCGCCGCGGCGTATTCGCCTGGTTCCGCACCAGCCCGAAATTCGCCGTATCGCTCAGATTCGTTCCCGGTGTCGCAAACTGTGTGCGGTTCAGCAAATTGAACGCCTCAAACCGCAGGTCCAGCGTCCGCCGGTGTTCGCGCGATAACGTAAAAGTCTTCGCCAGCGAAATGTTCTCGTTGAACAGCGGAAAGTTGCGCATCTTCGGATTCGTCCGCGTCATATTGCCCAGCCGGTCGCGTGGCTGAATCGGGAAGAATCCCGCTGTCGTCACCGTCGGCGTATCGCCGTTCCAACTCGCCACCGTCGCCGGTTGGAAATAGCGGTCGACATACGGATCGAACTTCTCGCCCGCCACCGGCGCGCGCCAGCCTTCATAAGTGGTAATCGTCGGCCGGTTCCCGCCAATCGGAAATCCGAACTGCCCGGTGAAAGCCAGCGGAACGCCCGACGCATAGCGGTGTACGGCGCCAATCCGCCAGCCGCCGATCGTCTGCGAAAGGAAGCCGCGCTTCAGCCACTTCTTGCCCGGCCCGATCGGCAGATCGTAAACGTAATTGACCTTCGCCTCGTGCGTCCGGTCCGAGTTCGACAGCGCCTTCTCAAGCCGCCGGTTGAACTGGTCGATCGCCGCCCCGCTCCCCCACACGGAATCGGAGTCGGTGAACATCTTGGAAAACACATACGAAGCGTCCACCATCAGATTGGAAGCGTACCGCCGCGTCACTTTCACAATCAGCGAGTGGTAACTCGAATGGCCGCTATGGTCGCCTCCGCTGCTGGTGGCGATGTTGTTGTACTGCGGATACGGCCGCAGCGCCCGCGCCAGCGTCAGGTTATCCGGAAAGCTCGGATACGGCTTCGTGAAGCCCGCGCTCTGCACCAACTGGTTCGCATTGCCAAAGGTCGTGTTCAATAACGCGCGGCCCGACGCCGAAAACATGCTCGCCACCGCCGGCAGACCGTTGGAGTCCGGCTGGTTGTAATTAAGGAGATTCGCAATCAAATGAGTACCGACGATCGCGCTGTAGCCCGCTTCGAGCAGCGTCTGCCCGATAATCTCGCGCTGCACCGTCAGTGTGCCCGACCACATTTGCGGCAGCCGGTTTGCCTCCCGCCCCTGCCACCAGTCGACGTCCGCGTTGTTGCCGAACGTCGGGTCGATGAACGGCGGCTTCGGCCATGCCGGCACACCCTGATCCAGCTTGAACACGCGCTCAATCCCACCCGTCTGGTCCGGGAACGTCAGGATCTGCGAAAAGCCCTGAAAATGGGCCGACCCACCCACCGACTTCACCGGCGCGTAGCTCGACCCGCCCGACATCCGCACCACCATCTTCGGTCCCATGCGGTACGACAGGCCCAATCGCGGTCCAACGCCGCCATACCAGCCCGGCGGGATCGAGCGCCGGCCGATCCGGCCCTCGCCCACGCCGCAGAACACCAGCGCCCCCGGCAAGCCATTCGCTCCTGGATTGCGAAGCGTCGGATCGAAGTCCGCGCACTTGTCGCCATCGTTCAATGCCGGCAGGTTGAACTCATACCGCACGCCGAGGTTCAGCGTCAGCCGCGGCGTCACGCGCCAGTCGTCCTGAAAGTACATCGCGTTGTACCGCCACAGCATGCCCACACGTCGCGGCGTATGGATCGTCGTTGCGCCCGCTTCGCCCAACACGAAGGACGCGAACGCCAACCCGCCGCCAAGGTTGCGATTCGCCTGCGCCGGCAGCGCCGTCATCGCCGTCGTAAAGCTCACGTTGCCCGCGCCTGCCTGCTGGCCCAGGCCCACATACGGCGCGTACTCGAACAGGTAGCCCGTCTTGAAAATGTGCTTGCCCTTCGTCCAGCTCAAATCGTCGTTGAACGAGTACACCGGATTCTCGCTTCCGTTGAACCCGTTCCCGCCCCACAGCGGAAAGTCCACCAGGTTGACGATCGGCAGGTTCCGGTCGCAGTCCGGCACATTCGGAATGCACAGCTTGTCCTTCCACTTGCCGCCCTCGGTCAACGGGAAATTGCTGTCCTTGAATTGGTTGATGCCGAAGTAGAACCGGTTGTGCAGACGCGGCGAGATCGTCCAGTCCCAACTGCCGCGGTACACCGGCGAAGTGTCCGCCAGCAGCGAGTATGGATTCATGATGCCCGGAATTCCCGGCGGTCCGCCTGGACCGGGTATTCCCTCCCGCTTGTTGTAGGCGAAGTACGCCGACAAACGATGCCTGTCGGTCAGCACATGGTCGAACTTCAGGCTCCATTTGTTGTTCGGATTGATCGTCGTTCCGGACTGGTAGTAGTTCTCCAGCCAGTACTCCGGCGTGCCGGGAACGACGTCGGTACGGTTCGGCTTCATCTGCGGCGACGCCAGGTCCAGCAGCTTACGCGAAATACTGTCGAACCGCGCCAGCGGCACGATGTTGTTCGGAAACGGATCGCGAACGTAGTTCCGCGCCGCCGCGTCATACCGCGTCGTCGACGGGTCGAACACGTTGTACCGGATATAAGTGCCATCGGGGTTCCGCGTGCGGCTGACGGCGTTCTGAAAGTCGCCCTTGAAAAACTCCTCGGGAGGCAGCGCCGACACGTTTGTGTTCCCGCCCACTCGATTACGAAAGCCTTCGTAGGAGAAGAAGAAAAACGTCTTGTCGCGCTGCCGGTAGAGTTTCGGAATCTGCACGGGTCCGCCCACGGTCATTCCGAAATCGTGCTGCCGGTACACCGGCGTCGTCTTATTGAAGAAACCGCGCGCGTCGAAAGCGTTGTTCCGTACGAAGTCGAAAACAGTGCCGTGATACTGCCGCCCGCCCGATTTCGACACGAAGCTTACCAGGCCACCACCGGCCCGCCCGAACTCCGCCTTGAAGCCGTTCGTCTCCACGGCGAACTCGGTGATCGCATCGAGCGAAGGCGCGTTCACCGCGGCCCACAGCGTCGAGCCCGCGCGGTTCGTCCCCGCCGACGCGCCGTCAAGCTGCACGCCAAACGCGCCCGCCTGCCCGCCGCCGATCCGGAAATCCTGATCGCCGCCGTTCACCTGCGCCGTGATGGCCGCCAGGTCGAAAGGGCTGCGCATGTTGTCCGCCATCACCGTCGGCAGCGCCTCAATCATCCGGTCGGAGATCGTGTTCTGAATCTTCGCGTTGTCGATCTGCAACTGCGCGCTGCTCGCGCGTACCTCGATGGTCTGGCGCACCTCGCCAACCTCGAGCTTCACATCCAGCCGCACCGACGTACCCGCTTCCACACGGACGTTGTTGTGCACCGACGACTTGAAGCCGGCATGTTCGATCACCACCCGGTACGCGCCCACCGGCAGCGACGGAATATTGAATTCGCCCGTCTCACCGGACGATCCGCGAAACGTCGTCCTCGTGTCCGAGTGCGTCGCGACAATCGTAGCCGCCGGCATCGGTGCTCCACCGGCATCCGCGACAGACCCCGTCAACAAGCCGCGGTCTGTCTGGCCGAACAGCGAAAGTGAAATAAAAAGGTACACCCGCAACTTCATGGTGCGGACTCTTTTATCGAAAACGGAGTCCCGCGTCAACGGGTGATTACTTACGCTGCGACATCTCTTCCGCCGAAATCGCCGGAGCCGACAGCGTCACAAACATACCGATCGCCGTCACGCCGGCCGCCACCCAAAAGGTGCGCTGCAGCGCCGTCGGGAAGCCCGTTCGCCCAACTTCCCAGTTGAGCAAAGCGCCCATCGCGCCAACGCCGATGCTGCCGCCGATCGATCGCGAAAACTGGATCATCGACGTCGCCGCGCCCAGCCTCGGCCGGTCCACCGTCGATTGCACCGCAATCAGAATCGCCGGCACCGTGAAGCCCAGTCCGCAGCCCATCACCAGCATGCTCGCCATCACCAGCAGGTGCGGGCTGCCGGCATGAAGCAGCACGAGCAGTGCGCCGCCTGCGCACACGCCGCCCATGCCGGCGATCGCTGGCATCCGGTAGCCGGTCTTCAGCATCACCTTCGCGCAGACCGCGCTCGAGACGACCCAGGAGAACAATAGCGGCGTCAACGCCGCGCCCGCCTCCGTCGCCGTACCCTTCTGGACCTCTTGAACGAAGAGGGGCACATAGGCCGTCACTCCGTTCAGCAGCCAGCCGATCACCAGCGAATGAGTGATCGCCACCGAGAACAGCTTCCAATGAAATAGCGCCAGCGGAATAATCGGATCCGGGCTCGTCTTCTCGATACGATAAGCGATATAGCCAAGACCGCACGCCAGCGCCAGCAGCAGCGCGCCGTGCCAACTCACAATGTCGATCAGCGCCATCAGCAGCACAATCGCCGACGCCGACACCGCGATCGCGCCGGGATAGTCGATGTACGGATCGCCGGTCGCGAGTTCGTGCTGGTCCACCCAGTAGTGCCAGACAAGCCAGGCGGACAAAAAGCCGAACGGGATGTTCACGTAGAACACGCTCGGCCAGCCGATCTTGTCGACAAGAAATCCGCCGAACAGCGGACCGGCGATGCTCGACACGCCCCAGACGCCGCTAAAAATGGCCTGTACGCGAGCCCGCTCGGTAAACGTAAACATATCGCCGACCATGATGATCGCGAGCGGCAGCAACCCCGCCGCGCCGAGGCCCTGAAGCCCGCGGAAAACGATCAGCCAATACATCGTCGGCGCCAGCGAACAAAGGAGGCTCGCAATCAGAAACAACGCCATCGACCACGCATAAACAATGCGCCGGCCGAACATATCGCTCAACTTCCCCGTCACCGGGATGCCGGCGCTCGAAGCCAGCACGTAGATCGAGAACGCCCAGCCGTAAATACTCAAGCCGCCTAACTGCCCCACAATGGTGGGCATCGCGGTTGCAACAACGGTCGCCTCCATGGAACCTAGGAACGACCCAATCATTAGCCCCAGCGTAACCATCCGCCGGGGCGTCAACGAATCCATAACTCTTATGTTCCATCATTGACGCCCTCCCGGCCAATTTGATAGAACTGCAACGCACGACCGTAGGGGTCGAAAACTTACTTTATGTTCTCCATAAGAACCACGTGGCGCCCCGCGGCGCTATTCCTGTTCAGTCTGACTTGCGCGTTTGCGCAGGCTCCGACCGCCAGCCTCACTGGCACCGTCTCTGATCCTTCTGGCGCCGTGATCGCCAATGCGTCGGTCGTTCTGACCAATAGCGCCACGGGCTTTAACCGAACTCTTACTACCAACGCCGAAGGCGTCTACGCCTTCAACGCTGTACCTATCGGTGTTTATACATTGACCATCGAGGCGCCCGGATTCCCCAAGCAGATTCGCGAGCGCGTCGAGCTGCAGGTCGGCCAGACCGCACGCATCGACGCAACGCTACAAGTTGGTAACGTCGCCGAGTCGATCCGCGTCGAGGGCGGCGCGCCGCTCCTCCAAACCGAGACCACCGAAGTCGGTACAGTCATCGAAAACAAGCGCATCGTCGAGCTCCCGCTCAACGGCCGCAACTATCTGCAGTTGGCATCGCTGATCCCCGGCGCCACCACCAACGGCCCGGCTTCGTCGCAAGGCCAGCAGCGCATGGGCGGAGCGCGCAACTCGTTCGCCCTGAATGTCTCGGGGCAGCGCGTGCACTATAACCACTACTCGCTCGACGGCATGGAGAACACAGACCCGAACTTCAATACCTACCTCTTCCTGCCGTCCATCGACGCGCTCGCGGAGTTCAAGGTCGAAGCCGGTACGTTCGGCGCCGAGTATGGCCGCGCCATCGCGCAGGTCAACGTCTCCACCAAGGGCGGCAGTAATTCAATACACGGCGCCGTGTTCGAGTTCCTCCGCAACTCGAACTTCGACGCCAAGAACTACTTCGACCGCGGGAACCAGCCCATCCCGCCCTTCAAGCGCAACCAGTACGGCGTAACGGTCTCCGGACCGATCATCAGGAACAAGCTCTTCTGGATGTTCTCCTGGGATGCGCTCAAGGAGCGCAAGGCACTTACGCAGACCGGTGTCGTCGCACAGGTACCGTTCCGCAACGGCGACTTCAGCTCATTATCGACGGCGATCAACGACCCGAACACGCGCGTCGTTGCGAACAACGTGATCGTCAGCCAGATGCCCTTCCCGGGCAACATCATTCCGCAGAATCGGATCAACCCGATCTCCAAGCGGATGTTCAGCGAATTCATCCCTGTGCCCAACCAGGCCGGCGCGAACAACTACATCAACAACGAAGGCCGCCGCCAGAACAACAATCAGTACTTCGGCCGCCTCGACTATACCGAGTCCGCCAGTTCTACTTGGTTCTTCCGCTACTCGAAGGCGGACGACACAACCTACGCGCCGCAGCTCGCCGTCAACACCGGCAACAACGTCCTCGTCACTCCATGGCAGGCCGTGCTCGCCAACACGCGCCTGTTTGGCGCCACCAAAGTCAACGAGTTCCGGCTCGGCGTCAACCGTATGATCAGCCAGAATATCCAGCAGCGCGCCAACACGGTCAACATCGTGAAGGACCTCGGCATCCCGGACATCGACACGTCGATCCCGCTCTTCTGGGGCATTCCGGTCTTCCAGTTCAACGGCTACTCCGCCATCGGCGAGTGCAACGACTGCCCCTTCGTCAACTACAACACGACGTTCCAAATAAAGGACGACTTTTCCTGGACGAAGGGCCGCCACTCGCTCAAGTTCGGCGGCGACTGGCGCCGGCTGCGCTACAACCAGATCGGCGCCGTCGTGCCGCGGGGCCGGTTTAGCTTCAGCGGCCAGTACACCGGCAACTCCATCGCCGATAGCGTCCTCGGTATCATGAATAACTCGGAGGGCCAGGTCGGCGCGCCTATCGCCAACTTCCGGAACAGCTACTCCGGCCTTTACCTCCAGGACACATGGAAGGTGTCGCGGAAGCTCACACTCAACCTCGGCGTGCGCTGGGAAGTGGAACCGCCTTTCCTCGACAAGCACGACGCCATCGTCAACATCGACTTCCGCTGGGATCACTCAGTCCCCCTCACCTTCGTTCGCGCCGGGACAGGCGATCCCTATGCCGGCAATCCGCCGTTCAGGCTGCCGTCGACCATTCCGTATGTGCGCGATGGACGTTTCGGCCGCCGCGCAACGCGCGTCGATTGGAACGACTTCGCGCCTCGCGCCGGTCTCGCCTACCAGGTCAACGACAAGACTGTCGTTCGCGCCTCCGGCGGCATGTACTACGTGCGCGATATCGGCAATGCCGTCTTCGACGTTGTCCGCAACGCGCCGTTCACCATCCGCCGCAACGAAGCGGCCAACACACTGATCCCGAATCTCTCGTTCCAGCGGCCGTTCTCCATCACGGGCGCGCCGACGTTTATTCTCGCGAACACCTGGAATGAGCCGACGAGCTACGTCGCGCAGTGGACCTTCAACATCCAGCGCGAAATCACCAAGGACATGAGCTACGAGATCGCCTACCTCGGCTCCGGCGGCAGCCATCTCCGCCGGCTTGCGAGTTATAACGATCCGACGCCAGGCCCCGGTGACATCCAGGCGCGGCGCCCCTTCCCTGCCCTCGGCAATGTGCAGGTGATGTATGCGCCTTCGCACTCCACCTATCACGCGCTGCAGATGAAGTTCACGCATCGCTTCTCGCACGGCTTCACGCTGCTGAGCTCGTACGCGTGGAACAAGTCGATCGACAACGGCTCGGGCATTCGCACCACCGATGGCGACACTCTCACCGCGACGGATCAGAACAACCTCCGACGCGAGCGCGGCCTGTCGGCCTTCGACTTCCGCCATCGCTGGACCAGCAGCTTCCTGTATGAGATGCCCTTCGGCAAAGGCAAGGCGATCGGCGGAGACTGGAACCGGTTGACGAACGCCCTCCTGGGCGGATGGCAGATCGGCGGTATCTTCACATTCCAGGCCGGCTTCCCCGCCACGGCGTACTGTGGCGGCGGCGTTGTTCAGAACGGCGGCACCGGCTGCTATCCCGACGCAACCGGCATCAGCCCGAACCTCGGCCGCGGCAATCAGGACCCGGCCAGGTGGTTCAACACGGCTGCGTTCATCGACCGCATCGGCATGAATCTACCGGCGCAGTTGCCGGCCGAATACCGCTTTGGCAACTCGAACCGGAACACGATCACCGGACCGGGCATCATCAACATCGACGCGTCGCTCAACAAGGCCTTCGCCATCACCGAGCGCCATCGGGTTGAGTTCCGCTTCGAGGTTTTCAACGCACCCAACCATCCCAACTGGGGCCAGCCGGGCACAACGCTCCGCACCGGCACCTACGGCGTAATCGGCAGCACACGTACCGATCCGCGCGACATACAGTTGGCGCTGAAGTACGTGTTTTAGAAGGTGAACCGGAACTCGAGATAAATGACGCGAGGCGCGTTGTTCTGCGCCGGCGCTAACTGCCCGAAAGTAGCGCTGGTCACGTTCGGCGCGCCTCCATTCAATTGTGTGAAGTAGGGGTGATTGAACGCGTTGATGGCGTCCGCTCGCATTTGAGTCTTTATCCGCTCAAAAAGCACGAAGTCCTTCGACAACGAGAAGTCCCAATTGTTCACGCCCATGAACCGGACATCCGGGAAGCGCGTCGGGAAGTTCCGCAGCGTGAAGGGCGCGGGACCCGCGACGCGCGGGAAGAGGGAGGTGTCGAACCAGCGATCGAGCGTGCGCTGCTCGGATGAAAGCTTTGCGCTTCGCGCTTCCAACGGCGCCGCGTTCGGGAAATCAATCGGGAAACCGCCCTGCATCGTCACGTTCCAACCGAGGCGCCAGTTCCGCAACAGCGGGTTCCTGCCGAGCGGCAACTCATATGTGCCGATCACGGCGAGCTTCTTGCTCACATCAAAAATGGTGAGCCGCCGTTCGAGCACCGGGTTCAGAATATCCGCTGCGCGCAGATCCTGCGCATTGAGCGGAAGCAGTGCTTCCAGCGTCTTGCCGGCGAAGAAGTTGACCTGCAGGTTCAAGCCATTCGCCCAGCGCTTCTTCACCGAGACCTGCAGCGAGTTGTAGTCGTTGCGGCCCGCGGGAATGTTGGTGGCGGTTACGCCCGAATACTGCGGGAAATCGACGAGCAGCGATTGACGCGGAATGGTCGTGCCGTTCAGCGCCGTATTGTTCGGCAGCAGTCCGGCCAGTGGATTGGTCACGCGGTCCGAGTAGTAGTTGGCGGCCTTGCCAAGCTCGGATGCCGGGATGTAGTTCAAGTTGCCGCTGATTGGCAGGCCCGTAGTGAAGTTGCCGACATAGGAGACATCAGCGAAGATACCCAGCGGCAGCTCGCGCTGTATACCGAAGGCGACCTGCTTCGAGATCGGCAGCGGACGGTTGTGGTAGCCGAAGTTCAGCGCAAGACCGAGGTCGGTGGAGAGACCCTGCGTAGCGCCCACAGGCTTCAGGATGCCGCCGGGAAACGGGTTGGACATCGTAGCGGCCGGAGTAAGATTGTCGACCGTAGTGATGACCGGGGTCATTCGGCTAAATCCCGTAGCGCCGCCAAGCGCCCATTGGCCCAGCGTGTAGAGACCGAAGCCGCCGCGGATGACCGTCTTGTTGTCGAACGCGTAGGCCACTCCGATGCGCGGCTGGAAGTTGTTGCGGTCCGGTGCGAAGGCGTAGCGATCGTCGCCGGAGGTGCCTGAAAATTGCAGGCCTCCTGTCAAGTTGCGGCAGGCGAGGCAGTTCTCAATTCCTGGCTTTCCGGTGACCTGGGATGCGATCGGGCTCGCCTGGCCGAATGCGAAGCCGCTGGTCATCTGGTTGTAGCGTTCCACGACGGGGCTCTCGTAGTCCCAGCGCAGGCCAAGGTTGAGTGTCACTCTTCGGGTCAACTTCCAGTCGTCCTGGAAGAAGAACGAGTAGTATTTGGCGCGGTAGGCCGGCGTGATGGGAAGGGTCAACGAGCCGGAGGTTGGGTAGCCGAGCAGCGCGGTGGCGATCTCGTTGCCGGACAACGCATCGGCGCGGTTCGGATCGGCCTGCGTCCAATTCTTGCCGAAAGCGAACGAGCCGCCGGCGGGGCCGAAGTTGAGATTAGTCGTCCGGAAATCGCGCAGCTCCACACCGAACTTCATAATGTGCGTGGCGATCACCTTGCCGCCGGAAGCGGCCAGCGTGTAGGTATCATCGCCCTGCACCGACGGGCCAGCGCCCTGCGACATGTAAGTGCCCATGTTGATGTTCGGATACTGCGGCCGCGCGAATTGAGAGACAAGCGACGCCGGGAAGCCAAGTGTGGTTGGGTCGAAGTTGGTTGTCTGATCGTTGCCCGAAAGGTTCTCAAGCCGGGAGAAGCCGGCGCGGAGATTGAACGTGGTAGTCGCGTTGATCGTGCGCGTCCAATCCAGAGTGAGCGTTCGCCCGCGGCGGCCGCGGGGCAGGATAGTGCTGGTCTCGGCCGGGCTGTTGGCAGGGTAGCGCTGGTCGCAGCAGCGCGTCATGTTGGTCTCGCCGTAGCGGCCGAATACAGCGTCCTTGCTGCCGAGTCGCACATCCATGCGGCCTGTCCACTGCCACAGCGTTCCGCTGTTCGGAGTCGCGAGGAAGAAGTTGTTGATATGCGCGGGCGTGTCGCCCGCTTGTGTTGGATCGGGGTAGTAGTTGACGATCCTGGCACCAACGGGGTTGATCTGATTGGAGGGGATCCTATTGCCCGCGAACGGAGTGCGGACAAATTGACTGCCCGTTTGACGCGTGGTCATCGGATCGTAGATCACGACACGCTGCCCGGTGGCGGATAAGAGGTTCGAGAAATCGCCGGTCTTCATCTCCGGCAGCGGCGTCGTCCACTGTGTCGTGTACAAGCTGTTCGATGGGCTCGCATCGTAGCTGATCATGTAGAACAGCCGGTTGCGGCCGTCGAAAATCTTGGGAATGCGCACGGGGCCATTCGTTTGGAAGCCGTAGTTGTGATAGGTGTTGTCGGGCCGCGCGACGTTGTTGCGATTGTTCGCCCACGAGTTGGCGCCGAGCCGCTGATCGAAGTAGCGGTCGAACACAGCGCCGTGGAATTGGTTGGTGCCGGACTTCGTCGTGGTCGTGATGATGCCGCCGCCGGTGCGTCCATACTGCGCGTCGAAGATGTTGGTGAGCACGCGGAACTCCTGGACCGATTCGAGAGCCGGGATCATGATGACCTGCCTGTCGCCCTTCGTCGCGCTGGTGCCATCAATGAGGATGTCGGTGTTGGAATCAGTACCGGCAACGCCGCTCGCGGCGCCATTGATGGCGGTGCGCGAGTTAGCCAATCCGTCGAGGCTGAACTCGGTGCCTTGGGAGGTGGAGGGCTTATGAACGCCGGGCATTGCGAAGGCAAGCTGGTAGACATTGCGGCCCGCGTTCGGCACGCCGGCGAGCAGGTCGTTGTCGACGATGCCGCCGCGCGATGCAGTCTCTGTCTCGAGCTGCGAGAGCTGGGCCGTCACGGTCACCCTGTCGGTGATTGCGCCTAACTCGAGACGAACATCGAGACCGACAGCGGAGCTGATCTGCAGCTCCACGTTCTGGCGCACGAACTGTTTGAAGCCCGGCGCTTCCACGGTAAGAACGTACGGGCCGGGAATGAGGAACGAAATAGAGTAGCGGCCGCTGTCATTGGTGGACGCCTCGGTCGCGGCGTTGGTCTGGGTGTTGACGGCGCGCACCTTCGCGCCGGAGACGGCGCCGCCGGCCGGATCGGTAACGGTGCCGGCAAGTGAGGAGCGGAAATCCTGGGCAGAGAGAGAGGTGAGGGCGAGAAGGAGCGTGACTATCCGCATCGAATTGAGTCAAAGCTAACGGAAAGACGTTGTGGTGTCAATCGCCTTTCGCGCTACCTTGAGAAGGTGGTTGTAGACATGAAGGAGAAGATCCAAAACCTTCCGCTCCGCACGCGGACGCCGCTTTCGTGGGGCTCGGCGGCGCTTGCCGATCCGATCGCGCTGCTAATCGATCATGCCTTCCTTGAGATGAAGGCGGCGCAGAACGCGATGGAGTTGATGACCCGCTGGCCGAACGAGTGGACGCCCGGTTGGGTGGAGACGATGACGAGTGTCGCGCGGGACGAGACGGCTCATTTGGCCCAGGTGACACGAATGCTGATGCGGCGCGGGGGAAGAATGGAGCGCGGGCACAAGAGCTTCTACGCCGCCGATCTTCGCAAGCTGGTGCGCAGCGGGAAGACCGGCGAGACGCTTGACCGGCTCTGCGTTTCCGCGCTGATTGAGGCGCGCTCGTGTGAGCGGTTTTCGGTGCTCGCGGCGACCGCATCGGACGAGGAACTGAGGAAGTTCTATGACGCGCTGTTCTCCTCCGAGTTGGGGCATTACAAGGTCTTTCTGAAACTCGCGTATAAGATGGCGCCGGTGGACGAGGTGACCGCGCGTTGGGAGGAGTTGCTCGACCACGAGGCGCGCATTCTTGCCGAACAGCCGCCCGGATGTCGAATACACTCTGGAGTATGAAACTCCTGCCCGCGCTGCTGGCCGGCGCTGTTCTTTTCGCCCAGGCTCCATTCGACATCGTGATTGCGGGCGGGCGTGTGATGGATCCGGCGAGCGGTCTGGATGCGGTAAGGAACGTTGGGATCCGGGCGGGCAAGATCACCGCGATCTCCGCGGCACCGCTGGCGGGCAAGGCGGTGATTGCGGCGAAGGGCCGCGTTGTCGCGCCGGGGTTCATCGATCTGCATGCCCACGGGCAGAGTCCTGAAGCCAACGAATATCAGGCCCACGACGGCGTGACGACAGCGTTGGAGCTCGAGGCCGGAGTACCGGACGTTGCGCTGTTCCTGAAGACGCGCGAGGGGCGCGCGATTATTAACTACGGCGCGACGGTAAGCCACGGCGCTACGCGAACCCTTTCGATGAAGGCGTTCGCGGCGGAGAAGGCGTCGTGGCCGCCGAGCAAGGACTTCGGGTTCGACATCCTGGCGCGGGGCCGGTACAACGCGTTAAACGATCCGGAGGAGATGACACTGCTGGCGGCGGCGATGGAGCGCGGATTGCGCGAGGGCGCGATCGGCCTTGGCGTCGCGCCGCAATACTATCCCGGCTCTACGCGCGAAGAGGTGTTCCGCGTGTATCAGATGGCCGCCCGCTGGAACGTTCCCGTATTCACGCATGTGCGAGCGATGACGCCGGATGCGATGCAGGAGGCGATCGCCAACGCGGCCGCGACGGGCGCGTCGCTGCACATCGTCCACGTGAACAGCATGAGCCTGGGCGCGCTGCCTTTCGTCCTCGACCTGATTGAGGCGGCGCGGAAGCGGGGACTGGACATCACGACGGAGGCGTATCCTTACACGGCGGCGTCGACCTTTCTTGAATCGACCATGTTCGACGACGGATGGCAGGAGCGGTTGGGGATCGGCTACGGCGATTTGCAGTGGCCGCCGACGGGCGAACGGCTGACGGCCGGGACGTTCGAGAAGTACCGGAAGCAGGGTGGCTTCGTGATCATGCACATGATGAAGCCGGAGTGGATTCGGCGGGCGATGGCGTCGCCGTTCGTGATGATCGCGTCGGATGGGATGCCGTACTCGGCGCGGGCGCATCCGCGCAGCGCCGGGACCTTTTCGCGCGTGCTGGGGCTCTATGTGCGGGAAGAAAAAGCGGTGGGGCTGATGGAGGCGTTGGCGAAGATGACGATCTATCCCGCAAGGCGTCTGGAGGCTGTAGCGCCAGAGATGAAGAATAAGGGAAGGTTGCGTGTTGGGGCCGACGCCGACATTACGGTATTTGATCCGGCGACGGTGCGGGACATGGCGACATTTGAAAAAGGCCTTCAGTTCTCGGCGGGCATCGATCATGTGCTGGTGCGAGGCGTTCCGGTGGTGCGCGAGGGCAAGACCGTCGCGGGCTTGTTTCCGGGCCACGCCGTTACGGGGAATTACGGCGCTCGCCGCTGAACTTGATACAGTCTAGAAATGCGATTTGTACTATTGCTGAGCCTTGCGGCCGGGGCACTGTTTGCCGCCGATAAGACGGAGAAGGGTTTTACCGCTCTGTTCAATGGGAAGGACCTGACGGGCTGGACCAAGGCCAAGGAAAATGAGGATGCGTTTCAAGTGAAGGATGGCGCCATTGTCGCCAACGGCAAACGATGCCACCTTTACTACACTGGCCCTTTCAAAGGGAAGGCGCCGAACTTCAAGAATTTCGAACTGAAAGTCGATGTGATGACGAAGCCCGTCTCGAACGGCGGGATCTACTTCCACACGGCCTATCAGGAGACCAATTGGCCCGAGAAGGGGTTTGAAGTCCAGGTGAACAACACGCATGGCGACTGGAAGAAGACGGGCGGCCTGTACAACGTGCAGGACAACAAAGAGGCCTTCCGCGACAATGAATGGTTCACCGAGCACATCGTTGTCCAGGGCAAGCATGTGCAGGTTTTCGTCGGCGGCAAGAAGGTGTCCGACTGGAACCAGCCGGACGACTGGCAGGGACCGAAGGGCAATCCGGGCCGCGTAATCGGCGCCGGGCCGACGTTTGCGCTGCAGGCGCACGATCCAGGTTCGACGATCATGTATAAGAACATCCGGGTGAAGGTGCTCAAAGATTAAATTGGTCTTTGACACGGTTTTTCATGAGGACGCTATCGAAGAAGACGCAGTATACGCTTCGAGCGCTTTATGCGTTGTCCAGAACCTATGGCCAAGGGCCGACGCTGAGCGCGAAGATTGCGAAGGAAGAGTCGATTCCCCAAGACTTTCTGGAGAACATTCTGCTCTACCTGAAGCGTGAGGGCCTGGTGAGCAGCAAGAAGGGCAAGGGCGGCGGGTATGCGTTGCTATCGCCGCCCTCGCAGATCACGCTCGGGCGCGTGATCCGGCTGATGGAGGGACCGCTGGCGCCGCTGCCGTGCGCGAGCGAGACGGCGTACCGCAAGTGCGACGAGTGCGTGGACGACCGGTTCTGCGGGACGAAGCTGGTGATGCGGGAGGTGCGCGACGCGATTGCGACGATCCTGGACAAGACGACACTGGCCGAGGTGTGCGACCGCGTGGACGAGGCACGTTCGGCCGCGCACGACAATGACGGGTTGATGTTTTATATCTGAGCGCGGAGCTTTACGGCGGCGGGCTTTAGTTGAGCCTGCTGCTCCTCACTGATCGCGGAAACGAAGGGCGGGACCGGGCCGGTTTGGGCGATACCGGCAAGCGCCATGGACGCGTGGAGGACACGCGCGGGGCCCCATGCGTCGCGAAAGTCTTCGTGCTCGATGAAGCGCTCGCGGATGGCGGCCGCGGTGTCGAAGTCGCCGGCGCGAAGAGCGTTAAAGATCGCCTGTGTTTGGGCAGGCGCGACGCAGACAGACCCGGAGGTGAAGCCGCGGAGTTGGAACTGGCGCCAGTGAACGATGGCGGGCCGCTCGCCGATGCCGCTGAAGACGTATTGGCGATCGACGCGCTCGAGGAGGGCCGTGAGGTAGGCGTCGACAGAAGGATCCTTGCGGACGACCGCATACTTGATGCCGACGCATATGCCGTCCTGAACGAGGCGGGCGACGGCATCGAGACCGGCCATTAGATCGGACCCGAAGTTGTTTTCGTCCTTGAGGTAGACGATGAGAGGAGTCCCGGCGGCGTCAGAAAACTTGCGCAGGCCGGCCTCGATGCCGCGCGCGTCGCGGGGGTCGGCGCAGGGCAACGCCATGACGCAGGGGAAACGGTACTTGCGGAGGAGGGGCGCCTGATCCATGAGGCGGCCATAGGAGGGGCCGGCGGCGGGGATGCACCAGATATCGTCACTGAACGTGGTGAGCCAGGCAAGGAGTTGCTCATAGTCGGCGAGGGTGAAGTGGTAGAGGAATGCATTGCCGCCATACATGAGACGTGTAACGCCACCGGCGATGATGTGATCGGCAATCTTTCGGCATTCGTCCCAGGCGAGCATGCCCGAGGCGTCGCGGCAGAGCGGTGGAACGGCGATGACGCCTTGGCGGCCGGAGAGTTGGACAGGGGATGTTTTCATGGGGAATCTACTATCCTAATTCGGGAGGCATTCAGATGGCCACGCGGAGAGCAGTGCTGGCGGGGATGGGCGGGTTAGCGCTGTTGGGCAAAGCAGGCAAGCCCACGGATATTCGCATTGAGGATGTGACGCTTGCGTTTGAAGATATTCGCTACCGGTTCCCTTACAAGTTCGGGGGAGTGGCGGTGGATCGCGCCACGCTGGTGAATGTGCATTGCACGGTGCGGGCGCGGAACGGGAAAACGGCGAAGGGTTTTGGGTCGATGCCGCTGGGGAATGTGTGGTCCTTCCCTTCCCGGACGATGCCCTATGACAAGACCCTTGGCGCGATGCGCGCACTGGCGTCGCGGATTGGGCCGCTGACGGCGTCGTATAAAGAGTACGGGCATCCGATTGAGATCAATACGGCGCTGGAGCCGCAATATTTAAAGGCCGCGGAAGCTGTGAGCAAAGAACTGGCGCTGGACGCGCCGATCCCGACGCTCTGTACGCTGGTGACGGCGAGCGCGTTTGACGCGGCGGTGCATGACGCCTTCGGAAAGGCGCACGGGCGCAACTGTTATGAGACGTATGGGCCGGACCTGCTCGGGCCGGACCTGTCGGCGTTTTTGGGCAAGGATTTTCGCGGGGAGCGTTTGGACAAATACCTGCTGCAGAAGCCGAGGGCGTCGGTGAATCTTTATCACTCGGTGGGCGGCGCCGATCCTTTGACCGCGGCCGATGTGGCGAAGCCGGTTGGCGATGGACTGCCGGAGACGCTGCCGGAATGGATACGGTTCAACGGGCTGCATCACATCAAGATCAAGCTACAAGGCGATGAGCTGAATTGGGATGTGGAGCGTGTGGTGGCGATCGACCGGATTGCGCAGGAGACGCGGCCGGAGGTGGATTGGCGGTATTGCGTTGACTTCAATGAGCGGTGCCCGAATGTGGAGTATTTGCTCGACTTCCTGCGACGCGTGAAGGAGAAGACGCCGAAGGGATTCACGCGGATCGAGTACATTGAACAGCCGACGGCCCGCGATTTGAAGAGCGACCGAAGGAACGTGATGCACGAGGCGGCGAAACTGCGGCCGGTGGTGATTGACGAGTCGTTGACGGACCTGGAGACGCTGCTGCTGGCACGGGAGATGGGCTATACGGGAGTGGCGCTCAAAGCGTGCAAGGGGCAGAGCCAGGCGATGCTGATGGCGGCGGCAGGGCAAAAGTACAAGATGTTTCTGTGTGTGCAGGACCTGACTTGCCCCGGCGCGTCGCTGGTGCATTCGGCAAGCATTGCGTCGCATGTTCCCGGCGTTTCGGGGATTGAGGCGAACTCCCGGCAGTATCTGCCGGCCGCGAACGCCTCCTGGGCGAAGACGCATCCGGGGTTGTTCGCGATCAAGAACGGATCGCTGCGAACGGCCGAATTGACGGGTGTTGGAATTGGCGCGGTGCCGGCGTAACTAGTGCACCGCGGCTTCCGGATTCACATCGAGGATGCGGTCGTACATGCCGAGCAGCCGCAGGCCAACCTCGTGGTGCATGAGCATGGTCATGACGCTTGATTCAGGGAATCTCTTGGCCGTGAGATAGGCGCTGAGGCGCTCTTCCTCCATGACGGCCCCCGTGGCGTGGAGCAGGATGAGGAAGTTGCACCAGAGCTTGCTATCGTCCGGGTGGGAAACGGGGTCTTCCCTGTTGACGGAGACCGCGAAGCGGAGCAAGGCGTCGGCCACTTCGGGCGGAAGACCTTCCTCGGGCTTGACGGTGCGGGAGGGGAGATATTCCCCCTCGACACAGAACTCCCGGCAGGCCTGTTCCATTCCGGATTTCCAGAAATCGGCGGAGATGCGGCCGTGCTCGGCATGGGAGAGATCACGGCCTTCGGTGAAGACGTGGATGAGCTTGAGCTGGTGGCCGTGGTAAAGAAATACGATGTTGGTCCGTGTTCCGGATGTGCGCGTGTATTCAACGTAACGGACACCCATAGGAGCGAGTTCGCCGGCTGCCTGTTCCCCGGCGGGGTCCCGCCGCCAACTGCCGGCGGCGAGCTCGGAAACTTTGGCAAGAAACAAGTCGAGTATATCTTCCGCGATCCAGACCGATATTTGACTCTTTTTACGCATCCTGCGTAGCCCTTTCCGGGCCGGAGCATCGGCGCGCCGGCCATCGATACCAAGATAACGCTAGAAGCCGGCGGCGAGTTCCAACTGCAGTTCCAGCGCGGTGAGCTCGATGCGGCGTTCGAGCCAGCGGTCGCGGAGAGAGAGTTGGCGGGCTTCGGCGAGGAGGAGTTCCCCACGGTCGGCGCGGCCCTCGGCGAGCGCGGCGCGAGTGTGTTCGAGAGCGCGCGCGGCGGGGCCTTTGGAGAGCCGGTCGAGTTTGTCGAGCTCGGCGGTTGCGGCTTGCCATTGCGCGGTGGCTTCTTCGAGTTCCTGGCGGACACGGAGCTGAAGCGCCTGTTCGAGCAGACGGCATTGGCGCGCGGCGGCGGAGGCGACGCGCGCTTCACCCTTAGCGGCGGAGCGGAAGATAGGGAGTTCGACACCAACCTGGAAGCCCCAGGCACCGGGGCGGCCCGATGCGGCGCCGATACGGCGAGTGACTTGGGCGGAACTGAGCCAGGGGTAGACCGCATTATTGGCGAGTCTTGTCGCGGCATCGGATTGCTCGCACGCGGCGGCGGCTTGCGCGAGCTCTGGACGGTTTTGTTGCGCAGGGGAAACGGCGGGCGCGAATTCTTTGACGAGGGTGAAATTGAGGGCGCCCGAGGGATCGAGCAGACGGGCGAGCCTGCGGCGTTCGAGTCCCGCGGCGGATTGCAAACGGTGATGCGCGGCTTCGGCGTCGGCGTGAGCGAGTTCGGCGAGATCGACTTCGACCGCTTCCTTGAGGCCGGTGGCAACCTGGCGGCGCGTGACTTCGACGACGCTGCCGCGGAGGGCTAGCATGGCGGCGGCCAGTTCGGCACGTTCGGCGGCGAGCGCGGCACGGCGATAGGCGTGGCGCACAGCGGCGGCGATACGCGCTTCGGCGGTGCGGATCTCCGCGTCGACGGAGCGTTGGCGGGCTTGGGCAACCTCCGTTTTGAAACGAAGCTCTCGCGGGCGCGGCGGCACCCATGTCCATGCGACGCTGTTGCGGAGCTCGGAGATGTCGGGATCGAGCGAGAAGTTGTTGGCGATGATTTTGAACTCGGGCGTGGGCAAGGCGCGGGCGGCCTGGATCTGGAATGCGGCAACAGCGCGGGCCGCGCGGGCGGCGGTGAGATCGGGGTGCGAGGCGAGAGCGCGGGTGACGGCTTCGTCCATTGTCAGAGGCTGCGCGTGGATGGATGCGGCGGCGAGCAGGAGGAGACGAACGGTCAACGGACTCCCCCGGTAATGAACTTGATATCGACGGCTTCCCCGGCATCGAGAGCAGCGGTGGCGGGCAATTCGAGATAGACTTCGCGGCCCCATTGGGGAATGGTGGGGATGAGCCAGAAGCGGGGCGGGATTTGCGCGACGGCGTCGGCGACGCGATGGACGGTTGTCGGCAGCTCCTCGCGCGCGGCGGTGCGGCGGCGTGCGACGGCTTGCGCGCCGGGGCCGAGCTGGGCGCGCTCATTGACGTAGGCAACGAGCATGCGCGGACCGGCGCCATGGAGAATAACGAACGGCACACCGGCGGTGGCGACATCGCCAAGACGGGCGGCCGATAAGATGACTTCGCCGTCGGCCGGCGCGACGATGCGGGCCGCGGCGAGCCGGGTGCGAAGGACGCGGAGAGCTTCCTGTTGCTCGGCGATGCGGGCGACGAGCGGTTGCAGGCGGGCCTCACGCGACTCGGGCGCGGAGGACGGCTTGTGCTGTGCGCGCCATTCGCGGAGGCGGGCTTCGGCGGCGCGTAGACGGCTCTGCAGAGAATCGATGCGAGCGGGCCAGGCGGCGGCAGATTCGGCGATGCTTGTGGCGCGGACTCCGAGCTCTTCGACGCGGTCGGCGCGGGTGAGGCCTTCTTTGACGAGGCGGCGTTGGCGGACGATCTCCTCACGCAGGGCGGCAAGCTCGGCAGCCTGCTGGGCTTGCGCGGCGCGGACGGCTTCGAGTTGCGCGGCGGCTTCGTCGACGTCGGACTGGAAACCGCGCTCGGAGGCGTAGCCATCGAACTCCATGGAGGCGGCGGAGGCGCCGGGCTCGGTGCGGAGCTGGCGGAGGTGCGCTTCGCCAGTAGCGATTTCGCGTTCGAGGACAGAGGTATCGAGGCGGGCCAGGAGATCGCCGGCGCGGACGCGCTGCCCGACGACGGCGTGGAGTTCGACAAGGCGAGCGGTTTCGGCGGCGGCGATGCGGAACTCCTGCGGAAGGATCTGCGCGGGAGCGTCGGCGACACCGGCGTCACCGCGCGCAAGCCAGACCGCGCCAGCAGTGGAGGCGAGCCAGATGGCCAGGCTAAGGATGTGGCGGGGGATCATGTATCGCTAGACCTCCACCCGCGTGTCTTCGATCAGGATGGCCACACCGGAGAGGCCCTGGACGGTGGAGAGATCTTTGGCGAGCAGGCCGCGCGATTCATCTTTGCGGAAGCGGACGTGATAGACGTGCTCGCTGGCTTCGCCCTGGCGGACCTCGCGAACGGTGGCGAGGACGAATTGGCGGCAATGGCGCCGGAGGTGCGCGGCGACGGATTCGTTCGCGTTGCCGTCCCAGGGGGCGGTGTAGCGGAGCAGGCCGTCGAAGCTTTTGCTGGCGCCGAAGGGAACATTGGAGAGATAGAAGGCGACAAGCGAGAAGGAGGCGGTGCCGAGCGCGCCCAGGCCGTAGGCGCGCGTGCCCGCGGCGATGCCGGTGACGAGGGCGGCGAAGACGAAGACCATATCCCGAGGGTCGCGAAGATTAGTACGGAAGCGGACGAGGGCCATGGCGCCGACCATGCCGATACCCCAGACGATGTTATTGCCGATGGTCAGCATCATCATCGACGTGACGACGCTGCTCATGACGAGGGTTTGCACGAAAGACTGCGAGTAGGAGAGGCCGCGGTGTGTCCACACGTAGACAAGAGCGATCAGGTGGGACATGGCGAACGACGACAGCAGGACGGTTGCGGCGATGCGGAGATCCGCCAGCGTTGCCGGCGTGAGGAGGGTCATGCGACTCTCCCGGCGCAGAGGTCCCAGGCAGGCTCGCGGTAGCTCAAAGCACGCTTCACGGAGCGAACGTACTTGGAGCCGCCGCGGCGCACGAGGCCGAAAGCAAGCGTGAAATCGCGAAGCCAGGCAGGAGGCGAATCGAGAAACTTCACTTCCATGACGTAGGTGGATTCGCGTTCGTCAAAGCCGGTGGCCATATCGACGGAGAGCCATTTGCGGGGATCACCGGCAAGGTCCCATTCGGTCATCGGCTGACAGGCGATGTTGCGATCGAACGTGACGCGGACATATTCGTCGACGAAGCTGGAGAAGGCCTGGCGCTCGTAGTAGACGAGCATCCGCGGAGCGGCGTGGAGGGTTTCGGTGAATTGGAGGAACTCGCTCATGGAAGGTTTGGCGAGATCGCTGAGGCCGCGCGTACCGGCGGGAGCGGCGTTGGTCCACTGGGGCTGCGTCAGTGTGGCGGAGGTTTTGACGATGAGATCGCGGACGCGGCGCTTCACTTCGAGCTTGACGCCGCCGCGGGCGTCGCCATAAGCGCGGGCGCGGAGCTTGAGGCGGTAAGCGGTTTTTAGCTTCGCGTCCTGGAAGAGACGGAATTCGTTGTTGTCGAGATAGAGGCTGCGGATGGCGTACCAATCGCCTTCCCGGGAGTTTTCATCGGGTACACAGTAGCGCAGCAACCAGCGTTGAATGGCGGGGAGATCCTCCGCGCGGACTCGATATTTGAACTCAGTGCGGGCAACATGAATGACCTCCAAAGCGGGAACAAGCATTAAGCTTGAAACCCATTTTGTGACATTTCCGTTTCAACGGCAATGCAAAGAAGTGTTAAGTCCTTATCAATCGGGATCGTAGAGGTGTGAGATCCAGGGGAAACCGTTCATTGCGAGGCGGCATGAAGGACCGTCACCCCACCACCGCGGCGCGTGGAATGTATAAGCGGGAACGTAGACGACGTCACCCGGTTCGGCGACGATGACGCCGACCTTTTCGATGGGATAGCGGATCTGGCCGGAAAGGATGAGCCAATATTCGGCGCCCTCGGGATGATAGTGGCCGCGCTGTTTCGGGTCTAGCGGCGGCAGCTTGCTGTTATAGCCGTAGATGAAATTCGCGGCGCCGCGATCGTCCTCGACGAGCCGGAGAGTTCCTTTCAGCTCGCCTTTTTCGAGCTTGGCGGCGAGGTCGTCATAGGTGTTATGCGGCTTGTTGTTTCGCTGCCAGTTGCCAATTACGCGGGCGCGCACATCGACAGGAAGCCACTGGTGGCCCGGCAGCGCGGGCGCGTCCTTGCGATCGGCATAAAGCGTTTTGGCGCCGGCGATGTTGGTTTCGAAGATCAGCGCGGGGGCTGTACCGGTGACTTCATAGGAGAAGAGCGTCTGGTAAGGGACCTGAACGATGGACCCTTTGCGCGCGGTGAACGGCTCGAGTGTTTCGATGGTAAAGCGCACCTCGCCTTCCATGACGACCCACCAGGCGCGCGTGTCGGGGTGCATCGCTTTGGGATGACCTTGGCCGGGAGGGAGAAAGAGATACTCACTGCGCAGATGCTTGTCGTCGACGATCAGCTCGCGCCACATGCGCTCGCCTTTGTGTTTGGCCTTTAGGCCGGCAAGCTTCGTGTGCGGGCGATGAACGCCGGTGAAAACGGCGGGCTCGCCTTTGGGCGCGTAGAGTGTTTGCGCGTAGGCGGAGACGGCGGTGAGCGAGGCCAGGAGTTGGCGGCGTTGCATAGTTGAGCCGTAGGGGATTTTATCAGCGCGGGCACCCGCTTGCATTCGGGCATAAATAGGCAGAGTATCGTTGCGGGGAATTTCCATGAAACAGCTTTTCGCGGTTCTTATTCTTTGCGCACTGCCGGCAGCAGCGCTTGCGCAAAGCAAATCGCCCAGGCTGGCATCCGTAACGCCGGAATCGGGCAAACCTGCCGCCGAATACACCGCAGCCGGGGAAAACCTCGACAAAGACGCCATTAAGGAGCTGTATCTGACCAATGGCAAGGACGATATCAAGGTGAGTATCGTGACGCAAAAGGCGGACGCGATTCAGTTCAAAGTGCCGGGGAGCGTGAAGCCGGGCCGTTATGCGCTCATGGTATTGACGGCGGACGGCAAGCAGTTCATTGAGCAACCGGTCAAACTGACGATCGAATGAATCGCGGCGGCATGGCGCCGCCGCGATTGTTTCCGCGATTAGGAAGCGGCGCGTTTGAGTGTCAACGACATGTCGTTGTCGCGCATTTGGTATTTCAAGTCGATGGTGTCGCCCTTGATCGTGCCCTTATAGTTCGTCTTGAACTCGGTGTCATTGAACTTACGGGTAACGGTGAAGGAGATGTCGTCGCCGGAGACTTTGCCGTTTTCAATCGGGGTATCCCCGTTGCGTCCGGACATGGAGCCTGTCAGCGTCGATCCATCCACTTTGAACGTCATTGTTACGTCCCGTGAGCCGTTCGGGGTTTCGACTTTTCCAACCCATTTGCCTGTCACGTCGGCGGCGAGCATGACTGCCGCGAGGGCAAGCCCGCCGATTACCGACAATAGTTTTTTCATCGTTGAAAACTCCTTTTCCAAGCTATCGATCCCCCAGCACCCATCGGCTGCCAGTATACTCCACCATATGACGCCTTTGACCTTGCCGATCGCCATGATCCTGTGCGCCTCCACGATGTTCGCGCAGGCGGACGGGAGGCCGTTGTTTAACGGAAAAAACCTCGACGGTTGGGAGGTGAAGGGAGGTGGAAACTGGAAGGTGCTTGGCGGGGGAATACTGATGGGGCAGGCGGTTTCGGGCGCCAAGAATCCGTTCGGGGAGTCGTGGCCCGTTACGCTTGACGAGAAACGCTATATGGATTGGCGGCAGACGCAGTCGTGGCTCTATACGAAAGACGAGTATGGCGAGTTCGACCTGCATGTGGAGTATCTGACCGCGGCGGGCGGCAATAGCGGGATATCGATTCGCGATCCTACGCGCGGCAGTTTCGCGATCGGGCCGGCACCCGATTACACAAAGACCCCCGCGCACCACGGCTACGAGGTACAGATCCTGAATATGGTGAAGACGAAGTATCCGACCGGCAGCCTGTACCTGTTCGCACCTGCGGCGTTCGGGTATGAGAGGGAGAGCGACTGGAACAGTTTGGACATCGAATCCCGCAATGACAAGATCACGGTGAAGCTGAACGGGCACGAAGTGGCGACGCATCCGGGCGATCCAGCGCGGCCGAAGGCGGGGCCGATCGGCCTGCAGCTTCACGATCGTTTTAGCGTGATTATGTTCCGTAATATCCGCTTGCGACAGGGTGTACGATGATGCGATGGAACGGAAGAATCGGCGAGCGTTGATGAAAGCGACGGTGCTGGGGGCGGGCGGCGCGGCGGCGTTGCAGGCACAGACGAAGGCGGAATGGTCGCCGAAGAAACAGGCGGCGGGCGGACCGATCCGGTCGGGACATCTGCTGTTCCTGAGCGGGATCGGCGGCTGGTATCCGGAGCGGCGCCCGAAAGCGGGCGACATCAAGGAGCAGACGGCGGACGCGCTGACGATCATGAAGGAGTCACTGGCGAAGGCCGGTTCGTCGATGGAGAATGTGCTGAAGGTGCAGGTGGCGCTTGTCGATCCGGAGAAGAATTGGGACGCGATGAACGACGTCTACAACACATTCTTCCCGAAGGACCGGCCGGCGCGTTCCTACTTCGGCGCCACGGGTTTCCGGCGCGCGGGACAGTTGCTGCAGATCGACTGTATCGCTTACGTCGACTAGCTCATTTGAAGTTGCTGTAGGGACCGGCGTCGCGCCAGTGGGTGAGGCTGAGGCCTTCGGAATCCCAGACGACGCGGCCGTCGCGCACGGTGAGTACGCAACGAAGCTCCCGATCCGCGGTGAACTTTTCGAGAGCGGTATCGAGGAAGCCGACCTTTCCTTTGCGGATTTCAAAGACGGCTATGTCGGCGATGCCTCCCTCTTCGAGCGTCCCGAGTTCGGGCCGGTGGATCGCATTGGCCGGTTTGACGGTGGTGCGTTCAATGACTTGTTCCAGCGTCATGCCCATGGCCATGTATTTCGACATGACGTTGGTCATGGTGGCGCGTGGGAGAAGGAGGTTGCGGCGGTCCATGCCGGTGGCGATTGTTTCCGGCAGCCTGCCGGAACGGACTGCGGGAACGGCTGCCTTAAAGCGAAAGTGAAAAGCGTCATTGGTGCCCTGCGCGCCGGCAATGATTGCCGGGTAGCGCTTTTGCATATCGGCAACCGGCCCTTCCGCGGTATTCAGAAACGCAAGGACGCGCGTCTTCGACTCGGCGATGACCGTCTTGCGGAAGGCTTCGAAGGATTTGGCGCCCGTGCTGCCGGCGTCGACGGCAGTGGTAACGCCGTTGCGGAGTTCGTTGTGGTCGGGGTTAACGCCGTTGGGACCGAAGTTCGCCTGCAGGTCGATGAGACCCGGCGTGACGATATAGTCGCTGAGATCGACGACGCGGCGAGCCTGCATCGAGGGGATGCCGCGAGCGATCTTGCGAACCTTACCGCCGGCGACGGCGATGTCGAGCCGTTCGTTCCGTTTGTTCCTGGGGTCGATAACCTGGCCGCCCTTGAGGAGCAGGTCATAGATGTCCTGCGCGGCTAGCGGGGCGAGGATGGCGAGGAGGATAAAGCGTGTCACTTGTTCCACTCCGGATAGCCGAGGCCATCGCGATCGTAAACCGTTTCGCCGGCGCGGACGGTCATCATGATTTCCAGCTTCTGCGTGCCCATCGACTTGTGCTGCCAGGCGTCCTTAAAGGCGAAGACACC
The DNA here is from genome assembly GCA_016185425.1 of Acidobacteriota bacterium. Classification (GTDB taxonomy): domain Bacteria; phylum Acidobacteriota; class Terriglobia; order Bryobacterales; family Bryobacteraceae. Next base: position 63,367 of record JACPNQ010000016.1, on the reverse strand, counting down.
ATCGCGCACGCGGAAGACGGCGATGTCGGCAACCTTACCCGCCCCAAGTGTCCCGATCTCCGGGAAGCGGGAGATGGCCTTGGCGGGGTTGACGGTGGAGCGGAGGATAGCGTCATCGAGCTTCATGCCGAGACTCAACATTTTCGAGATGCAGTTGGGCATGTCGGACTCGGCCATCATAATGCTGGACGAGTGCAGGTCCGTACTGATGGTGTCCGGCATAAAGCCTTGCGCCATTGCTTTCGACGCGACGGGCCAGAGGAAGCTGCCGCCCCCGTGACCGAGATCGAACAGCACACCACGCTTGCGGGCTTCGAGGATGTAGGGCTGGAGCTTGCCGTTGAAGCGATCGACGACTTCGAGCTGGCGGTCATTGAAGACGTGCGTGTGGAGGTCGCCGGGACGCAGTTTGCTGAGCAGTTTCTCCTTGCTGGTGCGCCCGGAGATGGTGAAGATTTTGTCGTCGACCATGACGGGAACGGAAGCAAGATTGCCGGCCGCGATTGCACGGTCGAGCGCGACCCAACCGTAGCCGCCGAAGTGCGCGACCTTGATGCCGACGATGTGCTGGCGGCGTTCGCGGATCTTCGCAGCGGTTTTTTCCGGCTCCATATCCTCGACGTTGTCTTCAAACGCCTGGCCCGTCATGCCGTGACCGACGATGTTGATGAGTGAGAGGACGCGGGTTTTCGACTGCCGGATGATTCGTTCGAGCATGTCATCGAAGGTGCGCCAGCCCGCGCCGCCGGCATCGACGATCGTCGTGGTGCCGGCGGGCAGAGCGGTGTCGTCGGGGAGAATGGAGCCACTGTAGCCGAAGACGTGGGCGTGGAGATCGATGAGGCCGGGCGTGACATACAGGCCTTGCGCGTCGATGGTCTTGCGCGATTCTGCGGCTGGGATGTTGGCCGCGACGCGGGCGATTTTTCCGTCCGCGACGGCGACGTCCATCACAGCGTCGATGCGATTGGCGGGATCGATGACATGACCTTGCTTAAGGAGCAGATCGTACCTGGGCTGCGACCACGCGAGGGCAGCCAGAGTGAACAACGAGAGGAAACGCATCAGGCGCGCCGCGCCGTCCAACGCGCTTTGCCGTACTCGCCCATGTCAATGTCACCGGACATCGTATCGCCATCTACTTTGCCGGTGAATGCGTAAGTGAGCGTCTGACCGCCAACGGGAAGGACGCTGCGGAAGTCCACTCTGTCACCGTCCATTGCGCCGGAGAGTTTGCCTTCGAGCGCCCAGCCGAAATGAGTGCCCGTGATTTTGTTGCCGTTCGCGGAGAGGAAGAGTTTGTGGCCGGCGGCGCCGGTGATGTATTGCACATTCACGTCCCAGCGGCCGGAGATGGCGACGCTCGGGGGCGCGGGCGGAGATTTCTTCACGCCTTTCGGGGCGCTCTTGAAGATTTGCGTGAGTCGCTCGGCGACGATCTTGTGATCGCCGGGGCGCAGGGCGACGGGACGGATGAGGAACGAGTTTCCGTTGCCCGACGCATGAGAGGCGATGCGGGGTTCGCCGTCCGAAAGCTGCTTGCCGACATCGCCCGCGGTGAGGCCGATGAGCATGGGGTCCCAGGATACGGTCAAGGTGGGGAAGGGGCCGCCGCGCTGCGGTCCGCGGACCTGCGCCTTCACGCCGGGAACCTGCATGATGCGCTCAGAGATATGCGCGTACCACGATTCCCATTCGCGGAACTCGTCCTGCAGATTGCGCTTCTGCAGGAAGGTTTCGACGGCGACGACCATGCCGACGATCTCCTCCTTGCTGACCTTCATCGCGCGGCCGAAGGCGTGATGCGGCGCGCTGTTGGCCCACGCGGCGCGGATCAGGTCTTTGCGGCCGACAAGGAGGCCAGCCGTAGAGGGGCCGCGCAGTATCTTGCCGCCGCTATAGGCAACGAGGTCCGCGCCGAGCGCGATGTAGGGGTTTGGAACGATCAGATAGTCGGCGGCCGCATCGACGAGGATGGGTACGCCGGCTTTCTTCGCAATGGGCGCAACCTGCGCAAGTCCGAAGTTCGAACCGCCAAAATGTTCGCCCAAAACCTGGACCATCGCGGTGCGGGGCCCTAGCGCCGATTCGAGCTCAGCGGTGGAATTCACCTCGACAATCTCGACTCCAAGGGTGCGGGTGGCGTGGTCATAGACGTTGCGCGATTCGCGCGGCATGACGACCTGGTTCTTCAAGCCACGCAGGTCGGGGAGCTGCTGCATCTTTTCCGGGTCGGCGCCCACGATGCAGGCGGCGGTGGCGTGGGACAACGACGCCGCGGCGCCGGAGGTGACAAGGCCCGATTCGACTTTGAGGAGCTCCGCGAGGCGGGCGGAGGCCTTCTCCATGAGCTCGTCGAGGTTGACGTGGAAGTGGGAGGCTTGCTCGATGGCGGCGATGACCTCGGGAAGCAGGCGCGATCCGCCGTTGATCGTGAGCGTGGCCGTGGTGTTGATAAATGGGCGGACGCCGAGGCGCGAGTAGACATCCGGCGTTGCCGCCGTGGCCGCCGCGTTCGCCGTTCCGCTGCCCGCGAGCAAGGCCGCGGCGCTGAACATATCCCTGCGGTCGATTCCGTTTTTACGCTTCATCGCTGTCCTCCCTATCGGTGCAAATATAACCGAAATCCAGCGATGGGAGGGCGGCGCTACTCTTTTTTGCGTTTGAATTTGCGCAGTAGGCCGGGGCCGAATTCAGCGAAACCGTTGCTGATGAAGCGCCCGAGGTAGCCTGTACCGATTCGAACCATGCAATCGGAGTTCGATGTCGCGCTGTCCGGCATCCAGAGTTTTTGATAGAACGAACCGGTGGTGATGCCAACGGCCTTCGCCGCGCCGAAGTGATATTGGCCATCGGAGTAGCGGCTATAGGCGGTTTGCTTCACTGCCTGCATCAACCGTGCTTTTACGCCGCCCTGTCCGAGACGGAAATAACGCGGGTCCTCCCCCCATATGGCCCCAGACGAGATTTCGGCGGCGTTGGAGACACTGTTGTTTACAAGGCGCGCGCCGTAGCGTTTACCGAAGCCGTCCCAATGCGGACCCCACTCTTCGGGATGATTATTTAACGTCCGCCAACCGGCGAGGATGGGGCCGGAAACGGCGAGACTCTTCACGCCGTAACTGCGTTTTGCGAAGAACTCGAGGCGTTCCGGCCCGGTGAGGGGTGAGTAGTCCTGGGCGGTTAGTGGCGCTAGCGCGCTAAAAACAAACAAGATACCACCCTTCATGGCGTCCTCGAGACATCGGGCCGTCTGAACGGGTGATCGTAACGGCCGGCAACGGGTTACCATCTTACGATTCGAGAGTCCGTGACCGTTCGGAGGAATGCCGATGAATCGGATTATTTTTCTTACGGTGCTTTGCGCGCTCCATGGAATAGGCATTCGCGCTCAGGAGCCGAAAGAGGTGAACATCAAGACCCTGCCCGCCAGGTTCCTCTCAAACGAGAAAGACATCTGGCTCAGCCCCATCCGGCCATCGAGTTACAGCTCGCACGCGGTCAAGAAATATGTCATTCCGTTCGCTGCGATTTCGCTTGCCTTGATTGCGACCGACAGAAAGACCGCCGGCGGGCTGCCGAACACGCTCGACCAATCGCGGTGGAGCGGACGGGTATCGCAGATTGGATCGTGGTACACGCTTGGGGGAATAGGCGGGGCGTCGTATCTGGCGGGACGATTCGCCGGGGACGATCATGCGAAGGAGGCGGGACTTTTGAGCCTTGAAGCATTGGGTCACGCGCAGGTCGCCGCTTTTGCGCTGAAGCAGGCGACGAATCGAGAGCGGCCCACGGAGCACGAGGGGCGGGGCGGGTTTTGGAGAGGGGGCACGTCGTTTCCGTCCGGCCATGCCGCGAGCGCCTTCGCCGTGGCAACGGTGTTTGCGTATGAGTACCGGGAAAACATCGCCGTACCGATTACGAGCTATTCGCTGGCATCGTTGGTCGCGGTCTCCCGCGCGGGAGCGCGCCGGCACTGGGCTTCCGACATTTTCGCGGGCAGCGCTCTCGGGTTTATGGTTGGACGATTTACCTATCGGCGGAATCACAATCCGGAACTGCCGGGGAGCAAGGTGAACCGTGCAGCCCGTATGGTTCCGCGTTTTAGCTACACGCAGAACGGGCCGGGGCTGTCTTGGGAGTTTTGACGGAGGGGTTTGGCGGAGGAGGTGAGATTCGAACTCATACAGGGGCAGCGGCCGAAGAATTCAGGGCTCGGATGGAAGCGGGCCCAGGTCCTGATGACGAAGGTCACCGGCTGGCCTTTGTGGAAGTCCGAGAGTGAAGCGAACGCCTCTCAAGCGAAAGACAGCACTGCGGGCGAAGGCGAAGCTGCTGGCCATGTCGACGCTGAAGCGGACCGGCCGCGCCTGGCCCCGCGATCGAAGACGAATAAGAAGCCGCCGCGGAACTTCGCATACATGCGATGGATCAAAACGCTGCCGTATGCGGTGTGCGGCCGGATGGGATCGGAAGCAGCTCACACTGGAGCGCGAGGCCTCCGGCAGAAGGCACCGGATGAACGGCGCACCCGTAATGCGCCTGCCATCACCGGACGGGCAAGGAGGTGATCCACCAACTGGGGCCGCGGAAGTTCCAGGAGCGGCATAGTATCGATATTCCGCGCCGGTGGCAGCGCTTCAGGCTGGTTGGGCAGTTGTCTATGCGGCCTCGACTCCTACGACGAGCCGTTGGCCCATCGCCGCCAGCGCGGCGGTCAACTTTTCGTCCTTAGTTTCGTGATCCGGATCGACCAGTCGCCGTACAACGGCCTCGGTTACACCGAGCCTCCGGGCCAGCTCAACATTTGTCAGGCCCTGTTCGCGCATCGTTTGGTAAACAGCGAGTTTGCCTGCAATCCACAGCGGCACTGGAAGCAAGCGCTGGCCACGGTGTGCTGTCGATGGATGAGGAACTGGTTCTTTTTCTGCAATCCGATGCGCGATCACGCTGCCCAGAAGATCGTCGGCCTCAACTAGCGCTTCGGCCAACGTCTTACCATCGGTGATTGCCTCTGGAAAGTCCCGGAAACGCACAATGAACGAACCCTCATCGCGGGTGATCGTTGCCGGGTACAAAAACATGTTCATACTATCTCCTTCGGGTCGATAAAGAGCTGCTTGCACATAGCTCGAACCGCGCCAATGCCGAGCTCCTTCTTGAGGTCTTTAACGGTGGTACGGCCCTCTCGGCCAATGAACAAGGTTCCATGACTCCCCTTTCCATGCGCGGCAACCCAGCGGTAGTTAAGGTTGTTCTCTTTCGCATAGCGCCTAACTTTCTTGAGGAACTCACCGGCCTTCACCTTCTCAGTATCGTACACTTCTGTACGACTGTCAAGCAATAAATCAAATCTGCAAAAGAATCGATTCTGCCGATTCATGGCTCCAGGCATCAGCTCGGCACTACTAAATGCAAGAACGCAGCTGACTGCAATTTAGACGTGTAATCCTAGTTGAGAATGCCACAGATTACCGCAACACAACTTCTTGAAATGATGCGCGCTGGGCGAGCGTTGACGATGCCGCTAGAACGGTCCGGAGTCAAATCCGGCGTATTTGTGCCGCAATGGCGCATCGGATCCGATCCCGTCGATATTAGCGTTATTCAGGAAGTGACCAACGATATTGAGCCAAATCCGGAGATTCACTCTATGACTCACATACACTACCGACTAAGATCGTGATCGAGTGAGAGTCAGCAGCATCCCCTGATATTCGTTTTTTGTTCGCCTACCATGGGAGGCGTGGCAAAACGGATAACAAAGAACGGACGGCCAAGATAAAAGCGGAAGTGGACGCAGCGATCGCCGACCCGCGGCGGGTCAACAGAATCCTTGTGACCTGCGGATGCGGTCATCAAGACTGGCAGCACTTCCGAGGAGTCAGCCCACGGCGCCGAGATTATGCGGACTGTGTGAGCGGCGGGCGAAGCTAGCGCGTTAGTGGGACGGCGGCACCGTCGGCCCGTGTTGCGAGCAAATAGAGGGCGGATGGATCAAAATTCAAATTGGCAAAATTTGCCGAGTTGAAGGCCGGCATGAACCTTTGGGAAAATTTCCCAAAGTCGCAGCGGATTAGTTTTCTGACGGTCTATCCCTATTTTTTTATGCTGTCAGAAAACCGCCAGCCGCCTGAGACTATCCGGCTCCATCCGCAAGATATTTTGGTCGCTTGCTATTCCTTGCCATTTCGGCCATGAAAAAGGGCCACTTTCGGATGTTGTCCTTTATTTTCATTCCATTGCAGACTTGAATCTTGGCGGAGGAGGTGAGATTCGAACTCACGGTAGAGTTTCCCCTACGACGGTTTTCAAGACCGTTGCCTTAAACCGCTCGGCCACTCCTCCGCTTGAACCAGTTTACCGAATCACTTCCCATGCGAGATGCTCTAATTCGGGAGCGAGGAGGCGATTCCAGGCAAGCTGCACCGCGTTGGGGGAGCCGGGGGTGGAGACGACCAGCTTTCCGCGGTAGACGCCCGCGGTTGCGCGGGAGAGCATTGCGGCGGCGCCCACTACTTCGAAGCTCAACATGCGGAAGATCTCGCCGAAACCGGGGAGCGCCTTTTCGATCTTCCTGCTCAGCACGTCGTACGTCGTGTCACGCGGGGCGATGCCAGTTCCGCCGTTCCACAATAGAATGCGCGCGCTCGTTGACGCCAGCTCGTCGAGCACAGCGGCTACTTGATCCGGCTCGTCTTTGATCAGGCGATAGGCGGTGACTTCATGGCCGGCGGCCGCGATTTGCTCGCGCAGCCATTTTGCGTTCACATCCGTCTCGGGGGTACGGGTATCACTAACGGTGATGATCGCGATGCCGATGACGCCGAGCGATTTCGCTATTTCGCGATGTTCATTGGTGCTTTGTGAACCGGTGTTCATTCCTCCAGCGTACGCGATATACTGCCAAGCACTCATGCAAACGGTGACGAACTTGTTCCGGCTCGATGGGCGCACGGCATTGGTGACGGGCGGGTCGCGGGGACTCGGCGAGGAGATCGCGCACGGAATGGCGGAGGCCGGAGCAAGCGTCTACATCGTGGCCCGGCGCGAGAAATGGCTGACGCCGGCAATCGAATCGCTGCAAGCGGCGGGAGCGAAATGCGCGGGCTCGGTGTGCGACGTGTCGGATCCGGCGAGTGTGAAGGAGAGTGTGCGGTTAGCGGCCGAGACATTCGGGCCGGTGGATATCTTAGTGAACAACGCTGGGGCTACATGGGGCGCGCCAGCGGAAGATATGCCGCTCGACAAGTGGGAGTCGGTGATTGCAACTAACTTAACGGGCGCGTTCCTATTTAGCCAGGAATGCGCGCATGGCATGATTGCGCGGCGCTTTGGGCGGATTATCAACGTCGCGTCGATTGCCGGAATGCGGGGCTCGCTGCCACGCGGCATTCACTGTTCGGGCTATGTGGCGGCGAAGGGCGGACTGATAGCGTTGACGCGGGAATTAGCGTGCAAATGGGCCCAATACAACATCCGCGTGAACGCGATTGCGCCGGGATTCTTCCCGACGCGGATGACGGAGGGCGTGCTGCCAGGATTGACGGAGGACTTGAAACAGAACGTGCCGCTCGGACGGCCGGGGCGGGACGGCGAGTTAAAGGGCGTCGCTGTGTTTCTGGCGAGCGATGCGTCGAACTATGTAACCGGGCAGACGCTGGCCGTCGATGGCGGCTCGACAGCGGCCACTATTTAACTTACTGCCGCGCGTAAGGCTTTCGCTTCGGCGAGTAACTCGGCGGCGGCTTCTTCCGTGCTGGCCGGTGCCTGGGGCGAGCCGGGGTCGCCGAGGCCCGCATCCCGGTAGCGGCGGAGACGGTCCTGGATGAGGTCGCGGATCTCTACCGCGTTGTCGACACCGGCGAAGCGAGCGATATGGGAGCCGTCGCGAACGCCGTGCTTAGCGCCGCCGCCGCCACCTCCGCCTGCGCTGCTGACCTCGAGATCGGCAAGGCCAAGCCAGCCTTGGATAGGACCGGCCGTGATGCGCAGGTCCTGAATATTGGCGAAGGTCATCGTCAGTTCTTCGACGTTCCAGATGCCGTCGCGAATGCGGAGGCTGCGGTCGGTGACGATGTACCAGCGCATCTCGTAGTCGAGTCTTTGAAGAAAAAACGAGAACGGAAGCGTGGCGACGACGGCAAAGAGTGCGGTGTATTCGATCGACTGCAGCACGATTTGTGCCTGCGGTGGCGCCTTTCGCGATGCCATCATCAGCGAGAAGATGCCGATCAGGATCACCGACAGCGCCGCGAAGCGGGAGAAGCCCCAGATGAGCAGGCTGTCACTTTCAGAATTAAGCGGCGTACTTCCGTCAACATTATTTGGCGTACTCTTCAAGTATGGACCAACTGGCGGGACTCACCGAAGAGATCAGGAAACTCGCCATTGAGCGGTTCCGGCTGATCCAGCCTCATCTTGAACAGAATCAGTCATTGCAGTCCGTGGCGCGTGCGGCAGGCGTTCCGTATCGAACCGCGCAACGCTGGGTTGCTCAATACCGGCTGTTCGGTTTGGCGGCCCTGGCGCGCAAGAGACGCGAGGATCGCGGTGAGCGCAGGGTCGTTTCGGCGAAGCTCAAGGAAGTCATTGAAGGCCTTGCTCTGCAAAAGCCGCCACTGCCGCTCGCGGCCCTATTCCGGCAGGTACAGCGATTGTCCAAGGACTTGGGCGAGAAGGCTCCCAGCTACGGTACCGTCTTCAGCATCGTCCGCAATTTGGGCGCGGACCTCGTAACGCTCGCCCACGAAGGCACGGAGGCATACAGTAACACATTTGAGTTGGTTCACCGGAGAGAAGCTGCGGGGCCGAATGCGATCTGGCAGGCCGACCACACGCCGCTCGACATTCTCTTGATCCGTCCGGACGGCGAGACAGCCAAACCGTGGCTCAGTACCGTGATCGACGATTACAGTCGGGCTGTTGCCGGATATTTTCTCTCGTTCCAAGACCCCTCCGCGTTGCACACGTCCTTGGCGTTGCGTCAGGCAATTTGGCGCAAAGAGGACGCCCGCTGGGTCGTGTGCGGCATCCCCGATGTTCTCTACACGGACAACGGCAGCGACTTCACATCCAATCATTTGGAACAAGTGGGCGCGGATCTGAAGATCCGCCTGGTCTTCTCCATTCCCGGTAAGCCGAGGGGCCGTGGACGCATCGAGCGTTTCTTCTCGACCGTGAACGAGATGTTCTTGTGCGAGTTGGACGGCTATGCTCCGGCTGGCGGCGCTGTGCGTGGGAAGCCAACGCTGACGCTGGCAGAGTTCGATACGCTATTCCGCGCCTTTCTTCTCGACATCTACCACCGCCGAGCGAATGCAGAAACAAAGACACCGCCCGTCGAGCGCTGGGAGGCCAACGGATTTCTGCCGCGAATGCCGGACTCGCTGGAACATCTGGATCTACTGCTGATTCGAGTGGTCAAGGCGCGCCAGGTGCGGGCCGATGGGATTCACTTCCAGAACCTCCGTTACATCTCGACAACACTGGCGGCGTACGTTGGGGAAACGGTCACGCTGCGATTCGATCCGAGGGACATGGCAGAGATCCGCGTCTTCCACGAAGACAAGTTCTTGTGCCGTGCCCTCTGCGCTGAACTCGCCGGTGAGACCGTGCCGCTTCGCGAGATTCTCCGCGCTCGGAATCGGCGGCGGCGGGAACTGCGCGGCATCCTGCGGGATCGCGAAAGCGCCGTGAATACTCTGCTCGATTTGAAGCGCGGAGGAATCACGGAGAAAGAACATGCCCAACAGGAAAGCGGCTCCGCAGAAGAGCCTGCAAAGCCGCCCGCAGCCGTCCCCCGGCTCAAGCGATACAAGAACGAGTAGCACCACGCCCAGCGCCGCCATAGTCGAAACCCTCGAACACCGCCGATTCGCTGAGTTCTGTGACGCGTGTAAGCGCTACAAATACATCGGCCTTTGCTACGGCCCTCCAGGCGTCGGCAAGACGGTGTCAGCACGTCATTATGCCAACTGGGAAAGGATGCAGGACTTCTGGAATTATCCTGGCCATGACGCAGCAACAGTTGAGGAGATCGCTGCCAGTTCCACTGTCTTTTACACCGCCCCGGTGGTCGGCGCTCCGAGCGTTATTGAGAGACAGATCGGGAAGCTCCGAGACCGGCTGCGTAGTGCTGCCATTGATGTGCGGCGTCAGGTTGAGAATGCGGAGATGCGCAGGCTCCTTTGTATTCTCGACGACCTTCGTGATCGTCTAAAGAACCCCGATGGATATCGCAGCCAGGAGACTGAGGATGCTGAAGACGCCTTCCTCAAACAACGGCATCGCACGATGGGATTAGAAAGATTGGTCCCCGATCCGACCGCGCTGTTGGTCATTGACGAAGCCGACCGGCTCAAGATCGCCGGACTGGAGCAGGCACGGAGCATTTTTGATCGGGGCGGGATCGGAATGATTCTGATCGGTATGCCAGGCATTGAAAAGCGCTTGGCTCGCTATCCGCAGTTGTACTCCCGCATTGGTTTTGTTCACGAATTTCGTCCGCTGTCGACAAGCGAGATTCGGCAACTGCTGGAGCGTCACTGGACACCGCCGGGCGTTAAACTTCCGGGTGACGCCATTGATACGGTCGCCGCCGCTTCGATCATCCGAATCACCGGCGGCAACTTCCGGCTGCTGAATCGCCTCCTGACGCAAGTCGAACGGATTCTCGAAATCAACGCCCTGCCGTCAGTGACCAAAGAGGTGGTTGAGGCGGCACGCGAGAATCTTGTCATCGGGCAGTCCTAGAAACTCTACGCTACGCGTTTATGGCGAGTTGATCAACCGAAGCAACTTCGATGTCCGATTCGCCCGCCGGGCAATCGATTTGGATTCCTACTCCTGGCGCAACGCCACCGTTGGATCAATTCGCGTCGCTTTCCGCGCAGGTACGAAACCAGCCACGAGGACGGCACACAGAAGAACGATCACCGCGAGACTGAGCGACAACGGATCATTGGCATTCATCTTAAAAAGGAAAGATTCGACATACCTGGAGGTGCCTAACGTAACCGGTAGACCGACCGCCAAGCCGATGCTTGCCGCAACCAGCACATCACGCAGCACCATCCAAACGACGTCTGCGCGCGCGGCCCCTAGCGCCATACGTATGCCGATCTCGCTCGTTCGGCGGGCAACATTGTAAGAGACCGTTCCATACAAGCCGACGCAGGCGATCACCAGCGCGAGAATGGCGAAACCCATGGAGAGCTTCGCGAAGACGATCTCCTGGTTGATCGTCTGGTCGATTTCGGCCGTTTGGGTGATGATGTCCGTGACCGGGATCCGGGCGTCGGCGTGGGTCACGATTTCGCGGATTGCCTTCACGTAGGAAGCGGGGTCGCCGGTGATGCGAAGCGCATAGGTCATCTGTTGACCCACGCGTGAGAACTGCAAGACCTGGTTATAAGCCAGAAACACCACCGGCGGCATGTCACGCTTGAGTCCGCCGTACCGGGTATTCGCACAAACACCGATAATTTCCACCTCGCGCGCCCCGGTGCCACCGATCTTGAGGTGTTGGCCCAATGGGTCCCGCGTGCCGAAGTTGGACTTGGCGAACAATTCGTTCACCACCGCCACCGCCGGCGACCCCGGTTGGTCACGCCGGTCGATTTCGCGGCCACGCAAAAGTGGAATCTGCATCGTCGTCAGGAATCCCGGTCCCGTGTAAAGAAACCTTGTGCCAGGGGCGGGGACACCAGCGACACTGACCGGATGTTGTCTGCCTGCCTTGAGTAGAGAAGCGTGCGAGAGACTCGCGTTCCGCACACCCGGAATGGCCTCGAATCGGTCCCTCAGATCGGAATAGAAAGTCACGATCTCCGGATCCTGGTGTCCCGCCTGCCTCGCGTTCAGTTGAAAGAGCAGAACGCCTTCACCCATGAAGCCCAATTGCACCGACTGCAGATTCGCCAGGGTTCGCGCGAAAAGTCCTGCGGCGACAAGGATCAGCAGGAACATCGCGATCTGCGCAGCCACCAGGATTTGACTCAGGTTGATCCGAAAAAAGGCCCGGTGCGCGGACATGCCTGGCACGCTTCCACGAGTTTCTTTTAAGGCCGGCATGGCATCTGTGCGCGTCGCTTGGATTGCCGGGGCGAGGCCAAACAATACGCCACTCAGCAACGAAAGAGCTACGGTGAACCCCAATACCTGCCAATTCAAATCCGCGCGCAAAGCGAAGCTTTCGTTTCCATTGGCAAGCAAAAGAGTCAGGAACCGGATGCCCCAAACCGCAACTAGAACTCCAATGGCGCCACCCAGGGTCGACAAGAGGACACCTTCTGTCAGGAGTTGCCTGATGATTCGGAGCCGCCCTGCGCCCAGGCTGCGACGCAGCGCCAACTCCCGGCGTCGCGCCGTGGCCCGGGCCAGCAGCAAATTCGCCGTATTCGCGCAGGCCAGCGCCAGGATAAGTCCCACGAGCACGAGCAACACATTCAACGGCTTTGAGAACTGACGGCGCAAGCTATCCAGTCCGCCTGCCCCCTGCTTGAGCACGAGGGCGGGAAGATTTGCCTGCTCTTCGGCATTGGCCGCTGTGCTGGCGACCCAATTCTGGAAAGCCGGAGCTAGCACGGCCTGGGCTTGCGAAAGGCTGACCCCCGGACGCAAGCGACCCATAATTTCAAGCCAGTAGTAGTTCTGATCGATGTAATTGGGCGTGAATTCTCCGCCCACGACGAGGTTAGTGCGCAGCGGAAGATAGAAATCCGGAGACAATGCGGGGTCGACTCCGAAGAACTCAGGCGGTGCCACGCCAGCCACCGTGAAGGGCACATTGTCGATGAGAATCGACTGTCCGGTCGCATTTGCCGGCCCTCCGAATCGTCTATTGCTCAAAGCGAAACTCAGTACGGCAACGGGAGGGGCTCCCACTCGATCGTCCTCGGCAGCGATCAGGCGGCCGGCCGCGGGGACGACACCCAATCCCCGAAAGTAATCTCCGGAAACAAACGCGCCGCCGGCCCTATCGGCCTGTCCTTTGATCTGCACCGTGCGGTTTCCCGAAGGATAGTGGGCGAAGACGTGCGAGAAAACAGAGTCCGTTCTGCCGATCAGTTCGAAGGCCGCGTAGGGGAAAATCCCAGCGATCATTCCCTTTCTGGGATCGTCGTAAGTGCTGCCGTCCATCGAATGCATAACGTGAACGGCACGTTGGCTGGTCCGCGTTTGGCGCGGAACCTTGCTGTGCCAGTTCAGCACCACGAGGGATTCAGGATCGTCGACCGGCAGGGAACGCAGCAGAATCGAGTCCATGCAGCTATAGATCGCCGTATTGGCTCCGATGCCGAGCGCCATCGAAAGAACGGCAAGCGCCGTGAATCCGCGGTTTTTTGCCATGGTCCGCAGCGCAAATCGAAGATCCTGAACGAGCTGTTCCAGGATGGTCCAGGTCCACATCGCGCGAGTATTTTCCTGAGTGATCGTAAGGTTTCCCAAGTCCCGTCGGGCAGCCTCTCTGGCTTGAGCTGCTGCTAATCCGTCCGCTTGATGCTGTTCAGCCTCCTCATCGAGATGGAATTCAAGCTCTTCGCGCAGTTCCTGCTCCTTGCGGCGGCGCTGTGAAAGCGAACGCAACTTGTGAAGGAACAGCTTCATTGTGCCTCCTCCTCCGAGGGCTTCAAGATCAGGCTCATAGCGCGCGAAAATGCGTCCCACTTGGATTGTTCGGCAATCAGATACTTTCGCCCAACCTGTGTCAGTCGATAGTACTTGGCGCGTTTGCCTTTGTCAGAAAGCGCCCAAGATGCGCCAATCCAGCCCTTTGCTTCTAAGCGATGAAGCGCCGGATACAAGGAGCCAGTCTCGACCTGCAGTAGGTCTTCTGAGGTCCGCTGAATATGTTTGGCGATGGAATGGCCATGACTTGGACCCGCCAACAGTGTTCGAAGGATCAGCAGATCCAAAGTGCCCTGAAGAAGTTCCACACGAGTTGGCTGCTTTGAACTCATTCTGTAGACAGTCTACCATCGATTGTGTAGACCGTCTACTCGCACGAACACACGCTCGCACTCACGCCTACCAGGCCTTCCCTGACTTGTCGCGTAGCGTTTCTCAAAGCGGTACCAGCGCTTCCACCGTACTATCGAAGGTGCGTAAACCTCCGGTTTCGCAACAATCCGATAGAAGTTAATTTGCTGGGCCTCTTGCGTTGCAAAAAGGTATTGCGTTACCAATTTGATTGGCGATACATTTGAGCAATGCACATCGGCTACGCCAGAGTCTCGACCGACGATCAAGACACCGCTGTCCAAGTGGCAGCGCTCAAGACCGCTGGGTGTGAGCGGATCTATCGGGAGAAGGCGTCCGGTGGACGTTGGGATCGGCCTGAACTTCACCGATTGCTTGACCAACTTCGCAAGGGTGATGTGCTCGTGGTCTGGAAACTCGACCGGTTGTCTCGGTCGCTCCGCGACGTACTCACGATTATGGAGCGGCTCGGGGAAGCTGGAGCGGGATTCCGCAGCTTGACCGAGGCCATCGATACGACCACACCGGCAGGCCGGATGATGATGCAGATGGTCGGGGCGTTCGCGGAGTTCGAGAGGGCTATGCTCAAGGAACGGACCAAGGCCGGGTTGGATGCCGCCCGAGAAGAGGGACGCATCGGTGGACGCCGTCCGAAGCTGACGCCTCAACAGCAAGTTGAAATCCGCAAGATGGTATCGAAGGGCGACAAGACGGCCGCTGACGCCGCGCGGCTGTTCAAGATCCATCCCGCCACTGTCAGTAGGCTTCTTGCCCGGGCGCTCCCGTCAGCAAGGAAGGCTAAACATGCCAAATAATGTTGACGGAAGTGCGCCAATTAATTCTGAGAGTGACAAGCAGGCGCCAGCGATAGTAATTCCTGCCGGCGCGGAAGATCCTGATCGACTCCGGTGAACCGTCCGGCGGCGAGGGTTCCGGCGGCACGCGCAGCAGGCGGAGGAGCGTTTCCTTCATTACCGTTTCTCCAACGCCGCACGCACGGCGCGGAGTTCGGCCGCGACTTCATGGAGCACCGCCGTCAACCCGGCGTCCGGCGCCGCGCCATGCTTTGCATCGGCCGCGCCGCGCATGCGCGAATACAGAAAATCGCGCATCCGCTCGTGATCGGTAAGTCCTTCCAGTGTCATCACGGAGCTTCCCGCGCCGCTTGCGGTCTGGATCTCGATCCGCGCCAAGCCGAGAAGGCGCTCAATCGCGTTCGAACGGAGATGAATATCCTGGATGCGCGCATAGTTGAGGAGCACTTCATGACGGAAGAGAATGCCCCAACTCATGCGCAGTCCCTCGGCGCCGAACTCGTACCGCATGGTGTGGTAGCGGAAGTAGAGCACGAGGATTGTGATGGGAAAGCCGAATAGCGTCGCCATCGCGGTCAACGTGTAATAGGTCATGAGCCGGTCGACCGGTCGAGTGATCGCGGCTATGTGCGGCGGCACCGGCTGCATTTCTTATTGGAAGAGCTTGGGAGCGAACTCGTTCAAATAGTCGCGCCAGTTGAGCCAGGTGTGGCCGCCCGCGGTTTCCTTGTAGATCACGTCGAACCCGTGTTTCTTCAACATGCCGACGGTGCCTTCGGTCGTTTTGAGCAGGAAATCTTCCTTGCCAGTGGCGAACCAGAAGAGTTTGAGACCCTTTTTCCATGCGGGGTTGTCGAGCGCGGCCTTGTTCGTCTCTTCGAAGCTCGGGCCGGGCGGAGGAGCGGGAGCGCCGGGCCTGACGGCTCCAAACTGGCCGATCAGTCCGGAGCTGAAGACGCCAAGATAGGCGAATTGATCCATGTGGGGAATGCCGATGGAGAGGGTCTGATTGCCGCCCATGGAAAGACCCGCTATGGCGCGATGAGCGCGACCGTTCATGACACGGTAGTGCTTGTCGACGTAAGGCATGATGTCATTGAGAAAGTCGCGAGCGAACTCATCGCGTTCGCCGGGGACGCGGAAGCCGCCGGAGCTGGTGTGGCCGGCAGGCATCACCATGATCATCGGTTTGGCTTTCTTGTCAGCGATCAGGTTGTCGAGGATGAAACCGGCGCGGCCGACCGTGCTCCACGACGCGTCGCTGTCGGAGGCTCCGTGGAGCAGATAGAAGACGGGGTATTTGTCCTTGCCGGACTCATAGCCGGGAGGAGTGTAGACGTGCATGCGGCGGAACCGCTTCAGTTCGGTGGAGTAGTAGGTGACTGCCGCAACCGCTCCATGAGGGACTTGGCGAGTGTCGAGGAAGTCAGCGCCGGGGACCGTGACCATGCTCCAAACGTCGTTATTCGATTCGCTGTTCGACGGATTGCGCGGATCGACAACAGAGAGGCCGCCGGCGTTGAAGCGATAGCGGTATGCGCCCGCGGGAACCGGGCCGAGAGTGACCTCCCAGACGCCATTCGCTCCTTTCGTCATGGCAGTTCCCTGGCCGCCGTTGCCCGGTATGTCGCCGCCTGTTGCCTTGACGCTCTCCGCGTTTGGGGCTAAGAGTCGAATGGTGATTTTGCGGTCCGCCGAGACCTCGGGCGAGACTACCTGGATCTGCTGCGGCTGTTGCTGGGCGGATAGACAAGCGCCGACGATAGCGGCGAATGCGATGCGACGGGGAATTTGCATCCCGAGAGTGTATCCCAATCGTCGATGGGTTAGCGATATCCGGCGGCTTGTAGTTCGAACAATTCGGCGTACCGTCCGCCATTGGCGACGAGGGCCGCGTGGGTGCCTTGTTCCTCGATTCGTCCGCCGCCGAGGACAAGGATTCGATCGGCCATACGCACTGTGGAAAACCTGTGGGAAATCAAGATCGCCATTTTGCCTTTGGTGAGTTCGGCGAAACGCTGGAAGACTTCGAACTCGGCGCGGGCGTCGAGGGAGGAGGTGGGCTCGTCGAGGACGAGGAGTTGGGCATCGCGCATATAGGCACGGGCGAGGGCGATCTTTTGCCACTGACCCATAGATAGATCGGCACCGCCTTCGAAGCGGCGGCCAAGCATGTGGGTGTAGCCGCCGGCGAGAGTAGCGACTACGTCGGAGGCCAAGGACTTACGGGCAGCGGATTCGATGCGGTCTTGATCGGTGACGTTCTCGATGCGGCCGACGCCAATATTCTCTTTCACCAGCATGTCGTACTTCACGTAATCCTGGAAGATGACACCGATCTCTTTACGGAGGTCGGAGGGGGAGTATTCGCGGAGGTCGACGCCGTCGAGAAGGATGCGGCCGGCGGTAGGATCATAGAGTCGGCTGATCAGCTTGATGAGCGTCGTCTTGCCAGCACCGTTCTCCCCGATAAGTGCTAATCTTTCTTCCGTTTCGAGACGGAAGCTCACGTTGACTAGCACGGGCTTATCGGAGTTGGCATAGGCGAAGGAGACGTTTTGAAATTCGAAGCCCTGCCGGATTGGACGGGGTGCGGGGAGGAGGTTTCCCGGGGTTTCGATGGTGGGCTTGGAGTCGAAAAACTCGAACAGGTCGCGTACGAAGAGTGCCTGTTCGGAGACATTAGAGAGTGTGCTGAACACGTTTTCGAGCGCATTCCGAGAACGCTGGAAGGCACCGGCGAGGAAGGTGAGATCGCCGAGCGAGAGTTCGCCGGTGGCGGTGCGGTAGAGGATGACGGCGTAGGCTCCGTAGTAGCCGGCGAGTGGAAGAATGTTCAGGGCCGCGTTGGTAACCGCTTTCTGGACAGCAAGTTTACGGTTTTCCTGAAAGTAACGATCGAAGAGCGCCTCGGTGCGATTGATTAAGAAGTCGCCAAGGCCGAATAGCTTGACTTCCTTAGCCGTGGAGATGCTGGCGCCGAGCAGGCGGAGGTAGTCGAGCTCGCGGCGCTCGGGGGTCCAGCGGTAGAGGAGTGAATAGGCGAGCATCGCAAACCGTGTTTCTCCCCAGAAGACGGGAAGAAGAGCGAGGACCAAGACGGGCAGGAACCACCAGGAGAATGAGACAATTACGATAGATACTGAAAGTAAAGATAGAATCGTCTGAAGAAGCCCTGCGATCTGGGAGAGCATGCCGAGGCGGGCGGCGGATTGGCGGCGGGCGCGTTCGAGTTTGTCGTAGAAGACCGGGTCTTCGAAGCTGGCAAGATCGAGCGTGGAGGCGTGGCGCATGAGGCGAACGCCGATGTGGTGAGTGAAACGGTCACCCAGGAGGCTTTCGGCGAGGCCAGCGGCGCGCATGAGGAGATCGCCTGCGATGGCGAGGGCGAATTCGGTACCTACCAAGGGCCAGAGGTCCGAAGGAACACCGGTTTTTGCAATTGTAGCGGCGGCTACGAGGTCGACGATAAGCTTGGCGACCCAAAGCATCCCCACCGGGACGAGCGCCCAGAGGAGGCGACTGATGAGGGAGACAATGGTGAGGGAGGGACTGGTCTCCCAGACCATCCGGAGAAGGGGCGGCAGATTGCGTAACGCCTGCAGCCGATCCCGCCACCCAGCCGGGGGATCGGCTTTCGGTACGTGCGGGTTCATTTCTGGAGTATAGACGACATCGGCGGGCCAAGGCCCGCCGGTCGATGTTTTGGGAGAATCAGGTCTCTGGGCTACGGTCGCCTTCGATTCCTGTATGTGATTGTGATGTTATGGCCTCTAGCGATTTTCGTCAAGAGCAAAGATGCAGATTATCACCCTAGGCTCAACCCATTGAAAACAAGACAGTTATGAAAAATAGAAAAAGCCGGTCTCCCGGCCGGGAATGGCGGCAAGTCCAAGAATCTGAGCAGTTTACTCGTCGATATGGAGGGCGATGACCGTCGCGTCTTCTCCGGGCTTTTGGCCAGAAAATTTTCTGCCGAGCATCCGGAAACCGGCGAAAGCCCCACCGGCGAAGACGGCGAAGACGATCATCAGCCCCGAGAATTTGGATACGTTGAGGAAGAGGACGCCGATATTGTCGCCTTTGGGGTCCGGCAATTGCTGATTGAGGGTTACGTTGACCTCCCAGCGGACTTGGGAGAGCATGCGCTCGGCGGCATCGGGTGTGGGGGACTGGGTGACAACGGCGAGGAGGGGACCGGAGCGGCGGGCGACGTACTGTTTGTGCTCCTGGAAGGCGGCAAGGCGTTCCTTGGCTATTTGGGGATTGGGGTAGTTGAAGAGGACGAGGGTCACATCGCCGTCCTTGTCCCTGTAGCGGGCGAGCTGGCCTTCCGTGCCGAAGTGGAAGGCGACGAGGGAGGGCGACATACCGGGGAGGAAGGCTTCCAGGGAGGCCGGACCGACGATGTAGCGTTCGCTGTTCCCGTGGCGGTTGGGAGCCGGCAGGAACCCAGTGAGAGCCGGGAGGGAAGAGCTGTCATACCGCGGCATGTGGAGAATCAACTGGTTGATCGTCTCCTCTTCGGGTTTGAAGCCGGAGAATTCGAGAACGTAGTTGCCGCGCTGCTGGAGTGAGCCGGCAGGACGGGCGGCGCGTAGAAGCTGCAGGGCGGCTTGTGCGTTGGTGGCGTCCGGCAGGCGCCAAACGGAGACGAAAAAACTGCCCTTGAGCCCCGAGTATTCCGCGCTTTCGGCCTCCTGGAGGCCGTATTCACTCCACACGGCGGCCGGTTCCGGCTTTAGCGCCGTGACAGTTTTCCGGGAGTGCAACTCGATGCCTTCCGGCAGGATAGCGGCCGGAAGGCTAAGGGCGAAGAGGACGAAGATTACTCGTTGGCACCGTGGCATTTCTTGTACTTTTTGCCGCTCCCACACCAGCATGGATCATTGCGGCCTGGTTTCTTAGACGCCAACACAGGGCCTTTTGGTGCCGCGGGCTCGCCGCCGAGGAACTGCAAGTCGGCTAATTCGCGCTCTTTTTTCTTCTGGATGTTACGAGTGAAGTCGTCGATGGAGGCGCGAGCGGCGTTGCGGTCGGCCGGAGCGGCCTCGGGCTCGGTTGCGATGGCCACGCCGCCGGAGTTTTCGTCGTCGCCGTAGTCGGCCTCGAAGGGAACGTTGGGGCGGTTGTCGTCGGCGATCTGCATGAAGAAGAGGTAGCGGATCGTCTCGTCTTCGATGCGGTCCATCATGTCCTGGAAGAGCGTGAAGGACTCCTTCTTATACTCGAGGAGCGGATCCTTCTGGCCATAACCGCGGAGGCCGATTCCTTCCTTGAGGTGGTCCATCGACAGCAGGTGGTCTTTCCACTGGTTGTCGATGACGTTGAGCATGATGACGCGTTCGGCTTCGCGGAGATATTCCGCGCCGATGAGGGCTTCTTTGTCCTCGTACTTCTGCTTGACATGATCGAAGATGGTGTCTTCGATTTCATCGAGAGAAGCACCGCGCAGATCGTGAAGGCGCGTTTGCGCGCCGAAGCGGGTCAGAATGTCGCTTTCGAGTCCGTTGAGATCCCAATCGCCGGAGCTGCCGCGTTCGGGGATACGCTCCGATACGACGGTGGCGATGATGCCTTTCGCCATCTCATAAATACGCTCCTTCTGGTCGGTCCCTTCGAGGAGATTGCGGCGCATGGAGTAGACAGCGCCGCGCTGTTTGTTCATGACGTCGTCGTATTCGAGGACGTGTTTGCGGCTGGCGAAGTTCTGGGCTTCGACGGCTTTTTGAGCGGCGGCAATGCGCTTGGTGATGAGGCCCGAATCGATCGGTACATCTTCCTCCATGCCAAGGCGGAGCATGAGATTCTGCATGCGTTCGCCGCCGAAGATGCGGAGGAGGTCGTCCTGGAGCGAGAGGAAGAAGCGGGACGAGCCGGGATCGCCCTGGCGGCCGGAACGGCCGCGAAGCTGATTGTCGATGCGGCGGGACTCGTGACGCTCGGTGCCGACGATACAGAGGCCGCCGGCGGCGACGACCTTTTCGCGATCGATATCGCAGGCGGCTTTGTGGCGCGCGTGCATTTCCCGCCAGGCTTCGATCGGGACGCGGTAATTGTTATCGCCGCGTTGGAAGTAGTAGTAGCGCTCGTCGGCGACGAAACCGGCTTCCTGCTCGCTGACGGACTCAGCGATCGCCTTTTTGATCGATTCTTCCTGGGAGAGGAAATCGGGATTTCCGCCGAGAAGAATGTCGGTACCGCGGCCGGCCATATTGGTGGACACGGTGACGGCGCCGTGACGACCGGCCTGGGCAATGATGTAGGCTTCGCGTTCGTGATTCTTGGCGTTCAGCACTTCGTGTTTGACGCCCATTTTGCCGAGGATCGACGAGAGTTTTTCGCTTTTGGTCACCGAGATTGTGCCGACCAGGACGGGCTGGCCGTTGGCGTTGCGTTCCTTGATTTCCTTGGCGGCGTTGCGGAACTTTTCCTCTTCGGTGCGGTAGACGATGTCGTTGGAGTCCTCGCGCTTGGCGACGCGGTTGGGAGGGATCGGCGTAACGTCGAGCTTGTAGGTCTTCGCGAATTCAGCGGCTTCCGTATCGGCGGTACCGGTCATGCCGGCCAGCTTTTTGTACATACGGAAATAGTTCTGAAAGGTGATCGTCGCGAGGGTTTGGTTCTCGCGCTGGATCTTGACGTTTTCCTTTGCTTCGATGGCCTGATGGAGACCGTCGGACCAGCGGCGGC
This sequence comes from Acidobacteriota bacterium, assembly GCA_016185425.1. GTDB lineage: Bacteria > Acidobacteriota > Terriglobia > Bryobacterales > Bryobacteraceae. The sequence goes on along the minus strand of JACPNQ010000016.1, from coordinate 41,876 downwards.
CGGGCATTAAGCGGCCGGTGAATTCATCGACGATGATGACTTCGAGCTCGCCTTCCTCGCCGGGGCGGACGACATAGTCTTTATCGCGGATGTACATCACGTGGGCTTTGAGGGCCTGCTGGACGTGATGGTTGAACTCGATGTTCTGCGCTTCGTAGAGGTTGCCGAGACCGAGGAGGCGTTCGACCTTGAGGACACCCTCCTCGGTGAGGGCGACGGTGCGATGTTTTTCGTCGACAGTGTAGTCGCCGGTGAAGTACTTTTCGCCGGGCTCTTTGCCTTCGATGACCTCGCCGCGGACCAGGCGCGGGATGATTTTGTTGATGCGATAGTACTTGTCGGTGGACTCTTCGCTGGGGCCGGAGATGATGAGCGGGGTGCGGGCTTCGTCGATCAGGATAGAGTCGACTTCGTCGACAATGCCGTAGAAGTGGCTGCGCTGGACGCAATCCTCCAGGCGGAACTTCATGTTGTCGCGGAGGTAATCGAAGCCGAATTCGTTGTTGGTGCCGTAGGTGATGTCGGACTGGTAGGCGGCGCGCCGGTCACGGTCGCTGATGTCGTGGGTGATGCAGCCGACATGGAGGCCAAGGAACTTGTAGATGCGGCCCATCCATTCGGCGTCGCGTTTGGCGAGGTAGTCGTTGACGGTGACGACATGGACGCCTTTGCCGGCGAGAGCGTTGAGGTAGACGGGGAGCGTGGCGACGAGAGTTTTGCCTTCGCCGGTCTTCATTTCGGCGATGCGGCCTTTATGCAGTTCCATGCCACCGATGAGCTGGACGTCATAGTGGCGCATGTTCAGGATGCGGCGTCCGGTTTCACGGACGGTGGCAAAGGCGTCGACGAGGATGTCATCGATAACGGCACCCTGTTCGAGTTTGAGCTTGAATTCGGCAGTTTTTGCGGCAAGTTCAGCGTCAGAAAGGGACTTGTAGTCGGGCTCGCGAGCGTTGATGGCTTCTTTGAGCGGCTGCAGGGCCTTGATCTCACGGTCCGCTTTGGTACCGAAGATTTTCGCGAGTACATTAGGAAACATAGACAGGAAACGCCTACTACCAGTTTAGCGTAGGCGGGGGGAGGGCTAGATTTTGGACGCGGTGGATGGGGAGAGGGTTGCCCCTCATGGCGGCGGAAGCCGGGCCTCGATAGCACGTATACGGCGCAAAAGGCCAAATGGAGGATGCGCCGCCTGGTTGAATTGCTCGCGAAACGATTGGCGCGCCAGTTCGGCAGCCTGGAGGGCCTCTTCGAATCGCTCCATCCCCGTCAGCAAATCGGCTTTCTGGCCAAGAGCCGCGGCCGAAACAGTCAAATTATCCGGTCATTGGGCGCGTCCAATCTCAGCCGATCGCAAAGGTGACGGGGCGGCTTAGGGAGTTGCGGGCGGCGACACGGAGGGAGTAGGTTCCGGCGGGGAGGTCGAGGGGACCGATTTCGATGCGGTAAATTCCGCGGCCGATGGCGGTGGTTTGGAATCGACGCTCGGGGACTAAGTCGTCGCCTAGCCAGACGCTAAGCTCGGAGGCATATGCGCCGAGGCCGGTGACAAATGCCGTGACGCTTTGCGCGTCGCGGGGACGGATGGAGACAATCGCCGGGGCGCAGCCGGCAAGGTTCAGTTTGGCCTTGGCGACGCCATTGGTGGTGGTGAGTTCGACCTCGATCGCGCCGGATACGGAGTCCGGAACCTGAAAGTTGATTTGTGACGGCGATGCGAAGAACAGCGGCGAAAGAATACCGGCGATTCGGAGCGTGATGCCGGCGAGTTCGACCGGATCGCTGTCACCGGCGGACTGTTCGCGGAGAGCAAAGTTATGGCCGAAGATCGTCGCGAGGGAGCCGGGGGCAATCGACGGAGTAAAGTCGCCGCCGTTGACGACGCCATTGGGCAAGATCTCGGGGAGCGGAGAGAGTTGGAACCGATCCAGTTCGACGCCTGTGGCGTCGATGGCACGGCCGGTGAGTTTGGCGCCCTCGACGTCAACGCGCATGTAGTGATGCTGTGCAATGGCGATCGCAGTCTGCGGGAGAAAACCGAGATCCTGCAGGCCCGCTCCGCCGCCGCCGGTGATGACATAGGTCGTTGACGGGCCGTCGTCGACTATTTCGCCGGAACGGAGCGGGCGGGTGCGTTCGTACCCGTGCTCGTGGCCGCCGATGACGAGCTGCACGCCGGCGCGCTCGAGAATCGATAGTACCCGCTCTCGCGCTATCGCGGAAAATGGATCGTTCCGATGGTGGCCGGTAGGATAGGGCGGATGGTGAAAGTAGACGATCTTCCAGTATTTCGTCGTGGCAGCGAGGTCGCGGCGGAGCCATGCGAGCATGCGGCCGGCGGCATCCTCGTAGGGGAGGAGATTCGAATCGAGCGAGACGAAGTGGGCGTCGCCCCAATCGTAAGAGTAGTAGCGGCCTTCGTCTTCGGCAGGCGTGTTGCAGTCGGGAGGGGCATGACTGGATAGATAAGCGGCGCCGCTGTCGCCGACATAGTCGTGATTACCGGGCGTCGGGAAGAGCACAAGGCTAGCCATCCGCGACGCGTTCATGCCGAAATAGGCGGATTCGTAATTGCTGAACGAACCGAGGGGATAGGCGAGATCGCCTGTGTGGATGGCCATGGCGACGTTCGGCTCGGCATTCATGGCGGTCATGATCTGGCGCTGCGGCTCCGAGTTTTCGCCGGTGTCACCGAAGGCGAGAAAGGAGAATTTGCCGTTGGCGGCCGTGCGGAAACGGTATTGGCCGGCGTTGACCATCGCCGCGTCGAATCCGTCCATGGCGACGCGGTACGTGTACGTTGTACCGGGTTGGAGGCCGGTAATGTCGGCGCGAAATTGATAGAAGGGGGAAGACTGATTGGTTTCGGCCGGGCTGAAGGCGCGCATGGATGCCTTGACCGTCTTTACGGCGCCCGAGTCACCGTTGACGGTGACCACACCGGTACCTGGGCTCGCGGTGGTCCAAAGCACCGAGGCGCGATCCGTCTGCACACACTGCAGGTACGGCAGCCGCAGTAATGAATTGGACCCCGCCCATCCGGGTGCGGCGAGTAACGCGAGGGCTTTGAGTACCTCGCGCCGGTCAGATTGCATTTTTCCTGACGATAGCGCGCAGGTTACCGGATAGACAAATCAATTTTTGCGGTCTGGCCTGACATGGTGAGCTCGAGCGGAGCAACGGAACCGGCCGGAGCGTCGCCCGCGAGGACGAAGTCCAATTGATACAAGCCGATCCAGCCGGGAGCCAGGCCGGAATATGCGACCGTGCAGGGCGTGCCTTTAAGGGAAATTAATGGCGTATCGATGGTTGTGGATTTCACCGATGGTGCCGGCTCGCCGCTGGGGATCGGGTTTTGGACGGGTCCCAATCCGGTGGCCCAAATGGTGAGCGCCTCTCCGGGTGCGGCTGGGGAGGATGCATCGACAAGCGAGCCCCCGGTGTGGGAGACGTTAAAAATGGCAGGAGCGGCGGAGGCGATCAACACATCGGCCGCGTCGCTCAGTTGCCCATTGACCGAGACTGTGAGGGAAGACATTCCGGGTTGTGTCTCCCAGGGGACCTGAAAATTGATCTGTTCCGGCGAGATCATCAGGAGCGGAACACGAGTGCCGTTGATGGATACGAAGACGTCGTCGATTACGCGAGGGAGAGAGCCTTCGGCGACATGCTGCGACGTAGCGAGTCCGGAGCCCCAGACGCTGGCGAGCGAGCCCGGCGCAAGAGCGGACGAACTCGCGTAGGGAGCAGAGGAACGGACCTCTTTGAGTGTGGGAACGCTGATGGAATCAAGGGGCGGAAGCGCTACGACGGAGCTGAGCACGAAGCTGGCACGAGAGGCGATGAAGGTGTGCATGTCCTGAATGCCGCGTTCGAATTCGGCCGGTCCGCAGGAATAGATCGTGCCGCTGTTGATGCACTGTTTGTGGGGGTCCGTGGTCGCGGCTTCGCGAATGAGCGCGTAGGCGCGGTCAACCTCCTGGTCGCCCCAGCCGCCTTTGGAGCCGAGAGTGAGGGCGGCCGTAACGAGCGCGTTGACGTAGACGCTACGGTATTTGGGGATGGCGAGGAGGCGGCGCGTGAACACGTTCTCCTGGGTACCCATGAGAATTTCACGCTGCGGCTGGCCGAATGTAAGGTCCTTGTCCCACACAAGCAGCTGCGACAACTTACTGCCGTCAAAGCGGTATAAGTCGAAGTTATTCATCCCGTACACACCGCCGACGATGCCATCGATTTCCGTTAGGACATTTTCGATAGCGGCGTGAGTAAGATATAACTCGGGATTGATGTAAGCGGAGACGGAATCGACAAAGTCCGCATTGGAGGAGAAGTTAATGGCGGACACCATGTCGACGATCGGCCGCGGGTCGGGGTCGTCCTCGTGTGTCTGCGGTGCAAAAAGATTTGGCGAATACGCAGCGGGGTCCGCGCCGAGCCATTCGAAGTTGTAGACCTGGTTCGGCTTGTACTCGTACAAAAACCCGCCGCTTTCCCCGAAGTTGCGGTCGAGGAATTTTTCGTCGAGGTTTTCGACGAGGCTATAGAGGCCGAAGTACTCGCCGTTGATGAAGAGGCGAGAGAGAGCGAGGCGCGGCGCAGGCAGGCCCATGTGCGCGAAGAGCTTGAAAGAGAGGAGGTTATGGAGATGAGTGGCGTCCTGGTTATTCCCATTGAGAACAGCGGCTTCCAAGCCCAGAAATCGCTGTTTTTTGACGACTTTGTCGAAGTTCAGGTACAGGTTCGGCTTGATGCCGCTGCGGCTGCCGCGGCCGCGGGAGCGAATGCCGATCTGCAGCGTGATGTCGTTCCAGTTGAACGTGGCGGGGTAGTAAGTGTTGTCGAGATAGTGGGCTTTGAGGGCTTCCCAATCGGATGGAGCGACGGTGAGTTTTATGTCCTGGAGCCTGGTGTCATCAAAAAAGCCGGAGCTGGTTTGGGCGACGGATGCCGGTGAGGCGAGGAGAAGAAGGACGGCGAACGGACAGAAAAGGGCTGTTCGCGGGAGCAAGCACACCTCCGCAATAACTCGGGCAGTCAGTTGGATGAGGGGGCGATGAGGGCGTCGCCGGTGACCACGTGCTAAGCAGCCCGGTGGTTCACATCTAGTGACGGCGAGGCCGCGGCGCGTTGTTACTTATCCAGTGCTTTGTTACTCCGGTTACTACTTCGTTTACTTCTTGCCAAACCAGGAATAAAGCGCTACAGCGAAGCCGATACAAACGACGAACACACGGATGAAGTCCGGCCTCATGCGGCGCGCCACCCGGGCGCCGGTGTACCCGCCGAGCGTGCCAGCGATACCCATGATGACCGCGTATTTCCATACGATGGCGCCGGAGAGGATGAAGATGAGAATCGTGATGCCGTTCATCGCCGCGGCCAGAATGCTTTTGACGGCGTTCATCTGATGAATATCGGGGATGCCCATAAAGGCGAGCGAGCTGAGCATAAGGATGCCGATTCCCGCGCCAAAGTAGCCGCCGTAGACGCCGACCAGGAACTGGAAGAAGACAATGGCGGCGACGGTTTTCGCGGTTGGCGCTTCATGGGTGTGTGTGCCGAAGTAGCGGGCAATGGGGCGCTGGAGAAGCAAGAGAACCGACGCCGTGACGAGCAGCCAAGGGACGGCGGAGGCGAAGACGCGCTCGGGCAGGCGAGTGACGAGCAGAGAGCCGATGAGACCGCCGATGAGGCTGGGGGGCAGGAGGCGAATGAGGTGCGGCCTGCAAAGTTCGAGCTCCTTCCGGTAGCCCAACCCGGAGGCGAGGGAGCCGGGAAAGAGCGCGAACGTGCTGGTGGCATTCGCGGCTACGGGATTGATGATGGCGAGAAGGCTGGGAAAGGTGAGGAGGGTTCCGCCACCGGCGGCTGCGTTGACGGCTCCGGCGGCGAAGGCGGCCAAACAGAGGAACGCCCAACTCCAGATTGGATCAGACATACAAACTGCAAGAGTAACAAAGGTTCGATTAAAACCCCTCTCCGGCATGCCGAAGAGAGATGGAGAGAAAGGAATGGTGCCGATGCAGCCTCCCTCATTTGCCGACATAGTCGACCCTGGCCGATACGCGATTGCGGAAGCGGAGGAATTGGCGCTGCGAATGATGGCGGAGGGGCAGCGGATTCCTGAGCGGTTGGCGCTGGCGCTGCAAGGGGAGCCGCCGCCGGACACGGGACGAGCGGAGCGGATGTTGGAGTTGTTGCCGCGAATTGCGCGCCCGGAGCGGCTGCTACCGCTGCTAGACCGGATTATGCCGTCTTCGAGTACGCGAGTGCGATCCAAAGCGTGGAAGCTATACGCGGCGGCGAGCGCCGATCTGCGTTGGGCGATGGAGCAGGTGGAAGATGCGGACGCGCGCGTCGCGGCGAACGTCGTTGAGGCGCTATGGCGTGCCAATCCCAGCAACTTGCTGCGTGAGATCTTTTTGAAAGCGGCACGGCAGGAACGGAACCGTGTAGCGGGGAATGGACTGGTGGGACTGTTCGTGCTGAACGACCCGATGGCGAAGGAGATCATCGAGCGCATAGCCCAACACGACGACTCAAACTTTCGAGCCACGGCAGCGTGGGTAATCGGGCGGGTCTGCTGGCGGGAAGGAGCCGTGTTCCTTCGCGATCTGGGCCGGGACAAGACCGAGAAAGTACGAGTACACGCTGAACGGAGCATGCTCCGGATACGGCGGCGCTACCCGGGCGCGGCGTAGGCGGGGCTAAGGCCACTGGAGGTGCCGGTGCAGAAACTCAAATGCGCCGTGGCCCCAGATCTGATGCACTCCGTTGAAGAACTCGATGCCGGTGCGATCGCCAATTTGCCATTGCGCGTAGAGGCGGCGCACTTTCGCGTATTCATAGGAAACCCACTCGTCGATGCCGACGCCATCGGAGTGGCCTCGCTCGACAAAGAACGGACGCGGGGCGATGAGCGTTGCCATTTCCGCATGACCGAAGGTATTGGTCTGGTTGAACTCGTAGATCTCGTACTCGCGCGTGAATTGGTAGGTGAAGGGATGCTCTTCGGTGGTGATCTTCCAGGACCATTCATTGAAATTGCCGGAACAGATAACTGCCTTAATACGCGGCTCCATCGCAGGGACGCGAACGGCGGTAGCACCGCCGTAGCTGAGCCCATAGAAGCCGATGCGGTCTTTGTCGACGAAGGGCAGAGTTTCCAGCCAGTCGATGGCGCGGGAGTATTGAGCGCCAATGAAGGCGAAGAGGCCTATTTGCAGTGGGTCACCCTTGCGGCAAAGCTGCCGGAATTTCTCGCCATGGATATAGGGATTCTGCGGGGCGAAGACAATGAAGCCGCGCTCGGCGAGCCGGGCAGCGAAGCGCTGGTAGGTGCGCATTTCGCCAGGAATGGTGGGTTGGATGATTTCCTGCGGGCGGCCCTCCAGCCCGTGCTGCGCAATGACGAGTGGACGCCGTTCGCCGGGCTTCATGCCTTTCGGGATCAGCAGCACACCGTAGGCGAACACTTCGTCGTAAACGGGGAGGTAGACTTCGTAGCCTTCGAAGAGATGTGAATCATAGATCGGGCGCGTTTCCGGTTTCGGCGCGCCGGCGGGCTTCGGCAGGCGGCCGATGATCTCGGTCTGGAACTGTTCCTCGTAGTACCCGCGCGTGTTGGCCCAGGCGGAGGGAGAGGTCAGATCGGCTTTGGACCAGTATTGTTTGCGAGCGCGCTCCGCATTGCGGACAGTGCGCTGGGTGAACTCCACAAGTTGACGGAACTGGCGCTCCATTCGATCGGTCTTGGGAAGCGTTGGTGGAGTGCCCGGCGGTTTCGGATCGCGGCCCAGGAATGCTTGGAGCGTCGCTTCGCCGGGCTTTTCGATGAGGGTGATGTTGGCGGCGTTGGCGCGCTGGATCTCCGCCCGGACTTCTTCGATAGCGGGAGTGGTGATGCTACCGGGAGCGGCGCCAAGGCGGCCCGCGCGCGCGGCCGGAGGGCCTTGCACGTTGGGATGACGCTGGGCCTCGATGATGAGCTTGCGCGGTGCGATGAGGCGGGCGATTTCGGCGTCGCCATAGTTGGGGAGAAGCGACCACACGTTGCGGTAGATGGGCTCGTTATGGATAGTCCGGCGATTGCGAAAGTAGCCGCTGACGACTGTGGTTTGGATACGCTCATCGACGGCGGCGGAGTAGAAGGCGATGAGTCCGCCTTCGCCGTAGCCCGAGACAAGGACAGGGAGTTGGGGGTGGGCGGCTTTGAGCCAGTCGACGGCGGCGAGTACCTTTTGCACCTCGTAGCCGATGATGTGGCGGCCGGCCTGATAAGCCATTCGATAGATGTATTCGCGGTGCGGCTGGTTGGTCATGCGAATGGCTGGATTGCCGGACCATTCGTCGTGGCGGTCGATGAGCGTAGGAATAAGCGTGCGGCAACCGTTCTCAGCCAGGCGCACCGCGTAGAACTGAGCGACTGCTTCGGGTGTCTGATCCGCGTCCGGAATGGCGACGGCGAGGCAAGTGGCTTGCTCTTTGGGTTCGATAAGAAGGCCATCGGCATCGACGTTTTCAAAGACGGACCAGCGGACGGCGTGGATGTCATAAGCGCGGGTGGAGGCGAGTTGGGCGCGGCGCGTAAGTTCGATATTGGGCAGACGGGCGTCGGCGAGGCCGATGATGCGGCGGAAACGGTCGCGGCCGGGAGGTGCGGAGGGCCGGTCGTTTTGGATACGACGGGCGAGGTAGCGGTCAATGCCATCGACCATTTGCAGGGCGAGATCGCCTTCGCGAGTGAGCGCTTCGGTGCCAGGCAGAGCGGCGGCGAGGAGGAGCGTCGACAGAATCATCGACTACTGATGATAGCCGTGCCCGGGAAGTAGTGGTTGAGGATGGCGGCGACGGAAGCGCCCTGTTTCGCCATGCCCGCGCCGCCGCGCTGACAGTAGCCGAGGCCGTGACCTTGCCCTTTTCCCACAACCTCGCTGCCGTCGATTTCATAGTTGTTGCCGGGGAGCGCGGACCACCCAAGCCTGCGGCCGATGGCCAGGCGGAACCTCTCCTGGTGCGGATGGACGCGGATTTCGGTAAGGTCAGCGTCGTCAAAGCGGCGGGTCCACCGCGGTTCGTCGCGGACGCAGATGGGGCAGTCGACGGCGAAATATGGGTACTTGCCTTGATCGTCCCAACCGATGGCTTCAGCGGTTTTGGTACGACCGCCGCAGCTAGCCGAATAGGCGGGCGCGAACGGTCTCCCTTGCCACACCAGATGGAGGCCCGCCGTGTTCCTGGCCGCCCTGACACCAGCGGGCGCTGGCTCCTTGAAATGTTGGCAGTGAGTGGTGTCACAGAGGTCGAACTGGCCATGGCGGCCCCGCGAAGCCGCGATCCAGGAGCGCGCAAGAATAGCTTGCGCTTCCAGAGCGGCGGGGGGCGCGCCGGGCGGACTTTCAGCACTAACGATGGCGGCTACAAGATCTTCGCTGTTCGTTTTGAGGAGAAGCTGGAGCTCGTCATTTTTCGATGTGACCTCGAGTTCGCCGACATAATGGCGGCGGAATTCCTGGTTGACGGCGACGAGGAGTTTGCCAGTGAAGGTGAGCTTGTTGTGGAGGTTTCCGGACACTTCCAGCTTCGCGCCCTGGCGTACAATGCGCGTGCCGTTGACAACGACTTGCTGCGGGTGGAGGAGAGTGAGAAGGGCGACTTTGACGAGGAACATTCAATAGCGCTCCTTCTTCCATTCGGCCGCGAGAGCGGCGGCGGCTTGCGCTCCGGTGATGCCGCGTTGGCGATATAGCACGAGGCAAGTGGGCGTATCGACAGGATGGGCGGCGACCACCCAGCCGTCGCCGCTGTGGAACTTCGACGGGCCTGTGCCGGTTTTCGCAAGGTAGCCGCGGCCGAGAGATTTCGCAGTTCCCCGCTCCGCGCCCTGACGGAGCCCAGCGATAACGAGCGGATGATCCATCCGGCGCGCGATCAATTCCGCAAAGGCATGCGCCAGAGTGGATGGGGGACAGGCCCATTGGGTCCAATCGGCATCCGATTGCGGAGGCAGCCCGAACATTTGCAGCGTTGGCAGCGGCCGCGGAAGCGTGACGAACAGTTGATGGAACCACTGATTGCACGACTGCGAGAGAGCGGCGGGCAAGTCGAGCCAGCCATGTCTTCGGCCCAGCCAGCACTGGCTGCCATCGCAGTAGTAGCGCGGCGGGGGGCCGGTGTGGGCGGCGGCAAGGAAGGGCTTCCAGAGGCTCGCCGGCTGTGCGGGTGAGTCGATCCTTTCGCTCCAATCGGTACGCACGATTTGCAGGCCAGGGAGGCGGAGCACAATTCGCTCGGCCGGCGGTTGATTCGGCCAGGCTGCGGCGGCGAGGAGCGAACGGCGGGAGAGCATCACTGCATTCGATAGACGATGGTCTGCGTGAGGCGGTCACCCGTATCGGCGGCTGTGACCGATTGTTCGCGCACGTTGCGAAGTGTCTGCGACAGGCTGCCGATTACGTCGCCGAGGAACTGCGGTTCGCGCTGCTGACCTTGGGCAGGAGGCGTGTATGTAGGCTGGCCGATGCGTGCCATCCAGCGCGTGAATCGGGTGCGCTCACTGCCATGACGGAATACCCCCGTGAAACGGACATTGGCGGCGGGCGCCGGATTCGCGGAATCGGCACGCATGGCGGTGAGCAGCGCGGCCGTGTTGGCGAGCAGCAGGCGGTTGCCATCCACCGCAGTTTGAACCGGAGCGGCGCCCAGCGGCGCGAGCTGCGACTGCACTTCGGCCGCATTCCAATTTCCATTTCGCGTGAAGACGAGGCCGGTGTCCTGGTGAATCCAGACATTGTCCACGGAGTCGCGCGTGCCCTGAATATGGACGAGGCCGGTCAATTGCTGGTTGGCCAGCCACTGCGCGAGGCGTGTGCCATCGGGACGCGTGTCGCCGGGAACGAACGGCGCTTCGTCGATGCGGTCGTCCCAGGCGTTTTCTTCACCCGCTTCGCCGATGCTGACCGCGCCGGGAGCCAATTCGGTAACAGCGCGGCTTCCGGGCATCGGATCAAAGAATTTCTGCACCAACAGAGCGGCGGCGTAATTGGCGTCGGGCTGCAACCATGCGCGATAGAGCCCGGCACTGGCAGGGACGGCACGGAGGAGTGGCGGCCAGTTGGCGGCGTTGACGGAGTTCACGGAGACGGCCTGTTTGCGGACCAGGACGCGCCGTTCGGTCCAGGCGGCGGACTGGCGGTCGAGGTCGCTGATCGTGGAGAGGTAAGGCAGGAGCTCGGCGCGATTGCGGTGGATCCAATAGCTGCGGAAATGAGGCGAGTTGTAGAGCGCGTCAATGTTCGCTGCCATACGAAGTTCGCCGGGCGCGCCGGCGGCCTGCGCGGCGCGGGCGTACCATTCTTCCGCGGTGAGGCCGCTATTGCTGTTGGCGGCCATGCGTTGCAGGCACTGCGCAACCAGCATTTCGCTGGTGCCGGCGATGAGCCATTCCCCTCTTATGGAGAACGCGACGGCGCGGCGCGAACCGGCCGTTGTGGCAACGAAGTAGGGCGTACCAGCCGCATTGCGGGGAGAAAGCGCCGCGCGCTTGCGGCCTAATAGTGAACCAGCGAAACGGGCCTCCGGCATGCGGGTGACGAGGAGGAATTCGAGGTCGCCGGGGTTGTAGAGCGCGAGGGAAGTGCGATCGCCCGCGAGTTGCTCAACGAGGTCCATATCGACGGAGGCGCTGGCCGCATCGGCAAATTCCTGCTGGGCTTCCCGCAGACGCTGCGACAGCCGAGAAACGGCGAACTGGCGGTAGGCATCGCTGGCGAGCCAGTCGCGTTTGGCCTGCGATCCATTCCATTCACGGAGAAGCTGGCCGAAGTCGCGTGCGTCGAGCGCGAGCATTGCGCCGGGCGGGAAGTACGGCAACTGCGACGGGGCGGGCGCGGCGTTCTGCGCGACCATCCAGACTGCGGCGCCGACCAAGGGGAGCAGCCACAACAAGCGGCGTTTCATCGGGCACCTCCCTGGGGCGGAATGAGTCGTGGTTTAACGATATTGGATTGCTCGAGCTCCTCGGCGATGACCGGACGGCGGCGCTGATTCTGTTCGTCGCGGGCAGCCTGTGCGCGGACAGTAGCGGAGGCGCCCTGCCAGCGGCTGGTTCGCTCGGGCGGACCTATGTCGAAGATCTGGTCGAACTGATTGATGGCGCGTTGGAGTTGATTGATGCGGACGTAGGCATCGGCCAAGCGGGCGCGGTCTTCCAGGTCACTGACAATGTGGACACGGTCCTCAATGGCGGAGCTCGCTTCACGCGGGCGGCCGGACTGCAGCAGAACGCGGAAGAGTTTCAAAACAGAGGCATCGTCGCCGGGATCGATGGCGAGAACGGCGCGATAGAGCCGGATCTTCGTCAAACTGTCCTTCGCCGCGTTGGCGGCAATACGCCGCGCATCGGCCCAGAGCGGCTGTTCGGCGGTTTCGGGTGTGCTGTTGTTGACGGCGAGGTAATCAATCTCGCCCGAGCCGGATTGAATCGTCTTCGGTCTGTTGGCCCCGAGCCAGAGCGCCGCGCTGACGCGGTCATCATAGGAGGCGGCGGGGGTGGCTGCAATGGCGCTCATTGCGGCTTCGTCGTCTCGCGCTTCGGCGAGGAGTGTCCGCGCGGCGTGATTCCAGGGTTCGGCCGCTACAAGCGGTTCCAGGTAGCGAACGGCATCGGCCTTGCGCTTATTACGTAGAAGGAGAGCGCCCGTTGCCTGGTGGCGGGCGAAGGGGACACCGGCCTGCATGACGTAGACATCGAGCAGCGGAATGGCCCTTTCCGGTGTGCCGGCTTCGATGTGCAGAGCGGCGAGACCGGGAATGGCCGAATCGACGTTGCCCTTATTAAGATCGAGTTCGTAGGAGGCGAAGAGGACCGTGCGCGCCTCGGCCGCGTAGCCGGCGCGGCGAAGACTGTTGCCGAGATTACGCAACGTTTCGGCTTCCTTGGGAAGATCGGCGAGAACGGCGTCGACGCGCCTTTCTGCGACGGCGAGCAAGAGGCGGAGTTCGGAGACATCCTGGCGGTGGCGCAGCTCGGAATTGGCAAGCAACGCGTCGACGATGGGCCGCGCGGCGGCGGCGCGATTGTGATGGAGGAGATAGCCGGCGTAGCGAATGCGTGCATTGCCGGCGGCATCGCGAGTCATAGCACGCTCCTCGCCAGCAGCCTTATTGAAGGCATCGATCGCGAAGTCCATCTGCAATTTGAGCAGTGATTCACGGCCGGCCTCGGGGAGCCAGTTTTCACTGTTAATCTGCGAGAGGAAGGCGGCGGGATTAGCAGCCGAGCGTGCGATCTGGGCGATCCATTGGACGCCGGCCGCGGGATCGCCCGACAACGCCAACGCGCCTTCCAACAGTTCACGGACACGGTAGGCGCCGTTGCGTTTGACGTAGCCTCGGATCATCGTGTCGACGGGGTCGCGCAGTTCGTTGCGGAACCCTGCCGCGCCTCCTTCGCGCATGGCACGCGCCGCCTCTACCCAATACCACTCCTGAATGCGGCGGTTGTCCTGCCACCAGCGGAGCTCGGCGATGGTCTTTTTGTAGAGTTCAGAGGCGGCCGATTTGTCGCCTTTCGCGGTAGCGAGAGCGGCGAGGCGGGCATATGCAATCGGCTGGTGTTCATCGAGGATCAGCGCCGTGCGGAAAGCTTGTTCGGCCGAGTCGCCGCCGGACTCTTCACCGAAGGCGATATATGCGTTGGCACTGTTGGAGCGGCGCTCGATGAGCGCGGCGAGGTAATGGGGAGAGTTCGTGTCCTGGGCAAGCTGGAGCCACGCACCATAGCGGCCGGCGTAGTAGAACCACAGATCGCCGGCGAGCGTGATATCCCGGTTGCCGGCAAGCGCCAATTTGTCGCCGATGCGTTCAGGGCCAAGAGAATCGAGAAATGCCTTGCGGACGATGGGCGTGTTTTCGCCGAGGTAGAGGCCGGTAATCGCGCGAGTTGCATTCTGCCAGAGCGGTGTGCGGCGGCTGACGATGGCCTGGTTGACAACGGGAGCCTTTGCGGTGCGGAGCGCGTAGTTCGCCAACGAGTCCATAAAGGCGGCGCTCTGTGCCTGGCGAGCGGTGATGCTCGCCGGCGTTCGGCGGGTATTGAGCTCAAAGTAGCGGTCGAGCTCGTCGTCGCCAATGGAATTAGCGGCCTGCAGTCCCGACAACATGCGCAACTCGCCGGCATCGTCGCCCGCGGCGTAGTAAGCGTTTCGTGCCATGCGGAGCAGGCCGAGCTTTTCATCCTTGTTCGGGAACACGCGATGGTAGGCTTCGATCTGCTTGCCGAGTTCGCCAAATTGCTGGCGACTCCGCTGGAGGCGCATGAGCTCGGATAGGTACTCGCCCGATTGCTGCCCGCCCGGTGCTGCCATCAATGCCTGCGCGTAGATGCGCGCGGCGGTATCGGCGAGGCCGGCTTCCATCGCAGCGGCGGCGAGTACTCGCGGGTTGATCGTATCGCGCTGCCCTTCCATCCATGCGCCGAAGCGAACTCTCTCCTCGGGGGTATATAGCGATTTCGCGGCTAGGGCGGCGGAAGAGATCCAGCGCTGGCGATAGACGGCGGCGCGCTCCTGAGTCATCCCGGCCGCCTTAGTATTCAAAGTCGTCGCGATAGTGTCGAACTGGCGCAAACGTGTGGCCGCGCGGGCGTAAAGAGCACCGGCGAGATCGAGATCGGTGGTTGCGTTCGCGGCGGCAAGAGCGGCGCGCACTTCGGTGAGTGCGGCGGCGTTCATACCCCAGTCCAGCAGGCGTGAGGCGACACTCAAGTTGTTGTTGGCCGACGCCGGCCGGTTGTCGACAAACGCTTCCCGCAGCCACTGTACGCAGTCGTTGGTTTTGCCCTGGCGGGCAAGAACACGGGCGCCTTCCTCCAGCCACTGCGGGTTCTTAAAACTGATGTCATAGAGCTTGCGATACGAGGCGATGGACTTATCCAACTGTGACAGGCGCTCTTCCAAATGCGCACGATTGCTGAGCAGATCGACACGTTCCGGGCGTAGCGCGACGGCACGGCCCCAGGCGGCGAGGGCGGCGTTGTAATCGCCGAATTCGTTCTCCAGGCGGGCGCGGACGATGGGCCAGCGTGCGTCGCGCGGAGAGTCGCTCTCGGCCTTAGCGAAATAGCTAGTGATTCGGTCGCGTTGTCCAGTGGGGCTCGCAAAACGGGCGGCTTCGCGTTGGAGATTCTCGTCTTCGGGGAACTGTTTCAGGAGCTCGATGTACTGGTCGGCGGCGCCCGTGGAGTCATTGAGGCGGATGAGCGCAGGGATCCAGGCGCGGCGGATAGTGGCGGTGCGATAGGCCTTGGAGGGTAGTGCCAATTTCTGGAGTGCCGCAAGCGTATCGCGATAGAAGACGGTCAATGCCCTGTCGTCCTTCGCCATCGCGTAGGCGTCGGCCTTCAAAGTGACGACGGCTTCGTCAAGCGGATCGGCGTTGAGTAGCGGCGCGGCTTCGCGATGGGCGCGTGCGTAGTCGCCCGAATCGGCGAGCTTGCGAATCGCCTCCAATCGGAACTGCCGTTGCAGTTCGGGATAGGCATTCGGCGCCGTGGCCAGCAGAATTTCGGCGGCGCGTCCCTTCTGCCCTGCGCGCCAGAAGAAGTTCACCGCGGTGCGTACCGCGCCGACGGAGCGCGGGTTTTCGCGTAGCAGCGTTTCGGCAGCTTGCGAGGCCGCGGGCAATGAATTTGCGGCTTCCTCGAATCGAATGCGGTCGGCGAGTACCGCCATCTTGGCCGCGGGTTGATCGGCGAGAGCATATTCGCGGTCGAGCACGCGGCGCTCGACATTCGTCAATCCGGACCGCTGCGCGTGCTGACGGATATCGGCGAGTAGCTCCGTGTCCGCGTTCTGGATGGCCTGTGTGAGCAGATTCTCGATATCCTGCTTGCGGGATTGCGATTCGAGCAGCGCCACGCGCAGGGCTAGAGTGTTCGCGCCGTTGCCGGCGTTATTGAGCGCGGTATCGAGCGGCTGTCGCCAGGCGGCGCGCGTCGCAACTTTGATCAGCCGCTGGCGAGCGTTGGACTGTTCGGCTTGCTCCATCGCACCCGCAACATACTCGCGCGCGGCTGCGGCGAGGTTGCCTTGATTCTCATGAATGGCGCCGGCTTCAAAAGCGAATAGACGCGGGTCGTTCAGTCGTTTGCGGCCGTCGTCGATGCGGGCTAGCGCGTCGTCGTAACGGTAATAGTCCCAATGTAGAGTCGCCGCCTCCAGGTAGTACGCGGCGCGGCCAGGCGCGATGGCAAGAATGCGGTTCCAATATGCGCCCGCGCGATCGAAGCGCTCCTGCTCCGCTTGCATCTCACCGAGACGGGTGAGGATCGCGGCGTCCGTTGGGTGCGCTTTCGATAAAGACTCCTCCATTTGAATCGCGGTCTCGATGTGCTTTGTGTCCCAGGCGCCAAGCGAGCGGTACATCGCCGCGGTACGCGCGACGAGGGCGTTGTCGGCGGGAAAGTCCGCCGCGACGGTTTTCAGCAACGGCGCAGCGGCCTCGAAGTGGCTCTTCCACGCCTCGGCTTCTCCCACCCAGAGCGCGGCGGCGGGACTCGCATTCACCTGCGATTGCAGCGCGGCGAGCTCCGTGTCGAGTTTGCGGTTGCTCGACAGATATTGGAAGAAGCGCGTGCGGAGGGACTCGTCATAGATCCAGTTCGCTCGCATCAACCGTTCCCATTCGGCGGGATCCGCGGTGGCCCGGTTTTCGTAAACCGATAGCAGATTCTTCACGAACGGCAGGTGATGCGGGAAGCGGCGAAAGGCGTAGAGATTCACCTGGCGATAGAGCACGGGATCGAGCGCGCCCTGCGAGGACGAAGCCGTAAGATACGCCTGCAGTTCCGTGCCGGAAAACGCCACGGCCACTTCGCGAGTGAACTGGTCGTACTGCGTGTTCATTTTCTGGCGCAGGAAGTAGCGCGCGAGTTTGTGCGACCAGCTTTTGTCCGGGAACTGTTGCATGGCGCGGCGATAGGTGGCTTCAATTTCGCCGGTCATTTTGTTCTGTTCGAGGAACGCGGCGAGGCGCTCATAGAGCCCGGGATCATTGGGGTTACGGTCAATTTCGCGCCGGTACAAGGCGAGCGCGGGAGCAGGCTGGCGCATGGCGACGAGGCGAGCAATGTAGCGATCGAGCACACGCGGATACTCGGGCGCGCGGGCGGAGGCGGCATTCTCACCGATCGGCACACGTCCGGCCTTCTGCGCGAGCTCGTTGAGCAGAGTGTCGTAAAGCGCGAATTCGGCTTGTGTCTGGTTCAGCCGTGCATGGGCGTCCGCTGTTAAGAGCGCAATCTCCGTGCGCTGCGCGCCGTCCGGGAACGCCGCCAAATAGCCGGCGCCAAGGCGTGCGACGCGATCCGATTCGGCATGAAGAGAAGCCGCGCTAATTAGCTGGGCATGATGCCCGGCACGGGACTGCGACTGCGGAAACTTTGCATCGAACACGCGCAGCAGCTCTGCCGCGGCGGCGCGATGGAAATAAGGGATCGCCTTGCCCTCCTGCTCGCCCAGCTCGGAAGAGGGCGTCTGGCCATTAAGAATCAGGGACACGATGCCATTCAAGAACCCTGGCGTTGTGTCGAGCGTGGCTATGTCGCGGTAGAAAGAGAGGTCTCCGCCGCCGAAGCGGAAAGGCTGGTTGCTGTGGTGGATCAACAGGTTGATGAGCGCGGAGAGTCCCTGTTCGCTGGCCGTGGCGTCGTTCGACTGGTAGGCAGCATAGTAGCGGCGCATGGCCTCATCCATGTTTTCAGTCGACGCGTAATGACCACCCATTGCTACGTTTTCGGCTGGGGTCCAGCGTCCATTTCTGGCCTTGCTCAACTCATAAAGAACGCGCTGGGCGCCCGGCATATCGTTCGAGGCACGGTAGTTGTGATAGAGCATGATGGCCGGCTCGAACGCCGACGGATCGGCAGCCTGCCGCTGGCGTAGTGTGGCCACAAATTGCCGCCGCCTGCCGGCTTCGTCCAGCAGGCGGACATAGTCGCTGAAGAAGAAGTCCATCATGCCGCCGCTCATGTTTTGCTCATAGACGGCAATGGCGGCGTTGAGGCCGTTGCGGCCGCGTTCCATCTTGGCGCGCGTCTGTACGGGCCATACCGTACTTTCAGGAAAGGCTTTTTGGTAGCGGGGAATCAGCGTTTCGATATCGGTCCAGCGCTTCCTGGCAATCAGCCAATCGGCAAAGCTGGTGTACGCCCCCATTTCGTTTGGAAATCGAGTTTCGCGCGCACGGAACACGTCTATCGCGCGGTCATCGGACAGCAGATGTTCGGGAACCAGTTTCGCCGCGCGGTCCAGCACGAGCCACGATTCCTGCTGCCGAATAGGCCGGTAGATTTCCGCGCCCGTCGCCGGCAACTTCGCCGCTTCCAGCAGCGACGCCAACTCCTTTTCCGGCTCCCCGCGCCTCTGATGAAACGCCGCCTTATCCTGCCACGCCTGTGCTCGCGCTGGGGCGATCTGCACGTATTTGGCCCAGTCCGCCTCAGCCGCGGCGAAGTCTAGCTGCGCCTCCGCTTCACGGGCGCGCAGATAGTAGAGTTGCGCATCGGCGGGCGTCTGTTGAATCTGTTGTGTCAATGCGGGGCGTGTTTCCTTCGGCGCTTTGCGCCAGGAAAGCACATTGATACCGAACGTGACCGGGCGATAGAAAACGTCTTCGAGCTTATGGCGGACCTCAATCGTTGAGATCCATTCCGGGAGGTCGGCCGCGAGCGTAAAGGCGAAGCCCGCGGCGAGCAGAACCTTACGGGAGAACGTCAAGCGACACCTCCTCGGAACCGATGTTGTGCGCCATGTCTTCGGCTGTCACCGTGAGGGTGTAGCGGCCGGGCGCGATGTCGCGAGGAATTGTAAACTGGCCCGCGTTGGTCAGCGATTTTGTATCCCAGCGGAGCGCGACCGGAGCGACGCCGTACATGCGCGCGGTGACGGTTCGCGTAGAAGCCGAAGCGGAGGCACGGACAATGACGCTTTCACCGGCGCGATAAGTTTTTTTGTCCAGCCGGGACCGGACAACGGGTGGCTTGCTTGCGATGACGAATGTGCGCGATTCCTTATAAGTGTTGCCATTGCGATCACGCAGGACGAGATTGACGTTGTGCGTGCCATCGGGCATGTCAACAGGAGCCAGGAAGCGTGTCTGCCAGATCTCCTCGCCCGGCAGGAACCGCAGCGGTTTCACGAGTCCGAACGGGAACACGGCGACGACGGAGCTGATCAGCTTGTCGGTGCGGACTCGCAACACGGGGTCGCCGGGGCGGATCAGACGAGGCCGTAACAATGCGCGCGGCGCGGCGAGGAAAGACGTATAGGGAGTGACGAATTTGTACTTGCGGGACAGGCGGATGATCTCATCGATCGTCGCTTTGTCCTCGCCGTCGCGTTCAATCTTTTCAAGCAGCGCATCGACGCGAGCCTTCGCCCACATACGGGGAAGTTGCGGATGCGCGGATTCCTGCGCGGGCAGTGCAACGGCTAATTGAGTGCCGCCGGCGCGGAAGGTAGTCCGAGCGGGCTGCTTGTACCGGCCCACCCACGCCGCCTCAGACCCGCCGTACGTCTGCTCCTGCAGCGGATAGACGTCAGCCAGGTTCGCGTCCGCCGCCAGCGCCAAGCCGGCCACAGGGCGTCGCTGCAACTTGGACAGGAATGCGTTCAGTTTGAAGTCCGGCGTCTCGGTGGAATTGATGGTTTCCAGTACGCCATCGTTACGCGCCAGCGCGCGCAACAGGTTCACGTTGGCATCATCGCCAACCGCGAAAACAAAGGTCCGCGGCTTCTTCGATGCGGACCATTTCCTTGCATAGGCGTCGGCGACCTTCCCGCTCCGGATCTCACCTTCGGACGCACCGCCGTCGCTGAATAGCACGAGCGCAGCGTTGCCGGTATCCACGGCGCCCAAGCCGGCTTCGAGCGCGGCGTTTAAATTAGTCGAGCCGCGAAGAGGCTGCTCCTTTAGCCACGCCAGCGCCTTCTCCGCTTCCGCAGTCCCGCCCGGAGATGGCGACGCGCTATAGCGAGACACAGCCGAATTGAAAGCAAACAAATCGAACTTGTCTTCCGGGCGTAAGCTCGTTAAGAGTTTCGCCAGAGCCGCGTAGGAACGCTCCAGTTTGTCCCACTGCATCGAGAGCGAAGCGTCGAATAGCGCTGTCACGCGGCGCGGGGGGCCGGACGCAGCCGGCGCCTCGCGCGGCAGCAGGAGAGAAGCCTCAAAGTATCCCGGTTCCGGCGCGACCTCGCGCTGCGCCGCAACCATCAACGCCGGCCCGCCCGGCGCCGCACGGCGAAGCGTCACCGCGAAGTCTTCGGTCAGGATGAAATTGCGCACCTCCAGCGCGGCGCGCACGTTATTCGCAGTCTTCTCCTGAATTTGCAGCGGGTACGACTTGCCCGCCACCTCAAATGCCTCGATCGGATGAACCGATTGCGCTTCGAGCGTGATCCACAACCGGCCGACGGTCTGCTGCCGATAGGCCTCCGGCTTCAGCGGAATGGCGAGATAAGATATGAGGTTTTCCAGCGGCAGGCGCTGGTGATACTCGATCTCAAGGCGTTTGGTGCCGAATGGCGGGATGGGCACTACTTTGGCGCTGAAGACCGTGGTCCGCCGGCCGGCGTCGGAATCGCTCTCTCCCATTTGCAGTAAGCCCGGATCGATGGCCTGGAGGCGGATATTTTCGTACAACTCCTCGGCGCGCTTCCGCTCCAGGATCACACCCGGAATGCGAACCGGGCCGTCCCAAACGGCGAAGTCAGACACCAGCGCGCCGCCCGGCAACGCGAAAACGTAATTCCCTTCCGATATCGCCGGTGCGTGGCTGGCGAAAATCTGCCGCATGTTGACGCGGGCGTTGCTGCCGTCGATATGGATATCGATCGCCATCTCTTCCATCGAGAGAATCGTAGGATCCGGCGCCTGTTTGGACGTTGGAATCAACGACCCCACATCCGCGAACATACCGCCTGCGCACAGCACCAAGAGCGAAAGTCTAAGTCGCATCAAAGCCCCAATAGGCTCTCCGGCACGACGGCCAATCCATTGCCGGTGCCCAGGTAGAGCTTGTTGTCATGATAAAGGATCGCCGTAACGTTGGCGGAAGGTAATCCCTTTCGAATGGACCGCCAAGCCTGCCGTTGAAAATCCCACACCAGCAGTCCATGTTCCAGCGTGCCGGCGTAGACGCCGCGCGGCGTTGCCGTCATCGCATTCGGGTTCACCACAACATTTGCCGGCATGCTGTCGAAGGTGTGCCAGACACCGGCGGAGTCGAGTCGCTGCACGCCACCTCCGTAGGTCCCCGCGAACCAATCGGTACCGGATCGCGCCAGCGCGGTAATCCAGTTGGTCTTCAAAGCGGAATTCGCGGTCGTATAGCTCGTTTTCACCGTTTCTCCGCGCATCGCCGACAACCCTCCCAGCGTGCCTGCCAGAACGGTCTCGCCTTCCGCCGCCGCGGCGTACACATGGTTATTCACCAGCCCGTGGAATGCATAGACGCTCCGTGTCCCACCGTCCAAAAAGGTCAATCCCGCCGGGGTTGCCGCCACCCAGCCGCGTCCGCGCGGCACAATGTCGGTCACGTGGGAAGCGATCAGGCCATCGGCGCGAGTCATCACCTGGCGCTGCCGCAGGCCGCCGTCGAAAAAGACCAGCCCGTTCGCCGTGGCCACAGCCACCCGCTGTCCATCTTCCGACCGCCTTATCCGGTTCACGCAGAATATCCGCTCATCCTCTACAGGCGTAATCCTGCGGCGATTCATTTCAACAATGTCGAGTCCGCGGTCAAAATATCCCACCCATAGCCGCCCGCTCGCATCCATCTCCAGCGCGCTGACATTCCCATGCGTCAGCAACGCCGATTGCCCGTTCAATGCTTTCGAGATCCGCCCGGCACGCAGCACATCGAGCGACTCCGGCCGCAGAATGTACACATCCTCGCCCACAGAAAAGACACGCCGTACTTCCCCGCCCTGCGACACGCCGGCCGCGGCCGGCCGCGGCGCCCGCCCCTCCAGCGGTATCCGCAGCCAGCCGTCGGAAAGAGTGCCCGCAAGCAATTCGTTTCCGCGTGCGGCCAGCGATTTGGCTAACAGTCCCTTACCGATCACGCGCTGCAGCTTGCCGTCCTGTAAGGCGGCGATGCCGGTCGAGGTCCCCACCCACGCCCGATCCCCATCGACGGCGATGGAATGCACGGCTTTGTCCGGCAAGCCCTCGGCCTCGGAAAATCGTTCCGCATGCCCGGCGCGCAGATGTACTACACCGGCATCCCGCGTACCGACCCATAGGTCGTCCTCCGCGCCCGCTATCGCCGTCACGGCCAGCGATGCCAGCGACGGATGTGCCGGCCGTAAATGCGTGCCATCGTACCGCAGCACACCTTGCGACACCGTTCCGAATAGCACAGCCCCGGTTGAAAGCGGTAGCACCGCGTTCACTTTCCTCGCCGGAGGCAAGATGCGCCGAATGCGCGCGCCATCGAACGACAACGCGCCTTCGCCTTCCGTCGCCACCCACAACTCCTCTCCGGCCGCCAACGCCATCAGCGGCGCCGGCGGCAGTTCCATCCCCGCGCGCCATGTCTGCAGAAGCGTTCCGTCCACGCGATAGCGAAACAGTGCGTTGGCGCCGGCAACATACAACTCTCCATTCCAGACAACCGCATCCCGAAAATCCGCGGGGCTCGCGATCGTTTCCCAACCGGCGGGCGGAGGATCGCTCAATGTCTGCTGCTCAAAGCGGATTTCGCTTTCGCTCCTCACGGCCTGGAGAGCCTCGCGCTCCGCCCGCGTCGCCCGAAAATACGTCCAGCCGGCAAACGCAGCCACAAGTGCGGCGAAGGCGGTGGCGTAGCGGCGCATTAGGAAACCAGCAGTAAACTGATTTCGGGCCGGCAGTTGGCGCGGACACCTACAATGTTTCCTACGCCCCGTGTCGTGTGAATCCAGCGATTCTGATACTGATTCAGGCCCACCGCATAGCGTGTGTCGATTACGGGCACGATCGGCGGCCCGTAAAAAGGAACGATCACCTGTCCGCCATGGGTATGGCCGCAGAGCATGAGATCCCAAGGGTACAAACGGCAGTCTTCCTTCCCATCCGGGTTATGGTTCATCACCAGGATAGGCGCGGAATCTTTTGGAATCTGCGCAAACGCCTGCCCGGGGTTCAATTCATCCGACCACCAGTCGCCCACTCCAACCACATGCACCCGCTGCCCGTTAATTTCCACCTGTGCGGCATCGTTATGAAGAACCCGTACACCGCCGCGCGCTACCATTTCACGGATAAAGCGGCTCGTCGGCAACCACCCGGCTCGCCGCGCCCAACTGCCGCCGTCATGGTTACCGGCGACGGCAAATGTCGGCACCTTCGCCGAGAGCATCTGCAGGATGGTTTCGTACTTGGCGGTATCGAAATCGTTGTCCGTGGTGACGAAGTCACCGGTGATGCAGATCAGGTCCGGATGCATCGCAAGCGTCCGGCGGAATGCCTCTTCCAAAAACGAAATCGGGATCAGCGCCGAGGCGTGAAAGTCCGAGATATGCGCCACGCGCAACGGCCGGCGCAGACCGCGTCCGGTCGCCACCGTTTTCTGTGTCTCCTCCAACCAGCGAGGTTCCAGAAACCGCACATAGCCGAAGGCGGACAACGCCGCCGCCGGCAGGCCAAACAAAAATACTCTTCGATTCACCGGGGCTACTTCGATAGTAGCCGAGAATCAGGCGACAATATTCCGGCAGTACTCCACACACTTGCGGATTTCGGCGACAGTGTCGGCGCCCTTATACTCGTACTCGATGTTCGCCGGAATCGCGATGCGGTTCGTCTTCAACCAGGTCAGCACGTCCTTAATCGGTGTGTCGCCCTGGCCGAACGGCACATTGTCACCCTGATTCTTCTTCCGGTCCTTGATATGCAACGTGACGATGCGCGGATACCATTCCGCGAGGAACTGGGTGGGATTGAAATTCGCGGCGGTGAAATGGCCGATGTCGAGGTTGATGCAAATGTACTTGCTCATACCCTTCATCGCCGCCAGAAAATCCTCAGGACGCGCGAATTCGTTGGCGACGATTTTCGAGTGGTTATGCATGCCGACGCGGATCTTCGCTTTCCTGGCAAATGGATCCACCTTCCTCGCCGTCGAAACATTCGACGACGCGGTAATGACTTTCGCGCCCAGGGCATTGGCGAATTCGAATCCGCGCGCAATCTCTTTGTCGCTGTAGTCGTCGCGGAAGCTGTAGTTATAGGCGTAGATCGTCACGCCTGCGTCGTTATACTTCTTGCGGATGCCGGTGAAGTGGGTCAACGGCACCGTCTCGCGCCACTTGCGGACCTCCTCACGGGGCGTACCGCGGGGGAATACTTCCGCGTGGCCGCTGAACATCTCCACTGAGTTGATCTTCAATTCATTCAGCGCCGCCAGGCACTGATTGACGTCCCGATCCCGGAGGCTGTACGTCTGCGCGCCGATAATGACGCCTTTGAAATTCTTGTCCGGCTTGACAGTAGCCGAGAGCGCCGCTCCTGTTGCGGCGGAGAGAAAAATACGACGGGTCTGCATAGACTTTGCCTATGCTATCACTGGCGGCCCGGAAGCATGTAACGCGCCTTCGCATATTTCAGAAACACATATAATGCGCCCATCCAAGCGATAGCCAGGCCCTCGGCCCCATCCTGGAAACCACGCTTCAGGAAGTACGTTCGGTTGAACTCCCATATTGGCTTAACGAATAGCTGCGTCAGCGTAATCCTCGCCCGTTGCTCCACCAGTTGCTCCGCGGCCAGCGTCGTATAGCGGTCCATGGTACGGAGATGTTCGGAGAGCGATTGGCAGGTGAAGTGAAGCAGCGGTCCTTCGAAAGCGTCAACCTTGCCCTTCACCACCAGACCTTCGTGGACGAATTTCCCTTCCCAGTGCGCCTCGCGCCGGTCATACAGCCGCACTTTCCGATCGGGGTACCATCCCGAATGCAGAATCCAGCGGCCCAGATACTGTGCCAGCCTCGGCATCGTATACGCATCCGCGGAAGGTTCGTTTTTCTTAAGCTGCCAGATCTCCGCTTCCAGCATTTCGCTTACCGCTTCGTCGGCGTCGAGCGAGAGTATCCAATCGTGCTTCGCCTGATCGGCCGCCCAGTTCTTCTGATCGGCGTAGCCGATCCAGTTACGGTCCAGTACGCGCGCGCCCAGTTTTTCGGCGATCTCTACAGTGCGGTCGTTGGACCCGCTATCCACGACTACGATTTCGTCGGCACATCGCAGACTCTCAATCGCGCGGGCGATATTGCGCTCTTCATTGAAAGTAATGATGGTGGCCGAGATCTTCACAAGTACACCGAACCCCGCACCGGCACCGGCGTAAACGACAACGCAAGAATCACAATCGCCAACGCGGCCAGCCGCGTTCGACCGCCGCCTACCGGACTCTCATCCACAATCGGCGGGTGACGCAGTCCCGTCCACAGAAAAAAGGCCGCCCACAGTATCCAGCCCAGCCAGCCGAATAGGACTCCGACCACGGCCAGCACGGCCGCGAAGATCTGCGAGAGCCGCCGGTGCCGCCGCCCGAAAAAAGCGTAAAGCATATGCCCGCCGTCCAATTGGCCGATCGGCAGCAGGTTCAACGCCGTTGCCAGCAGGCCCACCCACGCCGCCCGCGCCACCGGATGCAAATAAAGATCCGTCGCCGAAACTCCCGGGAACACAAGCTTCGCCGCAAGCCACAACAACAGCGGCGACCCGAAGACCAGATCACCCTGCTCGGCGATACCGGGCACAATTTTCGAGTATGCGAGTCCTACTCCCAGCGCCGGAATTAAGAACGCAAATCCCGCAATGGGACCGGCGACGCCGACATCGAACAACTCCCGCCGCGAAAAGATGGGCGTTCGAATCCGGATGAACGCGCCGAAGGTGCCGATTAGCGTGGGCGCGGGAAGGAAGTACGGCAGCGACGCGTCAATGCGGTGAAACTTACATGCCCAGAAATGCCCAAGCTCGTGCGCCATCAGGATAACTAGCAGCGTCAACGAGAATGGCAGACCAGCCAGCAAGAGTTCGGGTGTACGCCAGATGGTCAGAAAGAAATCGAAGTCTTCGTCGATCACGAAAGCCGGCCGGTTCGCCGCGAAATTAGCGGCCAGGCGTGCGCCGACGACTGTCGTCGTCACCGCCGTCAACAAAAGCAGCAGGCCATGCAGCCACCAGCGCTGCCGGGAACGCGGACGCAATGACGAAGCGTCCATGGCCGCGCTCATTAGTGCAGTTGCTGCAATTCTTTCCCGGGCTTGAATCGGACAGCCTTGCCCGGCGGAATCGCCACTTCGGCGCCCGTGCGGGGGTTGCGGCCGATACCGGTCTTGCGCGGACGGACATTGAAAATGCCAAATCCGCGGAGTTCAATCCGGTCGCCCTTCGCCAGCGCCTGTTTCATACTTTCGAAGACGGTCTCTACCGCCATCTCCGCCTTGGTCTTGGTAATGCCGGTGCGATTGACGACTTCATTGATGATGTCGAGTTTGATCATCCCCGCCTCCTGCGCGAAAGCTGAAAACCAATGATAAGATTAGGCTTACGGTTCTGTCAAGCAGCCCATGCCTGAGCCCTTCGACCCTGCCCAATTTCGTCGTGCCTGCGCGCGGTTTGCCACCGGCATCACCGTGTCCACCGCGCTCGCGCCGGACGGTACTCCCCACGGGTTTACAGCGAACTCGTTTACCAGCGTTTCCATGGAACCGCCGATGATCCTCATTTGCGTCGACCATCGTGCTAACGTCCTCCGTCACTTCGAGCAATCCACTTACTTTGGCGTCAATGTTCTGGCCGAATTGCAGGAACCGCTTTCGGTCCGGTTCGCCGAGCGGGGCCTCGACCGGTTCGTCGGCATCGACTGGCATACGGGTGAAACCGGCGTGCCGCTGCTCGATGGTGCATTAGCCCGGTTTGAGTGCGCCACCCGGCAGACGATTCCGGCCGGCGACCACACCATCATCCTCGGCGAAGTGCTCCATGCCGAATGGGAAGACGGCGACCCCCTGCTCTACTACGCCAGCACCTACTACTCCGCCCAGCCTCGCAAGCGGAACCGGGAACTGTGACTGGCGCGCGCAGGCGTGCCGCCAAATCACACAACTTACACATTTCAGGGGAGATATGTTTACTCTCCGGTGGCTTGACGGGGCCGCGGACGGTGGTAGAATCTTAGGTAGCGTGGGAAGCTCCAGCCACGCGGTAGGGACGCTTCTATGAAACTACGCCGTTATCTGTTACTTCCGGGCGTGATTCTCGGATCTTCGTTGCTCGCGCTACCGGCCGAAGCGGCCGAGAAGAAGGGTAAGGACGAAGGGCCGCGCGAAACCGTCGCCAAACCCCTGACGGAAAAGGAACGCAAACGCCGCGAAGAGAAGCTCCGCAAGGAGCTGGAAGGACCCTATCGCAAATGGCTGAATGAGGACGTGCTCTACATCATCACCGATGAGGAACGAACCGCATTCAAGCGGATGTCGACCGACGAAGAGCGGGAACAGTTCATCGAACAGTTCTGGCTGCGCCGCGACCCGACACCCGACACGCAGGAAAACGAGTTTAAAGAAGAGCACTACCGCCGCATCGCCTACGCGAATGAGCGTTATGCCTCGGGTATCCCCGGTTGGAAGACTGATCGCGGCCGCATCTACATCACCTTCGGCCCGCCCGATGAAAACGAATCCCACCCCTCCGGCGGCACCTACGAACGTCCCTTCGAAGAAGGCGGCGGCACCACCTCCACTTATCCGTTCGAAAAGTGGCGCTATCGCTGGATCGAAGGAATCGGCTCCGACATCATCATCGAATTCGTCGACCCCACAATGACCGGCGAATACCGCATGACGATGGACCCCTCGGAAAAGGACGCGTTGATGATGGTCCCCAACGCCGGCCTCACCCTGATGGAACAGATGGGCCTCGCGTCAAAGGCGGACCGCTTCAGCCGCACTGACGGCACGCGCCTCGGCACCGGCACGCAGCCGCTCCCGATGAAGATGAACCAGTTCGAGCGGTTGCAACAGTTCGCCCGGTTGCAGAAGCCGCCCGCAGTGAAGTTCAAGGACCTGGAAGCGGCGGTTAATTCCACCGTCAAGTTCAACCTGCTTCCCATCCGGGTCCGCGCCGACTTCATGCGTATGACTGCCTCCTCGATCCAAACCAACGTCACCATTCAGATGGAGAAAAAAGATCTCCAATTCCAGAACAAAGACGGAGTCGCCAAGGCCGCGGTCAACATCTACTCCCGTATCACTTCGATGTCCCGGCGCGTGGTGAACGTGTTTGAGGACGTGGTGACGACGGAAGTTCCCTCGGAAATGCTCGAAGCCGCGTCGAAAGGTGCGTCAATTTATCAGAAGGCGATCCCGCTGCCGCCCGGCACCTACCGGTTGAATGTCGTCGTCAAGGACGTCTTTGGCGGCAATATGAACAACTACGAAATGGCGCTGAACGTCCCGCGGATGGAGGACGATGTATTCACGCATTCGACGGTCGTGCTCGCCGACCTGATCGAAAAGGTGCCCACGCGCTCGATCGGCGCAGGGCAGTTCGTCATCGGCAGCACCAAGGTTCGTCCGCGCGTCACCGAGTCCTTCTCGCGGGACGAAAAAATGGGCATCTACGTGAAGTTGTATAATTTTGAAGCCGACGAGAAAACGCACAAGCCTATGGGCCAGGTGGTCTATGAGGTGAACAAAGTCGGTTCCACGGATAAGATCTTTGAGTTCACGGAAGAGATCAAAGAAGGTAGCCCCACCGAAGTGACGATTGAGAAGTTGCTTCCCCTCAAGTCGCTCGCGCCCGGGCAGTACGAACTGAAAATGAAAGTGACGGACAAAATCCGGAACCAGACCGTAACCCCAACCGCGAAGTTCACTGTTACGTAGTAAAAAGCAGGGACTCGCGTCCTGTCCGGAAGGTTGGATGCCTATGACTTCGTACCGGCGCCAATTCGCAGTTCTCTTCGCCGGGCTGATTCTTACGGGATCGGCTAGTAGCAGTCCCGTCTCCGCGGCCGACTTCCCAAAGTCGGCCGGTGCGATTATTGGGGTCGTGGCGGACCCTGGCGGAATTGCGCAAATGGGCGCCACGGTGTTGTTGTTCAACCGGATGGAAAAGCTGGTGCAAAGGGCCGTCACCAATGAGCGCGGCCAGTTCGGCTTTGACAACCTCGTTCCCGACTCCTACATCATCCGTGTCTCGCTGAGCAGCTTCGTTCCGGCCATCCGCGAAGGCATCCTGGTGCAACCGGGAATGCGCAGCTTCCTGAATATCAACTTGGCCAGTGTGCTGAGCTCCGTCGAGTTCGTATACGCTACCCCGAACGCCCCGCGATTACTATCCGATGAGTGGCGGTGGGTGCTGCGCAGTTCGATGTCCACTCGCCCGGTCCTTCGTTACCTGCCCTCCACGTCGCGGCCGGAAAACATTTTCAGCAACACGCGCGCACTGGTTCGCGTCTCCGCCGGCGATAGCGGCAGCGCCATTCAAGGCAATCAGCCGGATCTGGGCACCGCCTTCGCGGTCGCCACTTCGCTGTACGGCGTGAACAACGTGCAGGTTTCCGGAAACGTCGGCTACGTGTCGCGCGCGGGCATGCCCGCCGCCAGCTTCCGAACCCGCTACAGCCGCGATTCGATCTCGAACGGACTTCCTGTTTCCAATTCTCCCGAAGTGCAGCTCACCGTCCGCCAGACCTTCCTTCCCACGCGCGCCGGTGCCGCGCTGAACAGCGCTAATTCACCGGCGCTCGGCGCGATGACCGGGCTTGTCCTCGATCACTTCAAGCTCGGCGGCCAGATCGAGTTCACCTACGGCGCCCAATTGGAATCCGTCACCTTCTTTGATCGGCTCAATCTCCTCAGCCCCTTTGCCCGCCTCGACATCGAGGTCACCAAAAAAGATGCCGTCCGCGTTGCCTGGTCGAGCGGCGCTGCGCCCGAAGAGATGTATGTAGCTAACCGCCAGGCTTCGGGCGATCTACAACAGGATCTCTCCACGCTCAGCTCCTTCCCCCGCGTTTCCATGCGCGACGGACGAACCCATGTCCAGCGTATGAACCAGGCCGAAGCTTCCATCTCGCACGAGTTGGACACGAATACCAGGATCTCCGTCGCCGCCTATTATGAAGACGTCGCCAATGCCGCCCTCATGGCCATGGGCGACACGACCGACTACGCCACGAGCGAAATGCTCCCCGACCTTTTCAGCCGCTCCAGTGTCTTTAACATCGGCAGCTATCATCGCCGCGGCGCCATGGCCTCCGTGGATCGCCGCTTCGGCGAGCACTGGTCTGCGCAGGCGGCCTTCGGGACTGGTGGCACGCTGCAGCCCCGGGGGGAAATAATCGAGTCCGGAAATCCCGACAGCCTGCGTGGGGCGCTCCGCCACACTCAGCGCAGTTGGAGCAACTTCCGCGTTGCGGGTGCCGTGCCCGGTTCCGGCACTCGCTTCTCGGCGACCTATATGATGACCGATTACCGCGCCGCGCTTCCCGCGCACCGGTATATGACGATGCGTCAATCCCCCGATCTCGGCCTGAATGTCCAGGTCCGCCAACCCATTCCCAGCTTCGGGATTTGGGCGGGCCGTGTGGAAGCCGTCGCCGAACTTCGTAATGTGTTGCATCAGGGCTATTTGCCGCTGCAAGGAACGAACGAACGGCGGGTTGTGCTGCTTCCCTCGCCTCGCACAGTGCGGGGCGGGCTAGCCTTTATTTTTTAACGGAGTATTCAAGAGATTCGTCCTCTGGTCGAAGAGGGAATATGTCGGTGGTTTACGAAGAAAGAGCGAACCATCGAACATGTTCTCGACAACCGAATACTCTTAGTAGCGGAACACCGCAAACCTCGCGGAGCCTTCTAAGCCGGCGGTATCCTTGGCGGTCACCTTAATGGTGTGATATCCACGCTGCAGGCTGATGGACGGAATCAGCCACTGCGTCGTGCCCTGCGCGACGCCGCGTGATCCGCAACTACACTCCCATCGGACCTCGGCAATCCCGGAAGCGTCGGTGGCACTGCCCCGAACAGCAATCGCGTAGGCAGGCGTCATGAGAAATGGCGATGTAGGAGCAAGCAGCGTGATCTGCGGCGGACGGTTATCGCCGGTTGGATTATTGCCGGCGGAAGGCACTGTATATTCCACCGCGAAGGACCGCAAACTCGTCGCTCCAGCGGCGTCTGCGGCTGTAATCGTGAATGTGTTCGTCCCGGCTTGTACAGCCAGCGGATTCACCTCCCAACGGTACTTGCCGTCATTCGTCGCGGTAACCGTCGCGGTCCCGCTGAAGCCTCGGTCACTCGACCAGCGCACTGAGAGCTGGCCCACTCCGCCAGAGAGAGTGCCGTAGGCCATGATCGGGTTCTTCGTCACAGCGGAATTCTCCGCCGGCGCCGTTACCGCAAGCGTCAAGCGGGCCGCGGGCGGAGGTGGCGGCACAGGTATCGGCGTCGGGGCAGGCGGCGCCGCCGCTTCGGTGATCCGCCGCACCGCGACGACAGCATTGGCTGTACGATTGGCGCCATCGGCAACATTCAGCGCAATTTGATTGTCGCCCAGGGACAGCGTCACCGAGGAGACCTGCCACAGATAGTTGCCCGAGCCGTTCTCTGTCACAGTCGCGCTTCCACTCCCGCCGCGCGGGTTCGACCACGTCACTTGCGGCGTTCCATTCGCACCCGTCACTGTTCCGGTTATTGAAGTGGTGGCCGCCGAGGTGGTCGATCCGGACGAAGGCGTAGTTATCGACAAGGCGAGCGGCGCAGGCACGGACTCATCCGGCATAGCTCCATATAACAGCCGGATCGCCCCAATATCCTCCGGCGTTAACGCCGTCGCGCGGCGATAATACGGATACATCACCGCATTGGGAACATCGGAGTGTCCTAATCCCAACGCATGGCCCAGTTCATGCAGCGCCACGCTGAACAAGTCCACATCCGCGCCCACATTCCAATTCTCCTCGTCATCAAAATGCAGATCCCCCGCAATCGGCTCCGGATTGGGCGGCGCGGGGTAGAACGTATGCGCCAGTACTCTGCCCGGACCATCAAAGGCGTAGTTATCGCCGTGGTCCCGGGCACCGAACAGAATGTTAATATTCCTGCTCGCGCCCGTTGACGCCGTTCGCGCAAAATTCACCTTCACTACTTGCGACCACATCGCCATCGCCCGCTGGATCTCCTGCTGTGCCTGCTCGGCCGGTATCTTCCCCGTCAACGCCTGAAGCGAATAGGTCAAGCTCGCCGCGCCTAGTCCCGGTCCGTCCCAACCCTCCCCAATGCGCTGCGTCAACTGCCCCACCTGGCCTGCCTCGGCCGCCGCGCCCACGCATCCAATCAGCGGCAGCCCGGTCGCCAATTCTCCACTCGCCGGAAACACATAGGCCACCTCATCCCACTCTGCCAGCGCATGCGCCTGCTCCAAGGTACCCCGCACCAGCATATGTTCCGCCACTAGGTCCTGATGATCCCGAATTGCCAACCCCGTCTCCGTCACGAGCGCTCGACGCTCCTCCCATGGCACATCGGCGTGGAACTCCACTACAAAGTAGTGCCGCGCCGAGCGCCCACTCGCCCTTGCCAGCTCCGGGCTCAACTTGTCCTCGGGCTGCATGGCGTCGAACCCGTTCACGTTCAACCCGCGCAGATCCGGCTCACCCTCCACTCCCACTATCACACCCGTCACCGGCAGATACGCCACCACTCTCATCCCGCGCGCCGTTAGTTTTCGTGCCGTTTCCGCCGTCGGCGTCTCCGCAAAATCCAGGATCAGATGCGACCGCGGCGCCTGCCGGCTCTTCCCGCGGCTCGTTCGATTCAACAGCCGGACGCCGCTGTCCCGGCTCTTTATGTGCACTTCCCCCAGCGCCACCATCGAACTGCAAAGAATTGCAAACGCCAGCGCCCGGCGAACCTCAACCCATCTTCTTGCCATACAGCGCATATCGAGTTCGCATGAGAAAAATCCGACCCTGTTCCCACTTACATAAAAGGGGGAAACACTCGTATGCCTCGTATTTCACTCGGAATATCCTTGGCTCTGTCCGGGGCATTCGCCTTCGCCCAACCCGCTTTCCGTATACAAACCATCGCCGGCTCCAGCTTCGCCGGTGACGGAGGCCTCGCCACACAAGCCATTCTTCAGCAGGCCGAAGGCATCGCCGTCGATTCCGACGGCACCCTCTATATCGCCGACGCCGCCGACCACCGCATCCGTGCCGTCTCCCCCAAAGGCGATATCCGCACCATAGCCGGCGATGGCTCCCCAGGCTTCGACGGCGATGGCGGCCTCGCGCTCAAAGCCCATCTCAACAGCCCTTACGGTCTCGCCCTCGACCGCCAGGGCAATCTCTATGTCGCCGACCTCGGCAACGCCCGCATCCGCGTTATCGCCCCCAAC
The DNA here is from genome assembly GCA_016185425.1 of Acidobacteriota bacterium. Lineage (GTDB taxonomy): Bacteria > Acidobacteriota > Terriglobia > Bryobacterales > Bryobacteraceae. The sequence continues at coordinate 8,417 of JACPNQ010000016.1, read as the reverse complement.
GGCACTATCCGCACTGTCGCCGGCGGCGGCGCTCTTCCCGCGTCCGACGCAAACGAAGGCACCACCGCCACCGATCTTCAACTCAAAACGCCGCGCAACGTCCTCGCCGATCCCAACGGCGGTTTTTACTTTTCCGACTTCGACGCCCATCGCGTCTATTCCGTTGATGCCCGCGGTATCCTTGCCGTCTTCGCCGGCACCGGCAGTCCCGGCTACGGCGCCGACAACGTCACCGCCACCCGCTCCGCCCTCCGCAACCCCGCCGGACTCGCGTTCGAACCGCTCGGCGGCGTCATCATCGTCGAAAGCGGTGCCCAACGGCTGCGCCGCGTCGCCCGGGGAATCATCACTACATACCTCGGCGACGCGTTGCGCAACTATCCTCTCTATTCCCCCACCGGCGTCGCATTCGATCCGGCCGGCAACATGTACATCGCCGACGCCCGCGCTACCGGCGCCTTGAAACGTGCGCCGCAAGGTGAGGTTACCGCGCTTCCGCTCTCCGGCCGCGCCGTCGCCGCCGATCCCCGCGGAGGCGCCTACTACTGCTGGAATGCCGCCGTCTATCGTGTCGACCCCGCCAACAAATCCCAACTCGCCGCCGGAACCGCCGCCGGGCTCGCGGAGCTGACCGGCGATGGAGGCGGCGCCGAAACCGCCCGCCTCCTTGCTCCGGCCGGTCTCGCCTATGACCGCGACGGCAATCTCTACATCGCCGACGAACGCGCGCACCGCATCCGCCGCGTCACCCCCGCCGGTCTCATCACCACCATCGCCGGTACCGGCAAAGCCGCCTATTCCGGTGACGCCGGCCCCGCCGTCAAAGCCGGTCTCAACGTCCCACGCTCCCTTGCCTTCGATCCTTTTGGCAATCTCTACGTCGCCGACACCGGCAACCACACCATTCGCGTCATCGCCCCGTCAGGAACCATCACCACCGCGGCCGGCAACGGCTTCCCCGGCTATCGCGGCGACGGCGGCCCCGGCACTGCGGCGCAGCTCAACTTCCCCTCTGGCGTGGCCGTCGACTCCAACGGCGACATCTTCATCGCCGACACCGCCAACCACCGCGTTCGCCGTCTTAGCCGCGCCGGCATCATCACAACCTACGCGGGCTCGGGCATTCCCGGCGTCGCCTATGAAGGCTCGGCCGCCATATTCGCCCAGCTCAACGAGCCCCGCGGACTCGCCTTCGATTCCGCCGGCAATCTATACATTGCGGACTCCGCCAATAACCGCATCCGCCGCATCGATCTCACCGGTCTCCTCTCCACCATCGGCACCGCCGATCTCACCTCTCCGCGCGCCGTCGCCGTGGCCCCCGGCGGCGGCATCTTCGTCGCCGACACCGGCAAACACCGCATTTGTATGATGACCGATTCCATAACAGTCAAAGTCGCCGGTAACGGTACGCCCGGCTTCCGCGGCGATGGCGGCCCCGCCGTCGACGCACAGTTCCAATTCCCCGCGGCACTCGCCTTCGATTCTCTCGGTAACCTCGCCATCGCCGACCTCGGCAACGGCCGCGTGCGCCAACTCCGCCCGGAAGCCGTTCTCATCTCGGTACTCGAGCAAGGCCCCCGCATCGCCAACGCCGCCTCCAACGCCGAAGGCACTGTCGCACCCGGAATGCTCGCCACTCTTCGCGGAGAAGCATTCGGCGCATCCGAACCCGCTTCCGCCACGCTGACTGACAAAGGCTGGCCCAAACTCCTCGCCGATGTCGATGTCTATGTCGACGGCGAAGCCGCGCCGCTCCTCTACGTCTCTGCCACACAGATCAACCTCCAAATACCGGCCAGCGTCGCCGGCCGCTCAACGGCAGACATTCAAGTCTTCCATCGCGGCACGCTCCGCGCCAAATCCTCCGCCGCCGTCGCGGCCGCCGTGCCCGGTGTCTTCGCCGCGGCCGTCAATGAAAACGGCTCTGTCAACAGCGCGCTCAATCCCGCCGCCCGCGGCTCCATCTCTTCGCTCTATGCCACCGGCACCGGTATTCTGCCCACCGAATCCATCGAGATCCGCGTCGGCGCCATGACCGCGCAGCTCATCTGGGCCGGTCCCGCGCCCGGTATCCCCGGCCTCACGCAGGTGAATTTCCGCCTTCCCACCGGCTTCTACCCGCCCGGCGGCCAGCCCGTCAGTTTTAAGATAGGCGCAATCCCCGCACCCCCCGGACTCTCCGTCTACCTACAATGACTCCGTCATCGTCCGGAGCAGCAGGTCGATATCCTCCGGCCGCGTGTGAATGTGCGTGGACACCCGGAACCTCTCCGCGCCCGAAATCCAGATCCGCCTTTCCTTGCACAACGCCGCGAACTTCTGTGCGTGCGCCGGCTGCAACTGCATCGTCACCAACGACCCGAACATCCGGTCGTCGTCCGGCGTCAGCATCTTCACGCCCGGCATCCGCCGCGCCCGGTCGAACACCATCCGCGCCAACTGATGAATGCGCGTATAAATCCGGTCCGGCCCGATGCCCTTCCCGAACTCCAGCCCCGCCACCATCCCCTCCAGAATCGCGCGGTTGTTCGTCCCCACCTGCATGAAGCGCGCGCCCTCCAGCGACTGATTCGTCCATCCATCGGTCGTAATCGACGGCCAGATCCGCTCCTGCATCTCCTTTCTCGCATACAACAGCCCGCAACCCGCCGGCGCGAACAGCCATTTGTGCGGACTCCCCGCCATGAAGTCGCACTCCATGTCGGCCACGCGGAACGGAATCTGCCCATGCATATGCGCGCCGTCCACCAGCGTGATCACACCCTTCGCCCGCGCCGCCCGGCAAATCTCCTTCACCGGCAGCACCATGCCCGTCGTCGTCGTGATTCCGCTAAAACTCAGCACGCGCGTCCGCGGCCCGATCGATCCAATCAACAAATCGGCAATCTGCCCCGGATCCTTCGGCGGCAGCGGCAGCGGCACCATCCGCACTTGGATCCCATGCCGTGCCTGGCGCACCAGCCACGCTCCGCGGCCCGACGGGTGCTCTTGGTCCGTCATCAACACTTCATCACCGGCCTTTAAATCCAGCCCCGAAGCGACAATCCCCATCGCCTCCGTCGCGTTGTGCGTCAAAGCCAGCTCCGCCACCGGGCAGCCGATATACTCGGCCAGCGCCGTCCGGTGGGCCTCCATCTTCTCGTAGCCCCAGCGCGGATACTCGTCCATGTCGAGTGTCGCACTCTTCTCCAGATATCTCTCCACTGCGGCCACTACCGGCTTTGGCGCCACGCCCAGGCTGCCGTTATTCAAAAACGCGCGCCACGCCGGCAGGTAGAACTGTTCGTCGCGGATTCGCTTCCAATAAGCCTCTGGATTCTCCGCGGCCAGCGCGGCGGCGGGCAGGGCCGTTAGCCCGGTAAAAAAGGAGCGGCGTCGCATGAACTATTCTATACTCGCCCCCCGTCTGGTAGCATAAGCGCAGTATGACTTTCAGCCGCCGGCAATTCCTCGAATCCGCCGCCATGGCGAGCCTCGCCGCCACCACCGGACACGCCGCCGAACCAGGCAAGCTGCCCACGCGCCTGCTCGGCAAAACCGGCGTCCGGGTTACCGTCCTCGGCATCGGCGGCGGCAGCCGCTTCCTCGCCTACAAAGACGAGGACAAAGCCCTCGAAGCACTCAACACCGCCATCAACAGCGGCATTCATTACATCGACACCGCGCAGGCGTATGGCAACGGTGTCAGCGAAACCCGCGTCGGTAAGGTCATGGCGAAGCGCCGCAACGAGGTCTTCCTGGTCACCAAGATCCAGGAGCGCGATCCCGACAAGGCCATGGCCCGGCTCGAACAAAGCTTCAAAAACCTCCAAACGGACCGCATTGACCTCGTCCACATCCACTCCCTAACCACGGCCGACGACCTCGCCGTCATCGAGAAAAAAGACGGCGTTCTCGAACGCCTTCTCAAAATGCGCGACGGCAAGCACGTCCGCTTTGTCGGCGTCACCAGCCACACAGACCCAACGGTGCTCAAAACCGCCCTCGAACGCCATGACTTCGACTGTACGCAGATGGCTCTCAATGCCGCTCTCGTCGGCATGAAGAACGGCAAGGGCGGCATGGAGATCAACCCGCAAATGATCCCCAGCTTCGAGACGATCGCCCTCCCCGTCGCGCTCAAAAAGAAGATGGGCGTTCTCGCCATGAAGGTCTTCGCCGCGGACGGCATCGTCGGCCAGGCGCCGCTCGAAAAGCTGCTCTATTACTCCATGTCCCTGCCGGTCTCGGCCTGCGTCGTCGGCATGCCCAAACTCGAATTCATTACGCAGAACACGATGCTTGCCAAAGCGTTCCGCGCCCTGCCGGAAGCCGAGCGCCGCGATCTCTCACTCGCCCTCTCCAGCAAGAACAAGCAGGCGCTCGACCGCTACTTCCGCCGCCACGTCGACGCGTGATTTAGTTCGGAAGAATGGCGGCAAGCGGCTGGTAGGAAGTCTTCACGAACTCCAGCGCGGCGCGTTCCGCCGCCTCCGGCCCTTCGCCGGCAACCGGAACCATCACGCGCACCAGCGCCGTATCGGTGCGGTTATACCGGATCGCGTCCGACACGACGTAGTACTTCGCCTTATACTCGTCGGCTACCGTTCGCCCGTGCGATTGATACCAGTAGACAACGGCGGTCCTGTTATCACCCTTCTGCACGATATAGGAGTTGGCCTCAATTGGCTCTGCCCGTCCAGGCACTGGAATAGAAATGATGTTGGTCTTCTCCGTCACCCACCCATTGCCCGGCAGGCAGTTCTTCGGCGAATGCGGTGCCACACCGGACCGCTGCGTGCGGAAGAAGGCGATAAACAAACCCGCCCCTTGCGGAACGTCGGCGCGAACGTAGTGCCTCGATAACGTATCATCGGCCTTTAGTACGGTCTGCACCTCAGGCTCAATCGGCCACTCCTTTACCATCTGCCATCCGTCCAGCGATCGGCTCAACGACGACAGCGCCTGTAGTGGCGGCACATACTCCTGGCGCGCGTTCAGGAAGTAGGCCGTTGCGCCCTGCGCAGCCACCAGCGCCGTGAAAATAATCAGATTCCGCGAACGAAGGAAAGGCGACATACTCATAACCTACACCGCCACGGGGCGTTCTACCCTTTCTACAACCAGTTTCTTCAGCAGCACGTGGAACAGCAGCATAAGCGCGAACGCAAACGCGAACGAGACGCCGCCCTCCAGCGTGTGAAAGAAGCCCCTCGCAAGCTCCGGACTATACTCGCTGAGGACGCCGGTCGCCGACACCCGGAACGAGTTCGCCGCGACGGCAATCGGAATCGACGCAAGGAAGATCGCCCATCGCACCCATAACCTCGGCTCCGAATAGTATCCGTACACGAGCGCCAAAAAGGTCAAAGACATCAGCGACCGGATGCCGCTGCATGCCTCCACCACCGACAGCTTTTGGTTCGCCAACTCCAGCACATTACCGTCGCGCAGCACCGGAATGCCCAAAATCGAAAGTGCATGTTCCGCCACCGCGCTGGCGAATAACTGGAGCGGGAAAGTGATTCGGTTGTAAATAACTGCCGGAATCGGCAGCATTAACGGCAGCATCAACAGTGGCAGCGCCAGCGCCCGCACATAGGGCCATCCGCCCAAAAACAATACCGAGCCCCACACGGACCCGACAAACGCGGAACGTTGCAGGAATAACTCCGCGCCTAAGATGCCGAGTGACATCTGGATAACCGACCACAGCATGATCGCCAGGCCAAGATAGCTCGGCTTCGGCGTAATCGCCAGCAATTCCGCCCGCCGGCTCCACGCGATGAACCCAGCGACAGCCGGAACGAAAAAGCCGTGACTCATATCGTCATCGTTGGACCATTGGCTCGCCATCCGGATAAGGATCGGCAGGTACGCCAGGATCAGGAGCCCAATGACCCATGCTACGTTCAACCACGGCACGGGGTGCGACGTAGCCTCCGGCGCGGCCGGGCCGGTGCCTGCTTGTTCTTTCATTCCTTCTCAAGTGTGGCACAGCGCGAATAGCGCCAACAATCACCTCGTCTCGCCCACCCGGTGCAGTAGCATCAGGTTCGTCGTGCCCGATCGCCACATCGGCTGTCCGGCCACCAGAATCACCGTGTCTCGCGCCTTGCAAAGCCCTCGATCCAGCAGGGTCCGGTCCATCACCGCCACCATCTCGTCGGTGGACATCTCGGACGGCGTCACCACCGGATGAATACCGTATACAAGCGCTAATTCCCGCGCCACGGAATCTTTCAGCGTGAATGCATAGATCGGCACCGGTGGCCGATACTGCGCCACCAGCCGCGCCGTCGAACCCGACGTCGTGAACACCACAATCGCCGCCACGTTCGCCGACTTCGCCGAATGATACGTCGCATCGGCCAGAATCTCCGCAATCGAAGGATTCGAGCGCTGCGGAGGCGGCTGATAACCGCGCGGCCGCATCGCCACCTCGGCCTCCTCCGCAATCCGCGCCATCATCTTCACGCTCTCCACCGGATAGGCGCCCGCGGACGTCTCCGCCGACAGCATCACCGCATCCGTTCCATCGTAGATCGCATTGGCAACGTCCGACACCTCCGCGCGTGTCGGCACTGCGTTCTCAATCATCGACTCCAGCATCTGCGTAGCCGTGATCACAAACTTTCCGTTATGCCGCGCTCGCTCAATCACCGACTTCTGGATAAACGGAACCTTCTCACACGGAAGCTCCACACCCAAATCGCCGCGGGCCACCATCACGCCATCGGATTCGGCGACGATATCGTTCAGATTCTGCCAGGCCTCCGGCTTCTCGATCTTCGCGATCACCGGCAGCACGCAATCCCGCTCTTCCATAAACAGCCGCAGCCGGATAATATCGGAGGCTTTCCGCACGAAAGAGAGCGCTACATAGTCGATCCCCTCGTTCAATCCAAACTGCAAATCCGCCATGTCCTTCTTCGTTAACGACGGCGTCGAAACATTCACGCCCGGCAGGTTGATTCCCTTCCTGTCGCCAATCATGCCGCCCGCGACTACCTCGGTTTTGGCGGACACGCCATCGGTCGCGATCACGCGCAGTTCCACTGCGCCATCGGCCAGCAGAATACGATCGCCCGCTGCCACGTCGCGCGCAAGGTTCGTATATACCGTCGACGCCTTCTCCGCGGTCCCCAGCGTCTCTACCGTCGTAATCTCGAACGGTTGGCCGGCGCGAAGCTCTACCTTCCCTCCTTCAAATAGTCCGAGCCGGATTTTCGGCCCCTGCAAGTCCAATAGCAACCCGGCCATCGAGCCTGCTTCTTGGCAGACTTCCCGCACCAGGCGAATTCGGGCACTGTGATCTTCGTGGGTGCCGTGAGACATGTTCATTCGAAAAACATTGACACCCGCGGCCAGGAGCTTCGCGATGACTTCGCGGCTGCTGGAGGCGGGCCCAAGTGTGGCTACGATTTTTGTGGTTCTCACGCTACTCTGAATAGACCCTCTCACCCATCATGCCATTAGTCCAAGTCATCGTCCTCGCAATCGTGCAGGGCATCACCGAGTTCCTTCCCATATCCAGTTCCGCTCACCTCGCGCTGACCCCATGGCTATTCGGCTGGCAGGACCAGGGCCTTGAGTTCGATATCGCCCTCCACGTCGGCACGCTCTTTTCGGTGCTGCTCTATTTCTATAAGGATTGGCTTCGCATCATCGCCAACGGTTTCGGCCTCGCGCTCTCTTCCGTCGATCCCACGCTCGACCGCAACCCCAAGATGCTCTGGTACCTGGTCGCCGCGACAATCCCCGCCGGGGTCGCCGGCCTGCTCTTCAAGGACAAAATCGAAACGACGCTGCGCTCCCCCTTCGTGATGGGCTCCATGCTGGTCATCGTGGGATTAGTGATGTGGCTCGCCGAGCGCGTGGCGAAGCACGAGCGGACGATGGATCAGATGAGTCTCACTGACTGTCTCACCATTGGCGGCGCGCAGGCACTGGCGCTGGTCCCAGGCACGTCTCGCAGCGGAATCACGATGACCGCCGGCCTCTTCCGCAACCTGGATCGCGCCACCGCGGCGCGCTTCTCCTTCCTGCTCTCAACGCCCGTAGTCGCCGCGGCGGCGCTGAAAGGCGTCCTGGACCTCCGCAAGCACGGCGCAATGGATACTAATCTGATGCCAGTCGCAATCGGTATTGTGGTCACCGCGATCACCGGCTGCTTCGTAATCAGCATGCTGCTGAAATACCTGAGAACAAACTCCGTCCTGCCCTTCGTCTTCTACCGGATCGCCTTCGGCGTTTTCGTACTGATGAAGGCATCGTTGGGCGCGGTCTAAGCCCAATACTGTTCACTTAATAACATTTTTGTGCTATTCTGTTTGGGGCGGGAGGCCCCAGGAATGGCCCGTACCGTTGCATCTTTGCCCGCCGGGAGCCGCGTCACCGACTACATCAGCCTCGGCGTAATCGCGAAATTCTTT
>JACPNQ010000033.1 GCA_016185425.1 Acidobacteriota bacterium | reverse complement strand
GCTCGCCGTGGCCAGATCAAACACCAGGCTGCGATTCATTTTCGGATTGAAGGCAAAGTCGAAATTATCGAGTGTTTTGTTGGCATCGCGAAAGCGGGCTTCTTTGTGACGCCGCTCCAGTAACCGGTCACTGCGCCGTGTCAGTTCGTCAGAAACCAGACAGGAAAGCAGATCGATAGACGGCATCGTTTCCAGTTGCGCCTGGCGCAGACGGGTCTCCAGCACGGCGGCCATACCGCCCAGCCGAAGCTGCCGTAGCGAGCGTTCGAGTTCAATCAGGTTCATCGAGGTTCTCCTTTGTTCTTTCCGCAATCACATCGAGGTACAGATCCAGTTGCCGGATGATGGGGTCGGCTTGCTTGAGTGCCTTCAGCAGCGATCCATGTTTTTCCAGATAGCGGCGCACGAAGCCGTAGCAGTGTACGCCCATTTCCAGAGCCAGTTGGCAGGCTTCGTCGGTGGCCGGCGTCCCGTAGCGTTTGGCCATGGACAGCACGCCTTGTATGCGCCGGATGGCGACTTGGCCCTCATTGTCGAGCAGCGTCTGGCAGAGCACGCCAATCGACGGCCCGGCTGGAAACGGGAAACATGGAAGGTGATAATTGGGCAACTCGCGGCGTCAGCGCAAACCTTTGCGAGAGTCTGGCCGCCATGCCGCTGGACAGACGCGAAGAGAAATGGAGGTCCGCTTCTCGTTCGCGGCCGCTCGGCCATTGCGTGAACCGCACATAGCGCCTATCACATTTAGTTCGGACGTGGCGCCGGTGATTGCGCAGTTCGGTAGGGGCCTGCGGGAAACGGCACTTCGCGCATCGTTTGAGCTGACGGGATAAGTTGTCAGTTTGAATCGGCCGACAGAATCCGAACGGGGCACCGCGACCCTGGTGGCAAACGTAGATGAGGGCTACCGTCGCGTGGAAATGGATGTCGCAGGAGACGATTACGAACGATTTCTTGTGCCGGCGCATCGGGACAGATCTCTCCTCGCTTGCGAAGGCGAACTGCAGAAAGTCCGCGGCCAATCCTATAGACTGCAAAACGCCCGAGCCTTCAGAATCGTTGAAACCAGCTAACCCAAATTTGGCCGTTCCCACGTTTTGAAAATCTCAATTTCGCTCAAAATCAATAACTTGCAAAAATAATCGCCAGATTCGCTTGCATCCGTGTGCTAGCTTCCAAATAGAAGGTGGTCACACGCCTTCCGAAAAGGCCCTCCGCTCAAACAGCCGGGGGCCTTTTCCATTTCCAGCACCCAATAAGGAGCACTCAAATGGAAGAGCAGAAGAAGTCCAAAGCCGACATCGCCCGCGAGAACGGAGCGAAATCAAAAGGCCCCGTCACGCCCGAAGGCAAAGCCCGCTCATCGCGCAATGCCCTGAAAACCGGCGAACACGCCGTCAAACTCGACCTCTTCGTCCCCCCGCACGCAGCCGTACTCTGCAACGAGGACCGCAAAGCCTGGGCCGATCTCATCGAAGAACTCCTTGCCGTCTACGTGCCCGTCAACAGCGTTGCCGTCTCCATTGTCAAGTCCATCGCCGTCGCCCGCTGGGAGATCTCGCGCCTCCGCGCCTGCATCACCATGCACTGGAACATCGCCCTCGTCGACCAGGCCGGCAAACCCTGCCCCCTCGTGCCCGAACTCGCCGAAGTCTACGGCATGGCTCAGGCCTCCGCTCATCTCTACGCGGCCCACGGCCCCGTCCGCCAGCTCAACCGCCAGATCGCCGAACTCGACCGCCACATCATCCGTCTCGAACGCCGTCTCAAATTCGTCCACGCTAACTTTCCCAATTCCGACGTGGAAAAACGAACCGACGCTCCTCAGCCAGCCGCTGAAGAAACCAAAGAGCTTACGTCCGAATCACCCGAAAAAAGCGATGGCAACGAACCACCCATCTACATCAACGAAAACAAGCCCAGCGTCATCAGCGCCTACAAATCCCTCTTCCCCGGCCGCAAAATCGTCATCGTCCCGCCCGACGACGTCGCCCGCGGCAAGGATATCGAGGACGACATGCCCATCGCGCCCAGGAAAGTAGCCTGATATGGAATCCCATCTCTGCCGCTTCGGCGCCCGCTTCCGCGCACTCGCCGCCCTGACAGCACCCGTGTGTCCGGACTCGCCAGACAATGCCGAAATCGCCAGCCAAAAGCCGTCAGAGTGGGCCCACTCCATGCTGGCCTTCACACCCAGCGCCAAGCAGGCCGAAGTACTTGACACGGACGCCAAATACCTCATCCTCTGTTGCAACCGCCAGTGGGGCAAGACAACCACCATCGCCGTCAAAGCGCTCCACCGCGCGCTGTCGATCGCCGATCAATCGATCGTCATCATCTCGCGCACCAAGCTCCAGGCCGGTATCCTCATCGAGCGCGCGTGCGCCTTCGCCCAAAAGCTCGGCTACCGCATCCGCCGCGTCCTCGGCCACCAGTTCTCGTTGAAGCTGCCCAACGGCAGCCGCATCTTCGCTGTCGCCCATTCGCAGGACACGAGTGTTGGCAACACAGCCAACGTGCTCATCGTCGACGAAGCCGCGCTCGTCCGTGATGATGTCTATCTCGCCGTCTCGCCCTACGTCGGCCGCACCGGCGGAGCGATCTGGCTGATGTCGACCCCGCGCCGCCAGGTCGGCTTCTTCTACAACTTCTGGCACGAAGCCAAAGGCAAGTGGCACAAGATCTTCTCCACCGTCGCCGACTGTCCGGAGATCGACGCGGACTTCCTGGAAATGCAGCGCAAAGCCGACGAAACCAAGTATCGCCAGGACTTCCTCTGCGAATTCCTGCAGCCGGCCAACCGCATCTTCTCACGCGAGCTACTCATGAAAATGTGCGACCCCATCAAGTCATAACAGAGGAGCAGTTGAGAAACCCGAAGTCTACGGGCACCTCGACGGGGGACATTCGCACCCCGCGGCAACCGCCGCGGGCGTGTGTCCCCAGACGCACAACACCTCCCCAACACCAAGTGGGAGAAAAGTCCACAACCACCAACCAACGGCCCAAGCGAGCCCTCGCCCAAGCCACCCGGAAGCGCCGCCTCCAGGGAAAACAACCAGGAGGCTCACATGCCCGAACAAACATTCACCGCTCAGCGCTACCACTACGTAGCCGACCACGGCCGCTGGCCCCAATACCGCTTCTACTTCGGCCTCGACCTCGGCCAGCGCCAGGACCACTCCGCCATCACCGCGGCCGAGCTCACCTGGACCCACGCCGGCAAATGCCCGTACCGTTACGAGGATCGCTACACACCGTGGCTGCACATCCGCCACCTGGAGCGATTCCCCGTCGGTACACCCTACGAGAAGCTCTATAACCTCGTCGGCAAAGTCGTCCGCGAAATCTATCCCAGGCAGACCTATGGCACGCCGCACACGAAAACGCTCGTCATCGACGCCAGCGGTCCCGGCGGTCCCGTTGTCGAGCGGCTTCGCGACAACCTGCCCAACGGCATCGAAATCAAGCCCGCCATCATCACCGGCGGCAACAGCACCAACGCGCTCAAGGACGGCTTCACCGGCGTCCCGCGCAAAACGCTCGTCAGCGACCTCCAGCTTCTGCTCGCCGCCGAATCGATCAAGTGCGAGCCCGATCTGCCCGGCTTCAACACGCTCATCGAGGAGCTCTTGGAGCTGCAAACCGGCTCAACGCAACCGGCGGCTTCGAGCGCCCACGACGACCTCGCCGTCGCCACGGCGCTAGCCACCTGGGGCGCCATCCAGGACGCATCGCAATTGTTGCCGCAGACGGACGACTCCTTCCGTCGACGCCGCATCTACCAACAGAACCGCCTGTTCTGAGCAGTGACCTGGGCCTACCCGAAGTCTGTCCAAATCGGGTAGGCCCGGAGAGAGCGCCAGATCAAGACACAAATTTTACTCTTGGAGCGGGGGTTTTTATGACCTGCCGCGACCGTGTAGAGAAGGAGCATTATGTCCAAAACAATTTCGAGAAGGTCAATCTTCACCGCGTCTGCGTCGTTACCGCTTCTGTCCATCGTAGCGGCCGGCCAGCAACGCCGCGATTATGAGGTGACCGTCACAAACCTCACGCGCGGCCAGAGGTTCACGCCAATCCTGGTGGCGACGCACATCGAAGGCTACAACCTGTTCCGGCTTGGTGAACCGGCGTCCTCGCAGCTCCGGACCCTGGCGGAAGAGGGCAACACCGGCCCGCTCGTGGCGTTGCTCAGTAGCATGACCGACGTGATTGGCGAGGTCGTTTCTTCGCCCGCGCCGCCGCCGCTCGACCGTCTCACTGCGCCGGGCAAGTCGATAACGCTTACCGTTCATGGAGGCGGACGCTTCGACCGGATTAGCGTGGCGGCGATGCTGATTCCCACCAACGACGGGTTCTTCGCCGTTGATGCCGCCGTTTTGCCTCAGTCGCCGGCAACCATTACTGTATTCGCGCCGGCATACGACGCAGGCACCGAACGGAACGACGAGCTCTGCGCGTCAATTCCGGGCCCCGGTTTTGTAGAGTGTGCAACACCCTCGAATCCGAGCGGCAACGGTGGCGGCGCTCAAGTCGGCCAGGGGGAGGGTTACGTCCATATTCACGCTGGCATGCACGGCGTGGGCAACATGAGCGCTTCGATGCGGGATTGGCGCAACCCGGTCGCCCGCGTGACCATTCGGCGGACAAGCTAGATAGTCTAGCGCAGCTTCTTTAGCTCGTTCAAAACCATCTCGTTGGTCGGACGGATCTTGTAATTCTTTTCCGTGAATTTCCATCGGATCCTTCCGCCTTTGTCAATCACATAGGTGGTCGGATGCGGTAGAAACCGGCCCTGGGCTGCCGCCGCTTCGTTGAGCAGACCGTAGCGGTCGATGACTTCGTGTCTCGCATCGCTGAGCAGTAGGATCTCGAAGTCACCCCCGCTCTTGGACTTCACCTTGGGAATGATGTCATTGATCTTCTCGAGCGTGTCCGGGCTAATCGCCACGATGACGGTGTCGGCCTTCCGGGCGGCCGGCAAGAGTAGATGCAGCTCAACGAGCTGCGTGACGCAATACGGTCACCAATAGCCCCGGTAGAAGACCAGGACGACATTCTTCCCCAGGAAACTGGCTAGGCTGACCGGCCGGCCGTCGGCGGCGGGAAGCTCGAAACTGGGAGGTTTCGCGCCCACGGCGACCCGGTCCAAATCCGAAGGGGGCAACGAAGCTTGTCCGAACAACGCCGGAACGAGGAAAACGGCGAGACGTAATAGACGCATCAGGTGCCTCCGGAAGTGTAAGCCCGGCAACACCGCGATCTTATTCCCGGGATCGGAATTTTTTTACTTATTCCCCTTGCTTAGCCGCCGGTAATAATCGGCCACCTGCTCCGTATAGCCCGGCGGAATCCTCTCGCCGGCGCCGCTGCGGACGGTTCCGGTCTGCTGCTCCTCCACCTGCTTGCGCAGCCGCAGCTCAAGCTGCTCCAACTGCGGCAAGAACTGCGCCCGGATCCGCTCCACCAGCTCTGGATTCCCGGGGAACTTCGCCGGATCCAGCCGCTGCATATCGCGGATCATCTGCTCGATCTCCTTCTGCATCTCCGGAGACTCCGCCGCCGCGCCGCGCAACTCGCTCAGAGCCCGCATCCCCTCCTGCCACGTCCGGTTCGCGCCGCCACCCATAAACTCGCGGGTGCCGTCGTTCATTGCATTGCCGCCTTCGCGCCATCCGCCCCTCTGGCCGCCAGCCATCTGTTGCCGGCCGTCGCCAAAAGGCCCGCCACCACCGCCCTGCTGGCCTCCCTGTTGCTGGCCCGCCTGCTGGCCCTGCCCCTGCTGGCCACCCTGGCCTTGCTGACCCTGTTGTCCCTGGCCCGGCTGCTGCCCGGCCTGCTGACCCTGGCCCGCCTGCCCTTGCTGACCCGGGTGCTGGCCCTGTTGACCCTGCTGGCCGCGCTGTCCGTTCTGCCCGCGCTGACCCTGCACCATCTGCTGCAACTGCTCCCGCAGCCGCTCCACGCCCGCCAGGTTCCGCTCGTTCTTCCCGCCGTCCTGCGCGTTCGGGTCCATCGACTGCTGCGCGCCCTCGATCGCCTTCCGCAGCTTCTCCATGTCGTTCGCCAGCGACTGCTCCCGCGAACCCAGGTAGGGCGCCAGCCCCTGCCGGTAATACCCGCCGAGCATCTTGTTCCGCAGCGTCACCTGGTCCTGCTGCATCTGCCCCACAGCCTCGCGCAGCTTCGACGAAGTCTGCCGCTGCGACCCGGCCATCTGCCGGCTCGCATCCTGCATGTCCCGCTCCAGCCGCGCCGTCTCCTGTGTCATCCGCTCCTTCTCGGCCGCGAACTGCTGCTGGAGCTCCATCTTCTGCCCGCGCATCGCCGACGGGTCCTGCGCCTGCTGGCCCGCCTTCGGACCGAACTCCTGGTTCACGCGGTTCGAGAAATCCCGCTGTTGCTCGGCCAACTGCTTGGCCCGCTCCGCCAGGTCCCCAACCCGGTTCGTCGACTGGTCCTGGCGCATCCCGCGCAACGCGTTCTGCGCCTCGTTCAGCCGCTCCGCCGCGCGCTGCGCCTCAGCCGCCTGCTGCCCTTGCTGATTCGCCCGCTGCATATCCTTCGTCGCCTGCTCCAGCCGCTCCAGCGCCTGCTGCAACCGCGGATCCTGCCGCTGCTGTTGCTGACCCGCCATCTGCCGCAGCCGGTCGCGCGAAGTCTGCCCCTGCTGCCCGCTCTGCCCCGGCTGTTGCCCCGCCTGTTGCTGCGACGACGATTGCTGGCCGGACTGCTGGCCCGATTGACCCTGCTGCCCTTGCTGGCCCTGTTGTCCCTGCTGGCTCTGCTGGCCCTGTTGCTGCTGTCCCTGTGCCAGCTCCTGGAGCTTCTTCTTCAGCTCCTCCGCTTCCCGCCGCAACTGCTCCTGCTGCCACTTCTGCTGGAAGCTCTGCTTGTTCTGCCGCTGCTGCTGCGCCAGCTCCTGCTGCCGCCGCGCCAACTCCTTCAGCCGCTGCAGCGCCTCGTCAACCTGCTTCTCACGGCTGTCTCCGGACGCGCTCTGCTGCTGCCCGGTCTCATACTGGTTCTTCTCCGTATCGAGCTCCAGATCGAACAGGTTGTCGAGGTCGCGCGACGCTCCGCCGCCACCGCCTCCGCCGCCGCCCTGCGATCCGAACGCCACCTGGATCTGCTTCTGCAGCGCCTCGGCGCGCATCAGGTGCTGCAGCGCCTTCTGCTCATGCGGCAGCGAGTCCTTGAACTTCTCGCCCTTCAGCTTCTCCGCCGCCGACCCCATCGCCGTCGACGCCGCCTCCATCTCCTTCGTGAACGTCTTGAACTCCTCGTTCGACCCCGACAGCTCGCGCCGCGTCATCCGCTCCGCCAGGGACTTCGCCTGGTCCTTCAGCTTCGCCTGCATCTCCGACAGGAACTTCGCGTTCTCCGCCAGCGACTTCCGATCCGCGAACCGGTTCCGCAACTGGTTCCACGTCGCCGCGATGATCTCCTTCTGCCGCTGCGAGATCTTGCCCTGCTCTTCCTGCTCTCCGCCACCGCCGCCCCCGCCCTGCTGCGACTGCGAATACTCGAGCTCCCACTGCATCGCCTCGACAAACACCATGTCCGTCTGCACCGTGTTCCGCGCATCCCGCCCGACGGCGTACATGCTGATCACGTCGCCCGGCTGCATCTTGAAGTCCTCGAGCGATAGCAGCGTCTTGCCGTTCGCCTGCTTCACGTTCTGCCCCGGCAGCATCTGGACGGTGTTCTCTGGGCCGCCGTTCACAGAGTATCGCAGCGTCAGCTCGCGCAGCCCGAAGTCATCCGAGGCCTCGACCTCTACGGGAACTTCTTCCAGCGGATTCACCTTCGCATCGCGCCCCGGCCGCTTGATCTTGATCACCGGCTCCGAGTCATCCTGCGCTTCGATGAAGTAGTCGTCGGTCAGCCGGACATTCTCGTCCAACTCCCGCGCCGCGACATAGTAGACCCCGCTCTTCTTCACCGGCACCTCGACCTGCGCACGGTTCGGCGCCGTCATCAGCAGCGACCGCGTATCTTCCCCGTTGATCACGATCAGCCCGTTCTGAATCGGCCGGTCGAACTCAATCTCCAGCTTCGCGGTCGACCCCGTCACCGCCCGCACATCGCCGCCATGCTCCTCGGTGACCGATGGCATCCCCAACTGCGGCGGGTACACATAGGTGACCTTGATGTTCTTCACGCCCGGCAGGTCCAACGCCGTCAGCGTATAGGTCTTCGACTTCACCGGCCCCGACTGGACGTAGTACTCCACCGTATCCGGCAATCCCGCGAAGACAAACTCGTATCCCGTGCCCTGCGGCATCATCGGGCTCTGCTCCCACTCGCTCGCCCCGCGGTACCGCGCGAAGAGCTTCACGACGCCCGGTTGCAACCCGATCAGGTTGGCGGTCACCGCCACGTCGGAGCGCTTCCGTACAGCCTTGTTCCCCGGCTGCACCTGAATATCGTAGAACGACCCCGCCTCAATCTTCGGCGGTCCAAACCAGAGCAGATTGGCGCCGTAGCCCCAGTACCCCGGCCCCCTCTGCAACAGCCAGACCATCGATCCCACGCCAACGATCGCCAGCGCGCCAAACGTCATCAGTAGACGCGACGGGACGATCGCCGTCGTGCCATTCGCCACCGCCACCGGCAGCGCGTCAGCCGCGATCAGCTCCAGAAACGGATCGGCGTCGTTCCGGTGCTCCACTACCGTGAGCAGCCGGTCGCCGAACGGCAGAGCGCTCTCCGCCTGCCGCGCAGCCCGGTTCCGGTTGACCTTCAGCAGAGGCAGAATGATTCCGAACGTCAGGGCGAGCGCCAGCACCAGGAAGAGGACGAACCTCGCCCCGACCACAGCGCGATCCTCGAAGGCCGTCGAGTTGGTATAGACCACGAGCAGCGTTGTCGCGATCAGGGCGCAAAACGCCGCCACAGCTACGCCTCGCGTCCACGCCGCCAGCCGCATCTTCCGCTGCAGCTCTTTCAAGTACCGGTCGAGACTTTCTAACGCGCTCATGCGACCTCCTTGCCAACCAACTCAGCCTGGGCCTGCTCGCCCGCGCCGGATCCGTATAGGTAGCGTGACGCCAGCACGCCTTCAGCCAGCGTCAATAAAAGCACAACCAGCAGCAGCCACCACCAGGGGCTCACCCGTTCCGTTCGCTCCCCGCTCGCGTTCACCTTCTGCCCCTCGGACGGCTCACCCGTCGCCTTCCACAGGCTGACCGTCTCGTCCTCCATCCGCGCAAAATCGGACTCGCGCCGGTCGGCATTCACCGCCACCAGGCTCGACCGCCCATTCGCGCGGCGGATCTCGTAGTAACCCTCGCCCCCAGGCGCAAAGGACGTGGCTTTCGCCGCCTGCTCCAGCGTCAACGCCCGGTCACCCCGTGGATCAAGTACCTCGACACCGATAGCCCGGTCCGTCGCCGCCCGCAGCTCCACTCCCTCTCCGACCGCGACAATCCCCGTCGACTCCTGCTGACGTGACAAGTACTGCGCCGTCCGCTCGACAAACGGAATGAACGCCGGGTGCAGCGGCAGGTTGTTCCCCAAGTTGTCCAGCGGCGAAGTCAGGATCAAAACCCGCCCCTCGCCCAACGCCTGATCGAGAACCACAGGCACCGCATCGGCCGTCTTCGCCAAAACCTTGGTGGAAGCGTTCGGCTCGACCGTAACGACCTGATAGAACTTGACCGACTCCAATCCCGCCGCCTTCTCAATCACCGGATGCAGCGGCTCCTTCGAAGCCACCGTCTGGAACATCTCCCGGGTGCGGTTCGTCAGGCGCGACTCCTTCACCGTCAGCCCCGAAACCGGTAGCTTCGACTGGGCGCCCGTAAACGGCCCGGCCGCGATGAACACTGCCCCGCCCTTCTGCACGTAATCCTTCAAAGACGCCTCCAGCGCCGATGGCAGCCCGCCGGGGTCCGCAAGCACAACGAACGACACGTTGGTCAGGTTCGGCGTCGACGTCGTCTCATACGGCGCGGCCTCAATCGAGTACGCGTTCGGCACCGCGGCATCGAGCGCCGCCTTTACATACAGGGCGCTCTTCGCGTCACGCGAAGCATGCAGGTACAGCACGCGCCGCGGATCGGAACGCTCGATCGCGAAGCGGAACGTATCGTCGTTCGGGAAATTATCGGCGCCGTCAATCCGGATCTCGCCGCGATGGAAACCATAGCCCGTATCGAGGCCCGTGAACTCGACCGACGTCCTGCCGTTCTCCGCGATCTCCACCGGTTTGGTCGCCAGCACCTTGCCATCCGCCACCAGCGAGACCACCTTGCTCGCCCGGGGCGTATGGATACCGGCAATCGTAGCCCGGACGCGAGCCGCCTTCGTGTCAAAGATCCGCCCCGGCGGCGTAACCGCCTCGACCGCGAAGTTCGGAAGCTCCTTCGGCGCGACGTCATGGATCTCGAGCTTCGCATCCGCCGGCAACTGCAAGTCGGCAAACCTCGCCGGCATCCCGGACCGCTGCACGTCGGTGTAGACATGGATATCCAGCGGCATCTTATGCGCCTCATGCAGACCGCGCAGCACTCGCGACAGCTCGGCATAAGAGGTCCGCTCGTCACCGGCCACCACGGCGTTGACGTTGTTCCGGAACACGCTCGCGTCTTCGGCCTTCTGGCCCACTTCGCGCGCCCCTGAGCCAAACGCGACCACAATACCGGGCTCCGCCGCACTCACTTTCGCCGCCAGACCAAGCGCCTGTTGCTTAGCCGAGTCGACCGAATTCGCCCGCCGCATCGAGAACGAGTTGTCGATGGCGGCCACCGTCATCCGCTTGCCCGACCCCGCAGCAATCGTCCGCTCCCAGTAGGGTTGCGCAAACGCCAGGACCAGCAGCAGAATCGCCAGCAGCCGCATCGCCAGCAGTGCGTAATACCGCAGCTTCCGTTGCCGCGTCGACGTGGTCGTCCGCCGCTCAAAGAACATCAGGGACGGCATCGTGACCGGCGTCGTCTTATGTTGCCGGAGGAGATGCAGCCAGACCGGCAATCCCACCAGGGTGACGGCGCCGAGGAAGAGAGGCGCAAGGAATCCCATCACGCCCTTCCCTGCCGGACCATCAGAAACTCGCGAAGCGCGGAATCCAGCGGCGTGTTCGTCACATGCAGGTGATAGGTCAACCCGGCCGTCTGCGCCTTCTGCCGCAAGGCCTCCACATGGGCGTCGATCTTGCCGCGATACTCCTGCGCCGCGTACTCCGGTGAGGTCTCCAACTCCTGGCCGGTCTCGGAATCGATCAGTAGCACCGGCCCATCAAACTTCGGCCGCACTTCCTGCGGATCGAGGATGTGGAACAGCACGACATCGTTCCCCCGGAACCGCAGCGGCTCGATGGTCTTGATGACCGTCTCCGGGTTCTCATAAAAATCGCTGACGACCACCGCCATGCCGCGGCGGTTCCGCAGCGTAGAAAGGAAGTGGAAGAATGGCTTGGCGAAGTCCGTCCGCCGTCCGGGTGCGGCGTTCTCGATCGCGAACATCGTGCGCCGGAACTGGCCCGCTCGCGACGACGGCGTCACATACTCCCGGACCTCATCGTCAAAAACAATCACACCGGCCGCGTCGCGCTGCTGGTGAGCCATGTAGGCCAGGCTCGCCGCCAGGTACTTGGCGTAGTCGATCTTGGTGACGTTGTGGGACGTGTAGCTCATCGACGCCGAAGCATCCAGCAGGAGTGTGAGGCGCGAGTTAGTCTCGCCCTTGAAACGCTTGATGTAGGTGCGCTCGGTCCGGGCGAAGACGTTCCAATCGACGAACCGCAGATCGTCGCCTTCGTTGTACATGCGGTACTCGGCGAACTCTTGCGAGAAGCCGAATTTCGGCGACCGGTGGAGCCCGGAGATGAACCCGTCCACGACCGTCTTCGCCACCAGCTCGAGGTTCGAGATGGAGGCGAGGACTTGAGGGTCGAGGAAGCGCTGGTCCATTTGGGGTTAGTCTCTCGGAACGGGAATCGAATCGATCATCTTCCGCAGCACGGCGTCGGAGGTCACCTTGTCCGACTCGGCGTGGAAGTTGAGCAGTACGCGATGGCGAAGCACCGGCACCGCCATCGCGGCGATGTCCTCAAACGCGACGTGGTAGCGGTGCATTATGAGCGCGCGGGCCTTGGAGGCGAGGATGATGTTCTGGATGCCGCGAACGCTGGCGCCGAAGTTCAGGTACTTCTTGACGATGTCCGGGGCCGAAGAGTCCGTCGGGCGCGTCGCACGCACAATGGCGACGGCATAGCGGGCGACACTCTCCGCCACCGGAACCATGCGAACCAACTGCTGCATGGAGAGGATCTCCTCGGCGTTGGTTACCGGATCGGCCTGGGCGACATGGGTGGTCGTAGTGAGGTCGAGGACCTGCATCTCCTCATCGAAGGGCAGGTAGTCGAGCAGAACGTTAAACAGGAAGCGGTCAAGCTGGGCCTCGGGCAGCGGGTAGGTGCCTTCGAGCTCGATCGGGTTCTGCGTCGCAAGCACGAAGAACGGCGGCGAGAGCTGATAGAGATTGCCGCGAACGGTGCAGCTCTTTTCCTGCATGGCTTCGAGCAGTGCTGCCTGCGTCTTCGGCGGCGTACGGTTAATTTCGTCCGCTAGCAGGACGTTGGTGAAGATCGGTCCGTGGACGAAGGTCCACTGACGGCGGCCGGTCGCCGAGTCTTCCTCGATGATGTCGGTGCCGGTGATGTCGGTCGGCATCAGGTCCGGGGTGAACTGGATGCGCTTAAAGCTGAGGCCAAGCGTGTCGGAAAGCGTTTTGACGAGCAGGGTTTTCGCGGTCCCGGGCATACCGGTAATGAGGCAGTGGCCGCCGACAAAGAGAGATATGAGTACCTGATTGACCACCTCCTCCTGTCCGACGATGACGCGCCGCACTTGTCCGACGATGTTCGCCTGAGTTTCCTGGAAACGTGCCACGCGCGCCCGCAAATCCGCGGTATCCAGCGTGTTCGCAATGGTGGTCGACATGTTTATTTTGAGAGCTCCAAGAGTAATTTCTGTGCCGGACGGAAGCTGGGCGCGGCTTCCAAGGCGAGTATGACATTGTCGCGAGCTTGGTCATTCCGGCCGGCGGCTCGCAGCGCCTTGGCTAAATTGTAGTAACTTCCGGCCACGTCCACGGGTTTCGATCCCACAACGGCCGTAAATTCGCGGATCGCCCGGTCCTTCTCCCCCACTTCCAACCACAACTCTCCCTGCCGCCGGTGATACTCGTCGTCCTGCACCGGATAGATGTAGTTGATCCGTTCGAGCGTCTCGGCGGCCTGGCGCTTGTGGCCGGCCTCCTCGAGCAACGCCGCCAATTTCTTGAGCGTTTCGGGTTGCCGTCCGCCCACCTTCGCCCACTGCTCAAGGATGGCGATGGCCTTGGCTTTGTCGCCCTTTTTCTCCGATGCCTCGGCGAGCAGTTCGTAGGCTGATCCGGATTCGACATAGTCGGGATAGGAGCGGACGATGGGCTCGGCGGTCTTGATGACCTCGTCCCATTTCTTCTCTTTGACGAGCGCATTGGCCACAGCTATGTTCTTCCGCCAGGCGTCAAATCCTTTCACCTGTTCGCCGACCTGCGTATCGAGCCAGGCGAGGAAGTCCTTGTCGAACTGCTCGGGCTTCAGCCCCAGATGGGCCTCAATGACCTCAGGCGTGGTCTTGCCCGTGCCGAAGTCCCTCAGCATGTCGACCAGCTTCTGCCAGCCCCATTTGCTGTTGATGTAGTCGCAGATCTTGCCCGCCTGGAAATAACTGACCGTGACCTGGGCGGGATAAGACGGGCGCACAAACCCGCGATCCAGTGAGGCTACCGGGAGGAGCTTCTTGTCCTTGATGGCGCGGATGGTGGCCGGGTCGAGGCGGTCGCCCCACTCCGTGTTCACGGCTGTCTCTTCGTGAACGGCGAGGCCTTCGGTAAACCAACGGGGCACGCGGTGCTTGGTGACGGCGAGCGCGTAGACGTGGCTCAGCTCGTGCCAAAGCGTCGATGCCCAATGGAAGGTGCCGGGCTTGCGGCCGGACGGCGAATCCATGGCGACGACGTTCCCGAAGGTGACACCTAGAGCGCCTAGGCCTGGCAGGCCCATGGTGCGCACGGCGAAGTCCTCGTGATCCGGGTAGACCTCCAACTGCACCGGCTTGGTGAGCTTGAGCTGGTACTTCTTTTCAAAGACATTGGAGGCGCGCTCCAACTCCGCTTCGAAGTACGGACGGAGCAGCTCCGCCTCCTTCTTGTGCACGCGGAGAATGAGCATACCCTTCTCGAAGGTCACGAAGTTCTTATAGCTGTCCATTAGCGTCAGCGTGTTGGTGACGGGAGCGGTGCGCCAGTTAGCGTCATAGCACTCCTTGAGAAGCTGCCGGGCTTCGCTCTCCGCACCGAGACGCATCAGGTTGACGCCCAGCTCGGCTTTGGCGGCAAGGAGATCCGGGTTTTTGTTGAGCGCCTTACGGTAAAGGGCGATCCCTTCCTCATAGCGGCGGTTGATGATGAACATGTTCGCCGCCATGGCGTACCCTTCCCCATAGTTGGGGTTGGTCTTGTCCAGACGGGCGATCCACTCCGTTCCAGGCTTATCGTTGAGCCACTCGACAGTGGCGCGGATGACGAGGGCGTCGAGCGCTTCCTGAGAGATGGCGAGGGCTTTGTCCGCCTGCTCGATCGCGCGCTTCTCGTCGTATTCTTCCAGCGCGAAACGGGCGAGCATTTCGCGAGCTTCGAAGAGTTTGGGATCTTTCTCCAAGGCCTTCTCGGCGAGCTCGACGGCCTTGCTCTCAAAACCGCTGGAGGCGAGGTAGGCCAGTCCGATCAGTGCCGGGGGAAAGTCCGCCTGAATCCCGATCGCCTCTTCGTAAAGCTGCGCGGCTTCCTTGCGCTGGCCGCGTTCAAAAAACATTCGACCCCAGCGTACGCGGACCAACGCATCCTTCGGCTTCTGCGCTACGGCGCTGCGAAAGCGCTCATTGGCGCTGTTGTAATCACGAAGCGCCCAAAGTGCCTCGGCTTGCAGCGCGGCATCGTGCGACTGGCTGAGCGCCGACCAACATGTCCTGGCTTCCGGGAGCCTGCCCCGGCGCTTGTGCTCGCGGCACTCCTCAAGCGTTGCCGCCGAAGCGAGCGGCGCGAACAATGCCAAAACTGCGAGCCATCTCACCGGTCGATCTCCTCCTGCACTTTCGCCAATTCGAGGAGCAGCGAGCCGAGCTGCTTGCGGTAGTCCTCCACGGAAATCGCCGCCTTCTCATATTTTAGCTTCTCGATCTTGGCTTCGACTTCCTCACGTTTCTTGAGGAGGGCCTGTTTCTCCGGCGACTTGGCGGCCTGCTGCAGCGAACCGAAGCGGACAAGCGGCGTCTGGCCGGCGAGCAGCCCGTGGCCGTTGTCCGGTCCCGGGGCGCGCACACCGCTCCCCTTCCCGGTATCCTCGAGCATGGCGTGTTCCGTGGCTAAGCGCTTTTGCGTTTCGTAGAAGCCGACGGTCTTCTTGTCGGCGAACCGGAACGCCTCGAGCACGCTGACGACCTCGTTCTTGTCGGTGTCGGCCTCCGGGTTGCGCATAGCTTCCACCCAAAAGCGGGCGAACTGCGTGGCCAGGCGCTCGGTGGCGGACTTCGTGGCGGAGATGATGACGCGGTTATCGCGGCGGAGCATGTCGATCGATGCGCCGGAACAGGAAGTGGTGTTAATCACGGCTTGCTTCTGCGCGGGGACGCGGTCCATCCACTCGGCGAGCTCGGCGGCGGTGATATCGGCGCCAGGAATGTTGAACTTGTAGTCCTGTCCATCGAAATTGCCGTGGCCGATGAAGGTGACGACGAGCGTGTCCTCGGGCTTGCCGTTCTTGGCGGCGTCGGCGAGCGATTCGCGGATGCGCACCTTCAATGACGCCGGTCCGGTGAGCGTGGTAACCTTCGCATCCGGCGTGGTACGGACCAGCTTGTCCATCTCCTGCGCCAGCGCGTTGAAGCGTTGGTCAAAGAGCGGATCGCCGCCAAGCCCAGCCACGGTAATGTACCAAGTCGTGGCCGGGGCGGCGAGGGCTGAAAGAGCGGCCAATACCGCGAGAATTCTCATACCGCACCCCATCTTCTGCGCAGCAGCCATTCCCCCGTTCGCAGCGCCGCTATCAGGAGGAAGACGACCGGCAGGTGCCAGAGGTCGCGAATCTCGCGTGAGGAGATGCCGGCCTCGCTGAGCGCGATCTCTTCCGGGAGCTTCTGGGTCCCATCCGGTTTCCAGTACCTTCCGCCGGTCTCGGAGGCCAACCGTTCCAGCAGCTCCCGGTTCTGCTCGGTGCTGAAACTCTCAGCCACACCATCCTCGCGCCGGAAGGCAAGGGTGTCCGACCCAATACGTTCTCCGCTTCGCGCGGCGATCATCTCAACGAGATACGAACCCGGCTGGTCTGCCGAATACTCGCCGGTATAGACGCCCGGGTGAACGGGGTCCGGCTGCAGAATGACTGTTGCTCCGGACCCGGCGGGACCCGACACGCGAGCTTCCACCTGGCCGTCGGGGAGCAGTTCGTACTGCTTGCCGCGCACTTCGGCGCGGAGCGGAATCTTCGGATCGTCCGTGAAGACCGTCTGCGATGTCGTCGCCTGCACGGTACCCGGCGTACCGGCGACGAGCCAGCGCATCAACTGCTGCCAGAACATCTCGTGCGATTTGTCTTCCACGGGCTGCGACATCTGCCAGCGCCACGTTCCGCCGGTCGCCATAATGGCAGTGCGGCCGCGGCCATAGTTCTGGGTGATGAGCAGCGGTGTGCGGCCATGACCGGTGATGGCATCGACGTGCACAACAGCGCCCGGCTTGACGGCGCCCGCGTTTTGAAAGTCGGCGAGAAACGGAAGCTTTTTCCAGCGCTCCACGTTCTTGGCCGCATCCTCTTCGAGACGCAACGCGAGATTGTCGCGGCCGTTCGGGGTGAGCTCGACGTTGGCTTTGTCACGGAAGAAGGTGGTGCGCCGGTCGCCGGCGACAACCGGAAGAATGTCCCTGAAATCGCTGGCACCGTAACCGCCATCGGCGAGCGATGCGCGCCCGCCCAGAAAGAGCACGCCGCCGCCGCGCCGGTCGACGAAGGCTTTCAGCAGCGCCTGCTGCGTGGGTGTGAAGTAGGACGCTTCGACGGTGCCGATGATGATGCCCTCATAGCCGAACATCTCCTCGGCCGTAGCCGGGAAGCCCGCTTCCAGCTCTTTGGGATCTTTGACGCCCTGCCGGTAGATCTTGTTCTGCGTGGTGCGCAGCATGGTGACCAGTTGCAGGTTCTTGTCTTCCTCGATGGCGCGGCGAATGAATTTGAATTCCCAACGCGGCTCGCCTTCGATGTACAGGACGCGGGGCTTGCGATCCTCCACTTGGACCAGGCGAGTCATCTGGTTGTTGCCGGCATTCTCCTCGTTGGAGAGAGGCTGGAGGAGCACCTGGACGGTACGGACGCCGGCGGGACCCGCATTGAAGAGCACGGTTTCCGACTGCGCGGCGCCATCGGCGGCGAGGGTGATTTCGCGGGCGGCGAGCGTCTTGTCGCCATCCTTCAGTGTGAGCTTGGTGCGTTGGCCGGCGTAGCCGCGCTGGCGGAGGATGACCTGCACGCCCAGGCGCGAATCGGCGAGGGAGCGGATGGGCGCCTGGACATCGACGAGGGCGATGTCGCGGTCATACTGCTCACGGCCGTAGCCAACAGTGTGAACGGGGAGCTGCCGGCCCTTGAGCGCGTTGACCGTTTCGCGGTCGATGCCGCCCGAAGTGTCGGCGCCGTCGGACATCAGCACGACGCCGCCGATTGGCAGGCTGCCGGTCTCCGCGGCGATCTGTTTCAGGCCATCGGCCAGGCGGCTGGCGGTCTTCTCGCCTTTTAGGCCTTTGTGATTCTCGGCGCGCTCCAAGTGGTCCGACACCTTGTAGAACCGCACCTGGAAGCGTTTCTTCAACTCGTCGAGCAGGCCGCTATCGAGCGTCTTCACCATCTCGTCGCGGCGGACGGCGCCATTGTCGGCGAGGGCCATCGATTTGGAATCATCGAGCAGAACGGCGACGACGTTTTGCTGCTTCTTCAGCGTGGCGACCGAAAGGCCGGGCTGCCAGAGCAGGAGCAGCAGCACCGCGGCCATGGTGGACTGCATCACCCATAGAATTGCGCCGCGCAAGACTGGCCATCCGGCCACGCGCGTCTTGCGCCAGACGAAGACCGCAAACATTGTGGCCGCCGCGACGGCCAGCGCGGCCAGCAACCACGCCGGCCAACCGCTCTGCAACACGAATGTGCCTTTGCGGAAAACGCTCAACGAATGCTGGAAGAAGAGTTCAAACATGCGAGGCTCAATGGGACATAGCGTACATGATGTAGTTGATGCCGATCCGGTAAGCGAGCGAGGCGTATTTCTCCGGGTAGTGCGGAGAATCCGCCCATTCCCAGGCGTCGCCCATATCCATGTTGTGGCAGATGGCGACCATCAGGCGGCCCTTGTCGTCGTAGATACCGCGCCATTTGGCTTCGACACCGTCATACTCGTAGGTTTGATCGAAAGGGTAGTTGACGATGCCGGGAATCTGAAAGCGGTCGTCGAGATCGTACAGGACATGGAAGATCGGCTCGGAGTTGGGGAGATCGACGACAGGACGGTCGGGGAAGACGCGCTGCATGGAGAGCATGAAGATCTGCCACTCCATGGTTCCGTGAAAGTCGTCGGTCATCAGGAAGCCGCCGCGGAGGAGGAACTCGCGCAGCTTCTTCACCTGGTTGTCGGTGAGATCCCAGTGCCCGGCTTCTACGACGTATACCCAGGGCCAGTTCATGATGTCGTCGGATTCCAGGTTGACGACCTGCTCCACGGAGCGGACGTGCAGGCGCGTGAGCCGGCGGACACCCTGGACGAACTGGCGATCGGCCTTGGGATAATCGATCGACCAGGCGCCGCGCATGGACCAGCTACGGTCATTGGAGCGCCAGTTGGGATATTGGAGGCGAGCGAAGGCGAATTCGGTTTTTTCGCCGGCATCGGCGGGCATCGGCTGCTCTTCGTCTTCGCGGAACGGGAACGCGCTATAGGGCACACGGAGACGCTGGGCGAACGCCAACCCGGCCAATGCCAGAAGTGAGGCTGCCGCCGCCAGGATTTTTCGATTGCGCATTCGCGCCTCCATCACCGTATCGAAGTATTGACGTGCCAAGGATGAGCTACGTCACCGAAATGTGAAATCAGTTTACATAGCCGCTAACCCACGGAGATTCCAGCCACATATGGTGGAGGCGAGGAACTTGTCGTTGCCAGGTCCGGGCCAGTGTGTTTCGAGGCTCAGCCAGCCTTTGTAGCCGTCTTCGGCAAGCGCCGCGATCTGCCCTTTCCAATCGACCTCGCGGGTCCCGACGGGACCCCATACGGGCTTGTGGCCGTCCATGTGACAGTCCTTCACGTGAACGTGGGCGATGCGGTCCTTGGGCAGAAGAGCATAGCCACCGGGGTAGGGCGATTCACCGGAGCAGAGAGCATTGGCGGGATCCCAGACCAGCTTCAGATTCGGGTGTTGCACGGCATTTAGCAGGTGCGAGGCTTCCTTCGCCGTGGCGATGTTACAGGCGTGCTCATTCTCAATGCCGATGACGAGGCCTTCCCTGGCAGCTTTGACGGCCAGATCGGCCAAGGCGTTGCAGACCGGTTCAAAGCACTTCTCGGGATCGACGGTGCGCCAGTAGGAGAAGACGCGGATGATCTTCGCGCCGAAGAATTTAGCGATGCCGAATGCCTTCTCGGTGAGGGCGGGTTGATCCTCGAAGGTGTGCTTGGAGTTAAAAATGTCCTGTTGGAACCGCGTGTCGATCTCTGGAGCGTTGGGCAGGACGCACTTCAGGATGGGACTCGCGATGGAAATGGCCTCCATTTTGTGGCCCTGCAGCATATCGCGCAGGCGGGACATTTCCTCGCCAGAGAGGTCCATGACGTTCTTGCCGAACAGGACGCGAAGTTCGGCGCCGGTCATACCGATAGAAGCCATTTGGTCGAGGGCAAGGGCGGGGTCGGCCGGCGAGAACTCGTCGGTAATAGAGGCAATGCGGAATTTTGGTTCCATGGAAACCCCTATTCTACTTGGCTGGCGAGGGTCTCTGGGTCCGAGACTGGCAGGCGGCAGACGAAGTTCTCGCAGATCTGGGCCTCCGCGGGGCCGTCCTGCATACCGCTACGCAGCAGGACGTGGAAGGGCAGGAATTTGGCGTGGACAGCATCGATCAGTTTGGCGGGATCGCTGCCGGTGAACTGGATTTGGCCGGGTTTGCGCTGGGCGAAGAGGTAGGCGCAAAGCATCTGCGGAACAGCGGCCGATTGGGTTGTCAGGCGGCTGTGAAATGCGGCAATCGTCCTGTTCGCGGCTTCCGCGAAGTCTGCGCGGCCGGTCATGGCGGCGAGGCGGAGCAGAACCATCGCCGCCATGGAGTTCCCGGAGGGTTCGGCGCCGTCGTAGTCCTCCTTTAGTCGCATGACGAGGGCCGGGTCGCCTTCGGCGGTGGAGTAGAAGGCGCCGTGCTCCTTGTCCTCAAATAGTTCGCGCATGCGTTCGGCGAGAGTGATGGCGAGGTCCAGGTGGGTCTTGTCGAAGCCGGTTTCGTAGAGGTCGAGAAGGGCGAGGGTGAAGAACGCATAGTCGTCGAGGAAACCCTCGATGGCCGATTCGCCCGCGCGCCAGCGGCGCCGCAGTGTTTTCGTCGCCGCGTTCCAGACGGTGTCCTGGAGGAACGCGGCGGCGCGGCGGGCGGCGTCCATATAGCGCGGCTCCTTGAGAATTCGCGCGCCTTTGGCGAGGGCGGAGATCATGAGACCGTTCCAACTCGTAAGGACCTTGTCATCGAGGTGCGGACGCACGCGCATGTTGCGATAGCCCAGCAGCTTCGCGCGTGCTTCGGCGAAAGCCGGTGCGGGTTCTTCGGCGCGGAAAAGAATGTTTTTGCGCGTGAACTCTTCGTGCGGGTCTTCGTGCGGCTCGACGTTGCCCTCCGGGCGGCAGCCGAAATAGCGACCGAATTCCTTCGCTTCGTCCGGCCCGAGAACGGCTTCGATTTCACGCCAGTCGAAGACGTAGAAGGCGCCTTCTCCTTTTTCGTGCGGGTGATCGGGGTGGATAACGGAGTCTGCATCCTCGGCGCTGAAGAAGCCACCGAGGCGGTGGGTCATGTCACGGAGGACGTAATCGAAAATGCGGCGGGCCTCGGTGGCAAGGGCGGCATCATTGGTGATCTGATACGCCTCCAGGTAACTGACGGCAAGCTGCGCCTGGTCGTAGAGCATCTTCTCGAAGTGCGGAACAAACCAGCGGGCGTCGACAGAGTAACGGTGAAACCCGCCACCGAGCTGGTCATTCATTCCGCCGGCAGCCATGGCTTTGAGCGTTGCGACGGTCATCGATAGCGCCTCCTCCTCGCCTGTGGCCTTCCAGTAGCGGAGCAGGAAGTTGAGCTGTACGGGCCGCGGAAACTTGGGCGCGCCGCCAAAGCCGCCGAATTTGCGATCGAACGTGCGGCGGCAGTGGCTGTACCCGGAGTCGAGAACCTTGTCGTCGACAACACCCGCGGCCGCGCCAAGCGCGGCGTAGCCGCCGAGCTGGCTCATGATCTCGTTTACCGAGCCGTCGATCTTCTCGCGATCGTCGCGCCAAGCCTGGGCGAGATGCGTCAGAACAGTGCGGAAGCCGGGGCGCCCGTAGCGGTTGTCGGGCGGGAAGTAAGTGCCGCCATAAAACGGTTTCAATTCGGGCGTGAGCCAGACGCTCATCGGCCAGCCGCCGCCGCCGGTGGTGGCCTGCACGAAAAGCATGTAGATGCGATCGACGTCGGGGCGCTCTTCCCGATCGACCTTGATAGGAACGAAGTCGCGATTGAGAATTTCCGCAGTGGGTTCGTTTTCGAACGATTCCCGCTCCATGACGTGGCACCAGTGGCAAGTAGAGTAGCCCACGCTGAGGAAGATCGGCTTGTTCTCCGCACGGGCCTTCGCGAAGGCTTCTTCGCCCCAGGGATACCAGTCGACCGGGTTGTTCGCGTGCTGCTGTAAATAGGGACTCTGTTCGTTAGCCAAGCGGTTCGTGTGCATCTTCCTCCAGGATAGAGTGTGTAGATGAGCGTTCTCGAAAACCTGCAGGAATTCCTAAGAATTCCAAGCATCAGCACGAGCCCGGATCACGTTGCCGACTGCCGGCGAGCGGCGGAATGGGTACGGCAATTCCTGTTGGATGCGGGCCTGGCGAAAACGTTTCTGATTGACGCGCCGGGCAGGCAGCCATTGGTTTATTCGGAGAGTCTGGAGGCGCCCGGCAAGCCGACGCTGCTGCTGTATGGCCACTACGATGTGCAGCCACCGGATCCGCTGGAACTGTGGACTTCGCCGCCGTTCGAGCCGTCGATCCGGGGCGACGATATCTTTGCGCGCGGAGCCTGTGACGATAAGGGGCAGACGTTAATTCTGCTGGAGGCGTTGAAGCGGTTCGGCGGGCGGCTGCCGGTGAATGTGAAGGTGTTAATTGAGGGGGAGGAAGAGGCAAACGGCCAGCATTTGGAGGCGTATGTGCCTGAGCATCGGCAGGCATTAAAGGCCGATGCGGCGCTGATCTGCGACACCGAGATGTTCGCACCGGGATTGCCAACGTTATGCACTGGATTGCGCGGCGGGGTCTTTGGCGAGTTACATGTGGAGGGCGCGGCGCAGGATTTGCATTCGGGCGTTTATGGCGGCGCGGCGCCGAATCCGCTGGAAGCGATCGCGCAGATTATTGCGGCATTGAAGGGAGTCGATGGCGTCATTCGGATTCCTGGCTTTTACGATGAGGTCCGGGCGCCTGCGGAAAAAGAGTTGGCGGCGTGGAAGACTTTGCCATTCGACGAGGCGGAGTATTTGCGGCGAGAGGTGGGGTCGATTGCGTTGAGCGGAGAGGCCGGCTACAGCGTGCTGGAACGGACGTGGGCGCGGCCGACGCTTGAGGTGCATGGGATTGTGGGCGGGTTTGTCAACCAGGGATTCAAGACGGTGATTCCTGCGAAAGCGCACGCGAAGATCAGTTGCCGGCTGGTGCCGGATCAGGACCCGGAGCGGATTGTTGCGCTGCTGCGCGCGGCTATTGAGAAGGCGACGCCGCGGGGGATAGTCAGCCGTTTCGAAGTGTTTGGCATGAGTCCGGCTTGCACGGTCGATCCGTCGCATCCGATTCTGCGCGCGGCAGCGGCGGCGTTGGCGGAGACATTTGGAAGGCCGGCGGTTTATATGCGCAGCGGCGGGTCGATTCCGGTGGTGGGGCTATTTCAGCGGGAGTTGGGCATACCGAGCGTGCTGATGGGGTTTGGGCTGCCCGATGATAATCTGCACGCGCCGAACGAGAAGTTCCACTTGCCAAATTTGTATAAGGGAATTGAGGCGGTGGAGGGGTTTTTGCGGGTGCTTACCAAAGGATGCGAACGGGATACTGACTCAGTATTTCGTCGGAAGTGACGAGTACCATGCCGTGTACGAGCGCTTGTGCTACGAGAATGCGGTCGAATGGGTCTGCGTGCAGCCGAGGGAGACTGGCGGCAAAGAGTGCGGACTCTTCATCGATCGGGAGACTTTCGATGCCGCTTTTTTCGCGGCCTTCCGCGATGAAGTAATCGGGCCTTTTCGGAAGCGGCAAACGGCCCAATCCGTACTTCATTGATATCTCCCACGCCGAAGCGGCGCTGAGGAACTTTTCGTTATCCGGATTGAGGAATGCGGATTGAACTTTCTTGGTCACCTTATCCGAGTTAAGACCAAGCCACAAGAACGTACATGTATCCAGAAGCAATCTCATTCGCCGTTGAAGGCTTTCAGGATGTCATCTGGGAGCGGTTCGAAAAAGGAATCCGGCACCGTAAACTGCCCTTCGAAGACACCTATTCGAGGCTTCAGCTTCTTCCTTTTCAACGACCGCAGCTCCGCCACCGGCTCATTCCGATTGCAGAGAATGAGAGTTTCGCCGGGCTTTAGTTCCGCGACGTATTGAGACAAGTGCGTCTTGGCGTCGTGCATATTCACCCGCTTCATAGTTCAATAGTAAACTAACTTCCAACCATATGCAAACGCGCCGACAATTCCTCGCCTCCTCCGCCGTCCTTGCCGCGCAGAAGTCTACGCGCCCCAACATCCTCTTCCTCCTCGGCGACGATCAGCGATGGGACACGCTGGGCTGTATGGGCAACAAGATTATCAAAACGCCCCATATCGACAGGCTCGCCGCGCGGGGGACGATATTCGACAACTGTTTCGTCACGACTTCGATTTGCGCTACGAGCCGCGCTTCGATCTTCACGGGGCAGTACGCGCGGACGCATGGAGTTAACAACTTCTCGGACACGTTCAAACCGGGCCGGTTCGAACTCACCTATCCGCAACTGATGCGTGCCGCCGGCTACCGGTCCGGCTTCATCGGCAAGTACGGTGTTGGGGACAAGATGCCATCGTCCGCCTTCGACTACTGGAAAGGCTTTCCGGGCCAGGGCAAGTACTTTCCGCAGGGGGAGCCTGGGCCGCATCTGACCGACATCATGGGCGACCAGGCGCTCGACTTCATGCAGGGCGGACAGCAACCGTGGTGCCTCTCCATCAGCTTCAAGGCCGGCCACGTGCAGGACGAGGATCCGCGCCAATTCCTGCCCAGCCCGAAGACGGCCACGATGTATGAGGGCGTGAAGTTCCCTGAGCCGAAGACGATGCACCCGCGCTACATCGCGCAGATGCCGCCGTCCGTGCAACGGTCCGAGAACCGGCGGCGCTGGGTGGTGCGGTTCGGCACGCCGGCGCTCTACCAGGAGAGTGTTCGGAACTATTACCGGCTGCTGAGCGAGATCGATATGCAGGTCGGCCGGATGGTGGAGTTCTTGACACGGACGAATCAGATCGATAACACGGTGATCGTCTATTCGGGGGACAACGGTTTCTACCTCGGTGAGCACGGTCTGGCGGGGAAATGGTTCCTGCATGAGGAATCGATTCGCGTGCCGCTCCTTGTGATAGACCCGCGAACGCGGGGCGGCCTACGGCGGAGTGAAACCGTATTGAACATTGACATCGCGCCTACGCTACTCGCCGCAGCCGGGCTTCCCGCGGCGCCGGGGACGCAGGGACGGAATCTGCTGCCGCTGACGCGCGGAGACGGCGCGCCGAACTGGCGCACCGAGTTCTTTTACGAACACCTGCTGCCGAATGCGTGGATACCGCGCACGGAGGGGGTGCGCACCAACGAATGGATGTATTGCCGGTTTCTGGATGAGAATCCTGTATTCGAGGAACTGTACAACTTGAAACGCGATCCGTTGGAAGAAAACAATCTGGCGAGCGACCCATCGTACCGCACGCAACTCGATACGATGCGGGGCAAATGGCGGCGTTGGCGCGAGCACCTGGAGCGCTACGACCCGGCCACGCCGTTCCGCGAAGTGTGAAAATAAGGCGCATATGCGTCTTCTATCCCTGCTGCTGCTGGCAGCTACATTGCTTACCGCACAGAAGCGGCCCGTCACCCACGAAGACATCTTTCTTCTGAAACGCGTCGGCGAGGCGAACCCGAGTCCCGACGGAAAGTGGGTGGTGTTCTCCGTGACCGAGCCCGATTACGATGCGGCCAAGGCGGTGAGCGATCTATGGATCGTGCCTGTCGACGGCAATGCGCCGGCGCGGCGGCTGACATCGACAAAGGGGCCGGAAGGCGGAGTGGCGTGGTCGCCGGATTCGACGCGGATTGCGTTCACGGCGAAGCGGGAAGGCGACGAAGTCGCGCAGTTATACATCCTACCGGTGCAAGGCGGCGAGGCACAGCGCGTGACGTCGCTGGCAACGGCAGTGGCGAATCCGAAGTGGCGGCCCGACGGCCAGGGGATGCTGTTTGAATCCACGGTGAAGGGGGAGCGGAAGAATCCGGGCAAGTCGACGGCGCGTGTTTATGACAACATGCCGGTACGGTATTGGAATGCGTGGCTCGACGACAGCCGCCCGCATCTGTACGTGTGGGAGCCGGGCTGGAAGTCGCCGATCGATCTGCTCGACAAAGGCCGTTTGGTGGACTCGGCAGGCTTCTCCGGCATTCGCAGCGGCCTGAGCTCCGACACCAGTCTGCAACCTGTATGGGCGCCGAACGGACGCGAGATTGTCTTCGCCGCCGTAGTGAACAAGAGCGACATGATGCGCGCGGAGACTGAAACGCACCTGTTCAAGATTGAACGCCAGGGAGGGGAGCCGGTGCAGCTAACCAAGCCCGGATTCAGCTACACGCACCCGGCCTTCGCCCCTGACGGCAAAGCTTTGTACGCGCAGCAGGAGCGGACGGCGACCCCGCAACATCTCTACTCGAATAGCCGCATCGCCCGCCTCGATTGGCCCAACGCGGGCGCACCGAAAACATTGACCGGCGCGTTCGACCGCAGTGTCGGCAGTTTCGATATTTCCGGCGACGGCGCGTCGATTGTTTTCGAAGCTGAGGACGACGGCTTCAGCAAACTGTTCCGCGTGCCGGCTGCCGGCGGCGCCGTTGAGAAAATCTTGGAAGTCAGCGAGGGCGGCTACGGCCCGCCACATTTTGCGGGAAATAAGATCGTCGCGACTTACTCAGCCAGCACGCAACCTCCGGAGATTGCTCGTATTGAAACGAAGGGGCACACGCTGCTGACCTCGTTCAACGCGGCAAAGCTCTCCGAGCTCGATCTGCCGAAGCCGGAGCACTTCTGGTTCACGGCGAAGAACGGAAAGCGGATTCACAGTGTGCTGGTGCCGCCGCCGGGACTGGATAAGTCGAAGAAGTATCCGCTGCTGGTATTCCCGCATGGAGGGCCGAACGCAATGTCCGGCGATGCGTTCTCCACGCGGTGGAACTATCATTTGTTGACCAGCCCTGGTTATGTTCTATTGATGACGAATTACACGGGCTCGACAGGTTTCGGCGAGAAATTTGCCGAAGACATAGAGCGCGACGTGCTTCGCGGTCCGGCGCGGGAGATCCTCGAAGCCGTTGACGCGGCAGCGGCGAAGTTCCCGTACATCAACACTGAAAAACAGTGCGCGATGGGTGCGAGCTATGGCGGCTACCTGATGAACTGGTTCAATGGCCATACGCGCCAGTTCCAATGCATCGTCAACCATGCCGGCGCGGTGAACAATGAGTCGCAGTACGGCGCCAACGACGGAGGACTGTCGCGTGAGCTGCGGATGGGCGCGAAAGTGTGGGAGTCGGGCAAGGGGCAATGGATGGATCAGAGTCCGTTTCGCTACGCCGCCGAATGGAAGACGCCATCGTTGATCACGCAGGGCGAGCTGGATTATCGCGTGCCGGTGAATGAGAGTCTGATGACGTTTAAGCTGCTTCAGCGGCAGGGAATTCCCGCGCGGCTGATGGTGTTCCCGGATGAGGGGCACTGGATTTTGAAGGGTGAAAACAACCGGCATCACATGATGGAAGTGCTGGCGTGGTTGAAGCAGTACCTCGATTAATAGGGGGACAGTACACCTATTTCCGGACTCTGGAATAAACTGTGCGAACAATCCCACTTATCATCGCCATCCTCTGTGCCATTCCCGCGCTCTATTTCCTCGCGGTGGTCTATACAGCGTCGCCCATACCGGCCACGATTTCGAGCCGCAAGATGGACATCCGGGACAACGGCCCGAGCCGCGGTGGGATCCGCCTGACTTTCGATATGGAGCTGCAATTCCGAACGGCGTCCGGCGACCAACTGACATGGCAACAGCAGCTTCCGCACAAGCACATTGAAGAGGCGCTGATGGTTTACGATAACTATCCGCCCGGCAAAACCGTCAATATTCTGCGCAGCGGCAAAGACGTCCTCCTTCGCCGCGGTTTGCCTGACTGGCACTTCGGCGCCGGTTGGGCCGCCGCCGGATTCTCATTAGCTTTCTTCCTGCTTTCCTACTTCGGGTACGCTTCCATGAGCGGTCCATGGCTAATGCGCCCGCAACGCGGATTCGCGTTAATGGGCATCATCCCGCTCGCCGGAGGCGCCCTGCTTTACTCCAACCTGCAGCGCAAATCCTCGTGGCCGCATGTGCAAGTCCGCGTCGAGAAGGTGCCGCTTACCACCGTGTTCGACTCTCGCGGCTTGATCACCCCGTGGAAGGAAGGCGACCTCGAAACAATCCGTTATCAGTACGGCGGCCGTGAATTCATGTACCCCGCCGGTTCGGATGTCGATGCCTATCAAGATGGGACGAATCCAACTTTCGACAAGATCGTCGACCCCGACGATCCCGCGGCACTCTCCAACATCCCGCAACCGGACGACGACAAAGCCAACGGCGTCAAACTGCTACTCGGCTTCGGCGCATTGTTCCTCTTGCTCGGCCTACTCATACCGTAGCGCCTCCATCGGCTCAACTCGAAGCGCGCGCCGCGCGGGCACCAGGCATGCCGCCCAGCCTGCCCCAATCATCAGCACCGAAACAGCGGCATACGTAATCGGATCGGCCGTCGACAATCCCTCCACCAAGTAGCGTGCCAATGGCCGCGTGACGAAGTACGACGCGCCCAACCCCAACACCAGACCAATTCCCACGAGCCATGCCCCTTCGCGAAAGACCAGGCCCAGCACGCGCCCCGGCGCCGCACCCAGCGCCACACGGAGGCCAATTTCCCGCACACGCCGCGCCACGGAGTAAGCCATCAATCCATACAAGCCAATACCGGTTAAAACAAGCCCCAAAATTCCCATCAGGCCCAACAATCCCGCGCCGACACGACTGGGCAGCAGCGCCATTCCCATCGCATGCTTCATCGGCTTCACCTCCACCGCCGCCGATGTGTCGACGTCGTTCAATGTCCGCCGTAGCGACTTCACCAAAGTCTCAGGATCCAAGGGTGTACGAATCATGAAGTTCACGATAGCCGCACGGCTTCCTCCCGTCGACATCTGGTAACACTCAAAAACGGCCGGCCGCTGATGATCGCTCATCCATGCATATTTACTGTCTTTCACTACGCCCACAATCGACACTTCCCGTTCGCCGAACCGCACCGCGTGGCCCACCGCGGGCACGTCGCCAAACGCCAGCCGCGCGAACGTCTGGTTCACGACGACTACGTTGTCATCGTTATCCAGAAACTCGCGGCCAGAGAGCACTGGCACGCCCATGGTGCGGAAGTATCCCGGCCCTACGCGATTCACGTGCCGCGGGATTCGCTTCGGCTCCGGCGAAATATCGGTGCGAATCGTTCCGCCATAAGTCGAATCGTCGTTGAACGGAATCATGCCCGACGTTGCCACTGACTCCACTCCTGGTACACCGGCCAGCGCGGTCTGCGCCCGCATCACCAGCGCCTTCCGGCTCGCCGCATCGGGGTAGGATTCCGGCACCAGCCGCACGCTTGCGTAGAGCGTCTTGTCCAGGTCGAAGCCGGGGCTGGTAAACAGAGATTCCACCAGGTTGCGCGCAAACAATACCGCCGTCGTCAAGATAATCAATGAGGTCGCCACCTGCGCCACCACGAGGCCGCGCCGCAGCGTCAGCCTCCCGCTCACCTGGTGCTCGCTCTGCTTCAACGCGTCTCCGGCCGATGCCCGGCTCGCGCGCCAGGCCGGCAGCAAACCCACCAGAAGCGCACACGCCGTGGCAATGCCCGAAGCGTACGCCATCAACCGCCAATCGGGGTCGATACGAAGCACGATCGGCACCGGCAAATTCAAAT
The DNA here is from genome assembly GCA_016185425.1 of Acidobacteriota bacterium. Lineage (GTDB taxonomy): Bacteria > Acidobacteriota > Terriglobia > Bryobacterales > Bryobacteraceae. The sequence continues at coordinate 20,229 of JACPNQ010000033.1, read as the reverse complement.
CCACATTGCTCACGAGCCTCGTCAGGATCAGATTCAGCGCCAGCCCCGCGAGCGTTCCCAGCACGGACAGCAGAAGGCTTTCCGTTAGCAATTGCCGCAGCAACCGGCTCTGCCCGGCGCCCAGGCTCTTGCGAATGGCAAACTCCTTCCCGCGGCTCGACGCCCGTGCCAGCAGGAGACCGGACACATTCAAACAAGCGATCACTAATAACAGCGTCACAACCGTCATCAACATCGCGAAGAACAGCGAGATAGATTTCTCGGACGTCACGCGCTGAATTCCCGACACCGGCGTGAAGCGAATATCGTTGGCGTACTTGATTTCGCGCTCCGGCATCTCTTTGTCAAGCGCAGCGCCGACAAGCCGCAGCCGCTCGCGCGCCGTCTCCATCGAAGTGCCCTCGGGAGTCCTAACGTAGAGTTGCACGCGCGCCTGGATTCCCTGCACCGGGGCGTAAAGGTCCGGATGAAACCCGAATCCAAAAAGCGTACGGTGATTTTCCGGCAGCACACCCACAACGGTATGCGGCCGCCCATCCAGCACGAGCGAGCGCCCAATCACATTTGGATCGGACGCCAATCTTCCCCGCCACATGCGGCTCGAAATCACGACCGTATCCTGCTCACCCGGCCGGAGTCCCCTGCCCATCAGCACCGGAATACCCGCCATCTCGAACATGTTGTCGGTCACGCGCATCGCGAACAGCCGCTGCGTCTCGTCGCCATTCCGCCAGTTGATATCGCCGTCTTCCCGCAACCCGGCGACGTCCGGAAATGCCTTGGCATCGCGGACAAATTGGAACTGCGGCATGCCGGCGTGGCTGTTGCCACCAAGCCTCGCCAAGGCAATCGTCGACGAATCCCGCACCGACGGTTCGCTCATCAGCGCTTCCACCGATAAGCTGAAAATCGCCGTATTCACGCCGATTCCCAGCGCCAGCGACACCACCGCCACAAGCCAGAACGCCGGTTCCTTGCGCATAGCGCGCGCGGTGTACCGCAGATCGGCGATAACATCCACAAGCCAGGTGAATTGCCACTCGCGCCGCGTATCTTCGGCCGTTTTCAACGAAGAGCCGAATTCAACTCGCGCCCGCCGCAGTGCCTCTTCGCGTGGCACCCCGGAGCGTTGCAACTCATCGGTGCGCTCCTCCACATGGAACGCCATCTCCTCATCGAGCGCCGCGTCGAACTCCCTGCGCCCGCGCCAAAACGCAATCTTGTTGCGGAACTCCATCTCCTGTTACCTACGCGTTGTCCAGCACCAGCTTGATCGCACGGACCATACTACGGAACTCTTTGTCTTCCTGTTCCAGTTGTTTTCGGCCCTTCGCAGTGAGCTGGTAGAAACGCGCCTTTCGATTGGATTCCGACAACCCCCACTCGGACTTCAGCCAGCCTTTCACCAGCATCCGGTTCAGCGCCGGATATAGCGACCCTTCTTCCACGGTCAAGAACGCGCCAGAGCTCTCCTTGATCCGCTTGGCGATCGCGTACCCGTGCAGCGGCCCGGCCGCCAGTGTACGCATTACCAGCAGATACAATGTGCCCGGCAACAGCTCCGGAGTAGAAGTTCCCATGCCGCTCCCTTGTCTAGACTATGTATAGCCCGGACAGGGCAGCGCAGTCAAGCGCTCTCGACGCGCGCCTTTACGGTCCGCCGGTCGAGGCCGAGCTTCCGCGCGGTCTCCACGTATGATCCGCACTGGTTGTAAACCAGCCGCGCGTAGTGGTTCAGCACTTCGTCGGCTGTTAGCTCGCCGCGGTTGAATCGTTGATTGAATCCTTCCTCCGGCGCCGTCAGAGGCCGATACGATTGACGGATCAGCACATTGCGTACGCACTGTTCCAGTTCCCTGTAGTTCCCCGGCCAACGGTACCCATTCGGCAGATGGGAACCGATCCAGTCGCGCACGACCGGATATGCCGACTCGGCCTCTTCGCCTACGGCGCGGCGCGTCATGTGAAGGATTAGCTCGTCGAACGAGCCCGGCGCGGCATCGATCTGTTCGGCGAGCGACGGTGTCCGGATCAGGTCGGCACAAAGGCGATAGTAGAGATCGTCCCGGAAGCGGCCTGCCGCGATTTCCGCTGCCAGGTCCCGGTTCGTCGCCGCGATCAACTTCCCTTCAAAACGCTTCAACGCTGTGTCGCCGACCGCCGCGTACTCCCGCGTCTCCATCACGCGCAGCAGCTTCACCTGAATTGGCATTTCCATCTCACCCAACTCGTCCAGGAACACCGAACCCTGCCGCGGGCATGCCTCCAGCCAACCCACACGATCCGCAATCGCCCCGGTGAACGACCCCCGTTTGTGCCCAAATAACTCGCTCTCGATCAACGATGGCGAGAGCGCCGCCAGATTCACCGCGAAAAAGCTCTCGCCCTTCGGCTGCTCGAATGCCATGCGCGACGGGTTGAACGGTAGATAACGCGCCCCGGCGATAGCCCTTGCAACCAACTCTTTTCCGGTGCCCGAGGGGCCAGTTATCAATGTCGGAAAGTCACCCATCTTCCGCCACAGCACGCGGCGGTAGCGCCGCAGATCGCAAGTGAAGATCGACTCCCAGATACTCCCGCGCAGCCTGGCGGCAGGCATCGACGATCCGATGATGTGATCGAAGATCCTGTGAAATGCCCGCGCGAGTTGCCAACAACAGGCAAAGAAGTGTTCGACCGGCAGGGCCGTTTGGTAGCGCCTTCCCGGGATGTCGAAGAAATGCGCCCAGTCGGTCGCGAACTTCCTGTAGAACGCCCACTGGCCGCTGGAATGGACGAAGTTCTCGTAGTAGCGCTGGTAGAGCAGCGAGTGGACACATTCTTCATAAAGCGCCCAATCGCCCTCGTGTTTCGACAACCGCCCTCGCACCGCCTCGAGCACCGGACCGAGCTTTTCCTGAATTCGCCAGATATTGGGCCGTACTGCGTCGGGGTCGGCCACCGACACCGACCAGATCGGATCACCCGGTAGGAATTCGCCGCCAAGTGCGGCCTTCTCCCAATGGACACGGTCCGTGGAGAAGGGGTTAGCATAGGCAAGAGCGGCCACCGCTTCGAGGAACGGCCGCTCGTGAGCCCGAATGGCTGTGGACATAGAATGATCATATCGTGTTCTTTTTTTGTATGACTCAAAGTGTCCCGGTTTCGCGCCTGATCCCCTAGAAGGATGAAAATGCAAGCACTTACGAGCGATCCGCCAGTTGGCCAGGCAAATGCCCCAGCAGAGGGCATGATCCATTCGAGCTACGGCACTCTGCTTCGCGACCGCGGGTTCCAATCCTTTCTCTGGACGCAGTTCCTCGGCGCTTTCAACGACAACGTTTTTAAGATGATCGTCTCGGTCGCCGCCGTGGCCTATACGGCCGGCAGCGATGAGGGTTCGCAATACCTCGCGCTGACCGGCGCTGTTTTTGTACTCCCCTTTTTGTTGTTCGCCGGCTGGGCCGGCCAGCTTGCCGACCGCTTCTCGAAGTCGAAGGTACTCATCGTCACGAAGTCCTTCGAGATCCTCACGATGATCTTCGCGCTGTTCGCGCTTCAGGCTACCAGCATGCCGATGCTGCTCGGTGTCCTGTTCCTCCTCGCCGCGCAGGCGAATTTTTTCAGCCCGGCGAAGTACGGCATTCTTCCAGAGATTCTGCCCGAGCGCGACCTCTCCCGCGCTAACGCGCTGCTCGAGCTCACCACCTTCGTCGCCATCGTCATCGGCGGCGGCTTCGGCACACTGCTCTTCGAGCACTGGAAGCATGAGCAGTGGAAGATGAGCGCGTTTCTGATCGGCCTCGCTTTGTTGGGCTCGCTGATCAGCCTCGGGATTCCGAAGGTGAAGCCTTCGCCATCGAAAGAGCCATTCCACTGGAACCCATTCGCGGAGATTATTCACGGGTTCGGGATCCTCGGTAAGAACCGTCCGATGGCGCTCACCGTCGCCGGCATTTCGTTCTTCTGGTTTGTTGGCGGCCTGGTGCAGTTGACGCTGGTTGTCTTCGTCAATCACACGCTGCATGGCACCGAGAGCCAGATTGGCCTGCTGGTCGCGGCGCTGGCGATTGGCATCGGCGCCGGCTCGCTCGCGTCGGGCCGGATCTCCGGCGATACGATAGAGCTCGGCATGGTGGGGCCGGCGGGCATCGTGATGGGCCTGGCCGTGAGCGCGATTGGATTTGCGCGGACAGAGACCGCCGCGTTCGTGTGGCTGGTGCTCGCCGGATTTTTCGGCGGCATGTTCATCGTCCCGCTCAACACCTTTCTGCAGGACGAAGCCGATCCGGCAGAAAAGGGCCGTATTTTGGCCACAAATAACTTCGCCAACATGCTGGGTGTTATCCTGGCTTCCGGCGTACTTTGGCTTCTCCACGACAAGCTGCACTGGAGCGGCGAGCACATCTTCCTCGCCCTCGGCATATTTACAGCCGCCGCCTCCATTTACATCCTGATTCGTCACATGCTCCGTCAAACCGTTCGTTTTATCTGCTGGTCCACCCTGCATACTCTTTTTCGCCTGGAAGTGAAAGGCGGCCACAACATCCCCGCGAAGGGCGGCGGGGTGGTTGTCGGCAACCATGTCTCGTACGCCGACGCGTTTCTGATCGGTTCGGCGACGCCCCGCTTCGCCCGCTGGATCCTGTGGAAGACGCTCTACGACATCAAATTTCTGACGCCGATTTTCCGGCTTCTGCATGCGGTGCCGATCGACCTTTCGCGCCCCCGCGACGCTGTCGCGACGCTGGTGCATTGCCGCGCGGAAGTGGAAGCGGGCGAACTGGCCGGCATCTTCCCCGAAGGCCAGATTACGCGCACCGGCCACCTGCTGCCGTTCAAGCGCGGTTATGAGCGCATCGCCGAGTCGAAATCCGGCGCCCAATACCCCATCATTCCGGCGTGGATCGAGGGAATGTGGGGCCATCCACTTAGCATGAAGGGCGGCAAGCTTGGCGCTTCCTGGGAACGCTGGTTCCGGCCGAAGGTGAAAGTGATCATCGGTCAACCTGTTGTTGGTCCGATTCCGCCCGAGGCGCTGCGCGCGAAGGTGATGGAGCTCGCCAGCCAAGCCGCGTCCGATAAGCGCGAAACCCACGATACGATCGGCCGCCGCTTCGTCATCGCGGCCCGGAAGCAGTGGGGCAAGCTCGCTATCGCCGATTCCTTTGGCAAGGAGATGACGTTCGGCAAAGCGCTCATTGGCGCGCAGTTGCTGCGCCGCTGGCTGGACAAGCACGCGGCCGGGCAGCCGATGATCGGGCTGTTGCTTCCGAACTCTGCCGGCACCGCGCTTGCAAATATCGCTGTCACCCTCAGCGGCCGGACGGCCGTCAACCTGAACTTTACCGCAGGGCCGGCCTCGATGGCATCCGCCATCGAGCAGTGCGAGATCAAGACGATCCTCACCTCCAAACTCTTCCTTGTGAAACAGAAGATCGATCCGATGCCGGGAGCGGTCTACATGGAAGACCTGCCGCCGGAATTCGGCGGCTTCGACAAAGCCATCGCCTTCTTGCAGGCGCGCCTGCTGCCCGCCGGGATGCTGGCGAAGGGTCAGACCGACGACGTCGCCGCGATCATCTTTTCGAGCGGCAGCACGGGCGAGCCGAAGGGTGTTGAACTGACGCACTGGAACCTCCTTTCGAATATGGAAGCGGTCGCCCAGGTTTATCCTGTCGGACCGCAGGATGTGATGCTCGGCATTCTGCCGTTCTTTCACTCCTTTGGTTTTGGGTACAACCTTTGGTTCCCGCTGCTGCACCAGTTTCCGGTGATCTTCCACCCGAACCCGAGCGACGCGAAGACCATCGGAGAGTTGTCGCAGAAGTACGGGGCGACCTTCCTGTTATCGACACCGACGTTTGCCTCGACCTATGCGCGCAAATGCTCGAAGGAGCAGTTTGCGAAGATTCGCTACGTTCTGGTTGGCGCGGAGAAACTCCGGCCAGCCGTGGCGCAGCAGTTCGAAGAAAAGTTCGGCATCCGCATGCACGAGGGCTACGGCTGCACCGAGATGGCGCCGGTTGTCAGCGTCAACGGACCGGACTTCATCAGCAACGATCCCGCACAGAACAGCCAGCCCGGTTTCAAGACCGAAAGCGTCGGCCGGCCGCTGCCTGGCGTCAGCCTGCGCTTCGTCGACCCCGCCACGATGGAACCCGTTCCTTATGGGCAGGAAGGCATGTTGCTCGTGAAAGGCCCCAGCCGGATGCGCGGCTACTTGAAGCAGCCCGAGCGCACCGGGAAGGTACTTGTTGACGGTTACTACAACACCGGCGACATGGCCCGGCTGGATGAAGAGGGCTTCCTTTACATCACCGGCCGGCTGTCCCGGTTCTCCAAGATCGGCGGCGAGATGGTGCCGCACCTGAAGGTGGAAGAGTGCCTGCAGGAGATCATGGACGACGCCCAATGCCTGGTGATCGGCATTCCCGACTCCCAACGCGGCGAGCGGTTGATCGTCCTTCACACCAACAACCACAAGACGGCGTCCGCGATGATCGGACATCTGGACAACGCCGGCCTGCCGGCGCTGTGGATACCGAAGCCGAACCAGTTCTTCCAGATCGACTCGATTCCCACGCTCGGCACCGGTAAAACAGATCTGCGTAAATCCACCGAACTTGCGATCGAGCTTGCCTCGCAAGTTCGGCAGGCGGCAGCAGCCGAATAAACATGGTGTGCGCTTTTGCGCACACCTGTCGACCAACTTCACATGAAACGGATTTCATTTGGAACCCGTCCGTGTCAGCATGAAGTTACTCACTTACTTACTTTGCGGAACAGCACTTATGTTACACGCGCAACCGGTTCGGTTCGGCGTAAAGGGAGGCCTCGTCATGACGGACCAGGCTCCCTACGGCTTCGACGAATCGAAGATCTTTACGGTCGGCCCTACCGCCGAGGTTGCCCTTCCCCATCATTTCGCCATTGAAACCGGCTTCCTATTCAAGCGCATCGGAACCAGCTACCGATTTCGCTACAACAACTCCGACTTCAACCAGAGGCTGCGCGGCAACTCGTTTGAAATCCCCGTCGTCGGCAAATATTATCTTCACGATCGATCCATTTTTAAGCCGTACCTCGGCCTCGGCGTCGCGGCAAGGCGCACCTTTCAAACATCGGAACTGTCCCCGCCGCGCTCCACTTTTGAAAGCCTTTCGCCGTGGGGTCTTGGCGCTGTCGCCGCCGCCGGTGTTCAGTTTGGCGCCGGGCGCTTGAAGCTATCCCCAGAGGTTCGCTATACCCGCTGGAGCCGGGAAGGGCAGCAGATTCCGCGTAACCGGAATCAAGCGGAATTTCTGCTCGGAATCTCGTTCTAATCGCCCTTGACGATCTTCCCGAACATCTGCCCGCCGCCTCGTTTGCCGCTCCATGTACCCGCATACTGGTCGCGGTAGAGCATGACGCGGGCGGTGTAGGTGCCCATGCCGGGGATATCGGCGCCGGTCAATGAGATCATCGGCGTGTCCCCGGCCCACTTCACGGTTATCGGCAACGGCAGCGGAATATCTTTGCCTTCCATACGGAGGCGAGTTTTGAACATCCAGGTATCGCCGCTGATCTTGCTGATGCTTTCGATCTTGTACTTTTCCGGTCCGAACGTTCCCTCCTTGTTCAATCGCGTGGAGTAACCGAAGAGCGTGACGTTATTCATGCTCTCCTGAAACTTGCGCTCGTATTCGGCCTGCTGCGCATCGTTTCTTGCGCAGGCAGTTAGTAAGATCAACGCCGCGAGTAGCCATCTCATTTCCGCTTATTCTCCATCCAGAAAACGATTTGCGAGTTCTGCCCGGCCACCAGCACATCCAGATCGCCATCGCCATCCATATCGACGAGGCGGATATCGTAGGCCGCGCTGCCGTACCAAATGTCGTGCCGCGTGAAGTTGCCCTTGCCGTCGTTTTCGAACCAGGCGGTGATGTGGCTGTCCTTGGCGGTAGTTACAGCGTCTATGTCACCATCGCCGTCGATGTCTCCAACCGCCAGATCGTGCGGCCCGGCGAGTTCCGTGTCCACATCGTGCGCCTTCCAATCCGGCGCCTCGAACCACACAACACCGATACCGTGCCCGCGGGTGGCGAAGAAGTCCTTCCTGCCGTCGCCGTTCACATCGAAGATGGCGATATTCGTCGCGCCCGGCTGTTTATCCGCGATGAGATGTTTCTTCCAGCCCTGTTGCTTCGGATTCGCCGGCGCTTCCCACCAGGCGAACCAGTTGCCATCGGCCCCGACCTTCGCACCAGCCGCGATATCGGCGCGGCCGTCGCCGTTCACGTCGCCGATGCCCATGTAGTGGCTTAGGCCCGGGGCGTCCTTGAACGCGAACACGGTACGCTCCCATTTGGGTGGTTTGAACCAGGCGATCGAGTTGGCGAACACACCCGCGGGCTGTCCGCTGTTGCCAACCAGGTCCGGCTTTCCGTCTCCGTCGATGTCGCCCGCGATCAGGCCGTGCACTCCATTCACTCCTCCTTTCTCGTGACTGTCGATCACGTGGAAGTTCCATTTGTCTTTCAGCGGATTCTTCGGCCGTTCGAGCCAGAAGATCAGCCCCGGCGAGTACTGCGCGCCGATCCAATCAATATCTCCATCGCCGTCCACGTCGAATGCTTCGCTATGGATCGCCCACACGCCAGTGTGCAGCACCGTCGGCTTCCAATCGGGCGCTGTATAGAGAATCGTTCGCTTGTTTGTTTCGTCGTTGACGATGATGTCTTTCCTGCCGCCGCCGGTAAAGTCGGCGGCGATCGCCGTGTGATTGGCGAAGCCGCGCGCCACCTCGTGATACTTCCACGCCGGCTTTGTTTCATTCCAGTAGATCTTGATGTTCGCGGTCTTGCGGCCGACTGCGATGATGTCGGCCAGGCCGTCGCCGTTTAAATCCTCTACCGCCAGATCTTCCGTCGCCATCCCGCCATCGTCGGCGAGCGCGGTTCGCGCCCACTTCCCTTCCCGGCCCCGCTGATACACCGCGACGCCGAAGTTTTTCTCGCGCCAGCCTACGGCCAGATCGTCGGCGCCATCGCCGTCGAAATCACCCCAGCCGAGCGCGTGCGCTTGCGCCAACCGCTCTTCGATAAATTGTCTTGGCCACATCTTGCCGTCCCACGCTTTCGGGCCGCGCTTTGGCGGCGCGCCCTGTGGATCGAGTTTCGGCGCCGGCTCTTCGTAGATCACGATGCCGTTGCCGTGCCACGGTTCGACGGTTGCGATGGCCCGTTGGAGGCCGTTAATCATCCCCATTTTCACTTCGCCGGGCGCTCCTTCGCCCAACTGTTTTTTGCTCCAGACACCACCGGACTTCTTGATGACATAGAGTCCATCCCGCGATGCGGCAATGATCTCGTCGCCCTTCTCGCCATCGAAGTCCGTGACGATGAAGTTGTGCACAATGTGGAGCGACTCGTCGGCGATCTCGGTTTTCCAAGGCTCTTTCACTGGATCTTTCGGCGGATGCAGGACCAGGATGCGCGCTCCGGCGCCGTCCCAGTTCGGCCCCTTCGTTCCGCGGCCGTGCAGCGGAACGACGATCAACTCCTTCTCGCCGTCGCCATCAATGTCGCCGAATCGCATACGGTGCAGTGTCGGCTCATCGCCGAGCGGAACGACGTGGCCGGCCTGATCGGTCCATTGGAGTGATCCACCGCTTGCCGTGTTGGTCGGCTGCCAGTCGGCGCCGACGGCGAAGTCGACCTTGCCATCGCGGTCGATGTCGTGCGCAGCGACGCAGACGTTGTCCTTCTTGGTCTTGCCATCGAGGATGACGTGCTTCTCCCACGTCGGGTTTTGGTACCAGACGAGTTGCGCCGGATTGATCGCGACGATGTCCGGCTTGCCGTCTTTATTGACGTCGGCCGTGAGCACCGCGTAGACCACACCGAAATCCTTCTGTATTTCCTGAGCCCGAAATTTCAGCTCAACAGCCGCGATTGGCATCGCGGCGGCGATCAACCAGATAGCTAGGCGCATCGCCGGAATTTTATCAGGGCAGGAACTCGAGTTTGCGCGCGAGCCCTTCCGGACTGACGCCGACACGCACTCGCCGCTTCCTTTTCTGCGGACCGCACGAGATCTTGACGTCCTCTCCGCCGACCAGCAAAGCGCGGCTCGAATCGACCGGGATCAGCTTGACCCCGGCAGCCGTCGCCACATGAAACACCTGCTTCGCACCGGCGCAGTCGACCTCGAGCAACTGCCCGGTGATGACGCTGTTATCGCCCGGCGCAAGCGCGCTGCTCTTGCCGGCCAACTCCTCCATCGCCGCTGCTTCCGCTTCATGCCCCGATTGCCGCGCGGCCTTAATGTACATCGTCGAGAACCTTGCCATCTCGCTATGCGCCACACCCCTGATTTTCTCTACCGCGGCGAACGCCGACTCATAGTCGTGGCCGTACATGTGCCAGGCGGTGAGTTGCATGCCGGCCTCGAAATGTTCCGGGCCGGCAGCGAGTGCACGATCGATCATCTTCTTCGCCAGATCCCGCTCGCCAGGCCAGAGTGATGCGCCGGCGGCCAGCAGGTCCGGGTTCTTCGAGCCTCTTGCGAAGGCTTCGCGTACCGCGATCGCGGCCGCTCCGGTGTTCTGTTCGTACATGCGGATTGCCGTCATCGCTTCCCAAGGTTCCACGGCTTTGGGAAATTCGCGGGTGAGGCGTTCGGCGTGCCGGAGCGCGTCCGCGTTGTCCTTGCCGGAGAGATGCAGGTCGACCATAGTGAGTCCGTTATCGAGCGCCGTAGCGGGCGTTGTTTCCGGTTTGTCTCTCCACTCCTCCCATTTGAAATTGAAGTCCACTACATTCACGGTCTTGCCGCGGATGTAGCCTTGCACGTGTTGTTCAAGCTGCTGCGGGGTCAGCCCATAGCTTTGCCGCAGGGCCTGTTCCGGAGCGATACCGGTTTCCAGCGCGTTGACGAATCGTGTCCATTTCGGCCGCAGGTCCTCTTCGAGCAGCAGCATGTGAGCCACGGCCCAGCTCATCGAGTAGAACAATCCGATGTGCTCTTCGCCGCCGTAGGTTTCGGCTTTGAGGACTTGCCGGATATCCATCCAATCCCGCCGCAACCGGAGCAGATGCCTGGGGATCGGTGTGCCGACCCGCATCTTTTTGCCTACCGGCTCAAGCGTGGAGTAGACCTCGGCGATCCCCTCGTTCATCCAGAGCGGGATGCGCATATTGGCCTGGTGCACAAGCAGGTGAACGTATTCGTGCGTGATCGTGGTTTTGTCTTCGTTCCGCTGTGCGGGACCGATGACGATCAGGTCGCGATGCGGAAGTCCGATGTAGTAAGCCGCGGTCGTTTTGCGGTCAACGAAGGCCGCGAACGACTTGGCGCTGTTGAGCACGACCACCCGCGGCTTGCGGCCGGAATCGCGTGGGCTAATGGTTTGAAAGAAGAACGAGCGGACTCGTTCAAAATGTTCCAGGATGTCCTGGGCGCGGCCTTTGGAGCCATCGGTGTACAACTCGAAGTGCGGCGACTCCATGCGCGTGAACTGTATCTGCGCGGGAAGCGCGGCGGCCGCCGCGAGGGCGAGGGCGAGTCCTCTCATTGTAAGAATTCGATCGATCGGGCCACGCCGGTCGCGCCGTCCGGCAAGCCTTCCTTCGGGTAGAAGCCCATCTTCACTGGCCGCGATTGCGCACCGCAGGTGAGTTCGCCCTTACCATCGGCGGCGTTCGCCACCTGAAGCGCGGTGGGCGAATCGATGAGCAGCCTTCTCACGCCGGTCTCTGTTTTCAGATGCAGGACGGCCGGTTCTTTGCATTCCAGATTTACAAGCGCACCGCTCTCGTAGGTGAGCGGATTGCGCCGGAAGCGAACGGTGGCAGGATCTTCGTCGATGCCGAATTCGCCGGGAGCATCCTCGCTATTGGCCCGGAATTCGGTCTGCCGATTTATCTCCTGCGCGGTGATCACCTCCGCCTGCCGCTCGTGCGGTTTCGGCGGTTCACGCATGGCGAACTCGGTCCACCGCTTGGAGCGCTCCTTTTCCTGATCGGTGGCGGACAGTCTGCTGAACTGGCCGGCGGCGCCGCGCGACTCATCGAGTTTCCCGAGATACCACGCCGTCTGGATGAAGATCGGGAAGTAAGCATTTACCTGCTTGCGATTGATCTTTGGAATTGATTTCAGAGTATTGAAAGAGGCCTGAAACTCCCGTTCGTAGAGTTGCAACTCCGCAAGCCGGATGCGCGCGTCGCTATAGGCCGGATACTTTGCGATCGCGGCCGACAAGCTCTCTATCGCGACCTTGCGGTCCTTCGTCATCGACCATGCATGATAGGCGAGCCCAGGATGCGTGGAGCCGAGCGCGAGCGCCTTGTCGAAGGCTTCTTCGGTCCCCTTCTCCTTCCGCATCATACGGAGGAACGCCAACGACTCCCAAGCTTCCGGCCGTTCCTTGTCAGTGTTCGTCATCGCCTCCAGCCGCGCGGCGGCCTGATCGTGCTTGCGAATTCCGGCAAGTAAATCCGCCGTCGCCACAGCCCACTCATAGCCGGTGACCGGGCGTCCGGTAACCTTTTCATCCACCTTGTCGAACTGCATTTCGAAATTCACGACATTCACCGAGTTGCCGCGGATGTATTTCTTCAGATCCGCTTCCACCTCCTGGATGGACTTGCCATAGGTTTGCTGGAACGCTTCGGGCGGCGCCACGCCGTTGGCGAGCGTGTTACCCAATTTGGTGAATCCGGCCTTATAGCGCGGATCGAGAACCAGCATGTGCACCAGCGCCCAGGAGATGCCGTAGAACGGGCCCATGTGCTGGCGCCGATTGTAGTATTTCGACTCGTGATCGGCATCGACGACTTCGGCGAGCGGGATCCAATCGTTTCGAATCAGGAGGACATGATGAGGAATCGGCGTGCCGACGCGGACGATCTTCTTGATCTGTTCGATGTTCGAGTAGAGCTCGGCGACGCCTTCATTCATCCAGACCGGCATGGGAAGGTCAGAGTAACGCACGAGCAAGTGGACATACTCATGAACGGCGGTGTGTTTCTCGCTGGCGTTCGTTTCCGGCCGCATGGCGATGTAGTCCCGCTGCGGCAGCGAGATGTAATAGGCCGCCGAATTCATGTTGAAGGCATGGTCCTTGTAGTCATTCGCGTTTTGAAAGACTACGATCCGGGGCTTCAGAACCGGATCCCGAGTGATCATGGTCTTTACGAAGAAAGACCGGACGCGTTCAAACTGCGCCAGGATCTCCTGCGCGCGGCCGCGTGAGCCATCGGTGATCAGTTCAAAGTGCTCGGACTCATAGACCGTATATTTTTCGGCCGCGGAGAGGAGCCCCGCGGCCAGAGTAAGTAGGAGTAAGAGAGGCCGCATATCTACAAGAGACATTGTGCGGCATCCGGGCGGCGGATTGCAGGGCCTTACACCCGAACCTTAGGCCGCCGCGCTCTGATCGAGCTTGGCCGAGAGGGCCGGGATCATCGCCGCGAGTACCTCCTCGACACGATCGGCGAAGAGGAACTCGAGCTCCGCCCGAACGCTTTCCGGCACGTCGCGCAGATCCTTCTCATTGGCCTTCGGCAGGATGACCCGCTTCATGCCGGCGCGGCGGGCGGCCAGCACCTTTTCCTTCACGCCACCGATCGGCAGCACAAGCCCGGTGAGCGTGACTTCCCCGGTCATCGCCGTATCGTTACGGACTGGCAGCTTGGTGTAAGCAGACGTCATGGCTGTGACGGCGGTGACACCGGCCGACGGACCATCCTTGGGAATGGCGCCCGCAGGCACGTGCAGGTGCAGACCATATTCCTTGAAGAGCTTGGGTTCGAGGCCCAATTCCTCGGCGTGCGACCAGATGAAACTCTGCGCCGTCTTCATCGACTCCTGCATCACTTCGCCGAGCTGGCCGGTGATGGTGAGTCCCTTGCCCTGCGGCAGAGTGGTGGCTTCCAGATAGAGCACGTCGCCGCCCGATTCGGTCCAGGCAAGGCCGGTGACGACGCCGGCGGGAAGCGTCTTGCGGAAACGCTCCGGCTGCACGATTTCCGGCCCGAGGAATTCGGAGACCGCCGGCACATCGACTTTGACGATGGGCTCGCTGCCCTCGACGATCTTCAGCGCGACCTTGCGGACGACCTTGGCGATCGAGCGCTCCAGACGACGGAGACCGGCTTCCCGCGTGTAACCGCTGATGATGAAGCGCAGGCCTTCGTCGGTGAACTCCACCTGTTCGGGCTTCACGCCGGTCTCGGCGATCTGCCGCGGGATGATGTAGCGCCGCGCGATCTGCACCTTCTCTTCTTCGCTGTAACCGGAGAGGCGGATGATCTCCATGCGGTCCAGCAACGGGCGCGGGATGGTATCCAGCGTGTTGGCGGTGCAGAGGAACATCACCTTCGACAGGTCGAAATCGAGGTCGAGATAGTTGTCACGGAACGTCTTGTTCTGCTCGGGGTCAAGAACCTCCAGAAGCGCATGGGCCGGGTCGCCACGGAAGTCGCGGCCGACCTTATCGACCTCATCGAGGAGGATAACCGGGTTGCGAGTGGCAGCCCGGCGCATGGCTTGGAGCAGACGGCCGGCCATTGCACCGATGTAGGTGCGCCGGTGGCCGCGGAGTTCGGCTTCGTCGTGCATGCCGCCCAGGCTCATACGCTCAAACTTGCGTCCGAGCGAGCGGGCGATGGACTGCCCCAGGCTGGTTTTGCCGACGCCTGGAGGTCCGACGAAGCAGAGAATAGGCGCCTTGGCGTTGGGATTCAACTTCATGACGCTGAGATGTTCGAGAATGCGGTCCTTCACCTCTCTGAGCTCGTAGTGATCCTCATCGAGAATGGTGCGCGCGTTCTTGATGTCGAGGTTGTCTTCGGTGGTTTCGTTCCACGGCAGTTCAAGCACAAACTCGATCCAGCCGCGGGTGACCTGATAGTCGGGCGAAGCGGAGTTCGTGCGCTCGAGCTTTTTGAACTCGCGGTCCACTTCCTTCTTCACCGCTTCCGGCAGATTGGCCTTCTCCGCCTTTTCGCGGAGGACGACCAGATCGCCGGCGTCGTCTTTGTCGCCGAGCTCCTGCTGAATCGCCTTCATCTGCTGGCGCAGCATGTATTCGCGCTGGTCCTTATTCATCTCGCTGCGGGCTTCGCTGGCGATCTTGGTCTTCAGCTCCAGCACCTCCACCTCGTGCGAGATGTACTTGTGCAATTCGCGCAGCGCGTCGAGGCGCGTGACGGATTCGAGCAACACCTGCTCCTTGTCGACGGATAGCGACATCATGGAGGCAAGCAAGAAGACCAGATGGAGCGGGTCCTCCTGGCCCTTCAGCACCCGGCTCAAGTCCTGCGACGAGTCGCCGTGGGCGAGTCCGATCGCCTTCGTGGCCAGATCGAGAATCTCGCGCTCGAGAGCTTCCACTTCCGTCCCGGTATCGTCCGGCAGGGGCATCTGCAGCACACGCCCGCGGAGATAGATCGTCGAGCCGTCCTCGTCGGAAACCTGGTCAAGCTTGACGAGCTTGGCGCGCTCCTCGCCCATCACCATCAGCTCCATAATGCCGCCGGGCTGGCGCTGGATACGGCGGACGATCGCGATGGTGCCAACCGGATACAGATCCGTTTCCGTGGGGGCTTCGACGGCGGAGTCCCGCTGGGAGACGATGAAAATCTCCTTCTCTTCGGTCGCCAGGGCCGCTTCAACGGCGGCCTGCGTCGATTTGCGCCCGACACTCAGCGGCAGCATGAGACCGGGAAATAAAACCGTGTTTTTCAACGGCAGTACCGGCAGGCTACGGAACTCTTCTACTTGTGCCATATGTTCCTTTCTCGTTTACTTCCTTCGTTCCTTTTCCGATTAGGCGACCGCTGCAATGGGGGGAGAAAAATCGAGCTCCCCGCGAAGCGGATTCAGTTCCACCTTGACGATCTGGCCATCGCGAATTTCGCCGGCGATGAGCTTTCGAGCGAGCGGCGTCTCTACTTCTTTTTGGATGATTCTTTTGAGCGGCCGGGCTCCGAAATTCGGATCGTAGCCGTTGCGCACCAGCCATCCAAGAGCAACATCGGTGAACTCCACCGAAATATTCCGCTCGGCGAGCCGCTTGCGGAGGCCTTCGAGCTGGATCTTCACGATCTCCTTGAGGTGCTCCTCGCTCAGCGCGTGGAAGACGATGGTTTCGTCGACACGGTTGAGGAACTCGGGCCGGAAGTGCTGGCGCAGCTCATCCATAACGGCGCGCTTCATCCGTTCATAGTTGTCGCCCTGCCAGTCGCCCTTGTAGTCGAGGATGCGGGGGCTGCCAATGTTACTCGTCATGATGACGATCGAGTTCTTGAAGTCCACCGTGCGCCCCTGGCCATCGGTGAGGCGGCCGTCGTCGAGGACCTGTAAAAGAATGTTGAACACATCGGTGTGGGCCTTTTCGATCTCGTCAAAAAGGATGACGCTGTACGGCCGGCGGCGCACGGCTTCGGTCAATTGCCCGCCTTCCTCAAAGCCGACGTAGCCCGGAGGCGCGCCTACCAGCCGCGAGACGGTGTGCTTCTCCTGGTACTCCGACATGTCGACGCGGATCATCGCGTGCTCATCGTCGAATAGCGACTCGGCAAGCGCGCGAGCGAGCTCCGTCTTCCCGACGCCGGTGGGCCCGAGAAAGATGAAGGAGCCAATGGGGCGGTTCGGATCTTTGAGACCGCTGCGGGCGCGGAGCACAGCGTCCGCAACCGCGTCGACGGCTTCGTCCTGCCCGATCACACGGCCATGCAGCTCCTTTTCGAGGTTGAGCAGTTTCTGCGTATCGCCAGCGAGCAGCTTGGTGACCGGAACACCGGTCCAGCGGCTGACCACCGCGGCGATGTCCTCCTCGCCGACTTCCTCCTTGATAAGGCGGCCGGCGGATTCCCCGGTAAGCCGTTCGCTTTCGCGGGCGAGGTCCTTTTCGAGACTGACCAGCGTGCCGTACTTGAGCTCGGCGGCCTTGTTGAGGTCATAGGAGCGCTCGGCACGCTCAATGTCGGCTTTGGTGGATTCGATCTTCTCTTTCAGAGTGCGCAGGACGTCAACGGACTTCTTCTCGTTCTGCCACTGGGCGCGGAGGGCGTCACCCTGGTTCTTGAGTTCGGCCAGCTCTCTTTCCAGGCGGCCGAGGCGATCCTTCGACGCCGTGTCCGACTCCTTTTTCAATGCTTCGCGCTCGATTTCGAGCTGCATCTGGCGGCGCTGGACTTCGTCCAGCTCGGCGGGTACCGAGTCGATTTCGGTGCGCAGCTTTGCGGCCGATTCGTCGACGAGGTCGATGGCTTTGTCCGGCAGGAAACGGTCGGCGATATAACGATTCGAGAGGACCGCGGCGGCGACCAGCGCGGAGTCCTTGATGCGGACGCCGTGGTGCACTTCGTACCGTTCGCGCAGGCCGCGCAGGATGGAGATGGTGTCTTCGACACTCGGCTGATCGACCAGCACCGGCTGGAAGCGGCGCTCGAGCGCGGCGTCCTTCTCAATGTACTTGCGGTACTCATCGAGCGTAGTGGCGCCGATGCAGTGCAGCTCACCACGGGCGAGCAGCGGCTTGAGCAGGTTACCCGCGTCCATCGATCCTTCGGCCTTGCCCGCGCCGACGACGGTGTGGAGTTCGTCGATGAAGAGGATGACCTTTCCTTCGGACGAGGTAACCTCTTTGAGCACGGCTTTCAAGCGCTCTTCGAACTCGCCGCGGAACTTGGCGCCCGCGATGAGCGCGCCCATGTCGAGCGCAACGATCTTTTTCTCTTTCAGACCCTCCGGAACATCGCCGCGGACGATGCGGTTGGCGAGGCCTTCCGCGATCGCTGTTTTGCCGACGCCCGGTTCGCCGATGAGTACCGGGTTGTTCTTCGTGCGGCGGGAGAGAACCTGGATGACGCGGCGGATCTCTTCATCGCGGCCGATGACCGGGTCGAGCTTGTTGTTTTGGGCGAGCTGCGTCAGGTCGCGGCCGTACTTTTCGAGCGCCTCGTAGGTGGCCTCCGGGTTTTGCGTGGTGACGCGCTGGGCGCCGCGGATCTCCTTGAGCGCGGTTTCGATGCGCGAGCGGGTGAGTCCGAATTCTTTAAGCAGCTTACCGGAGGGGCCGCTGTCGCCCGTGAAGGCGAGCAGCAAGTGCTCGACAGAGACGTAGTCGTCCTTAAGTTTCTTAGCTTCGGCTTCGGCGCCGGTGATGATTTTGGTGAGCCTGGTAGTTACGTAGAGCTGTTCGGGATTTTGGGCGCCGGAGACTTTCGGCAGTTTATCGAGCTCCTGGACGACGCGCAGGGAGAAGGTGTCGAGAGGCACATTGGCTCGTTTGAGGAGCGAGGGGACGAGGCCCTGTTCCTGGCGGATGAGCGCCGCGAAGAGGTGTTCGGCGTCGAGCTGGTTGTTCGAGTTTTGGACCGCGATGGACTGAGCGGCACGGAGGGCGTCCTGGGATTTTTCAGTCAGTTTGTTGGGATCCATATGTGAGTGCCTTTCTATCAATTAAATGCAGTGTACCACCATAAAGTTTCAGAAATCAACGGTAGGCGAACAGCCGGCGAAGCCGCCTGCCGGTCCCGCTATTTCTGTAGGGCAATTCAGCAACCATCGTCTTGCCGCGGGCCATTTGGTTCGGCGCCTGGGACCTTCCAGCAAATCTCGATGGGCAAGTCCTGCGTTTCCAATAAAACCCGGGACCCTCGTGCATAGGGCAGACGTTTGGTGAGGCGATCCAGATCACGGATGACACGGGCACGGCTGATGGTAAGAAAGTGTAAGCGCCGGTCGAGATTTAGCTGACTGCCCTGGGGCCTGGCACCCGCGATTTCGGCCTGGACGGCCATGTCGAGAGTCATCCCGGGCGCGCCTTCGCGTTCGCGCTGCGCTTCCATGTCGTTCGCAAGGGCGCTGGTTTGGCTGAATCGAATACGCTTAATTCGCCAGTTAATATCGATGAGCTCGTGGACTAATTGCTTCTGGTTTGGCGTCGTTGGCTTCCAGTAGGCGAGTTCCTCGGCGGTGATCGCTTTGAGAAGTTTGCGGGATTCGTTGGGCAGCAGGGTGCAATCGAAGGTGATAGCGGCGCTGCGCGTGCGGGCAGCGTCACGGCAGCGTTCGCGGCCGGTGGCGGTCGCGGGTCCTTTTGATTTCGCGCCGTTCCGCCGGGAGATCTCAGCGAGTTGTTCTTTGGTCAAAGACATGATTTGGAGCTCCATTCCTGGTGTGAAAATAAAAAGGGGCCCGTCCTCGCGCGGTGCGCGGGCGAACCCATTTCGATTTCAACCTAGCACCTGGGAGCAAGGGAATCGCCGATTGTATTTTCTAATGTATTAGTACAAAAGGAAATATATTTTTGGGAGTGTTGTGAATCACTTTCGCATCTCCTTCGGAAATGCGCAGTAGCGGGGATGAAAGGGAAGGAATGTGTGGAGAATAGGGGGAGCTGCAAGGTGATTCGAAGGCCGGATTATCGTTGGCGCCAATGAGCGCGTTTGTGAATCTGGCTAGGGATGCGCTTTGGGAGTGGCGATTGTAGCCTCCGTCGGGATGGCGGAAGAGCACGGGTAGGATTGACAGTTGTTTCCAGCATCCTAATCGTCTGCGGCCGAAAGGAAGCCAGATGGAGAATGCGTATCGACGGTGTTGTGGAATCGATGTGCACAAGAAGAGCCTGTCGGTGTGTATCCGGCCACCGATAGGTCGGCCAGAGATGCCGGTGCGGGAAGAGACGTTCCGGACGTTCACAAAGGATCTGCGCCGGTTGCGGACGTGGCTGATGCAGTGCCATGTGACCGAGCTGGCGATGGAATCGACGGGGCAGTATTGGCGGCCGGTATGGAATGTGTTGGAGGGGGCAGTGCCGCGCATGCTGCTGCTTAATCCGGCACACGTGAAGGGGTTGGCCGGGCAGAAGACAGATCGCAAGGACGCCCAATGGCTGGCAACGCGTCTGGAGCGAGAAGATCTGAAGGGAAGCTTTGTACCGCCGCAGGCGTTGCGGGAGACCCGGGAGTTGACGCGGTTGCGCGTGCACTGGCTGCAGGACCTGAACCGGATCAAGAACAGGATCGGCGATATCTGCGAGTCGGGTAATATCAAGATCTCTTCAGTAGCCAGCGATCTGTTCGGTTCCACCTGAGCTATGCGCCTTGGCGGGTGCACGTCTGAGAGCGGAAGCATAGCGAACCATTTGGGGACCCCATGAACATTGGGGTAAAACAGAGAATTGGGCAGTTACGCCTGCGCAAAACCGACCCCAAGGAGGTCACCCAAATGGTTACAGACAAGAAAAAGGATAGC
>JACPNQ010000042.1 GCA_016185425.1 Acidobacteriota bacterium | reverse complement strand
GATCGAGTCAAAGCTCCGGAACTGGTTCTTCGGATTGTGCTTCGCCAACGTCTTGGTGATCGCCGCCGTCAGCGTCGTCTTCCCGTGGTCAATGTGGCCAATCGTGCCAATGTTGACGTGCGGTTTGGAACGGTCAAATTTCTCTTTCGCCATGGTTTGGATTCTCCTGTTGAAACTCTATGAGAACAGCGGACTAGGTGGTCACCTTGCCCTGGGCCTTGCTGATGATCTCGGTTGCCAAGTTCGCCGGCACTTCTTCGTAACGGCCGAAATGCATCGTGAACGCCGCGCGGCCCTGCGTACGGCTGCGCAATTCGGTCGCGTATCCGAACATCTCGCTGAGAGGAACCATCGACTTGATTACCTGCGTCGAGCCCCGCATTTCCATGCCTTCCAACCGGCCACGCCGCGAAATCAGGTCACCGTTCACCGGGCCCATGTATTCGTCCGGCACAACGACTTCCACCGACATAATCGGCTCCAGCAGCACAGGCTTCGCACGCTTCACTGCGTCCTGAATCGCCAGCGAGCCCGCAATCTTGAACGCCATTTCCGACGAGTCAACGTCGTGGTAAGTACCTTCGTAAACTTGAACCTTCAGGTCCGACATCGGGAAGCCGGCAATCAGACCGCCCTCCAACCGCTCGACAATGCCCTTTTCGATCGCCGGAACGTATTCCTTCGGAATCGAACCGCCAACAACCTTGTTCTCGAACTCGAAGCCCTTGCCTTCTTCGAGCGGCTCAATCCGGATCTTGCAGTGGCCGTACTGCCCCTTACCGCCCGACTGCCGCACGTGCCGGCCTTCGCCGTCGGCCTTCACACGGATTGTTTCGCGGTACGCCACCTGCGGCTTGCCGACATTCGCTTCCACGCCAAACTCACGCTTCATGCGGTCGACAATGATTTCCAGGTGCAACTCGCCCATTCCAGCCAAAATCGTCTGGCCCGTTTCCTGGTCGGTGTTCACGCGCAACGTCGGATCTTCGTTAACCAGCTTCGCAATCGCCACGCCCAGCTTTTCCTGGTCTGCCTTCGATTTCGGCTCGATCGCCAACTGAATCACAGGCGCCGGGAAGTCGATCGACTCGAGGATCACCGGATGCCTTTCGTCGCAAATCGTGTCGCCCGTCTGCACGGTCTTCAGGCCGACGCAGGCGCAAATATCGCCCGCCAGAACTTCCTGAATTTCTTCGCGCTTGTTGGCGTGCATCTTCACGATACGGCCGATGCGCTCACTCTTGCGTTTGCCCGCGTTATACGCGCTCAATCCGGTTGTCAGCTTGCCCGAGTAGACCCGGACGAAACACAACTGACCCACGAACGGATCGGTCATGATCTTGAACACGAGGCCCGAGAACGGCGCGCTGTCTTCCGCCGGACGAGTCACTTCTTCAGTGGTTTCCGGATTAACGCCCTTAACGGGAGGGATGTCGAGCGGAGACGGCAGATAATCCACTACCGCATCCAGCATGTCCTGAACGCCCTTGTTCTTGAAGGAAGAGCCGCAAATGACCGGGAAAATCTGCTGCGCCAGCGTCGCCTTGCGGATGCCGCGCATGATTTCCTTCTCAGTCAGCTCTTCGCCTTCCAGATACTTGCTCATCAACTCATCGTCGAACTCGGAAACGGCTTCGACGAGATGGCCGCGGTACTCTTTTGCCTGCTCAACCAGATCGGCCGGAATGTCGACATCGTCGTATTTCGCGCCCAGCGATTCGTCGCGCCAAATACGCGCCTTCATCGTCACCAGGTTCACAACACCGGCAAACTTATCTTCCGCCCCGACCGGAATCTGAATCGGTACCGGCTTCGCCTTCAGGCGGTCGACAATGGTTTCCACCGAGTGGAAGAAGTCCGCGCCCATGCGGTCCATCTTATTGATAAAGCAGATGCGCGGAACGCCGTACTTATCGGCCTGGCGCCACACCGTCTCTGACTGAGGCTGTACACCGGCCACTGCGTCGAACACGGCTACCGCGCCATCCAAAACACGCAGAGAACGCTCCACTTCGGCTGTAAAGTCTACGTGGCCGGGAGTGTCGATGATGTTAATCGCGATGTCGCGCCATTCGCAGCTCGTGGCAGCCGATGTAATCGTGATGCCGCGCTCCTGCTCCTGCTCCATCCAGTCCATCGTCGCCGTACCCTCATGGACTTCGCCAATCTTGTACGTTCGCCCGGTGTAGTACAGAATACGTTCGGTTGTCGTGGTCTTACCGGCATCAATGTGGGCCATGATGCCGATATTGCGCATTCGCTCAAGTGGTACAGTGCGAGCCATAAAAAGCTTGTTGGGTTCTCCCTACCAGCGATAGTGAGCAAAGGCCTTGTTGGCCTCCGCCATACGGTGGACGTCGTCTTTCTTCTTAATCGCGCCGCCGCGGAGATTCGCGGCGTCAAGCAGCTCGTTCGCCAGCTTGTCGGGCATGCCCTTTTCGGGGCGCGACCGGGCGTTGCCAATGATCCATCGGAACGCCAGCGATGTGCGGCGGTTCTGCGGAACCTCGACGGGGACCTGGTAGTTCGCGCCGCCAACGCGCCGCGTCTTCACTTCCAGCATCGGCTTGCAGTTCTCAACTGCTTTCTTAAACACCTTCAGCGATTCTTCCCCGCCGCTCTTTTCGCCGACTTTGTTCATGGCGGCGTAAAACACGCGTTGCGCCACAGCCTTCCGGCCTTCCCACATCAGCGAGTTGACAAACTTCTCAACCAGCGTCGATCCGAAAATCGGATCCGGGGCTACTTCGCGAACTTCTGCTCTTCTTCTACGCGGCATATCCTAATCCCTTACGCCTTTTGCTTCGGGCGCTTTGCGCCGTACTTGGAGCGGCTCTGCTTGCGGTTCGCGACGCCGCCGGCGTCGAGCGTTCCGCGGACAACGTGATAGCGCACACCCGGCAAGTCCTTCACACGGCCGCCGCGGATCAGCACAATCGAGTGCTCCTGCAGGTTGTGGCCTTCGCCCGGAATATACGTCGTCACTTCGATTCCGTTGGTCAGACGGACACGCGCCACTTTCCGCAATGCCGAATTCGGCTTCTTCGGTGTGGTGGTGTAGACGCGCGTGCAAACGCCCCGCTTCTGGGGACACGCCTGCAGCGCGGGGCTCGCCGTCTTATATCGCGTGGGTTTGCGGCCCAAGCGCACGAGCTGGTTAAAGGTAGGCACTGATACCTTCTCCTTGCGGTAACAACAAAAATTTGGAATTCGGTTCGGTATGACCCTCTCGGCAAAGCAATCACCCGGCGGGCGCCATCGGATTACAGCCACAGGATCGGGAGATTCTTGTTCAGAAGCACTAAGCCCTGAACCGCGAATCTTGCACTTTGGAATTGTGCTAGGAAGTAGATCTTCGGAAACAGTCCATATCCACTCAGGCGCTAATTGTCCTTGCGGGTAGCGGGACTGACCTCTAACCGGGCCGCAACAACCTCAGGCATTGCACCCTTGGAAACGTGCGGCGGTAGTCAGAAGCTGAAGGAACAACTCTCTGCACTACGGCACTACAAACCCTCTGAGTCTAGCGAATTGGCAGACGAGTGTCAACTCTCGCCGTCCGCACACACCACTCGCGGGTAGGATTTCAGATTAGCACATTGTTTAACGAACCGCCAGTGTAGCCCCTGATGAGGTCTCCGTCCCTATCTGCAGCGCCACTGGAACTGCATCCCCGGCCGCGACATCCACCGGCACCCGGACGTTTATCTGGGTAACGCCGGCCACTAATCCAGGCGCTCCACCCGAATAGAGCACCGTGCCCTCCTTTCCGCCAATCGTCACCTTCACAGCCAGAACGGTTCGCCCGGGATCCGGACCTGTTATCGTGCCGTCCAGCCCAGCGGGTATCGTCTGTCCGTCTCCGGTTCCGAATAGCACCACCACGTCACCGGCGCGAATCGGCCTCGACGGCCCGTTCAACGATCCGTCCTGATTCAACGCCGCCGCCTGGCCTCTCCCGGAAGCCTCCACTGTAAATAGACCCGGTGCCGAAGCTGCGAGTGACATCGTTACCGGCTCGGACCGCACACCCGCCGCGTCCACCACCACATCCACTGACGTCCGTCCGCCAATCGTGTACGGCACAATTGTCCCGATCTGTCCGGCGCTCACATATAGCAGCGGTGCGGGCTGCCCATTAAACAATACTCTGGTCCCGGCCAGTACGACCGGCACTCTCCCGGTCGAGTCCAGAATGAACGGTGCGATCGTCGCCGGACCCATCCGCACGCCGAAGATGGTGATAATCTCTCCCGGAGCGATTCCGGTTCCACCTCCAAATGATGCGCCGTTCACGATTCCGTTCGTGCTGATTGCCGGCCGCGCCGGACCGACGCTAATTGTTATCAGTATGTCCAGCGCCCGCGCGCTTGCATCGGTCACGCGCAAGGTGGCGGAAACATTCCCCGTCCCACCTGACGGCGTGCCCGACAAAACACCTGCATCCGACAGCGAGACACCGGCGGGCAGAGTCCCTGACGCAACGGTCCACTTATACGGCGCGGTCCCGCCCTCGGCCGTCAACGTAACTTTTGCTGGCTCCTGTGCGAACAGAGAAATAGTGGACGGGCCCGTATACTTGAGATTGCCAACTACAATCGTGTATGTCTTCAGGATGCTCCCACCCGATACATCGCTCGCCTGCACCGTAAACGTGTAAGAGCCGGCCGATGTGGGCGTTCCACTCACCAAGCCCGTCTGACTCAACGTCAGGCCCGGCGGCAATGTACCCAAAACAGCCCAGCGGTACGGCTCTCTTCCTCCCGAAAGGTTAACCTGCTGCCGGTAGGCGACACCCACTGCGGCGGCTGGAAGCGTCGCCGTCGAGATCGATAGTGGCGGCAGCTTGAACTCGATGGTCAGCGCCATTTCGCGGTCGTGACTCGCGAGCGTAGAATCCGTTACTCGCAGACTGAACACATACTTCGCCGCCTGATTACAAACCCCGCTAAGGCGTCCATCGTCGCTCAGCGTGAATCCCGGAGGCAGCGGCCCGCGGCGCACCGACCAAACATGGGGCGGAGCGTCGCCCAACACGGTTAACTGCGAAGAATACTCGGTCCCATTAAAGCCGCTCGGCATCACTGTCGTCGCAGCGATCGGGCCAAGCACGCGGAGCAGGTATGGTTTCACTATGCGATCGCCATCCAGGTTCCTCCCTTGGACTTTGAACGCCCACGCCCCGCCCGGGGGCCGCGGAATGCCGTAAATCCTCCCTGTCACCTCCAACACCATTCCGTCGGGAATCTTCCCCGACGCCGGCGTGTAGTCGATTTCCCGGAATTCCGCTTGGCCGGCCACAATGTTCTGGTACTCCGTATTCACGCGCGCCGGTAGCAGTTCTGTGTAGGTTTCCCCGTCGTTTGCCACCGCAATCACCAGAAAAGGCACGCAGATCTGCGCTCGCGACGCGTCATTTATGCAGACGACATGGCGAAACTCGCCCGTCTGCGGCACGGTGCCGGAAAGCTCGCCGGTCGTCGCGTCCAGCTTCAGCCCCGGTGGCAGCGTGGAACCTTCTTCCACCGAAAACGCATATGGCGCGAATCCCCCACTCGGCGCAAACCGGTAGCTGAACTGCCGGTTCACCGTGGCGTACCGGAACATGTCATAGGTGGGAAGCGTCAACGGCGCAGTCTGCGCCGCGGCCGCCAGGGAAATTGTCGCCAACAGGGCCAGTCGCAAAGGGGAACCCTCCGCGATCAGATTACCAAAAACAAAAAGAGGTGAAAATGTTTTTTGCCTAGGCCGCCGTTAATAACTGCGGGCCGGTTCGAGTAATCACCATCGTATGCTCATGATGCGCCGCCATACTTCCGTCCGCTGTCCGGATCGTCCAACGATCGGAGCCCCGCTCCGCTCTCCCGTTTCCCGCCGAAATAATCGGCTCAACGGTGATGACGAGACCTTCGGTCAGCTTCGTCCGGTAACGCGGATCGAAATGATTGGGAATCGTCGGCTCCTCGTGGATAGCGCGGCCCACGCCGTGCCCGCAAAAGTCCTTCAGTACGCTAAACCCGCACCGGTACACCTCTCGTTCCACCGCCCGGCCGATTTCATAGACCCTGCTGCCAACCTGAGCCGCGCGCATCCCCATCCGGAAGGCGCTCTCGGCGCACCGGGCCAGCGCTTCCGCCTCAACGGAAACGTTGCCCGCTCGCACCGTCACCGCGGCGTCGGCGACAAACCCGTCCTTTTCCGCTGTGACATCGAGCTTCACCAAATCCCCCTCGGCCAGCACGCGGCATCCGGGTATTCCATGGATCGCCTCATCGTTGACACTAATACACGCCGTTCCCGGGAACCCATAAGCTTTCGGTGGTGACGACTCCGCTCCATGCCGCGTCAGCGTCGCCAGAGCGATGCCATCAAGCTCAGACGTCGTTACACCCGGTTGGACCGCGGCCGTCATCGCATCAAGCGTCGCTCGCACGATCCGCCCGATGATCTGCATTTTCTCGAGCTCGGCCTCCGAACGGATCGACATCGCCTACTTCTCCACCCGTCCCCGCAGTAACGTGGCCCTGGACTCGCCTTCCACGGTCTCCGTCCAGCCAATGAATATGCGCCCCGACAACCCCAATTGCGCCGTCGGATACGTCAGAGTTCCCTTCGCTTCGCCGGCCCGCACCAGCGGGCTCATCGCCCCGTCGGCATGAATCTCCCGATAGTAAACTCCCGTCTTCCCCCATCCGCCTTTCACCTTCGCATCCCGCGCCTGGAACACTACCGCCAGCCGGTCGTCATTCACAACAATCTGCGGATGGGTCGGGTCGGTGGTCCCGCCCGACAATTTTGTGCGCGCCGCGAACGTCTTCCCGCCGTCGCTCGAGACAGCCATATAGATGGCCGGATCGTTAGCCCCTTCCGTAAACCAAGTCACATAGAGCTTTCCGTTCATTACCGCCATCGCCGGCCCAACGTGCGGGCAGCCCTTGATCTTCCAGCCATCCTTAAATACCGGCGCCGCCTTCCCCCACGTCTCGCCGTTATCCTCGCTAGTGGCGACATAGATGTCGCGAATGTCCCCCGCTTCAACATACCGCCAGCCCAAAACAACCTTCCCGTTCACGAAGCCCCAGGTAACCCGGCAGCAAGGACACACATTCGTCCCCACCCGCACATTCTTCGACCAAGTCTTCCCTCCATCGGTCGACTTAGCCATATAAATCGATGTTGTTCCGCCGGTGGCGCCCTCGGTGGTCGCGCGCCCATCGCGTCCATCAAGCCATGCGATATAAATCGTCCCATCGGGCGCCACAGCGGCCGTTTGAAATCCATGTGACGCGGGCTTCATATCGTCATTCACCGTAACCGCCGGGCTCCAAACCGTCCGCATCGAGCTAGCCCGGGAAAACCGGATGCCGCCCCCCTCCAGATTCTTCGGATCCCTGCCGTTCCACACCGCATACAACGTCGACTCATCCGGCGACGTCAGCAACTGTGCCGAATTCTCTCCATGATCATTTACCTCACCCGCCACGTTGTTGACACGCATGGTCTCGACGAAACTCTCGCCCAGATCGGCGGAAGATTGAAACACCAGATCCGCTCCACCACCTTGAGCCGGTACGCTTTTTATCATCATCAGTCCGTGCGCGCGCCTAGCGAAAAACTTCGGGCTTTTCCCCGTTCCGAGCGACTGTATCTCAGGCTCGAACGATACCTTAAACGCTTCCGGGCCGCCCTTGCTATTAGCAGCCGCCAGTACCGCCGCGCACGCGGCAAGTGTTAATCCAATACGAAACATACAATCTCTCCTATCGCAAATAATCGGCAAAGGCAGCGATTACGCTTGATAAGGAGGCGGGCGCTGGAAGCGCAACAAACTGACGCTGGCCGGCAGTCGCTGCCGGTCCGCGAGCACAGCCGGTGATGACCCCTTCGCGGGAATATGGACTACCGATACGGGCGCTAAAGGGATAGCGGGGCCGCCGCTAAAGGAAACCATTGGGATGCCGGGACACGCCAGCCCGCATGCATGTCCCGCCTGAAGCGACGGCGCCGTATGCATCGGCTTACGCCGGCAACACGAATCCCCGCCACGCATGCAGCAGGCCATTCCGGTCATGCGGTCCGTGGCGGCCAACGCAAATACCGGCACGCCCTGTCCCGCGACGAAAAGAAAAAGCAGCCACGCCGCCCACAAGCGGCGCGGTACGGACAACCGGGTTGGACCCGTCGTGCCCATCTTCACGCGCAATCTTAGTATAAACTCTCACCCAATTGTCGCTTTCCCGCCGGCAGCTCCTCGCTACGCCCGCGGCGCTCGCCGCATCGACCAGCCAGCGCCCAGTCCGTCTGGGCGGGCCGATTCTCCTCAAGTCCGATGACTCCCACGAGCTTGCCAGTGAGCATCGCCGCCTCGGCTACGCCGCCGCATACTGCCCGAGCGCGGACGTTAAAGACGTCGCTCGGTGCAAAGCCATCGTCGACCCGTTTCAGGCCGAAAACGTGATTATCGCCGAGGTTGGGGCATGGAAAAACATGCTCGACCCGGATACCGCCAAGCGCAAGGAAAGTATCGACTACGTCACCACACGCCTCGCTCTCGCCGAAGTCGTTGGCGCCCGCTGCTGCGCCGACATCGCCGGAAGCTTTAATCCCACTGTCTGGTACGGCCCGCACAAGGACAACTTCAGCAAGGCATACTTCGACGCAACGGTCGAAAACTGCCGAAAAGTCATCGATGCCGTCAAACCTGCCCGCACCAAGTTCACCCTGGAGATCCTGGGCTGGTGCACGCCCGAAACCGCGGACCGCTACCTCCAACTCATCCAAGCCATTCAACGGCCCGGCTTCGCGGCGCACATTGATGTCTGCAATGCGGTCAATAGTCCCGAGAAGTTTTATAACAACGCCGCGGTCACCAATGAACTATTCACCAAACTCGGCCGCTGGATCGTCTCCTGCCATGCCAAGGATCTCGCGTGGACGCCGGAAATGAATGTTCACTTCGTCGAAGTCATCCCTGGGTGCGGCGAGCTCGACTACAAGCCGTACCTCAACTGCCTCACTTCCATCGACGCGCCTTTGATGCTCGAACACCTCCGATCGGCCAACGAATACCTCGAAGCGGCGACGTACGTTCGGAGGGTAGCCGGCCAAATCGGAGTAACCTTCCTCTGACCTTCGGCTCGTCCTCGGTAAAATAACTCAATGCCGGTAACCCGAGCGGCCATCAGGACCGCGAAGAACCTGGAACAAAAATCCTACATGCGCCTTCTCAACGAAGTCATCGGTCTTGTCGAAACCGGGCGCACAGCCGCTGGCAGAGCGGTCAACCACACGATCACAGCCACCTACTGGTTAATCGGTCGCCAAATCGTCGAGCACGAACAAGGTGGCTCCCGCCGCGCCGACTATGGCGAGGAACTTATCGCACGACTCTCCATTGCGCTTACTAAGCGGTTTGGCAGAGGTTTCTCAATGCGCAACCTCGAACAGATGAGGCTCTTCTTCACCACGTGGCCAATTCCGCAGACAGTGTCTGCGGAATCTCACTTTCCACGAAACTCGTCCACACTCCCAATTCCGCAGACAGTGTCTGCGGAATTCAAGCCCGGCCATTTCCCATCGTTTCCTCTTCCTTGGTCGCACTACGTGCGGCTGCTATCCATTCGCGACCGCAACGCTCGTGCGTACTATGAATGCGAAGCTGTACGCGGTGGCTGGTCCGTCAGACAGTTGGACAGGCAGATTTCCACTTTGGCCTATCAGCGCACGAGAGGAAGATCACAATCGCGCCGCGGGGAAGAAGCCAGTGCCAACGAGATCATTCGCGATCCATTCGTCCTTGAATTCCTGGGCCTCAAAGACGAGTATTCAGAAAACGAACTCGAAGACGCGCTAATCCGCGAACTCGAGCAATTCCTTCTCGAACTTGGAACCGACTTCACCTTCGTCGCACGGCAGAAGAGACTGCGAGTCGGGGACGAGTGGTATCGTATCGACCTCCTCCTCTTCCATCGTCGTTTGCGATGTCTGGTAATAGTCGATCTCAAAATCGGCAAGTTCACGCACGCCGATGCCGGGCAGATGAATCTATACCTGAACTACGCCCACGAGAACTGGACACACGCCGGCGAAAATCCTCCTGTCGGACTGATTCTCTGCTCGGAGAGAGACGGAGCCGTGGCGCACTACGCATTAGGCAACCTGGGCAAAAAGATCCTTGCTCGTGAGTACCAACTGGCCTTGCCGAAGGCGAGTGAATTGCAAGTACGCCTTAAGAAAGCTCGCCACCTCCTAGGAAAAGCGATCCCGGCAGGTGAGCGTCGGACGGGCGGCCAGCCGGCAAAGCGGCAGCGCCGTCGGTCCTGATCCGCAGACTACGTAGCGCTTAGCCGCACATCTGCAGGCCGCTTAGGGCGTAGACCGACCGGGCAAATCAATGTTTCCTCGACCGAACACCGGCGCGGTTTTCGTGGTGATACGGCCATGAATCGAATCGACAAAACTGAACGCCAACGCCGCAAATAGACCACCTAGCCCCAATACTGCTCACTTAACGATCCTTATCCGCTTCGAGACTTCGAGGCGGCGCGTCGGCTGGCGCTTGCGTGGCCGCAGGTTGTAGTTGCTCATCTTCCGCTTCACGCCTCGGAAGTTGATCCGGTTTCTGCTGGAGACGACACGCTCTTCGAGGATCTCCTCGAGAATGGCCTCATGCAG
>JACPNQ010000008.1 GCA_016185425.1 Acidobacteriota bacterium | reverse complement strand
CGACCCAAATAAGACAGTGGCTGCCGATCTGCGAATAAAATCAGCATGATTGACTGGAATCTCGCACGGCAGGCGATGTGAAGTCGGGCCGCAGCTTGCCTTTCGTGGCGACAAGTTTATTTAACTTGTCGGATTGGTTTGTGCGCCAGGCATGTTGTGTCTCAGGAGGTGCAAATCCTCTGCGGGCGGTGATGGCCCGAACCGCAAGGCTAGGCAAGGGTGTCCGTCGTGAGGCGGAATCTGAAGGAAGCCGATGCCCCCAACTCGGATTCGACGAACAGAAATCGGATACAAGGCCCGCGTCGTCGGGTAACCCGGCAATGGACGGGGACGCCTGATAGCCATTCCGTAGGCGACGAGGGTAAATCCGGCGAAGCCCGAGTGAAGGATACGCAACTTACCCTGGGAGCTCTCTCGTTTTGTGCGGACGATTCCGTACTACTGCGGCGGCAACGTCGTGGGATAAGACGAGAGAAGTCAGCAGAGGCCGTAGTAGTTCGTTCGTCCTCGTTACCGCGAGGGGAGGTCCAACCATGCCTCGTAAGAGCGGATGAAGGGCTGAATCTGTTCTTGCAAGCAACCGTCTGGAACGACTCGATGGACGTGAAGCGACAGCAAGGCAGCTACTACCAGCCGCTCCTCTTTGGGGAGCAGACGGAGGAGTTGCGCCCCGGCTCAACTGGCGACGGCGGGACCGAAGCTGGCGGGTGCGAGGAGTCCCAAGCGTCTGCGGCGTTGGACCAAGCACGAGCCTTGCCGGACGAACTGATGGCTTCAGCCAGCGGTACGACCGGTATCAACAAGAACAGAAACCGCCGGATACGATGAGTACGTCCGGTGGTGTGGGAGGACGGGGGAAGTACTTCCCCCTCCTACCCGATTCCTCGCGTATGTCCTCACCGACATCACGCAGGTGAAGCAGGTCGAACGCGAACTCACCGTCGCCAAGGAAGCGGCCGACTTCGTGCTGCTGGAGCGGCATCTCGACGTCATCCGGCGCGGCATCGAGGAAGGGCGGAAGACCTTCGCCAACACGCTCAAGTACGTGCTCACCACGACGAGCGCCAATCTGGGCAACATGGTGAGCATGGCGCTGGCGTCGCTGGCGTTGCCGTTTCTTCCGTTGACGGCCGTGCAGATCCT
>JACPNQ010000015.1 GCA_016185425.1 Acidobacteriota bacterium | reverse complement strand
TCGCTCGCCATCGCTGCGTTCCGCGGCTCCCCACGCCGTGGTCGATCCATTCGCCTGCTGCTTGTTCATTCCGGTTCTCTTTCCCGCCCTGCTCTTTAATTAGGCTGGCCGGAACTGTCTCAGCTATGTTGGCACGGAGGGGGCGGTGGGTTTTAGCACCATCTCCAGCGGAAGAACATGCAGTGCCGGGTGTCTAGGGGTCGACAACAGACAAGTACTGCCGCCTTTCATGCCCGTCGGTCGCGGATCGGACGGTGTGTTTGGATTTACTCTACGCGCAGCAACCGCCGGAGGAAGCCTTGGTCACCTTCCATGGATCCTTCCGCACTTGCCGCCTGGTTCGAGACGCTTGGAGCCCGAGGAAATGTGGCGTGATCCTGGCCGGATTCGTATATCGGACGTTCTGAAGACACTCATCATAGGTTGTGCACCCGGCAATTCAGACGTGTATTCAGGGCTGCGGCTAATAGCTGATGCTCTATCGTGCGCGGCCTCCTTGAATAGTCGCTCCTTTGAAGCACTGGTCCGGGCCGGGTACTACCGGCAGGTTAGCGAGACACTTCTCTCTCTGGAGTATATGATGCAGGTCTCATCCGATGCGGGCGATCATTGGAAAGGAGATCTGCAGAAATACTTGCAGCTACATAGGAACTCACTTGGCTCGCATAATTCCCTGGTAGTTGCTGATGCTGGGTGTCCGGAAGAATCGTTTGAGGTATTGCGAAAGCGATTGGCGGAATTCGGCGATTTATTGGCGTGGTGGCCCACGATGGTTTCTGTAGCACGATGCCGGGCAGCGAGCGCATAACCCAATTGTCGATCTGTAGTCATTGATGAAAATCGATTATCGAAAATGTACTTAGGCGGGAACTATGAGCAGATACTGCATGGCCGACATTGAGCGGTTACCTGTAGGGGACAGCAAGGAACTGTTGGTGCGGAGGCACACCGGGGCGAGGAAGGTGGTCTCCACGCGCCTGGCGCGCGCGCTTGCAACCTGTTGTAAATTTGACTCGATCGAACAGCATGCCTTGCGGCTGGCTCGCTCGGGAACTTCTGCCGGCGAAGGGCAGGACGCGGTTGGTATCGTCAGTGGGCTAATCCTCGACGGCATTCTGGTTTCGGAGGCCGAAATCGTGTCGTTGGCGAGGAAGGCCGTCACCGAACACCCTGAGGCAGGCGCCCCAATCCGTTCTATCAATTTCGTGACCCGAGACCGCGTCGAATGCTTCCGCCGTACCGCGGAAACGTATGGAGAAAACATTCGCC
Organism: Acidobacteriota bacterium; assembly: GCA_016185425.1. Classification (GTDB taxonomy): domain Bacteria; phylum Acidobacteriota; class Terriglobia; order Bryobacterales; family Bryobacteraceae. The sequence goes on along the minus strand of JACPNQ010000015.1, from coordinate 282,007 downwards.
GCTTTGGCCGTGAGGCTAGGATGGCTGTCTTTGATGACTCCCGCGACGTTGCCACACGGGCGCAGTATCGTCGCGCTGTCGAGGAGATCCAGCAGAAACATGGCATTCCCACGCAATACGTCGGAGTCGAAGAGAAGAATAAGCTTCTCCAGCGCCTGGTAGGCGAGGGCGGCGTTCCCGAGGCGATTGTCCGATTTGCCCTATTCGGTGATGCCGCCGCCGGCGGTACTTGGGGCGCTAATCGCAACGCGTTCCTGTTGCATACCGCGGGCGAAGTCGCACTCAGCGTTGACGACGATGTTCCCTGTCGGGTCGCCACCGCTCCGGAGCGGAAGCCGGGACTTCGGCTGTCAAGTGAACATGACCCCTGCGAATATTGGTTCTATCCAACAAGAGACCAAGCGATTGAGGGACTGCGGTTCGAGGAACGCGATATACTTTCGATCCACGAAGAGTTGCTCGGCAAACGGTTGGCCGCATGCATCGCTGAGAACAGTAGCATCCAGTGGGACGACAGCGCGGATATCGTCGCTCTCGCACTGAATGCTGAGCACGCTCGGGTCCTCGTCACGGTGTCGGGGCTGTCGGGTGATAATGCACTTACTTTTCCCCGCTGGCTGACCCTGCAAGGGGCATCTCGTGAACGCTTGGTGAAGGACGCGGCCGGTTATAGAAGCGCATTCACTAGCCGGGAAGGAGTGAGGGTCGTGGATCGATCAACAATCACTTCTGGCTCTCTATGCATAGCTGCTTGCATGGGCTTCGATTTGCGTAGCGTGGTTCCGCCATTCCTTCCCGCTGGCCGAGCGTCGGACGGCGTGTTTGGATATATGATTCGCCATATAGCATCGCACTCGTTGCTTGGACACGTGCCTCACATGCTCCTCCATGCTCCGCCGGAAAGTCGCAGCTATCCTGATCGAATCCTGCAAAAAGATGCAGCGAGCGTTCGACTCTGTGACGTAGTAACCGAGATCGTAGCAGCATGCCTTGTCAATCTCCCCTCCGCCGATGTCCCAAGTCGCATGCGAAGCTTGGGGTATCAGCTCAAAACCATTGCGGAGCTCGAAATCCACAGTTTCGCGGCACGTATACGGTTGGAGCACTATCGTCAAGCTGGCCGGGCGCTCACGCAGTATCAATGGCTGCTGCAGTCGGCGGTAGATATTCCGGATTACTGGGTCAATGACATCGCGGAGTATACAGAGACGTTGCGGGCTGCTTTATCGAGCGATACGTACATTTGTCCCATTGATTTCTCGAACCGCGAGAGCGGCATCGAAATACTCGGTCGAGTCAGAGAGCTAATAAGAAGCTTTGGAGATCTACTCGAATGGTGGCCCGTTATGTTCTCTGTGGGTATGAATTACACACAGTGTGACCGGTAACTGGCACCGCCGCTTGAAGAGTCGAGCGCGCTACTCAATGCAGACTGCACGGGTGATCAGGCCGGTCGCCGAGGGGCCGCCGAGCGCGAAAATGGCGAATCTCTACGGTTGTTCGTAATGGGGAAGATTGACAGTTCGGTACACGATTGAGCCGGAGGATATCTCGGCTCTAGCGCTGTCCGGCGGTTGTCAACTTCCATGTACGAAGTCGACAAAGTATCGGCCCGCTTCGCGAATAGAGTGCTCACACGCTCATTTGGTATCCGTGTCGAAGCGGCTATGGAGACGGGCGGAAGACATCGGAGGTTTGTATGCCGAAATAGGCGCCCCGAGGCTGCTGGCGGCGATTCGAATCTACCCTTGCGTCAATGCCAGGTCTTCTCGAACCGGACCAGCGGCATCTTGCTCATGACGTGCGCCGCGGCCTCAAGATTGCAGCGTTTCGTTGGGCGGCTGGACATTCTCAAGGACACTCACGTTTCCTCCTCCAACTATTTCGCGAATACCTGACGCACGTCGTTCCCGGTGTACTTTCCATCTCCACATAGAGCATCCGTTCCTGCCCGGTGCCCAATCGCAGGGACCTCGCTTCTACTCTACTCCTTGCCGGCCGGTAGGAACGCCTACGGAGAGCTCGAAGTAAATATGGATACAGGCGACCGTAGGCGAACACTCGTGTCCCAAAATCGAAGCATGGCCCTCTGGCCTCCTGACTCACTATTATACAAAGTACGAAGAAAATGGCAGATTTCATCTCACTCATTTGGAATGAGACTTGCAACAGTTGGTTGCGAAGGTACCGAGCGCAAGCCATGCAAATCACTATTTCATCTTTCATAGCCGTTGTCCTGCTGCCAGGATTCATTTATAGCGCGGCACCCCAGTTGACTGCTGCCGAAGCTTCGCAGTGCATGCCACAGGAAGTCATAAATGCATCGAATGAAAGTTTTCAGACGCGGAGATTCGAAGAGGCCGAACAAATGTTTCGCCAGTGCCTGCCGTATTGGCAAGATGCCTATCCGCAGTCAAATTCCAATATCATGGCGGCACGGAACGAGCTCGGATTTCTTTTGACCGCGCTAGGCCAATTAGATAAGGCCGAAACATTGCTGCAGGACAACTATCGAATTGGCCTTGCCGCTTCCGATCGCCTACAGACTGCAACGTCGGCGTTATACCTCGGAATATTGCACCGATCTCGCAGGCACTCAGCACGCGCCCTTCCATTGTTGCGCCTGGCGCACCGCTGGTTTGAAGAGTCGTATGGAACATCGCATCCCTCCACTGCTACCGCGCTCGGAGAGATCGGAATTGTGCTGGCATTAGAGCAGCAGTATGCGCTCTCAGAGAAAACTCTGCGTCAAGCGATCGCTTCATTGGAAAAGACTCATTCGCGTGTGACATACGAGGTATACTTGAGCGCGCTTTTGATGAAACGAGGTGCTCACAGGGAAGCGGAAGAGGGCTTTGTGCGCGTTCTGGAAACCGCGAAGTATGCTTCCGTCGATCTTCAACCCGCCGAAGCCTTGGCTTCCTACTACCTTGCTTGTTTGTATCGACTGACGAACCGTACTGCAGATGCTGACGCACACTACCGCAGGGCAATCAACACGTATCGCAGCCTGGCCCGGTCGCAACATCCGGACCTGGCGGCGATTGCGGCGGAATACAATGACTTCCTCAATGACAGCAGAATCGTCAGGCGATGACCCTTACTAAATCTTTGATCGCTACCATTTGGGGAGAAAGCACAATATAGGAGAGCCTCCCGCAACACATGCCGGCCATGGCGGCATGAAGGCACCTATCAGACGGCCGTCCAATCGACTCTATCCCGCGTTCTAGCGAGGAGTGGATGCCGAGTCGGGATTAGATCAATTGGACTGTCGTATCGGGCGAGGCCGCGGCGTGACGTCCACGCCACCTCGGCCGCGACCGCCCAACACGCCGTACTCTCTTCTTGTTTAGGCGCCGCCAGTACCACTTAGCCCCTTGCTCCAGCCGACCCGACCTCCGCTTACCATTGTGGGCCTACCATTCTGCCAAGGACTTGTCGCCTCGCCTCGGGCGAGGCTCCGACCGATTCTATGGAAGTCTCTCGCACTCGCATCCGTTTCTTCTATGAAAGTGTCCGAAAACGGACAGTCATATTTCATAACCGAACAACTCGCTTTTGGATGGGTCACCCGGAGAATTGAACGATCTCAAACGGTGGGCTCGGAACAAATTCTCTATAGCAGTCTGGAGCATGTTACTCATTTGGTTGCTCGAAGGGTCCAACCCCTTCTAAGTTGTGGTGCCTACCGGCGCGGCAATGCCAACAGGGACGCTACTTCTACCCGATTGAAAATTGATGCCTTATTGTCAATCACGGCTTTTGCGCAGACTCTCGCTCCGCCGACAGTACAATCGTTAGAGGTGGCTGATTCGACTGCCGTTGTGATCGTCGAATCTCAAGTTTCCTATTGGTGGACCTCAAGCCGCTCGCGGAAGGGATTGGCGGGCCGATTTAATGGCCGCTAAAGTGCACTGTGTGAAGCGCTGCGCGGATTCGCCAGTTAGTTGTTAGTAGGAGGGGTAAATGCATACCGTAGTAATACCGCAGAGTCGTGATTCTCATGAATGTTTTTCAGGCGCCACCGCGATGCTCTATCCAAAAGGTACAGTGCTGTTACGGCAGGGTGACACTTCGAACGATGTATTCTTTATTCGGTCGGGACTCGTGAAGCTATCCCGCCCTGAGGCCAGTGGTACCGAGGCAATCGTGGGACTACGCTCCAGCGGTACGTTCTTGGGGGCGGCCGAGCTAATCACTGGATCGGCGTACCAAGTGACCGCTACCGTGGTTATCGATTGCCGCCTAATACGGTTCAGTTCGTCGGATTTCCATACTTCCTTGGACACCAACAGTGAGACTAGAAACACGCTCTCCCTTTCACAGAGCCTTGAGATTTGTGAGCAGTGGCGGGATCTGTCGGCACTGAAGGCCCTTTCGGGCGAACAGCGCTTTCTGATGCTGCTTCAGCAGGTTGCTGCCGCGGAGAAGACTACTGCTGTGGGGCCGCAGTTACGGGTCGCACTGCCCATTACAACAAGCGATACAGCTCATCTATTGGGCGTGACCCGTGCACACTTGAGCAGGATTCTCGGAAGGCTCGAACGATCGGGCGTCCTGCGGCGGGATAGGGGATGGATCGTCATTCCCGACAGAGAAGCATTTCGTGCTCTAATGCAGACAGCCGGTTGTCTATAGAGTGCCACACAGAGCAATCCGTTTTTAACCGAATGAGGCAATAACATGGGTACGTTGAACCGAGAGGTGGAGATAGTCTTACGTTGTTTGTTCCGAAGGACAGCGTTCACGACGGTGGCCGTTCTGACGCTGGCGCTTGGCGTCGGCGTAAACACCGCGATTTTCAGCATTGTGAAAGCTGTATTGCTCAATCCGCCGCCTTATTCCGAGCCGGAGCGCCTGATACTGGGCTACCAAAAGCATTTGACTACGGGGCAGGTGTCGGGCGTTTCGCTGCCTAACTATTTTGATTGGCGAGCACAGTCACGCACGATCGAGTCCCTTGCCGCGATGAACCAGAACTTCGTGCGCGCCTCTACCGAACGCGACTCCGATAGAGTTTTGACCGCTGAGATCTCGGCAGAGATGTGGGATATTCTCGGTGCAAAACCCGTCCTCGGGCGAGTGTTTACGCCGGAGGAGCAGGTCCGGAAGGACGCCGTGGCCGTCGTCAGCCATTCATTCTGGGAACAGATGCTCGATCGTGATCCGAAGGCGGTGGGCAAGCAGATTCGCGTCAATAAGATGCCGATTACTGTAGTCGGAGTGTTGCCGCCGAATTTCCGGTTCCCGTACTGGAGCGCCGAATGTAAAGTGCTGATGCCTCTTCCCACCGATAACACACGCTTGGGGGAGGATCAGCGTTCCGCCCGAGAACTGCTCCTGGTCGGACGGCTGAGGCGCGGCGTATCGTTTCAGGAGGCGCAATCTGACATCGGGGGAATTGCCGCGCGTCTAGCGGCGGATCATCCGCGGGCTAATGCCCACTGGGCGGCGCACCTGGTGCCGATGCAGAACTCGGTTGTGGAATTCGCTGCACCTATTCTGCTGCTGCTGTTTGTCGCCGCAGGCTTGGTGCTGCTGATCGCGTGCATCAATGTCGCCCATCTTTTTGTGGCGCGCACATCGGAACGTGCCCAGGAATTGGCTATTCGCTTAGCCATCGGCGCAACCCGGCAAACTATATTGCGGATGTTAGTCATTGAAGGTATCCTCATCTCGCTTCTCGGATGCGGCGTCGGCGTTCTGCTTGCGTCCTGGGTACTTGGTGCTGTGCTCAAGCTTGGGGCGAACATGGTCCCGCGCCTGGAGGAAGCGACGATTGACGCCACTGTGTTCGGGTTTGCCGCCCTGCTGGCGCTACTAACAGGCCTCGTCTTTGCGGGCGCCGCTGCATTTCGGGCCGCGAAGACATATCCGGGTATCGCGCTCAACGAGGCGTCTTCTAGAAATACGGAGAATGCCGGCGCGCGCCGGATGCGTAAGCTTCTGGTGGTATCGGAGATTGCCCTTTCGATTGTTATCCTGATAGCTGCCGGCTTTACCGTGTCGAGTTTCCGGCGCGTGCAGCAGATTGACCCTGGCTTTGACATTCGAAACATCCTGACTCTAAGGGTCGACGCACCTTTGAATCAGGCTTCACAGACAAAGGAATGGCAGCGTTTCTACGACACCACTTTGTCACTGATCGAGGCTGTCCCCGACGTGAAAGCCGTGTCCGCGGTGAATGCTCTGCCGCTGGGCGGAGGTACGAATTATACGTTCAAGGTTGCGGGTTCTGACGATCCGCTAACAGGCGAGGGCTTGGCTCAATTCCGAACGATTACGCCAAACTATTTTCAGGTGCTCTCAGTCCCGATGAGGCATGGCCGTTCGTTTACCTCCCAAGACCATGACCAGGCACCAAGAGTAGTCATCGTAAATGAGACATTGGCTCGTCGTTTCTTTCCGAATGGGAACGCGGTTGGGGAGTTTATTACCTTGCAGTCGCCCGAATTTGGGAGTGATGAAGCGGGTCCACGAGTCCCACGCCAGATAGTGGGGATCGTCGCTGACATTCACGAGACCACGGTAACTGAGGCAAGACCTTCTGCCTTTTACGTTCCCTATAGTCAAACGGCTGTCCGGCGAATGCGGATGGTGGTCCGTCCGCAGACGAAGTCGACTCCTCAACTTGCGGCTGCGGTGCGGTCGGCCATACTGTCAGCCAGTGGCGATCCAGAGGTTTTGCAGGTACAGACTGTAGAAGAGTGGCTGGGTCGAACGCTTGCTCCTAGACGATTTAACGCGTTGCTGATGGCCATGTTTGCAGTGCTTGCCATTCTGCTCGCGGCGGTCGGCGCTTACGCAATTATGGCTCAATCAGTGACCGTGCGAGCTCATGAATTCGGGATCCGAATGGGACTGGGCGCCTCAGGAGGGGAAATCAGGCGAATGGTCTTTAAGCAGGCGATGTTTCTCAGCGTCATGGGCGCCATTGTTGGTTCTGCGACTGCATATGGAATGGCGCACTACCTCCAAAAGCAGGTAAACTGCGCCTGCACCCTCGGAGGCGGATCCTCGCAAAGTACACTGCCCGAGCTGATGCGCCAGGGCTTTTCCTACTTCCTTGGGAACCTACAGCCCGACGTCCCCACGGTCGGAGTGAGCTGTGGTTTCGTTGTCGGCATTTGCCTGATCGCTTCGTGGCTTCCGGCCCGTCGCGCATCACGGGTTGACCCCGTTGAGGTCTTGAGGCGGCAGTGAGTTTGATATTGGAACGAGCATTTCAGTATGGTACTCCCGAACAATATAAACGAGGACGGTCGCTGGTACCGGCAACTTGAGCGCCCGGCCGTGTATTTGACATACGACGATGGCCCCAATCCATCTGTCACTTTCCCGCTGCTGGACATCCTGGAGGGTGCCGGAGCCGCCGCGACGTTTTTTGTAAGCGGATATGCCATGCTCTCCGACATGCACGTCCGCTGTCTACGAGAGATTGACGCACGAGGACACGGAATCGGTAATCACGGCCTTGTCCATGAGCGTGGCTGCTGTCCCCGGTTTTCGGAGATGCATGACCGGATACTTGACAAGTGCGGTGTGTCGACAAAGTTGATTCGACCGCCCTACGGTGATCGGTCCATAGCCCTGCCGTACATGTCTGAGGAGAGTGAGGCAGTCGGTTTCCTTTGGTCAGCACTGTTCCACGATTGGAATCCCCTTGATGTGCGACTTGTACCCGCAATGTTCCCGAAATGCCTCGTCCCGGGCGCCATCCTCTTGCTGCACGACGGTTTCGTACCCGGAAATGCGTACACCAGGCGAGATCAAGTAATTTCACTCACTCAGTTGATCGTCGACAACTGTCGGATGACCGGCATACAACTCAAAAGCCTTGCTTGCGAGTTTCAAAACTCCTACCAATCCCCACATGTTCCAGCGAATTGACTATCCTGCCGGCGACGAAGTCCAACTCGCGCTTCGGCAGTTTATTGCGAATGCATATGCGCCGAACCCTGAGTTCAAGTACCCGGAACGATGGCACTGGTGCTATGAGCTGCGCGGCGGACATAGCTTTCTGGCATGGAGCGCGAGCCGGATAGTGGGACACGTCGGGGCAATGCCCGCGGTGGTTTGGTCCGGAACACAGGAAGTGGCTGCCTTATGGTCGGTGGACAGTTTTGTTCTTCCCGATCACCGCGGGTGCGGCATTGGCAAGTTGCTGCAACAGCGCGCGAGTGCGTTCAGGCCATTATTCATGAGCGTGTGGATGTCTGAGCGCAATTGGAATATCAAAAGCGCCCTGGGACATGTGCCGATTGCTTCGATGGTGTTCCTGGAGTCCCGAAATACACGTCGGGCAGTGGCGCCCTTTGAAATTGGGCTCCCTGACGCGGAAGACATCGCGCAAGCTTCAATCGCCCCGCTTGCCGGATTTGATTTCTTTGTAATTCGTTCCCGCGAGTACTGCCAGTGGCGTTACTTACGGCAGCCTTTCGCTGGATATTTCCAGGTCACAACCGAGTACGGCTTATCCCTGGCTAGAAAATGCGGTCCACGGCTGCCAAATACTGGCATGGTCTCGGATGTGTTCTGCAATGTCGGCTCGAAGGTTCCGCTTCAGATCGAGAGTACGGCGCAGGCACTGGTGGAACGTGGCTGCGACTGTATCAGGTTTGCAACCGCAGATCTCGGGTTGGCGGCGGCGCTAGTCCTACGCGGTTGGACCGTTCGTTCAAAGTCCGACCTTCTCATAAATGCCGATCCGGCTGGCGGAAAGTTGCGCCGGGTGTTCCTTTCCCTGGCCGACCAGGACATGGACCAATATCCCGGGTAGCTCGGCGCATGTGCTGGGAAAGCTTCCCACCGATCTTCGACGCTACTGAAATGCTCCGGCGGAAGAGCTCGGACAGCCCAACGAAAAGAGTAAGCTTTCGATTCTCTCTTTCACCCTCCGGAAGCGCCCGACATCTTCACTCGAAGGTAAGCGTTCGACCATCCCCAGGCTTGCGAGGTAGCGCGGCTGGCGGTTAGTCTTGGCGATGGAGCTTCCACGCCATCGGAGTAAGAGCGGTAACCTCGGAAGCTTTCCGATCCGCCAATCCTAAGGCGGACGGCGGGCGGCTGAGGTACAACGCGAATGGGAGCCTGATCAGAAGCACCAATCAGGTGCAGGAGCAATAGCAGTTTGCCTATGGCGTGAACGGATTGCTGGCGTCGAGCACGGATGGCGTATTTGGAACTGTCACCGTCGGCGCGGACCGAAGGGAAAACTCACCAGAGAGTATTCACTCTCCATTCCCCCGTTTAAGCGGAGCAGGCCGTGTTGGTCGGGGGATTGAATCTCGCCGGGATCGCCGAAATGGCGGCAGGCTACTTCTGGCGATTGAGCCGCAAGAGCGCTTCCGTGATTCGGTTGACGGCGTGTTCCTCGCTGCTCCGGCTTGCTTCGCGGCGCGGTAGCGAGGCGAGCTCGAGATGAACCAGCTCGTGGACTATCGTAACTTCCATGTCGGCGAACATTTCCGGAACCGGCAACTCGTAGTCCAATGCATCGAGAATCGCGATGACGGCGCTCTTCTTGTGCTTATCCCACTTAATCTGGCCTCGCGTGTTGGGCTTTAACGCATTGCGGCGAGCCATGACGATGGAGATCTTCCAATCGTCGAGACTGAGGCACTTTTGCCAAACGGCGAGCCGCTCGTCAACGAACCGCTCGACAGCCTGAGCCGTGATGGCGCCTGCGCTGGAAGGGGTTACTGTCGATACCGCCGATGACACGGCGAGCGCCTCTTCCCGCGCTAGCGTTTGGGCGAACGCCGGAGCAAACGCGAAGAGAGCCAAACTCGTACACAATCCCCGGCGCAGGGTCATCCGACCCTCCAACATCGACCACGTGCGGGGATACCTGAGCGCACGGGTTGAGTATATCGGTGACGGTATCCGCGGCCAAATCGAAAGATTGAATGACGGTCATAAGCGTCTGTTTTCCGTTCCAAGGAGGATCTCCTTGTAGAAGACCTGGAATCCGAACCGGGAAAAACGTGAAACCAAACCGAGAGCTGGTACGTCCAACAGCCAGAATGAGAGCCGGAGCAAAGGCATTGTTGATCCTCCTCCTTGTGGGGATGGCGGCGACGAGTGCTCTAGCGTGTCCGCTATGGATGGGTTGGATGAGCCAGGGCGATATGCCTTGCTCGAACCCAGGCATTCCGGAAAAGTGCCCGCATTCCGTCTGCCTCACCAGTTCGCCGTATTTGGCGTCCGATGAAGGCGCCCATGTTCCGCTTTTGCAAGAACTCGGTCCGGCGGTGGCCGTTTCGAGTCCGGCGTTGGCATCGCTTCCAAGCTTCGAGTTCAGTTGGAACGATGACGGCTCGCCGCCCGGTCCAAAGTGTCCATTATTTCTGCGGACCCACTCTCTTCTGATCTAGATCCCTCTTCTCCAGCAGACCTGTCTTGGGAATTGGCCAACGCGGCTATTCCCTGGTGTCCACAGAGATTTGAATTTGGAAAAGGAGAAGTGTCATGAAAAAGCTTGTAAAAAGCATTCTATTCACCAGTGCGCTCGCAATGGGAGCGAACGGTCTCATGGTGGCGTCGACCAGCAATGGCTGGAGCGACGAATGGTATCGGGCAAAGTTCGGCAGTAATTCCCCGAAGGAAGAAGCCCGTCAAAAGGCCGAACGGGCGAGCGAAGCATTCCGCGAGGAGCGTCCGTCGCAAGTTGCCAAGCCGGCCAGCACTTGGAGCGACCAATGGTACAGAGCGAAGTACGGCAGCAATTCCCCGCGGGAAGAGGCCCGTCAGAGGGCTGAGAGAGCGAATACGGCGTTCCGCGAGGAACCCGCACCCGCACGCGTACGGCCGGCCAATGACTGGCAGGAGCAATGGTACAAAGCGAAGTACGGGCGTAGCTCGCCGCTTGCGGAAGCTCGCCAAAAACTGAACGTGAAGTAAAGGCCGACGTCGCGGGGCGGCAGGGGATTGCACATCACCGCGATCCCCTACTCCCCAATAGATTGCGATGGCTGTGCTGGCAACTCTGCACTAGCGGCACAGCTTTTCGAGCGAAACCACGCTCGAGCGCATCCCCGCTGGACCTTCGCGCGGCGATCTCCCCAGGCACAGCCACGGCGTCAGCCACAATATATCCCATCCACGCTCTGTGGACGTGGTCCGGTTTCGTGGCCTGCGAAAGCGCAGCAGCGATGATTCCTCGCGAGTACGGATGCTATAGTGAGGCCGGAGGCGCCGTTCATGAGATCCATCTTGTTCGCAGTAATACGTCTTTCTGTTTGTGCGTGGTTTTTTGCTTCGCCAGCAATGCCGTCCGACCCCCTTCCGGATCTGATCGTCGATCAGGGTTCGCTGCGGCAGCACTGGGTGACGCGAGTTGAAGATTTACCGGCGACATTCTGCAGCGTTGTAGAGGGCGGAGTTACGCCTGGCGAGCACATGCTGCTGCGCTTTACCGTTTCCACTCCCAATATCGGCCTCGCGGATGTCAATATCGGGGATCCGAGCCAGCACGTGAACGACGGCCTCTTCGAGCTTTCCAATTGCCACAAGCACTACCACTTCCGGCACTATGCGTTGTATCAGCTCATCGATCCGAATACAGGCTACGTCTGGCGTGCCGCCAAGCGCGGGTTCTGCATGATCGACGTGGAGAAGTACAATCCCTACCCGGGACCCAATAACAACCCGCGCACCTACACGTCTTGCGGCGCCGTCGGCATACCGGGCAATCAAGGAATTTCCAAGGGATGGGCCGACACGTACATATGGAAGCTCGGCGGGCAATACTTCGTGCTCGATGGCGGAGATGGTCAACCAGAGGTGCCGCCGGGCGATTACATTCTTCGCGTCACGGTGAATCCACCTTATGCCCAAGCATCCGGGGAACCCTGCCGCGCGCTCGACACCAATACGGGGCTGTGCCATCAGTTTGCGGAGTCGGATTACACGAACAACGTGGCCGAAGTACGTGTCACGGTTCCCGATCACAAGGGCCGGCAGTCCGTGGGTCCTTTGAAGGACGAGCCGAGTATCGCCATCGAGCCCATCGACCAGTAAGTGGGGGTGAGTTCCGTGGTTGCGGGCCCCCCAGCTTGATCGGGTGTCAAGGTGCAAAACTGGTTGGATTTTGTTGCCAGCCGAACCGCTCCCTATATGCACGATGGGAGCCTCGCTACTCTCGAGGATGTTGTCGAGTATTACGATCGTGGCGGGCGGGCGAATCCCGATCTCGATTCCGAGATCCGTCTGCTGCATCTGACGGCGGATGAGAGGAGCGCCGGCTCCGGCCGCGTCCCCCGGTGTTGTAAACTTTCGTTGAAAGGGTTTGGACTAGTGCCCCCATCCGGCGCCGATAGTGGCGGAAATGCGGGCGCCGGTAATAGTGCCGGCGGAATAACCGCAACTCATTTCGAGCCTGAGGAACTGCCCCTCCTGGTCTCGCCCTCCGTTGCCGGAAAAGGCAAGAATACGTTCCGGATGGAACTGATCCCCGTCGCCTGCTGGAAGCTCAACGACGTCCGCTTCGCCTTCGCCTCCTCGTTCGTCCTCCCGGAAACCCGCGGCGAGTTCGTCGAGTTGATGGACCTCCGGAAATCCCATCCCGGCGCTCCGTTCTCCGTCTTTGGCCATGCCGACCCCACCGGCGACGACGCGTTCAACAAAACACTCAGCGGTCATCGCGCCGAGTCGGTTTACGCCGTTCTCATTCGCGACACCGATCGCTGGGAAAGTCTCTACACGTCCGCCGGCGCGTCGGAGGGCTGGGGCACTGCGTCGATCCAGCAAATGCTCACGGCCATCGGTTTGGATCCCGGTCCCCAGACCGGCTCGATGAACAGCCGAACCAAATCCGCCGTCGAACAGTTCCAGTCCAAAAACGGCCTCAACGTCGATGGCAGCCCCGGCAGCAAGACCCGCGCCAAACTCTTTCGCGCCTACATGGACTTCCTCTGCCCCGAAGTCATGACCAAGGCCGAGTTCCTCTCCAAGGGCGCCGACCCCCAAGGCAAAGGCGACATCCAGGGCTGCAGCGAATTCAATCCCGTCATGGTCTTTTCGAAGGAGGAAGCCGCCAAGTTCAGCAAGCCCGAAAACAAAGGCGATCGCGATGCGGACAACGCGGTCAATCGCCGTGTGATGGTCCTGCTTTTCCGCCCCGGCACGGTCGTACCTCCCGCCAAATGGCCGTGCCCCCGCACCCGCGAAGGCGTCGAAGCATGCCGCAAGCGCTTCTGGTCTGATGGCGAAAAGCGCCGCAACGCCCAAGAGGTCCGCCGCGAATTCAAGGACACCAAGGACACGTTCGCTTGCCGCTTCTACCACCGCCTCGTCGTCGAATCGCCATGCGAAGGAGTGCAGACGATGCAGACCGTCCGCATCCGCGTCTTCGACCGCTTCGCAAAGCCACTTCCGTTTGCCCCTTGCCTCGTCACCGAAAGCGGTAAATCCCCCAAATTCATGCGCGCGTCCGGCGCACCGCCTTCGCCGTCGAATCAAGCGGCGAATCAGACCAAGGACAACAACGCCAAGATCGACGACGCCTTCCTCACTCTCCGCGACGTCAAACTCCCGGCCACCGTGAACGTCAAATGGAGCCGCCCCAAGCCGTCCGACGGCCCCGATACTCCCGCCCCCGCCGAGCCTTTCGAATTCGAACTCGACGTTTTCATTGACCTGCCGGACGAAGAGTCTCTCCTTCGCCTGAAAAACCTCGGCTATGTCCTAAGTACTGAGGACGAGGATAATATCCGGTCTTTCCAGTTCGATTACAAGGAGCGCTTCCCCGACATTGAAATCGACGGCACCCTGAATCCCCCGACAGTAAGTGCCATCAAGAAAGTCCACGATTCCTGTGACCCCGTCCTCAAGAATCAGCCGTCCTCATCCCGATAACAAGGCTCAGCCGGAATGTTTCCCACTAAACGACCTACGACGGTAAGCCGGCCCGCGGTCGCGCCGCCTATCCGAGTCCGCAAGCTAGTCAACAAGATGACTTTCAAGGATCCGATTATTGAGTTCTACGCCAAGGCGATCCTCGAAATGCAGAAGTTGGACCTCAACAACCCCCTTAGTTGGCGATACCAGTCCGCAATCCACGACTATCCAGCCCTGCCTGCACGGGGGAGCGGCGGCAAAGAGGCCGACGATGCCTTCGCCCGCCGCCGCGATATCGATCCCAACGCTGTCCAACACGAGGCCGTCCCCTCTACCGCCGACCAGGATAAGTTCTGGCGCCAGTGCCAGCACACATCGTGGTTCTTCCTCTCCTGGCACCGCATGTATCTCCATCACTTCGAAAAGATCATCATCAGTCACGTCACCAAGCTGAAAGGCCCTGCGGACTGGGCGCTGCCTTACTGGAATTACGCTCTTTCCGACGCGGACGGCCACCTTCCCGAGCCATTCCGCCTGGACAAAATGCCCGATGGAACGCCCAATCCGTTGTTCATCACCCAGCGCAGTCCAAACGCTAACGCCGGTACCGACTTCGCCGACGCCACGCGCCGGGACGCCGCCCTCAATAGCCTCAACGAATCCAGTTTCGAGCCCGTGGGCGCCAGCCGCGGTTTCGGCGGTCCGAAGGCCCGCAATCACCCCATTACCGGCCCCGGCGGCACTGTCGAGGTCTCTCCGCACAACGGCATGCACGGCTCGATCGCCGGGCCCTCCCGGCCAGACCCCGCTTTCCCCAGTTCCCCGGCCCGTTCCTCGCGCCCCGGGTTCATGAATAGCCCTGTCACCGCTCCCCTCGACCCCATTTTCTGGCTCCACCATTGCAACATCGACCGTCTTTGGCGCGCCTGGCAGCGCAAGGGAAACACCGAAACGAAAGATAGCGCCTGGACCGGCGAGGTCTTCTCCTTCCATGACTCCACCGGCGCCGCCATCGACATGAAATCGCCGGAAGTCATCGACACGAAACCGGCCCCACTGGCATATATCTATGACGATGAGCCCACGCCATAAGCGCCTCGCACTTCTACTCGCCGTCATCGCGAACACTCCATTTCTGGCTTGCCAGCCCCCACAAGGGGCAAAGGACAAAAAGATGCAAACGCCGCCCATGCAGATCATTCCCGAAACCGTTGGCGCTACCAGTGCCCCATTCGAGCTTGGCCTCGCCACGGCCCATATTGAGTTCACTGTCCATCCCCCATCCGGCCCGGCTCTTAAAACCCCCGCCTCGGTCCCCCGGCGACTCTTTCTGCGGATCGAGAATCTCACCACAGAAACCGACGCACCCTCCTACGACGTATATATCAACGTTCCACCCGGCGCCGATCCTGCAAAACACCCCGGTCTGAAAGTTGGCTTCACCCCGACTTTCGGACTCTACGAAGCCAGCCGCGGCGACGGCAATCATCCTGGCGACGGCCTCGGCACGCAAATCGAGATCACAGCATTACTCAACAGCCTTACCGCCGCTAAGGAGTGGGATGGCAAATCCCTCCGCGTCACCTTCGTCCCCGACCCTTCCTGGGACGTGCCAGCAAAGCTCCGTGTCGGCCGGGTCAGCCTGGTTATCGGATGAGCAGCCTTTTCGCAGCGCCGCGCGAGCAGTTCTTCTGGCCGCATCCGGAGTTCTGGACGGTTGCCGTAAGCGGGGCCGCCTGGGCCGCCATGCTGGCTCACACCTGGCGGCACGCGCATCGCCTCACCATCGGCGAGGAGCTCCAATACTGGCTGCTGATGGTGGTTGCGATGATGTTCCCCTTCGTCCTCGACACCGTCCGCCATGTTGCTGAATTCAGTCTCTGGTCCCGCCGCCATCGCGCCATCGCCCTTTTTCTGACCGGATATCTCGCTCCTTGGCTCGTCCTCGGAGTCATGGTCTCTGTGTTGCGGAGATTCGACTGGGCACATCATGGGCTCTCCACGGCGGCCGCGTTCGTGCTGGCCGCATTCTGGCTCCGCACATCCCTTCGCCGGCGCGCGGAAGTGGCCTGTCACCGCCGCTTCCCATTGGCACCGGAGGGTTGGCGGGCCAACCGCGACGCGTTGCGTTTTGGCTCCGCCATTGGCGTCTCCTGTCTTGCCAGTTGCTGGCCTCTGATGATCGCCTGCGCACTCTCCGGCCACGCCCTCGTCGCCATGGCGGGAGGCTTCGCGGTTAGCGCCCAGGAACGTTGGTACTTCCGGCCGCGCCGCGTCCGGGCCATGCAACTCACGCTCTCTCTTGCCGCTTTCTACGCAATCACCGCACTCGTCTGAACGGACAGTCCGGCGTTACTTGTTCAAGGGAAGGTCGGCATCCAATAGAGAACATGTCTTCCGCCTTCGCCCAAACTCAGACTAGGGCGAACCGGTTCCCAAAGTCATCCGGGAATGTTATATTCCCGCCATGACTTACCGTTCGGGGTTGGTTCTTGCTACGGTTTCGGCCTTGTTCTCGGTTGCCTTCGCACAGACTGGCGTGGGCAAGATTCAGGGCACGGTGAAAGACATCACGGGGGCGGTCGCGCCGGACGCCGCCGTTACTGCC
Organism: Acidobacteriota bacterium; assembly: GCA_016185425.1. GTDB lineage: Bacteria > Acidobacteriota > Terriglobia > Bryobacterales > Bryobacteraceae. Next base: position 265,557 of record JACPNQ010000015.1, on the reverse strand, counting down.
ACGCACACGCGGACGGCGCGAGACTACAGGACCAAAACTAACGAAGCCGGTTTCTACATCCTCCCCGCTGTTCAGATCGGCCCGTACATGCTGCGAGTCGAAATGCCGGGAATGGAAACTTTCAAGGGAGAATTTCTGCTCCAATCCGGCGATACCGCTGTCGTCGATGTCTCACTCAGAGTCGGCAACACCACCACGGAAGTCACGGTGCAGGCTGACGCCGCTCCGCTGGTCACCACGACATCGCCGACCCTTGCAGCCGTTACCGATCGCGCCCGCCTGGATCAACTGCCAATCAGCGGCCGAATGTTCCAGTCGCTCGTCACAGAGACCACGCCAGGCATGGAGGGAGCCTCCGCGTCGCCTCGTCTCTGGGGTCTGCGTTGGGGTGTGGAGTTCCTCCAGGACGGCGCCGTCATGGCCAATCGCGACACGGGCGAGCTCTCCGGAAGGCCGCCCGGCATGGACACGATTGAAGAGTTCCGGGTTGAGACGAACGCGTCCTCGGCAAAGATGAACCGGCCCGGAACCGTTATCGTCACGACAAGAGGCGGAACGAACCTCTTTCATGGTTCGCTCCTTGAGGTCGCCCGGAACAACAACCTCGGCTTCGGTGTCGCTCGCCGCCGGGAGGATCGATGGACCCGCCCGCCCCACCTTGTTCGTAACGAGTTTGGCGGCTCCGCCGGCGGCCCCATCGTCATTCCGAAGGTCTACAACGGCAGGAACAAGACGTTCTTCTTCGGTTCCTACGAGGCATATCGTAGTTTATCCGCCTCTACCAAGGCCACCGCGGTTCCAACCGACGCCATGCGTCAGGGCGACTTTAGCGGTCTCGTTAACTCCGCCGGACGCGCCACGACGATCTACGACCCCTGGACGACTGGCGCGAATTGGCTCCGCGTCCCCTATACCGGCAATCGCATTCCCATGACGCGCCTCAGTCCTTTGGCGAAATACCTTTACTCGGTAACTCCCGTGGCTACCGATCCCGGCGTTAACCCGCTCGTTGGCTCCAACTATTTTTACCAGGCGGCAAACAACCGCCTCGAATGGACGCTAACGCAGCGCTTCGACCACCGCCTCTCCGACAAGGATCAGATCTTCGGCCGCTACACCTACGGCGTGCGCGACTCTTATGCGCAGTCGGGGAATAACAACTCTCCGACGACGCTGGATTTTGCGGCCAACGGCACGTTCCGGCCAATCCGCGATCATTCCGGCGTCCTCTCCTGGACCCACACCTTTTCCCCGACGTTCTTTTCCGAAACTCTTTTCAACGCCGGTTCCGAAGATCTCAACTTCGTCAACGTCGGCGACGACAAGAAGTACGCCGACATCCTCGGCCTGCCGAATCCATTTAACGAATTCGGCTTTCCCAATGTCACATCGACCGGCGTCGGCATGGAGTACGTCACCGCCGCTAACCGGCGCAACTCCATCATGCAGATCTACAATTTCGATCAGAACCTGACCAAGGTTAAGGGCCGGCACGAGATCCAATTCGGCGGGCGCTATCGTTTTGAGAGGCTGAATATCCTCCCGGACCAGCAGCAGGTCCAGGGTGCGCATTCGTTGAATGGCCATTTCACGGGACAGTATGATCCCACTTCCGGCTCCACCTATAGCGCGGTTCCGTTCACCGGGCACGCGGCCGCCGATCTCTTCCTTGGCGCTATCAACTCTTACTCCGCGCAGTTCGTCCGGAAGTGGTATCGGATGCACTCACGCGAGTTCGCGCTATACGTCCAGGACAATTACAAGGTCAACTCGCGTCTTACTCTGAACTACGGCCTGCGCTGGGAGATGTACACGCCCATTCGCGAAGAGGATAACTTCCTCACAGGCTTCGATCCGAAAACGAAATCGATCGTCAACGGAACCGACTGGGAAACAATGTACAAAATCGGAGCCACCACACCGGCCATCGGCGGTATCTTTCAAAGCCTCGGGGTTCCGTTCATCACTCCGGAGAAGGCCGGCCTGCCAAAAGATCTGATGAAGCTCAACAAATGGGACTTCAACCCGCGCGCCGGCTTCGCCTATAAGCTGACCAACGGCTCACGGCCCTTCGTCGTGCGCGGCGGCTACGGCATCTATGGCTACCCGATGCCGCTGCGGGCGTTTAATGCCCGGATGCGGCAGAATCCGCCAACCACGGCACGCTTTACCTACCAGTTCTCCAATTCCGCGCAGACTCCCGACCGGCTTCCCAATTACGGCCTCCGTTCGGTGCCCACTACTATCGCGGGTGTCAACAGCCGCGACATCCTCGATTTGAACAGTCCCACAGGCATCACGCGCGGATCGTTCCTCACCAGCTATTTCAATCCGTCGCAGCCCACCTCTCGCGCACACGAATGGAACATTACCGTCGAGCGCGAGATCTTCGAAAACACGCTGTTGCGCTTCGGCTACGTCGGTACCCATGGCGCACGGCTCGACATGTTTTACTCCTACAACCAGAGTCCAAACGACTACGTCTGGTTCACCACCATGGGAATCCCGCGTCCAACCGGCACGTTCGCCGGAACGGCAACCCGTGCCTTTGAAACTACCGTTTTCGGCGACATCGAAGAGTATCAGAAGACCGGCTGGTCCAATGCGCAGAACTTCCAGATCGAAGTGCAACGCCGTTACGCCAAGGGCTACGGATTCCAGTTCTTTTACGTCATGACGAATGCGCTGAAAGCGGCGGGCAACGGGTGGAACGACGACATCCTTCCTTCCGACAACGTATTCCTGCCCAACGCCGTGCCTAAGGATCTAAACCAGCGCGCCAAAATGCTCTTTTACCAGCGCGATATGGAGATCCCGCAGCACCGCTTCAACTGGAACTTCATCGCCGATCTGCCATTCGGTAAGGGAAAGAAGTGGCTGACGCGAACCGGCGCGGCTGGCGACCGCGTTGTCGGGGGATGGCAACTCGCCGGCAACGGCAAAATCGGCTCGAACTGGTGGGCGCTGCCGACCGGAAACTGGAACTTTCCGAATCCGTTGGAAATCTATGGGACCAAATACCCGGTGCAGGACTGCCGCAGCGGCGTGTGCCGCGACGCCTATCTCTATTACAACAGCTATATTCCGGCCAATCGAATCAATAGTGTCGATGCAAAGGGCCAGCCGAACGGTGTGATGGGTGTTCCCGCCAGCTACAAGCCCTCGAATACGCCGATCATTCCGATTCCCGCCAATGGCGGAACCCCCGGCGACCCGAACGCTCCGTTCTACGATAGCAACACTGTCTGGATCACCATGAAAGATGGATCGCTACAGCGCACCACGCTGAACAATAACTTACACCCCTGGCGCAATCAGTGGCAGTCCGGCTTATTTAGTTGGAGCCAGAATGCTTCGCTCTTCAAGGTGATTCCCATTACCGAACGCGTCTATTTCCGCTTGAACATCGACTTCTTCAACGTCTTCAATATGCCAGGCATTCCGAAGACGCCCGATGCGACGACCGGACTGATCGACGCCATGTTCTCCGGCAACGGCTCGCGCGCGTTGCAATTCGGGCTCCGCCTCACCTGGTAACCCGCTAGCTCAATAACTTTTCCAAGCGTGAGCCCGGCACGATAATCGTTTCGCTCCGCTCGGGTCCAAGCGACACGCAGCCTACTTCCACTTCCGTCTTTTCCTGGAGGAAATCGAGATACTTGCGCGCGGAAGATGGAAGTGCTTCGAGCGAAGTCAGCCCTCGCGTTGTGGACTTCCAGCCGGGCAGTTTTTCGTACACAGGCTCGATGGCTTCCAATTCGCGGTTCGTCGCCGGCATTTCGTCCGTCAGCCGTCCATTCACCTTGTAGCCGGTACACACCGGAATCGACTCCAACTCATCCAGCACGTCAAGCTTCGTGATGATCAGGCTGTCGAACCCGTTCACCGCTGTCGTGTATTTCAGCAAGGGCACATCGAACCAACCGCAACGGCGCGGACGGCCGGTGACCGCGCCGAACTCGTTTCCTGCGGCGCGAATGCGCTCGCCCATCTCGGTATGGTCCTCGGTCGGGAACGGGCCGCCGCCGACTCGAGTAATGTAGGCCTTCGATACGCCGACAACACCATCGATCCGCGTTGGCGGGACACCGGCGCCGGTGCAGGCGCCGCCGGCGGCAGCGCTGGAAGAGGTGACGAATGGATAGGTGCCGTGATCGATATCCAGCATCGTCCCCTGCGCGCCCTCAAAAAGCACCGGTTTCTTCGCATTCATCGCGTTTCGCAGCATGATGGACGTGTCGCGCACCATGGGCCGCACCCGCTCGGCGAATCCTTCGTACTGTTGACGGAGTGCGTTCACGTCGAGATCGAATGGGATCCCGAACGCTTCGGCGATCGTCTTTTTGTCCTCTACCAGAACCTCGAAGAGCGCGCGGAAATTCCCGGTGTCGATCAGGTCGGCGATGCGGATGCCACGGCGGCTGATCTTATCCTCGTAGCAAGGCCCGATGCCGCGCGATGTCGTTCCGATGGCGGTCCGGCCTTTGCGCGCCTCGCTCATTTTTTCGACGATCCGGTGCATCGGGAAGATGACATGGGCGCGGTTGGAGATAGCCAACTGCTCCTCCACCTTAATCCCGAGCTTGTCGAGCATCGCAATCTCTTCGAGCAATGCGGCGGGGTCGATGACTACACCGTTGCCGATCACCGCCTGCACTCCGGGGCGCAAAATTCCGCTCGGAATCAGCTTGAGCACGTATTTCTGCGCTCCGATGAAGACCGTATGGCCGGCGTTGTGCCCTCCCTGATATCGGACGACATAGTCGAACTTCTCCGAAAAGAGATCGACCATTTTTCCTTTGCCTTCATCGCCCCACTGGGCGCCCAGCACGATAAGGTTACTCATGAACAGACCAAACTTACTATTTTAGCGCGTCAGGCGGTCGAGCGTCGCCATCGCGGGTTCCATCCAGCCGCTCGACCAGTGATGAGCCCGTTTGACGCTGTTGTCGTACTCGTGCGAGATGCCGAGGGCCTCCATGCGTTCGTGGATGCCGGCGACTTCGGCCTGAAACCCGCCGTAACCAGAGACGGCGATTTGCAAGTTCCTGGTGTTCCGATGGCGTTCGAGGAGTGTGGGGATGTGATAGCCGGCGAAGTTTTCCGCAGTCCCATAGATCTCACCCGATCCATACTTGCCGGGCGCGTCCAGCAGGAAAGGCGCATCCCAGCCGGCCGCGGCGGCGAACCTGTCCGGGTGGCGCAAGAGCAGTGTCAACGCCCCGTTCCCGGACTTACTGAAGCCGAGCAGCAGAATACGGCCGGAGAGGCGCGGCAGGATGTCCCGAAGCAGATAGGACTCCTGGGCGATTTTCGGATTATCGGGGTGGTCCGCGTACCAGGGAAGGTGGGAGAACGACGGCGCGGCAATGGTTACCTTGTACCGATCCACCCAGTTCAATCGTAGTGCCTCATAGAACCCGTCCCCCCACTGCCCGCTGATGTTTGCCGTGACCGGTAGGATCAGCACGGTCCGGCCGGAGCGTTTCTTTGGACGGGCGATGCGGAGGAAATTGGCCGTCGCCTGCCGCGGCGATTCGATGGTCTCGATTTCGTAAGAGACGCGATCGAAGAGCACAGATAGAAGGCCGCGTCTGGTCATAACTGAAAACACGATGGTATCCTTGTTTTCAATGCAGTTGTGCGACATTTATGAGGGGCTTGGCGACCAGGCGTTCCGGGATCTGCTGAAGGCGATTTCACTGGGCAAGCTTCGTACCTACCAATTGTTTGAACGCCTGAAGGTTCGTCTGCGGCTGAATAAGCTGAATACGGAATCGCTGGCGAAATCGGCGCCGCGGCAGTGGGAGCGGATCGTGAAAGAGCGCGACGACGCCTTTGCGATGGAACTCGGCCAGGCCGTGCTGGTTTGCCACATGGACGTGATCGTCGATGTGCTGGACCATCTGCAGATCCCGCACCAGGAAGGGTTCTTCGAAAAGGACGCCGATATTTCCAAGTTCCTGACTGGAGAATGGCAGCAGCGGGCGTGGGACGCCTTCAGCGAAAAGCACCCGAGGGCGGTGCTGGCGTTCTATCTCAACCACCTCGCCGTGGAGATGACTAAAGAACCCGTGTTGTTCAATCCTCTGGCAACGGCGGCAAAATGACCCCCGCGCAGGAACTGCACGAGGCGATTCGCGTCGGCGATGAGGCGCGCGTGAACGCGCTGCTGGACGCCGATCCGTCGCTGGTGCATGGAGGCGGGGCGTCCGGTATGGCGCCGCTGCTGTTGGCGATCTACACTAAACGTCCCCTGATGGCGAAGTTGTTGCTCGGACGCGGCGCGGAGCTGGACGTGTTTGCCGCGGCGGCAATGGGCGAGACGGCCAAATGCAGGAAGTTCGTGCAGGCCGACGATGTGCTGCTCCAAATGGCCAGCGCCGACGGCTGGACGCCGCTGCACCTGGCGTGTTTTTTCGGACATCCGGAGACTGCGGAGATGTTGCTGGCGATGGGCGCGGACGCCAACGTCCGGTCCGCCAACGCCATGCACAACACGCCCCTTCATGCGGCGGCGGCGGGCCGCGGCCAGGACTGCTGCGCGCTGCTTCTCTCGCACGGAGCGGATGTCAACGCCACCCAACAAGCGCAGTACACGGCGCTCCATGCGGCGGCGGCCAACGGCGACCTGGAGATCGTCCGGCTGCTGTTAGCGCACGAAGCGAACCCGGCGGCGAAGAGTGAGAAAGGCGAAACGGCGATTGAGATGGCCCGCCAGCGCGGCCATGCGGCAGTGGCCGACCTGCTGGAAAGAACATCGCGATGATCGAAGACGATTTGAAGGCCCTGGCGGCATCCGCCAAGGCCCGGATTGAGGCCGCCGCCACGGTCGAGGAACTGGAAGCGGTCCGCGTGGAGGTGCTGGGGCGGAAGGGCGCGCTGACCAACGTGTCGAAGGAGATGGGTAAGCTCGCGCCGGAGCAGAAGGCAAGCGTTGGCAAACTGCTCAACGCGGCCAAGCAGGCGCTGGAAGCGGTCTTCGATGCGAAGAAAGCGGCCTTTGACAACGCTGCGCTGGCGGCGCGGCTGGATAGCGAGTGGGTTGACCTGACGATTCCGGCGCCCGGTCCGGACCGCGGCTCGCTGCACCCTCTCACCCAGATTCAGGCTGAGATCGAGGACCTCTTTCTCTCGCTCGGTTTCACGGTGCTGGATGGCCCGGAGGTTGAGTCGGACGAGCACAACTTCGACGCCCTCAACATTCCGGCCGACCATCCCGCGCGCGACATGCAGGATACGTTCTGGCTGGACGGCGGATGGCTGTTGCGCACCCATACGTCGCCCGTCCAAGTGCGCGGGATGCGGCAGCTTGGACCCCCTCTTCGCATGATCGCGCCGGGCCGCGTGTTCCGGAACGAGGAGGTGGATGCCTCCCATGAGCACACCTTCTATCAGCTTGAGGGCATGATGGTGGACAAGGACGTTAGCGTCGCCCACCTGCTCTACTTCATGAAGACGCTACTTTCGGCGATTTTTAAGCGGGAAGTCACGGTGCGTCTACGGCCGGGCTATTTTCCGTTCGTCGAACCGGGTTTTGAACTCGACATCCAGTGCCTGATCTGCGGCGGGCCGGGCTGTCCGGTGTGCAAACAGAGCGGGTGGGTGGAGCTTTTGCCTTGCGGGCTGGTGCATCCGAACGTGTTGCGGAAATCGGGCATCGACCCGGAGGAGTACGGCGGTTTCGCGTTCGGCCTCGGTCTGACGCGCCTGGTGATGATGCGCTACGGCATCGACGACATCCGGCAGTTACAGGGCGGCGATCTGCGCTTCCTGCGGCAGTTCTGACGAGGGACCATGAAGTTTTCGTATAACTGGATTCACGAACTTGTGGACGGACTGGATGTGCCGGCCGAAGAGATGGGCCGGCTGATCACGCTGAAGACGGCCGAGTGTGAAGGCGTGGAAGCGCACGGCGCGATGCTTTCCGAGGTCTGTGTGGCGCGGGTTCTGACGGCGGAGAAGATCGAGGGAACACACCTGACGCTGACGACGGTCGAGACCGGGCGTTATGGTTTGAAGCAAGTGATCTGCGGCGCGCCGAACTGCCGTGCGGGTATGCTGACGGCCTACTGGCCGCTGGGCCGCAAGACGGTGCGCGGCGTGGAAAGCGACGGCATGTTGTCGAGCGCGGCGGAGCTTGGAATCAGCCGCGACGGGGATGGCATCCTGGAGCTCACCGGCGTGGAGCCGGGCGCTCCGGTCGCAGGGCTAAAGCCGGACGCGATCGTCGAGATCGACAACAAATCCCTCACGCACCGGCCGGATTTGTGGGGCCATTTTGGTATGGCGCGGGAAGTGGCGGCGATTACCGGCCGGGCCTTGCAGGATCCAGTGGACATGGGCCTGATTCCCGATGCGCCGGGCGTAATGAAGGTCGATGTGCGGGACTTCGCGCTTTGCCCGCGCTACTCGTGCCTGGCGTTCGAGAACGTTACGATCGGCCCGTCTCCCTTGTGGCTGCAGTACCGGCTGGAGTCGATCGGGCTGAATCCGATCAATAACATCGTGGACGTGACGAACTGGGTGATGGCCGAGTTGGCCCAGCCCATGCACGCGTTTGATCTCGACAAGATACAGGGCGATACGATTATCGTCCGCACCGCCGGTGAAGGCGAATCGTTCGCGGCGCTGAATGACAACACCTACGCACTGGATTCGTCCAATCTGGTGATCGCCGACGCATCGGGTGCGATTGCTCTTGCCGGCGTGATTGGCGGCGGGCCGTCGGCCATCACATCGGAAACGACGCGGCTGCTGCTGGAGAGCGCGAACTTCCATGCGGCTTCGGTGCGGAGGACGTCGTCCAAGGTGAAGTTGCGGACCGACGCCTCCATGCGTTTCGAGAAATCGCAGGACCCCGAAAATACCGCGCGCGGGCTGGCGCGGGCGGTGGCGCTGCTGCGGATGGTGAGCCCGGGTATCCGGCTTGTGGGCGGGTTGTCCGACGCCTGGCGGAAGGCGCCGGCGCCCCCGCCGATTATGTTTACGCACGGCTGGATGCAAAGGAAGCTGGGCCGGCCTGTCAGTGAGGATGAGGTCGCGGGAATCCTGGAACGGTTGGCATTCGGTGTCGCGCGGGAGAATGGCCGCTTCACGGTTACCGTGCCGGGTTGGCGGGCGACGAAGGATATCTCGATCAAGGACGACCTGGTGGAGGAGGTGGGCCGGATGATCGGCTATGCGTCCATCCCTCCGCAGGCGCCGAGCGTGCCGAGCCGTGTGCCGCCGCTCGAACCGGAGCGGGCCTTTCAGCGCCGCGTGCGCGCTGCGTTGACCGCGCAGGGCTTCACGGAAGTCTACAACTACTCCTTCGTGAACGAGGCGCAGGCGGCACAGTTCCAATTGCCGGTGGCCGAGCATATCCGGGTGCTGAACCCGATCGCCGCCGGGCAGGAGCTGCTGCGGACGAGCCTGCTGCCCAACATCCTGAAAAACATAGAGCTGAACCGGCACAATTTCGAGCATTTCCGGTTGTTTGAGATCGGAAGGGAGATCCACAAGCGGGCCGGCGCACTGCCGGAGGAGATCCCCTGCTGCGCCGTGGTGCTCTACAGCAAAGAGGGCGACGGGCAGATCGGCCTGTTTGAGTTGAAGCGGGTGGCCGGGGTGTTGATGCCTGGCTGCGAAGCGAAGCCTACGGAACCGCGGCCTTTCGAGCATCCCCACCGGGCAGGCACCATATGGTGGCAGGGAGCCGAGATGGGCCGCCTGTTCGAATTCCATCCGTCGATGGTGGAGGCGGGCCGGGCGCAGGTGCTTTACGTGAACCTGACGGCAATGCTTGCCGCGGAGCCGGGTGTGCAAAAATACACGCCGCTGCGAAGATTCCCGACATCGGACTTTGACATCACGGTGACGGTGGCTCCGCGGGCGCTGGCTGGCGATGTGCTGGTGAAGGCGAAGGGCCTTGGCGTGCCGAACCTGGTGGATGCGGCGTACCTGTACGAGTATGCGGATGCGGCGAAGGGAACGAAGAGCCTGACGTTCCGCTTCACGCTCGGCGCGGCGGACCGGACGTTGACGAGCGAGGAGATCACGGCGGCGCAGGAGCAGTTGCGAAGGGCGCTGCAGGGTTAGACGGCGGCGCAGATTTCTTCGATCCGCCTGATGAGGTGGCCTTCCACGGTGATCCACACTTTCAGGGAGCAATACCGAAATTTTTCGCCGAAGGAGGCGGATCAATCCCGATAGGGAATATCCACTTCTGCATAGCTGCCTGGCGTGGCCGAGTTGATGGCGTCGCCCACTCGCTGAATATGGGGCTTGAGCGCAGGCCATTGAGAATGGCCGATGACAACAATCGCGATTTTGCGCTCCTCCGGATTTTGCTGATAGCGCAGGTTCTTGTCAGTGGTGAGAAGCATTTCGAACCCGGCGGTTTCTGCCGCGATGAGAAGATCACCGTTACGGAGCCGGTCCCAACCCTGCTTGGCCGCGATGCTGACGATATGGCCAGTCAAATAGGGGCGAATGGGGACAGGCGTACCCTGGTCGAAAAGAATGCGCATTACGGGGCGTAGGTGGGCGGCTTATCGAGACTGCGGACGGCAAATTCGATCACGGCCTTCACCTGTTCCCGGTCCAGCCCTGCAAACCATTCCATGATGTCGTCGATATTCGCACCGGCTTCGAGGTTCTCAAAGATAGCGGAAACCGGCATGCGGGTGTCTTTCAAAACCCACGCGCCGCTGACCTTGCCGGGGACGCTCTCGACCGCCGGACACTGCGACCAATCAATCGCCCCGGTTGCCTTCTTATCGAAGGTCGGAGCATCGACGGCGAGTTTCTGAAACCAGCCTTCCAGGGTCAGTCCATGGGCCGCCGCCTGCGCGGAAAGCGCGGCTGCCTGCTGGTCTGGAAGGTCAATCTTTATCGTCGTCATAGGGGCAGCCCTTTTCTTTCAGCGTAACGGAAATATGTTCTCCTGTCACGGTTTTCAAGGATCGCCCTCTTCGCCTCTCTCTCTCTCTCTCTGGGACAGGGCCTGATCCAGTCCGACGGGATTGTCGGCGGGCCGGAGCCTGGGCCGGGAAAAGCAGATGCGCGGGGAAGCGTTGGCAGCTCCCTTCCCGCGAGATTAGCCAAGTGGTGGCGCGAATCGATGGCGGTGCTACCGCCCTAACGGAAACCGCAAGCGACACTGTACGACCTTCCTTGGCCAACGGGCGACCACGCCATTGGCAAGCCTATTTTCTTTCCTGTGGCCGGGCTAGGCCGCGGAGCTTTTCCACAGCGCGGGGCTGACTACTACCTGCTCTATTTGATTCTCTATTATTTGTATGGTGTGGTGTTTCAGCGTGGATAACTTCGCTCCTCCACAGGATTTATGCACAGGCGCGGCTCACGCCTTGAGGGATTTGGGCGCGATGGATGGAGCGCAGGGACGGATTTCGGGTGCGCCGGTGGCCGCGCGGACATCAAGCGTGGGCCAGCAGAGTTTGAGTTTTGCGATCTCGCGCAGCAGGTCCTTGAGCTGGCTTCGATCACGTCAAACTTGCCGCATCTCCATTCCTGGTGTTGATTCCAGACCGCGAGCACGAACTGGACGCAGAGGGGTTTCGCCGCCGCTCGCAGCCTTCCCATTATCCATTCATGCGCGGGAAGCCATGGATCAAGAGGACGACGTCTTCGGTGAAGTGACTGCCGGCCTTTTCAAAGTTGCCGGCGGCCACCTCCGTCAAAACGGCGCAGAGTATGCCGGATGCATTTGCCGGGCCCTCAATGATTCGCCCCGCCTATTCGGGATGCATGGCCCCTAGTCTAGAGCAAGCCGTCGAGCAGTGTGTAGGTTCGGTTCTGCGATTCGGCGACTGCCTCATAGACGCAGTGGCCTTTGTACGTGTTGACCCCTTCGGCGATGGCGCGGCTGCCGCGGGCCGCTGCTTCGAGCCCCTTGTTCGCCAGGGTCAGCAAGTAGGGCAGGGTGGCATTGTTGAGGGCGAACGTCGAGGTGTGCGGAACAGCGGCGGGCATGTTGGAGACGCAGTAGTGCAGCACGGAGTCGACGTAGTAAATGGGGTCGGTGTGCGTGGTCGGGTGGGAGGTTTCGAAGCAGCCGCCCTGGTCGATGGCGACGTCGACCATCACGCTGCCTGGCTTCATGAGCTTGATCGTCTCGCGGCGGACGAGTTTGGGGGCGGACGCGCCCGGAATGAGAACGGCGCCGATGACGAGGTCGGCATGGCGAAGGGATTCGCGAATGGTGTGGACGTTGGAGGCTAGGGTGACTACGCCGCCATTGTAGATGTCGTCGAGCTCGCGAAGGCGGTTGAGATTCCGGTCAATGATAGTGACGTGGGCACCGAGGCCGACCGCGATTTTGGCCGCATTGTGACCGACGATGCCACCGCCGAGGATGACGACGTTAGCGGGGGAGGTGCCGGGAACTCCGCCGAGCAGAATCCCGCGGCCTCCATTCGGAGCCTCCAGGTATTGTGCCCCGATCTGCACTGACATCCGGCCGGCCACCTCGCTCATTGGAGTGAGAAGCGGAAGCGCACCGTTGTCTTCACGAATGGTTTCGTAGGCGACTGAGTTGGTGCCGGAATCGAGGAGGGCCTGTGTGAGTTCCGGGAGCGGCGCGAGGTGCAGGTAGGTAAAGAGGACAAGATCGGGGCGAAGGAACTGGAACTCGGATGGCTGGGGCTCCTTGACCTTGATGACGAGGTTCGCCTGGCTCCAAACTTCCGCGGCGCCGGCCAGGATGCGAGCGCCTGCTTCGGCATACTCCTCGTCAGTGATCGAACTGCCGCGCCCGGCGCCGGACTCGACGATGACTTTGTGACCGGCTTCGGTGAGCGTGGTGACGCCAGCGGGGACCAGGCCTACCCGTGATTCGTGATCTTTGACCTCCTTGGGGACGCCGATGATCATGATTAAGGTACGGGTTGTTGCGTGGCGTTGGCGGTTATCGGATTCCGCTTCGGGCCGAGGCCGAGCGCGATAAGGGAAAGGGAAGTGATCTTCCCGGTCGGCGGGAGGTTTTGCTCTTCCTGGAAACGCTTCAAGGCATCGGCGGAGGCGGCGTCCCAGGTTCCGGAGGGCGTTGCCTGCAGGTAGCCGCGGGTGGCGAGGGCCTGCTGAATTTCCATGTTGCGATCCGCTGTCGGCGTCTGCTGTCCGTAGTAGCGGCGCGTAGCGACCGGTTGCGGGCTTCGGCCCCTGGTGCGTCCGCGCGCATAGGTGGTGGTGCGAGCGCGATTGGTTGGGGCGTTGCGGTTGCGGGCGGCCGTCGTGCCTTTTGCGGCGGGTGTCTTGCGCGCGGCTGTTTTGCCGGCTGGCGCTTTGGAAGGCGGGGCTTTCGCCGCCGTCTTCTTCTTTGGCGCGGCCGCGGACCAAGCTAGTCCGAAGCCGAGGCAGAGCGCGGTGAGCCAGAGCGCAAATGATCTCAGCACCCCTTTATCGTACCAATCGAGCCCCGCTTCCGGCGCGGCTACCAAATCCCCAGTAACTTCCACCAACCGAACCCCACCGTCGCCCAGATGATCACGTTCGCGACCGACACCACGGCGCCTACCCGGAACCAGTCGCGCATACCCACGTATTCCTGAGCGAAGAACATCGGTGACGGCGTTGTGCCGTAGTTTGTCAGTCCGGACGAAAAGTTCACGTAGCAGGCAAAGGCAAACGCCACCAGCCCGACGGGCGCTCCTTTGAGGACCAGCACAGCCAAAAACGGGGGATACATCGATAGCAGGTGCGCCGTGATGGAAGCGAACGCGTAGTGCGCGTAAAAGTAGATCAACAGCGCCACGCCGAACAGGATGGGCCAGGGGGTGCCGGTAAACCAGCCGCCGATCGAATCGGCGAGTGCGCGCATTACGCCTCCGTCGTTCAGAGCTTTGCCGAGACGAACCAATCCGCCATACCAGACGAACATGTCCCAGGCGGTTTTCTCGGTCTTGACCTCCTCCCAGGACAGAACCCCGCTGAGCAGGAGGGCCGCCGCGCCCAGGAGGGCCGTGACGGTGATATCGATGCCGTGCCGGGAAGCTGTCGCCCACATGCCGCATACGCCGGCAAAGACAACCGCCAGGATCTGCTCGTGACGCGACATCGGGCCCATCTTTTGCAACTCGCCCGCCGCAAAGGCCGCCGCCTCCGGGGTCTTTTTGATCTCCGGAGGGAAGAGCTTCATCACCAGAACCGGAATTATGATCAGCGAGACAATCCCCGGTACCGATCCCGCCAGGAACCAGCTTCCCCAGGTGATGGTAAAGCCGTTCTGTCCGGCAATCTGCGCGGCAATCGGATTACTCGCCTGCCCCGTAAAGAACATTGCTGCCGTTATGCAGATGCTCTGATAGACCGCCACCATCAGGTAAGCGCCGAGCCGGCCGGCGGTCGCTCCGGGAGTTGAACCATATAACTCCGCGATCGATCTTGCGATCGGCAGAGTCACTCCACCGGACCGGGCGCCGTTCGACGGGATAATCGTCGCCAGCACGGCGTCGGTCGCGGCAAGTGAGTAAGTGATGCCCACCGATGTCTTTCCGAAGGCGCGGACGAACCCTAGCGCGATGCGCCTTGCGAGTCCGGTGTTCAGGAGGGAGCGGGAGATCAGGAAGGCAACTAATACCAGCCACACCATCGGGTCGGCGTAACCGGAGAGGGCATCCTGTATTCGCAGCCCGCCTACAAGGGCCGAGAACACGACCCCGATCAGCACCATCGCACCGCCGGCGACCGGTTGGAGAATCAGGCCGGCCACGGTCGCCACAAAGACGCCGAAAAGCTGCCACGCCTCCTGCTTCACCGCTACGGGCTTCGGTAATACGTAGGCGATGAGTAAATACAGGAAAACCAGCGGGCCGAAGCCCTTCAGGAAACGGAGCACGGACGGATATCATACCATCGCGAAGCGGATGCACTCCTGCGGATTAGTACCCCTCCTAGGAATACCGAAATAGGACTAATCCGAACCCATTTCCCGCGCTTTCCGCTTCACAATAGAACAAATCCGCACAGAGCAGTTGGCGTACTGCCGCAAGCGCCTGGAACGTTTGATTCAGGAAAGGCTGGTTACAGCAAGATGTACCGTAGTTTGGCCGCATACGTAGTGTGTGCGTTCTCGTTTGTTGTTCCGGCGTGGGCTCTGACTGTCTTCCAGGTCCAGGCGATTGGACCGGCAGGTTATGGCAGCTCAGCCACCGCAATCAGCGCGACTGGAGCGGTTGTCGGCAACTACCAGCTTTCCGATGGCACGTATCGCGCATTTCTCTGGCAAGGGGGACAGGTAACAACGCTGTCTCTGCCAGCCGGCGCGACCCAGACCTGGGCGACAGCGATCGGCGGATCCGGTCAGGCTGGAGGATACACGGACTCCTTGATGGCTCCAAAAGGCTTGATTTGGGACAACTTTGGTAATCCTGTTGCCACGGCTGGCGCCTACATCATGGGCCTCAATGCCAATGGAGAAGCGGCCGGTATGGCTATTGGTGGGGATGGCAACGGATACGCCTTCGTGACACGCAACGGTGTTCTCACCAGCCTCGGCCAGCCGGGAGGGGGCGCCTGGAGTTCCGCAAATGCGGTCAACGGCGATGGCGCGGCCGCCGGAACGGCTATGACCGCGGCGGGCGCGCTCAACGCTTTCTCGGCGAGCTCCATTGGCGCTACCTCGCTACTCGGCGGCTTAGGGGGCGAGAGTTCCTACGCCACAGCGATCAGCGATTCGGGCCTGGTTGCCGGTCACGCGCAAACCGCATCGGGTTCGCTCAACGCTGTCGTCTGGAACGGTACGACAGCACTGTCGCTCGGCACGCTTGGGGGAGTGAACAGCTATGCCTATGCGGTCAACGCCGCCGGGCGCGTTGCCGGCATATCCGATTTGGCGGGTGGAGCTGGAACCGCGGCGTTTCTCTACGACAACGGCCTCCTCTACGATCTGAATGCATTGCTCGCTCCCGGTTCCGGGTGGCAGCTTTTGGGCGCTTACGGGATGAACAACAGCGGACAGATTGTCGGACGCGGCCTTCATAACGGCGTTGAACAGGCATTTTTGCTCACGCCGTCGCAACCGTCTCCGCTCGCGGTCTCCCCCGCGCTTTCTAATGACGCGCCCGATACCAACGTGCCCGAACCGTCTGCGATCTGGCTGGTTGGCCCGGCGGTTCTGGCGCTTATCGCTCTGCGTCTACGGAGCCGCTAGCCTATAGCGAACCCAGAAACGCCAGCAGCGCCGTTCGGTCTCCCGGGCTCAACGCTTCCGCTCGCTTCCGCGACGCTTCCGCTTCTCTCGCGTGCATCTCGATTGCGTGGTAATAGCTCGCGGCGCGGCCATCATGGAGTAGCGGCCGCCGGAATCGCAGGCCCCACAACGGCGGAGTCCGGATCTCGTCCCCGGTCGCGTCGGCCTGCTCAATGCCGTCCCCGGTGCCGATATCGTGTAGCAGCAAGTCGGAATACAGCGCGACCGCCTTCCGGTCAAACACGGGATTCTGGCTCGGCGCTGTCATCATCGTCGGCGTATGGCAGGCCGCACAGCCGATGGCCGTGAATAGCGTTTCGCCCCGCTGGATTTCGGCGGTCATCGGCGCGCGCTCCACAGGCGCCAGCAGCCGCATGAAATTGGCGAAGTTATCGATGGAGCGTAGCCCGGTAAGCCGGTTGCGAACATCCTCCGGCTCCGGTTTCCCGTCACAGAGCTTTGCCTGCGCAGGAGCGATGCCGGGCATCAGCTCCGTCAGGAACAGGTCGTTCGTGATCCCCATCTCATTGCGATAGGCATCGCCCGAAAATGCGAGCAGCGTCGCCTGCTGGGCTTTCCATCCGAAACGGCCGATCTTGTTGGTTCGTGTTGCCACGTCGAAGATCCTGGATGCCCGGCCTTTTATCCCGTCGCCGTTCCGGTCCTCGGGATCTTCACCTGCGATGATCGTCGCATCGGCGATCGCCTCAATCAGTCCATCTCCGAAAATAGGCGTCGGTACGCGGCGCGCAATGACGTTGGCCTCCGGCGGAATCGCTACCTGGCACGCATGTTTTCCCGTCGAAAACAGGTTGTACAGTGTTTCGCCGTTCATCGCGGTGAAATAGCCGTCTTCGTCGACGTAGCCGGCGCGAGTCTCCGTCATGGTCGCCACGCCGCCAATTGCCGGGATGCTGTGGCAACTGCCACAACTGTTCCCATTGAAAGCTGGGCCGAGGCCTTCCTCGGCGGTCTCCACTTCATTGAAGTCCTCCAGCCCTTCTCGAAACAGCTCCAGTTCGTGACCTGTCAATCCCTGCAACGGGCTGCCCGGTACAATTTCGCGTTGCACCTGGCTCTGCGCCGTCGAGAATATTACGTAGAGCACAGCGAGCGGAACAATGGATCGCTTCATGGTCTTACTCCTAGCGGACAATAATCTCTCCACGCATTAAGTTGTGCCCGGCGCCGCAGGCGCGCGAGCATTCAAAACGAAAGTTCCCCTTCTTAATGGCCGTAAAGCGGACGCGCGCTTCGCCCTTTCCCGATGGCGGAATCGCCACATCAATTCCGGCGGCGGGTACGTGAAAGCCGTGGTCGGTGTCATCGCTTGTTAACACAAACTCCACGGTCTCGCCCTCCTTCACCTTGATCTTCGATGGCGAGAAGAAGAAGCGCTCCGCGACGATCGATATGGTGCGGGCCGGCTTCTTCGCCGTATCCTCCTGTCCGGTCAATGAAAGCACCAATACAAAGGCCAAAGCCCAAACGAGTCTTCTACGCATTAAAACCACCATCCAATTCCGAGGTTGATAGAGTCGAGCGGGCGCAGCACCTTGCTCGCGCTCCGGTTGAAATTGTAGTCGAACTTGATCGCCACGTCGGCCACCGGCTTATAGGTCGCGCCGAGCACCCACGACGACCGGTTGAACTGCGGCAGCGCCGTAAAGCCATCCGGCATGCGGTGCTGCGTGTTGTACTTTTCGTACCGGCCGAAGAGAATGACGTCTTGCCCGCGGCGTTTGGGAAACACGTGGAACGCGGGCTCCACATAAGCCCCCAGCAATTCACGTCCAACGTTTGGATTGGCGCCGGTGGTCCTTTCGAGGGCGATATTCAACTCGCGCGCTTTGCTGATCCATGTCTTCGCGAAAAGGCCGCGGACATCCGCCCGCCGGTAGCTGTACCGCACGTCGGCGTCAAAGATGTTGACGCGGGGATTCACCGTCGCCAGATTAAACCCGGCATGACCGCTATAAAAGCTTGTGCCAAGCACGAGTTTCCGGCGCCCGGCGTATTCCAGCCGGCCGACCTTCGCCGGGTTGCGGAACGACGCGAGGAAGCCGTTGGTTTTCGCCTCGGAAATGCCGTGCTCGGCGTTGAACAGCGATCCATCGAGGCCTGAGACCATGTAGGCCCGGTAGCGGAACCCCCGGCCAAAGTCACCCGTTGCTCCAAATCCCATCTCGCGCCACGTAGTGGGAATGATGAGCGTTTCCACGAACGGTCTCTCCACACCGTTGAACGAGGGTGGCTCATGGCGTTCATTGACAATTCCCACCGGCGACAGCACCATGCCGCCTCGCAGGTTGAAGTACGGCTTGATCAGGAAATCGACGTAGGCCTGCTCCAGCGCAACCTCACCCTTCTCCTCGCCGCCCTCCACAATCGAGTGCTCCAACTCCAGTTCGCTCCAGAATTTGATCCGCTCGGAAAACGAATGGCCGAACAGGAGCACGAAGCGATGGAAATCGAACTCTCCGGGAAGGGAACGGTTCTTGTTGAAGTGGAAGTCCATATAACCGCTTACCGGCAGCTTGGTTTCGCCGTTGTCGGCCTTTTGGTAGTCGCCCGTGATCGACACGCCGCTCAACGGCGACCCCGGTGCGCTTGGCGCCAGGCCAGCGGTTAGCGGTGGGGGTTGTACCGGCGGCGCGGGAGGCGCAGTTGCCTGTATGACCGGTTTTGGCGCGCCCGTCAGGATCGCCATCTTCCGTTCCAACACCTCCAGCCGCGCTGCCAGGCTTGCGTTGTCGCCGGCTGATTGAAAGCTTGGATCGAGCTTCCGCATCTGCTGCTCCAGATCCGCTATCCGCTTTTCCAGCTCCGGAGTGCTCTGCGGGAACACGCTTCCCGCGGCAATCAATACAAACAGACATTGGCGCAGCACAGTGCGCTTCGTGAATCTCAAAATAGACACGCTTCGGCCTCCCGAATAAGTTCCTTCGCCGGGCTGCGTCGCGCGCCCGGATTCCGCACAGGGGCAGGACTACAGCGGGATGGGCGGCGCGCGTCCGCGGAAATCGCGTGGTGTTCCCGCGAGAATGCTCAGGAATTCGTCGCGCATTACTCGCAGCGCGAGATCCAGCAGGATAAGCACGACAACGGCCAGCTCGCCGGCGGCGAACCACTGATGCTCCAGGTTATTGAACGAGCAGCCGCCCGCCTTGCCTGGAGTGTGCCGGTGTAACGGCGAAAACAGCGCAATGCTGAAGAAAACGATAAGGATGGCGAGCGCGACGAGGAGCCAGCGCTTGGAACGGGAGCCGCTCCGAGTCACAGTTAAAATGGGGCAGCACGCGCACACGGATGTTGACCGTAGGATACCAGAAGACCGCGATGATAGAATATGGGTTGCGGCGATTAGCGATAGTTCTGTCCCTCGTCCTGCTGTTTTTCAGCATCGCCCTGTTTTCGCCGTTACACCGCCACACGCGGGATGGCGCGCGGTCATCGTGCAGCTTCAACGACCTCGAACACCAGATGGTCTCGACCGCCGAAGCCGCGGCCGTTCTCGCTCCGTTAGCGTACTTGATTGAGGCGCAGGTTCCGGTATCGCCGGAACAGCCCGCCGAAGGACTTGTCCTTTCCGCGCGCGGGCGTGCCCCGCCCGTTGTTTCCTAACAAAAATACCCACTTTTGTTGAAGGAGACTTTTGTGAATCGCCTATTCCTTTGGGCTTTTGCCCTGCTGTTTCTTCGTTTGTCCGCCCAATCCACCGCAACGCTTGCCGGCGAGGTTCTCGACCCCGCGGGCAGCGCTGTCCCCGGCGCCGTTGTCCGCCTCTCGAACGCGATTGCCGGCTACTCGAACCAGGTGACCACGGGTGACGACGGCCACTTTCAGTTCATCAATGTCCCCTTCCAGACGTATGCACTGAGGGTCGAAAAGCCAGGCTTTGCTCCGGGTCAACAATCCGTTAGCCTCCGGTCGAATGTTCCTTTCAAGCTCGATGTTACCCTTGCGATCAGCGGCCAAGGCACAGCGATCGACGTAACCGCCACTGAGCTCCGCGCCACCATCGATACGGAGGCGACCGGTACGCGCACAGAGCTGGACGCCGCGAGCTTCAGCCGCCTTCCCTCCCAGGCCAGTGGACGCGGCATCGAATCGGTGCTGCTGAGCTTTCCCGGTTTTGCCGCCGATGCAAACGGCGCTATTCATCCGCGCGGCGCGCATAACCAGATGACCTACGTCATCGATGGCATGCCTATCTCGGACCAGCTTACCGGCGCCTTCTCAAACGCCGTCGATCCCACCATCGTCCAGACCATCGAGTTATTTACGGGCGACGTCCCCGCGGAGTATGGCAGCAAAGTATCTGGCGTGGCGAACATCACCACGCGGACCGGAATGGGCAGCGGACGGAAGGCAGCGGGGTCCACGCAGCTCTACGCGGCGGGCTTTGATACCTACTCGCACGTCTCGCAGGTTCAGGGCGGCACCGCGAAGTTTGGCTACTTCGCCAGTGTCAACACGCTCAAATCGAACCGCTATCTTGATTCCGTATCTTTGAGCAACCTTCACAATGGCGGGAACTCCGAGCGCGGCTTTACGCGCTTCGATTATCAGCCTACGGCTCGCGATACGTTCCGCCTGAACCTGATCGCGGGACGCAGCAATTTTCAGCTTGCGAATCTGCGATCGCAGCACGCCAACCTCCAGGACCAACGCCAGCAGATGCGCGACCTTTCCGTTTCGACGGCGTGGGTTCGCACGATTGATGCGCGTTCGACATTGGACGCCACGGCATCCTACCGCACGGCGATCGCGGAGCTGTTCAGCAGTCCCGGCGACACACCCGTTACCGCAAGCCAGGCCCGTCATCTGTCCACGTTCAACCTCTCCGTCCGCTACAACCGCGTCAGCGGTATCCATAACCTGCGCATGGGCGCGGATTTGCAGAGGACGCCAATCAGCGAGTTTTTCTCCTTCGGCATTACGAACCCGGATTTCAATGATCCGGCGCAGGATGGCTACCTGCCTAACCTGCATCCCTATGACTTGAGCCGGGGCGGCCGGCCATTCGTCTTCGCCGGAAAACTCACCGGCGCTCTCCATGCGGGCTTTCTGCAGGATCGAGTCAAATGGCGCCGGCTGACTCTTTCGCTGGGTCTGCGCTACGACCACTACAATTTCGTCACGAAGGGGGTGCAGCTTCAGCCGCGCGCCGGAGTAGCCTTCCACTTGAAGGAGACCGGCACCGTCTTCCGTGCTTCCTACAATCGCAACTACCAGACGCCGCCAAACGAGAACCTGTTGCTATCGAGTTCTCGCGAGGCCGGGAAGCTGGCGCCGGATGCCGTGCGGGAAGCGTTCGGCGGCGGAGTGGTCATCATGCGTCCCGAGCGGCAGGATTTTCTGGAGGCTGGCCTGCAGCAGACCATTACTCGCCACATCGGTTTCAGCGGCTCGTTCTATCACAAGCACGCCACCGATCTGCAGGACAATGACAACTTCCTCAACACCGGCATCATCTTTCCGATCACGCTCGCCAAGTCGCGGATCAATGGCGTGGAGGGCCGGTTCAACTTCTTGCCCGTGGCGGGCTTCTCAGGGTCGTTGAACTTTACGCACTACCACGCGATTGTCACACCGCCGTTCACCGGCGGACTGTTTCTTGGTTCCGGTGCCGTTGACTCGCTGAGCGCAGGGCCGTTCGTTATCGACCACGACCAAAAGCTCGGCATTCACGGGATGCTGAACTACGCATATAAAAGGAATTGGTGGGCGAACCTGTCGGTCCGCTACGACTCCGGCCTTGTCTCAAATCCCTCCGACCCGAAGGAAGTGGCGGTCGATCCGGATTACCATGACCTCCTTCCTTATGTGAATCTGGAATCCTTTCCGGCCCGCGTCCGTCCAAGGACCGTGACCGACATCAGCGTCGGGCACGACCACTACCGCGGCGATCGCAAGACGTGGGACATCAGCTTTCAATTGACCAACCTCGCCAACACGGTTGCGATGTATAACTTCCAGTCGATCTTCGTCGGCACGCGGATCGTGCAGCCTCGAACGGCAGGCGTGAAGCTGCGCTATTTCTGGTAGCTAATTGGTAAACCGCAGCTCCATCTCATGCCGGTGGAGACCCTTGGCATAGCCATCCGGGATAATACGCTGCGTTGTGAAGCCGTACTTTTCGTAGAACGGTGCGGTGTGCTGGCTGGAGTCGATGCAGACGCGGTGAATATGAAGATTGGCGCGGAGTTGCTCCAGGCGAAATTCGAGCAGCGTCTTGCCGAGACCCTGTCCGTGGCGATTGGGATCGACCATACCCCACGTCAGCCAGCCAACGCCCCGGGCGGACTCGAGTTCAACGCCGCCCGCGCCGGCAAGGGCCCCGGTATCGTCGTACATCAGATAGTAGGATCCAGGCACTTCGTCAAGGAAGGATTCATATTGCTCCCTCTCGTGTGGCGCGAACCAGTTGGGGGTGTTTGCCGTAAATAGGGCGAGGCAGGCCTCGCGGTCTTCGGGTGAATAGGGTCGGAATTGGAAACTCATGGCAGCCACTGCTCCTCGCGCCAGGCCATGTCCCAGAACATGTACTCATAGCGTGCCGAGAGCACAAACAACTCACGGCAGCGGGCTCGCTGCGATGCCGTCAACTTCGGGGCTTCGGCATTGTACATGGCCAGGACTTGGCGGACGCTCTTAGCGTATTCTTCTCCGGCGTAGTTGTCGATCCATTTTTGATAATCGGGATTCTTCGAACCCTTCCTCACCAGTTCCCGGCCCACTTCCTGATAGATCCAGTAACACGGCAGCAGCGCGGCGAGCCCTTCGGCGAATGTACCATTGGCGACAGCGGCGCGAAAGTGGTTGGTGTAGGCGTAGTTGGACGGCGCCATCGGCGCCGGGGGCAGTTTCTTCTCGGAAGCGATCGCCTCATTGGCATGACGGCGGAGTGTCTCCGCCCATTCCCGTTTCGGCGCCTTTGCCGCTAATGCCCGGAGCGCCTCCGCGAACGCGTCGAGATACGCCGCGTCCTGACGCAGGAAGAATTCAAACCGGGAGCGCGGCAGCGCACCGTCCGTGAGGCCGGCGAGAAAGGGATGTTGGAGGGTCTTCGCGTAAATGGGCGCAATCGCCACCCAAAGCTCGTCGCTCGGTTGCGGCTGGGCGAAAACGGCCGACGCCAGGAGGAAGCAGGATAGAAGGCGCAC
Source organism: Acidobacteriota bacterium (assembly GCA_016185425.1). Taxonomy (GTDB): domain Bacteria; phylum Acidobacteriota; class Terriglobia; order Bryobacterales; family Bryobacteraceae. Next base: position 242,196 of record JACPNQ010000015.1, on the reverse strand, counting down.
AGATTACGCGAAAACCTTGTCTATGACGGTGCCGCCGAAGTCGGTCAACTTCTCATTGCGGCCGTTGTGGAGGTAGAAAAGCTTGTGCTGGTCGAGCCCCAGCAGATGCAGAACCGTCGCGTGGAAATCCCGCATGTGGTAGCGCTCGCCGATGGCATTGAGACCGAACTCGTCGGTCTCGCCCACGATTCGTCCGCCCTTCACCCCGCCGCCCGCGAACCACATCGTGTAGCCGTGCGGGTTGTGATCGCGGCCGTTGCCGCCTTCGGACATTGGCAACCGTCCGAACTCACTGCCCCAGATCACTAGTGTGTCGTCGAGGAGTCCGCGCGACTTGAGGTCCTTGAGAAGGCCGGCCACCGGCTTGTCGGTGAGGCCCGCCATCTTCTCGTGGTTCAGGACGAGGTCCTTGTGCGCATCCCACTGAATGCTCACCGGGCCGCCGCCGGAATAGATCTGGACGAAGCGCGTGCCGCGTTCGATAAGCCGGCGGGCAAGCAGGAGGCGTGAGCCGAAATCGTAGGTCTTCTTGTCGTCCATGCCATAGAGCCGCTTGGTGGCATCGGACTCCTTGGAGAGATCGACAGCTTCCGGGGCGGCGGATTGCATCTTGAAAGCGAGCTCGTAGGAGGCGATGCGTGCCGCGTGCTCCGAGTCACCGGGACGGGAATCGAGCCGGTTCATCTGTTGCAGGAGATCCAGCGTGTTCTTCTGCCGCTCCGGAGTAACGCTGTCTGGCGGCTTGAGATGCAAAATCGGCGACGGGCCGCTGCGGAGGAGCGTGCCCTGGTAGACGGCCGGAAGGAAGCCCGCGCTCCAACACGGCGTGCCGCCCTCGGGCGTGCCTTCCGGCTGCGGCATCACGACGTAGGCGGGGAGGTTGTCGGCTGGCGAACCCAGGCCGTAGGTGACCCAGGCGCCCATGGAGGGATAGCCTGTAAGCACGCGGCCGCTATGGACCTGGTACATCGCCGGTGCGTGAACGGTGCTCTCCGTGTAGAAGCTGCGAACGAAGCAGATATCGTCAACGCACTGGGCAACGTGCGGCGAGAGGCTGCTGACCGGAATGCCGCTTTGGCCGTATTGCTTGAACTCCCACGGTGACGGGAGCAGTGGTGTGTCGCCGCCAGTGAACTGGCTGACGACTTTGCCGAAACTTGCCGGGAGTTTTTGGCCCGAATACTTAGTGAGCGCCGGCTTGGGGTCGAACATATCGATGCTCGATGGAGCACCGACCATGAAGAGGAATATGACCCGTTTGGCGCGCGGGGCGAAGTGAGGGACTTTCGGAGCGAGCGGGTTGGCGCTCGCCGCGGCACGGAGGTCGCGCTGTAATAGCCATTCGGCGGCCACCGCGCCGAGGCCGCTTTGCAAAACGCTGCGGCGGTTAGGGAATGTAGACGAACTCATGGCGATTCAGGAGGGCCTTGCAGAAATCTTCGAGCGGCATTCTCTTCTGCGTGAGGAATTGCCGGGCCATTTGTTGTTCTTTGGGACGCGGTGGACGCTGGAGGGTTAGCTCATACGCCGTGCGTATCTGGCAGGCGGCGCCACCCTTCCTGCAGACCGTGTTGACGCGGGCGGCAAGCGCCTCGGACTGCTCCTGCATGAACGCGCTGTTCAGGAGCGAGAGCGCCTGCAGCGCGTGCGTGCTTACGGCCCGGACCGGGCATGACGTAATGGCATCGGGCTGGTCGAAGTTGGTGAGCATCGGCAGCCGCACGGTGCGCTTGTTGAGCAGGTAGATGGATTTCCGGTAGACCTCCGAGCGGTCCTTCGGCAGCGGCCAGAGATTGTCGGGCTCGCCTTCGGTGAAGATGATGTCGTAAATCTCGGGCTCGATGGGTGTTTTGATGGGAGCTCCGAATTGCTTGGGGTTGAGCTTTCCGCTGGCTTGGAGAACGCCGTCGCGCAGGGACTCGCCTTCAAGGCGGCGTTGATTCATGCGCCAGTAGAGCTTGTTGTCCGCATCGACGGACGCTTTCGATTCGTCAATGTCGGCGGATTGCCGATACGCGGCGGACGTCACGATCAGGCGATCGAGGTGGCGCACGTTCCAACCGCTCGAGACGAACTCGGCGGCGAGCCAATCGAGAAGCGGACGATTCGAGGGGCGTCCGCCCAGTTGTCCGAAGTCGTTCGGTGTGGAAACGATGCCGGAACCCATGCGGAACTGCCAGATTCGGTTGGCCATGACGCGCGCTGTCAGCGGGTGCGCCGGATCCGCCAGCCATTTGGCGAAGGCGGAACGCCGATCGGCAGGGCCCTTCGGCGCGTCGAGTCCCCCAAGCACAGAGAGGAACGCGGGTTCAACGGTATCGAGCTTATGTTTGGGGTCGCCGATCTTGAGGATGTGCGTGACGGGCGCCTTTTCCATGTTGGCTACAGCGAACGCCGTGGGAACCTCTTCGGGCTCATCAAGGGCGATCTTGTGGCGCTCGGCGCGAATGGCCGCCCGCTTCGCTTTTACATCGGGCGGAAGGGCGTTGACCACTTCATCCCAGGAGAGTCCAATCTGCTTATTGGCCTCTTTCGCGAGGACCTCCTGCTCCGGAGTTCGCTTGTCCTTGGGTATGTCCAGGACGGCGCGGTGAGCGGGAGTGAGGAGCAGTTTCTTGGCTTCTTTGAGTTGTTCGCGATAGGGCTTTTCGATAGCGGCGATTTCGTCGTCGAGGGGCTTGATGCGAGCCATCAATGCCTTGGCGGACACATCACGCTTCTGCTTCTCTTCCTTGGTGGCGTACTCGATTTCCTTGAGGTCAGTCGCCGCCATGATGGCTTGGATACGGTAGTGATCGGCCTGCGTAATGGGGTCGAATTTATGGTTATGGCAACGGGCGCATCCGACGGTGAGACCGAGGAAGGTGTTGCTGACGCCGAGCGTCATCTCCAACAGCACTTCCTGACGGTTCACCTCCTCATCCGTATTGCCGCCGACGACATGGCGCGGTCCGGCGCGAAGGAAGCCGGTCGCGATGAGCGCATCGCTGTTGCCGGGGTAGAGCTCATCGCCTGCGATCTGTTCCATCAGGAAGCGGTCATAGGGCTTGCCTGAGTTGAAGGAGTTAATGACGTAATCGCGGTAACGCCAAGCCTGCGGCCGCTCGGCATCGAGTTCGTACCCGTTGGTGTCGGCATATCGCACGACATCAAGCCATTTCAGGGCCCAGCGTTCCCCATAGGCGGGGGAAGCGAGCAGGCGATCGACGAGCTTTTCGTATGCGTCCTTGGCGTTGTCCTTAAGGAAGGCTTCCACCTCCGCGTTCGCGGGAGGCATCCCCGTGAGATCGAGCGAAGCACGGCGGATAAGCGTTCGCTTGGAGGCTTCCGAGGAAGGTGTGAGCTTCTTGGCCTTCAATCCCTCGCGGATGAAATTGTCGATCGGATTCGCCGCTCCGTTGGCCGGAACCGCCGGGCGGACCACCTTCTGAAAAGCCCAATAGGAGCGGCGGTTGCCGATGAATGCCTCTTCGCGCGGATCGATAGGCGCGGCCGTGGCGGAGAGCGCCGCGCAGAGTAGGACCGACACGACTTTCCGCATGTCTCTATCTTAACCTCGCTCGCGCCTCCTGGAAGACTTCGGTAAGCATGGCCTGCGTGAGGCGTCCGGTCTGCGTGTTTTGCTGGCTGGGGTGGAAGCTGCAGATCAGCGACGGAGTACCTTCGAAGACGGCGCCGTGCGCGAATGGGAAGGCGGATTTGCGTTCGCCGCGGATACTCAGATAGGTATCGAGAGCGATGCGGCCGAGGACCATGATCACTTGAATCTGCTTGAGGAGCTTGAGCTCCTGCTCCAGGTAGGGCTGGCAGGCGCGGATCTCCTCCGGTAGCGGCTTGTTGCCGGGCGGTGCGCAGTGAACGGGGCAGGTGATCCAGGCGTTGATGAGTTGGAGCCCGTCGTCCTTATGAGTGCTTGTGGGCTGGTTCGCGAAGCCGGCATTGTAGAGGGCCTGATAAAGGAAATCGCCGGAGCGGTCGCCGGTGAAGACACGGCCAGTGCGGTTGGCGCCGTGCGCGCCGGGCGCGAGGCCGATGATGAGGAGGCGCGCATTGGGATCGCCGAAACCGGGCACGGGGCGGCCCCAATAGGTCTCCTCGCGGTAGGCGCGGCGCTTGACGCGGGCGACCGTTTGGCAGTGCTCGCGGAGCCGCGGACAGCGTTCGCAGGCGATGATCTGGCTTTGGAGGTCTTGCAGCGGCATCTCGTACAGGTTACGATGCGGGCGTATGACCAGACGAACGGCAGTAGCGGCGACAGCGGCGGCGACGATGGTAAAGGGGGCGGTTTCTCAGCCGGCCCTGCTGGGCGGTGAGCCTGTCCGGAAACGCGGGTTTCCCGGATGGCCGGTGTGGGAGAAGGGCGACGAAGAGGCTTGGCTGCAGGTGCTTCGATCCGGTAAGTGGTACCGCGGCTCGGGCAAGGCGGTCGACGCCTTCGAAGCGAAATTTGCTTCCGTAATGGGTTCGCCGCATTGCCTTGCGGTCGCCAACGGCACGTCGGCGCTGATGACGGCGCTGCACGGACTCGATGTGCAGGCCGGCGACGAGGTGATCGTGCCGCCGTATACGTTCATAGCGACGGTGAACGCCGTGCTATCGAAGTCGGCGCTGCCGGTGTTTGTGGACTCCGATGCGCGGACGTTCCAGATGGACGCGTCAAAGATCGAAGCGGCGGTCACTGACCGGACCGTGGCGGTGATCCCCGTACACATCGCCGGAGCGGCCGCGAATATGGACAGGGTGATGGAAGTGGCGCGCCGTCGGAAGTTGAAGGTTCTGGAGGACGCCGCACAGGCGCATCTGGGAGAGTGGCGCGGCCGCAAGCTGGGGACGATCGGCGATACCGGGACCTACAGCTTCCAGGCTTCGAAGAATCTCAACTCCGGAGAGGGCGGCGCGGTGTTGTCCGCCGACAGCGCGTTTATCGAGAGATGCTTTGCGTATCACACGAATAGCAGCCCGCGAAAGGGCGCGGCTGTGGCGCCGGCACAGGGCGCCAACCTGCGGCTGACCGAGTTTCAGGCGACGCTGTTGATGACACAAATGGAGCGGCTGGAGACGCAGTCCAAACTGAGGGATGCCAACGCGGCGCATTTGACCAAGCTGCTCGGCGAGATTTCCGGGATTATTCCGGCGAAGCTGGAGGACGGCTGCACGCGAAGCGCCTGGCACTTATACATGTTCCGGTATAACGCTGGAGAGTTCGCCGGACTGCCGCGGGAGCGTTTTCTAAAGGCGATGGCGGCGGAAGGTGTGCCCTGTTCGGGCGGTTATACGCCGTTGAATAAACAGCCGTTCCTGGAGAATGTGTTGCAGAGTAGAGGATATCAGCGGCTCTTTTCCGCTGAGCGGTTGCGGCAGTGGCGGGAGCGGAATCAGTGCCCCGTGAACGACAAATTGTGTACCGAGGGAGTGTGGTTCACACAGACGATGCTTCTCGGAGGGCGTGAAGACATGGAGCAGATCGCAGCGGCTATTTCGAAGATCCGCGCCCACGCGGCTGCGCTGGCGAAGGGTTAGTTATTTCACCGGCACCCAGAGATGAGTCGTCGCGGCGGCGCGGTTTTTCACCGTGACGATGTAGTCGCCTGGTTTCTCGTATTTGTGAGTGATCACCGCGTAGCCGTCCTTGGCGAGTTTCACCGCGTTGCCGTCGGATTGTGTGGACCGGCGGGGCGAGCCATCGCCGAAGTCCCACGTCTCTTCGCCGCTTGTTAGTCCGAATGTGCGCACCTTGAAGGTGATCGTCTGCCCCGCCTTCACATCGAGCGATGGGAAGTAGGAGGCGTTGATGGTTATCGGATCGGTGTCGCCGTACACATTGACGGTGGCGAAGTCGTAGCCTGCGCGGCCGCGTGCATCCTTCACTTCGAGGACTTCGCTGTAGGTCCCTGGTTTTGCGTATCGAACAGATACCTTCGGCGTCGTCACGGTGCGTCCGTCGGAGAGCCGCCATCGGAGCGACGGCGCTCCCTCTCGCACCCAGGAACGTCCCGCATCCAGAGTGACCTCCTCGCCAACTTTCGCATAGCGATGCGGGCGCGCCATCGCCATCACGTCGGGCTTGAAGTCTCGCAGATACGCCTCCCACAGAAAGGCAAACCCTTCTTCTGTGCCCCATTCGCCCGAAGGCTGCCGGTTCTTTATCTCGAAGTGCAAATGCGACCAGCCACCGCTGCCGCCCTCCTTCCCAAGCAAGCCCAGTGCATCCCCTTTCCGCACATTGGCCCCGAGCTCGATCGAAGGATCGAACGAGTAGAGATGGCTGTAGCGGTAATACCAGCCGCGCGAGTCACGCAGGTAAATCACGTCGTAGCGCGGCGCCACGGGCGTGCCGGATTTGTGTTCCGGCAGCACTTCCTTGCCAAGCGACACGACCACTCCATCCGTCGCTGCCACCACCTGGGCCATCGCTTCCGTCCCGCCCAGATCGAGCCCGCTGTGATAGTAGACTTTCTTGCGCGACCTCTGCTCTCCGCCGTCGGCGTAGGTTGGTTCATTGGACATTTGGGTATGCGTCAGGAACCAGCGCTGCTTCAAGGGGTAGCCCATTTCGCCCGGCGGCATCCACGGCGCCCCCGCCGGCCACAAACGGATCCTCGCCGCGGCGCGCAGGCCCCAGTGATCTTCCGTGCTGTTTTTCATGTATCCGGCGGTCACAGGACAGTCCACCTGCACTCGGCCCACCGCCCGCGGTAACTCGTAATTCCCGCAGCGCAATTCGATCTTCTTGCCATCCACCACGAGACTGACACGCGCTTCCCGCACAGCCTGTTGCGCCGCGTCGCGCAATTCGTTCACCGAGGTCAACTGGACAGGAATCGCCAGGCCGCCAGGCAGGGTCACTGTTCGCGCCTCGCCAACATGCAAGTCGGCCACAACAAACGCAAAAAGGAAAAGCACCCCCGGATTTTATCAGCCAGTTTTGATGAAATAGGGACGTGCTTCCACGCTTGCATCTCGTGTTGCCCCTCGCTGGCCTGTCTGTTCTTCACGCGGCCGATCCGAAGGGCATCGACTTCAATCGCGACATCCGGCCTATCCTTTCCGACAACTGCTTCACCTGCCACGGCCCGGACGAGTCGAAGCGCATGGCCGGCGTCCGCCTTGACACCAAGGAAGGCGCGCTCGCCGCGCTGACGCCAGGCAAGCCAGAGACCAGCCGCATCTACCTTCGCATCGCGCACACCGACCCTAAACGCCGGATGCCCCCGCCCTCCGCGAGCCGCACACTAACGGCGCAGCAAATCGGGCTTATCCAGAAGTGGATCTCCTCGGGAGCCGATTGGAAGATGCACTGGGCTTATGAAAAGCCCGTTCGTCCGGAGCCGCCCGTGACGAAGACGCCCAAGTGGATCCGCAACCCGATCGACAGCTTCGTTCTCGCTCGTCTTGAGCAGGAAAATCTCGCTCCCAGCGCGGAAGCCGATCGAGTTACGCTTCTTCGCCGCCTTAGTTTCGATCTTACCGGCCTCCCGCCGGCGCTTCCCGAAATCGATGCCTTCCTGAAGGACAAGTCGCCGATGGCATATGAAAAGCAGGTCGATCGCCTTCTCGCCTCTCCGCACTACGGGGAGCGAATGGCGATGCCGTGGCTCGATCTTGCCCGCTATGCCGATACACACGGATTCCACATCGACTCCCACCGCGACATGTGGCCCTGGCGCGATTGGGTCATCCGCGCGTTCAACAGCAACATGCCTTTCGATCGCTTCACCGTCGAGCAGCTTGCGGGCGACCTGCTGCCCAACGCCACGCTCGATCAGAAAATCGCCAGCGGGTTCAACCGCAATCACATGATCAACTACGAGGGCGGCGCGATCCCGGAAGAATACCTGGTCGAATATGTTGCCGACCGCGCCGAGACTACATCCACAGTTTGGATGGCGATGACGATGGCGTGCGCGCGCTGCCACGATCACAAGTACGATCCCATCAAACAAAAGGATTACTACCGGATGTTTGCCTTCTTCAACGGCGTGAAGGAGAAAGGGCTAGATGGCCGCGATGGCAATGCCGATCCTTTCCTTCGCCTCCCGAGCGGTGAACAGCAGAAGCGTGTCGACGAGTTATCGGCGAAGATTAAGGCGCGTGAGGCCGAACTCGCCGAAGACAAGATCAAGCCTGCGCAGGAGCAGTGGGAGAAGCAGCGTCTGGCGCTGCTTGACTACACTGCGCCAGCCGGCCTTCGCGAAGGGCTCATCGCGCAATACGAGATGGACGGCACTGTCGCCGACCACTCCGGTAACTACCGCCATGGCCAGACGTTGCGCGGCGAACCGGGAACCATTCTTACGAGCGTAGGCAAGGCGACACTATTCAATACGCCTTCTCACGTCTCGCTCGGCAAGGTGGATCTTGGCGGCGAATACACTGTGGCGGCATGGTTGGTACAAGGCCACCATGAGCCGCAAACGATCTTCGAGCAACCCGGAAAGCTCAGCGTTTGGTGGGATGCCTCCGAGCCGCTGCCGCACCTTCGCCGCGGTGCTCATCTGCACGTCGAGATCCCCGGCCAGCACCTCCGCACGCGAGACCGCCTTGTCCAAACCGAGCAGTACCACGTTGCCATTCTCCACTCGCAAGCCGGCGGCATAACGATTCGCATCAACGGCCAGGCTGTCCCTGTTGTGCGGGAAGCCGATAGCAGCGTGAAAGGGAGTGAACCCGGCGTATTTGCTATCGGGCGGGAGACTGACACCGAGACCCGCAACGGTTTCCGCGGCCGTATCGCCGATCTGCGCCTCTACCGCCGCGTACTGGGCGAGAGCGAGATCAAACATCTCGCCGTCGATCACCGCTTGCCGCACATGCTGACCGTGCCCGTGAAGCAGCGCCCGAAGGAGCTTACGCAGCGTCTCCGCGAGCACTATCTCGGTTCCATCGCGCCCGCGGAGACACAGGCTGCCTGGACCGACCTGCGTCAACTCCGCGAGCAGAAAGCCATCCTCGACGATGCCATCCCGAACACGATGGTCATGTTCGAGATGGATAAGCCGCGCGACACCTTTGTCCTTGGCCGCGGCGATTATCGCAACCATGGCGAGAAGGTCAGTCCGAACGTACCCGCTGTCCTGCCGCCGCTCGCGGCGAGCACCAAGCCGGACCGCCTTGCACTTGCGCGCTGGCTTGTCGATCCGCAGCATCCGCTTACCGCTCGTGTGGCCGTGAATCGCTACTGGCAGAACTACTTTGGGATCGGCCTCGTTAAGTCCAGCGAGAACTTCGGCACGCAGGGCGATCCGCCAAGCCACCCCGAATTGCTCGATTGGCTCGCGACCGAATTCCAGCGTACCGGCTGGGACGTGAAGGCGATGCAGCGTCTGATTGTCACGTCCGCCACGTACCGCCAGTCATCGAAGGCAACGCCAGCGCTCATCGAGCGCGACCCTGAGAACCGGTTGCTCGCGCGTATGTCGCGCTTCCGCCTCTCCGCCGAACTCGTGCGCGACAACGCCCTCGCCGTCAGCGGCCTGCTCAACGGCAAAATCGGTGGACAGAGCACCTATCCCTACCAGCCGCCGGGCATCTGGGAAGAGATCTCCAGGGGCGAGATCTTCTCCGCGCAGATCTACAAGGAAAGCCAGGGCGAGGATCTCTATCGCCGGGGCATGTACTGGTTCTGGAAGCGTACCGCGCCGCCTGCGTCGCTGTCGACGTTCGATGCGCCGGACCGCGAGAAGTGCGTTGCGCGCCGCTCTGTCACCAACACACCGCTGCAGGCTCTTGTGTTGATGAACGATCCGGCCTTTGTGGAAGCGTCTCGCGTTCTCGCGCAGAGTGTTCTCCGCGAAGCGGGAGCCGACAATAGCAAGCGGCTCACACTGGCCTTCCGTAAGGTGACCGGACGCACGCCGGACGCGAAAGAATCGAAGGTGCTCGGCGAACTTGCCGCCAAGCAACTCGCCCGCTATATGCGCGATGCGAAATCCGCTGAAGCACTGCTCGCGATTGGCCGTGCGCCGGTCGACGAGAAACTCGCGCCAGCCGCACTTGCCGCATGGACCAACGTCGCCACCGTCCTTCTCAACATGGACGAAGCCATCACCAAGGAGTAAATCGATGAACTGGAAACGGGAAGTGCAATTGCTTGAGACTCGCCGCCAGTTCTTCGGGCGCGGCGCCAAAGGACTCAGCGCCGCCGCCCTGGCGGGGCTCCTCAATGGCGACGCCGCGGCAGTTCCAACCGGCGGCTTGCCGGGCGTTCCGCATTATGCCGCAAAAGCCAAGCGCGTCATCTGGCTGCATCAATCCGGAGGTCCATCGCAACTCGACCTCTTCGATTACAAGCCCCAGCTAAAGAAGTTTCACGGCAGTGAATTACCGGGCTCTATCCGCATGGGGCAGCGCATCACGGGCATGACATCGGGCCAGGCCTCCTTTCCCTGCGCCTCTTCGATTTTCAAGTTTGAACAGGCCGGCAAGGCCGGCATCTGGATGAGCGAGCTCATCCCGCATCACAAGAAAATTGCCGATGAAATCTGCGTCATCAAATCCGTCCACACGGACGCGATCAATCACGACCCCGCCATTACTTTCATCCAGAGCGGTTCGCAGCAGCCCGGCCGTCCGAGCATTGGGTCGTGGGTATCGTATGGGCTCGGCAGTGAGACGCAAGAGCTTCCTGCGTTTGTTGTTCTCCTTTCTCAGCAAAATTCGGTCAACGCGGATCAGCCGCTCTTCTCCCGCCTTTGGGGCGCAGGCTTTCTGCCATCCCGGTATCAAGGCGTTCGCCTTCGCAGCGGCAAGGACCCCGTGCTCTACCTCGCCGACCCCGCGGGCATTGAACGCGAGGGCCGCCGCGAAATGCTGGACGCGCTACAGGCGCTAAACAAGATGCGGGAAGAGGCGTACCACGATCCGGAAATCGATACGCGCATCCAGCAGTATGAGATGGCGTACAAGATGCAAGCCTCCGTGCCGGAGCTGACAGACCTCTCGAAAGAACCGGCCAGCACCTTTGCGCTCTACGGCGAAGATGCGCGCAAGCCGGGTACTTACGCCGCCAACTGTCTGCTCGCCCGCCGTCTCGTTGAGCGCGGCGTGCGGTTCGTGCAGCTCTATCACAAGGGCTGGGACCAACATAACAACCTGCCTCGCGACCTAGCCCTGCAATGCAAGGCCAGCGACCAGGGCGCGGCCGCTCTGGTGCTGGATCTGAAGCAGCGCGGCATGCTCGATGACACGCTCGTCGTCTGGGGCGGAGAGTTCGGCCGTACCGTCTACTGCCAGGGACGGCTTACCGAAACCGATTATGGCCGCGATCATCATCCGCGCAACTTCTGCATGTGGATGGCCGGCGGCGGCGTGAAGCGCGGCTTCCAGTTGGGCGAGACGGACGACTATAGCTACAACATCGTCAGCGACCCCGTTCACATTCACGATATCCAGGCGACGCTGCTCCACTGCCTGGGCGTTGACCACACGAAGCTCACGTACAAGTTCCAGGGGCGCTGGTTCCGGCTAACGGACGTGCACGGGAACGTGGTCCGCCCGCTTCTGGCTTAGGCGCTCGCCCAGGTCGTCGAAGAGCGAGTAGGCGATCGGTGTCAAAATCAATGTCAGCAGCAGCGAGAGCGACTGCCCGCCGATCACGATGATCGCAATCGAGCGCCGCTCCTCCGCGCCAGGGCCCGTGCCCAGGGCGAGCGGCATCATGCCGGCCACGAGCGTAACCGTCGTCATCAGAATCGGCCGCAACCGGTCCCTGTTCGCTCGCATGATCGCTTCGAATCGCGGCAGCCCTTCGCGCCGCAGGTTGTTTGTATGGTCGATCTGTAGAATCGAATTCTTCTTCACGACGCCGAACAGGACCAGAATTCCTAACGCCGAATACAGGTTCAGCGTTTCGTTGAAAAACCACAGAGACAAGAACCCGAACGGCACGGCCAACGGCAGCGAAAGCAGAATCGTCACCGGATGCAAGAGACTCTCGAACTGCGACGCGAGGATCATATACATGAACACGACGGACAGCGCAAACGCCAGCAGAAACTCGGTTAGCGTGCGTTCGAACTCACGGCCGCGTCCGATGACTGTGGTACTGTACGCCGCTGGCATGTGCATCTCTTCGGCGGCTTCGAACATCTTTGGCAACCGGTCGCCGAGGCCATATCCCGGCGTGATGTTCGCGCGAATGCCCACCTGCCGCTGGCGGTCCAGCCCTTCGATGCGATAGGCCGACATCGCCTCCCGCAGTTGCACAACATTATCCAGCCGCACCAGCCGGTTTCCGGTGGCGGGAACGTAGAGCTTCGAGACGGTTGCCGTCGAGTTGCGGTCGGTGTCCTTCAGCCGTACCTCCACGTCGTACTCTTCGGCGACCTTGTCGTCGCGATAGCGCGATACCTCATCGTCGCCGCCGACCATCAGCCGCAGCGAGCTCGCAATATCGGCCGCATCGACACCCAGATCGGCAGCGCGTTCACGGTCGATGAAGACACGGAGCTCCGGCTTGTTCACGCGGAGTGTCGTGTCGATATCGACCAGGCCCGGAATCTGGAGCGCCTTGGTTCGCAGGTCCTCGCTGTACCGGTGAAGCGACGCGAGTTCCGGCCCGCGAATGGCGAAGTCGATATCGTAAGGCGCGGAGCCCTGGTTCAGCGACTGCACGTTGCCGACGCGGCTGCGAAGATCGCCGAACTGCTTCATCTTCGTGCGTACGGCCTGCATCACATCGCGCTGCGAGTACACGTCGCGGAAGGCGTCCATCGGCCTTCCTTCGAGCGTTTTTTTCCAAAGCCGGGAGAGCGAGAACACGCGGTTCTCCACATCCTCCAGGCGGATGTAGACACGGGCGTTGTTCACCGCCTGCAGATATCCCGTGCCCACCAGCGACACCATGTGTTTGATTCCCGGCATGCCGTGCAGTTCATTCGAAATGCGGTCGAGCACGGCTTCCATGGAGGACAGGCTGGTCCCTTCCGGCCCGTTGATGCTCATCTCGAATTCGCTCTCATCGACATTGGTGGGCAAGTACTCCTGCCGCACCATCCGGAACAGTGGGACTGTCGAAGCCATGGTCGCAATGCCCAGCCCGGCGATCAGCAGCCGGTGCCGCATCGACCAGCCGAGCATTCGCATGTACCCGCGTTCGATCCACTCGTATAACCCCTCGCGCGATTCCCTGTGTGTGTTGTCTCCGGTTCGCAGCAGCCTGGAGCACATCATAGGAGTCAGACTGAAACTCACCAGCAGGGACACCAGAATTGCCACCGTCGCCGTCACGCCGAACGAATAGAGGAACCGGCCCGATATCGACGACATGAACGATACGGGCAGGAACACGACGATCAGGCTGAAGGTCGTCGCCATGACAGCCAGGCCAATGTCGCGCGTCGCCAAAATCGCCGCCTGCCGCGGCTCCATTTTCTTCTCCTCAATGAACCGGAAGATGTTTTCCAGTACCACGATCGCGTCATCGATCACGACACCAACCATCAACACCAGCGCCAGCATCGTGATGTTGTTCAGCGTGAAGTTCAGGGCTCGCATTGCGCCGAACGTCGCAATGATTGACGCCGGAATCGCCACGGCGCCGATCAGCGTCGCGCGCCAGTCGCGCATGAATAACAGCACCACCAGCGAGGCGAGGATCGATCCGAGGATCAAGTGCAACTGCACTTCGTGGAACGCCGCCTCGATGTAGCGCGACTGATCCTGCACCACACCTAACTGCACACCTTGCGGCAACAGCTCGCGGACACGCACCAGCCGCGCCTTGACGCCATTGACCACTTCAATCGTGTTCGCCCCGGACTGCCGCCGGACTTCCAGCGCCACCGCCGGCCGCCCATCGTAACGGGCCGTCGTTCGCTGCTCCTTATGGCCGTCCTCTGCGTAGCCGATATCGCGAATGCGAACCGGGGTGTTGTTGATGGTCGCGACGACGAGATCGTTGAACTCTTTCGGATCGGGGAAGCGCCCCAGTGTCCGCAGTACGAGCTCGCGCGTACCCTCATCAACGCGGCCTCCGGGAATATCGGAGTTCTGGCGGACCACCGCGTCCCGCACCCTGAGAATTGGAATGCGGTAGGCGGCTAGCCGGTCGGCGTCGACCCAGATGTTCACGGCTCGCTTTTGCCCACCGATTACCTGAACCTGACCGACGCCACCAACCGATTCGATGGAATCCTTGATGCCGCGTTCACCGATCTCGTACAACTCGCGCCCCGTCTTTTCGCCGTATAGAACCAGCGTCATGATGGGCGACGCGTCAGAGTCCAACTTCTTAATGAGCGGCGGTTTGGCGTCGCGCGGCAATTGCGCGATGATCGACGCAATTGCATCGCGGATGTCCTGGGCCGCCACATCTATGTTGCGGTTCAGGTTAAAGGTGATTGTTACGACGGACAGCGACTCCGTCGATGTTGACCGTATGTTGTCGATTCCTTCGACTGTCGCCACCGAGTCTTCCACCCAGCGCGTCACCGCACTTTCCATCTCTTCCGGCGAGGCGCCCGGCAGTACGGTGCGCACGGAGACGATCGGCAGGTCGACGTCGGGAAAGCGGTCTACACCGAGCTTGGAATAGGAGACCGCTCCAATGACGACCAGCGCCATGATCAGCATGACGGCAAAGACCGGCCGCGCGACACAGATTTCCGCTAGCTTCTGCACCTACCGTACCCGCACCTTCTGCCCTTTAGCCATGCGGTCGCCGGCCTTTGCAACAACCTGGTCGCCGTCTCTCAGTCCGTCCAGAATCTCCACCCGTCCGTCACCCAGCTTCCGCCCTGTCCGAACCACACGGTCATCCAATGCTCCGTCCTTGACGACGAACGCGCGGTCGATGCCGGCGAACCCAACGAGAGCTCCGACTGGTACCGCGTAACCCATCGATGTACTGTCGACTACGATCGTGCCCTCAACAAACGACCCTGGGCGGAGCTTGCCGGCAGGATTCGGAATCTCTCCTTCAATGACCAATGACCGGTTCTGGGCATCGATGGCGGGGCTCAGCCGTACCACGCGGCCCGTGAACCTCTCGGCCATGCCCTCCAGGCGGATCTCGACCGGCTGTCCCTGGCGGATGCGCGCCGCCTGCCGCTCCGGAATGCCGAGCCGCACACGCAGCGGGTTCTGCCGCACGAGGGTGACCATTGCCGCATTTACTGGCAGAAACTCACCGAGCGAAGCCTGCCGCCGTGTTATCGCTCCGGAAAACGGCGCATGTATGGTCGTATCTTCCAACTGTTGCCGTGCGAGCGCCAACTGCGCGCGACGTTCGCTCAATTGTGAGCGCAACCCCATCACTTCGGCTATAGCTGCCTGATAGCGCGCTTCAATTCCCTGCGTCCGGACCGCGGCCTTTTCATATTCAATCCGCGAGACGACGCCATCTTTTGCCAGACGTGTTGTTGTCTCCAGGATGAACTTCGCTTCGCGCAAAGCCGCGTCGGCCTCTTTCACGACTGCGACGTTCTCCGGAACTACGTCATCGGTGCTCTTATTCAACAACCCCAGCCGCGCCCGGATCTGATCGACCAGCGCCTGGGTCTGCTGCACGCGAAAGGTGTAGTCGTCCTTTTCCAGCTCGGCCAGAACCTCGCCTTCCTTGACGACACTGCCCAGATCGACATTGAGCTTCGCCACGCGCCCCGGGACCTTGTTCGTGACGTTCGCCGACTCCTCGGCAAACAACTCGCCATTCGCTGTGACGACCTCGGGTATCGAGATCTTCGAAACGGGAAGGACACTGACGTCGGTTACGGTCCCTTCCTTTGCAGCTACTTTGTCAGTGGAATAGGGTCCGGTACATCCAACATTGACGAAAACCAGGGCAATTGTGATGGGAAGCAGACGCATACATCTTGTGCCTGCATTTTCGCACAACCTTTGAAAACGACCTTGGCTTCGATTTCGCAAATTGTATGTCACTCCCGGCTTGGAGCGACTTGTTCCACAGGGACGACCATGAATTGGTAGTTTTCATCGAGATCGACACGGTGCGTAATGTACGGCCCCATGAAGCCGCGGATTTCGAGGATCAGTCCGCGGTCGCCGCGCGAGTTGGGAACTGCGCGATAGAAACGCGGTTCGATGTTCGGCGGGTATAATTGCATCTCCGGCTCGTGTAGCTGCAGTTCGCGCGCGACGCGGCGGGTCTGCAGTTCGCGGAGCGTCTTGAGGCTACGGTAGAAGTTCATCTCCAGCGTGGCGCGGTAACGAGTTAGCTGGTGAGGTGTGGTGGACTCATAGACGATCTTGCGGAGCCGTTGCAGATTCCAGGCGGCACGGGCGAGTTGATGGCAGGTTTCGAGCTCCAGTGCGCCTTTCGGTTTTGCATCGGCAGTCAGATTGGCTTCGAATTCGCAAAATGCGGCGCGGTCTTCGGCGGGAATTGCGAGAATGCCCGTGGCGAGGCCGTGTTGCTTCGCGTTCTTCGACGACCGGGCCTTTCCTTCCGTGGTCTTGGGGCCAGTCGAATTCTGCGCGTTCGCCTGGTTGGCGATTACCTGTGCTTGTGTAGCCATGATGTGTTCCTTTTCCGGACTTGCCGTGCGGTTGGCGGCGAGTTAATTCCTCTACTACCAGGACTAACATGGCGAGTTATGGATCGGTACTAAGTGGTGGTTGGTACTAATGAGTGTATGTTATTGGGATTAGGCGGGTTAGCGTCGGGAAGATTTATTTTGAAGAGGTGTGACCGTCCTCGGGAGCGAGCCGATTTTGGCCACGGGATTCCACGTCCGGCTGCCGAGTCGCCGCGCAGAAAGATGACATGTCAGCCAGACACCTTATTGAGTTGGTTAGTGAAATCTCGCCGCTCCTTTTCGCGGACGCGTTCTCTACCGACATGGGAACCCGGGCCGAGCGCCTGCAAAATAAGCAGATCCAAGGTTCCGAGGAGCAGCTTGGTCTGTTCAGGGCCAGGCGGAGACGGGTTGGGTCCGGGCATCGTTGTTCATGTAGACGGTCGATACGAGAATCGGTTACGCCCCGGGCTAGAAAAAATGGACGAAAACAGGCGCCGCCGGAAGCCCGCTTCGCTGCAGGTCCATGCCTTGTCTCTTAGCGGCGACTAACCCGGAGCATTGCTGGTTTCCGCGAGTCACTCATCATCCACGCCGTCAGCGAGGGCGAATCGCTATCGAACATCCGCGCTGTCCAAGTCGGTTCCGGCTCAATGGTCATACCTCGCTCTTCCATTGGTTCGGCGTGCCATAGATAGAAGTAACAGGTATGGCGATCACGGCAACTCTGAATCTGACCTGCCGCAAGGCACGCTCGATCTTCTGATCCCCAAGACGGTTGCCCTTGGGCCGGTCCACAGCTACGCCATTGCGCAACGTCTGCAGCAGATTTCACGCGACGTTATACAGGTGTCTGGAGGATCTCTCTATCCCGCTCTATCCCGGCTGGATACCCGCAAACTGCTGGCGGCGGACTGGCGGCGAACCGAAACCGGTCGTGAGGCCACGTTCTATCGATTGACGAGAAGTGGACGGACACATTTGGAAGGGCGCACATCTGCAGATCACGGGCGAACGCAACACTCGCGAATACACCGCCAAAGATGGCGTCAAGAAGTCGATCACCGAGATCCGGGTCCAGCGCATCAATGGCCTGAACCGTTCCTCGAAGCAGGAGGTGACTGCGTAAGCGGCCAATCCGGCTATGCCACTCGCTCGCCGAGGCCCACGCAAATCGGATTAGTAAACACTACGCCTGGGCCTGCGTCGGACCCGCAATTGATTGGGATCGTACGTCGGAACAGCCGCAAGACTTGGCCGGCGGTTTCACACAGGCTGTTTCAGGTTGTCGCCGGTGACGACTACCGCATCGCCCGTCACTCGCACCGGAGTGTTTCTACAGGACTCAGGCGCGTGGCCCGGCGGCTCGGCACGTAAGCCGCGAGAAGCCCCAGAAAAAACAGAATTATGCTTGCCCCTGCGAAGGTGACCGGGTCCGTGGGCGCGACACCATAAAGCATCTTCTCCGCCAACCGCGTAATACCGAGTGCGCCGCCCAGGCCCAGAGCCACACCGATGCCCACTGGCACGGCCGTTTCGGCCAGGACCATTCCGGTGACTTGGAGTGGCCGAGCGCCCAGCGCCATCCGGACGCCGATCTCTTTTTGCCGGCGCGCTACCTGGAATGCCATCACACCGTACACGCCGACCGAAACCAGAATCAGGGAGAGCGCGCCGAACAGTCCGGCCAGCGTTCCCAGCATGCGCTCCCGGAGAATCGATCGCGACAGATTTTCATCCAGCGTACGCACATCCGTCGCCAGGAGATGGCGATCCACTCGTTTGAGCGCGGAATCCACGATTCCGGCAATCCCGGTACCCCGAACGATGTACACACCCGATTGCGGACGGTTGAACTGCACCGCATCCACGTACACGATCGCGGGGATCTCTTCACGAAGACTGCGCGGCCGTATGTCTTTAACCATGCCGACGATCTCCATCCGCTTCGGTCCCTTAAACTCGATCCATTTCCCCAGCGGCGATCGGCCCTGGAAATAGCGGCGTGCAAACGCCTCGTTGACGACAACGACCTTCGCCTTCGTCGCCGTATCCCGATCGTTGAACTCCCTGCCCAGGATCACCGGCGTCCGCAGCGTTCCGAAGTAATCCTCCGCGATGTAGTTCACCTGCACATGGATGTCCTCATTCGGTTCGTACGTGTACCCCTCCACCTGTGTGCCGTATAGCGAGCCCTTATAGCTCAGCGCCGCGTTTTCGAAGCTGGCCGATGCCACGCCGGGCATCGATCGTAGACTCTCCAGAATCTGGCCTCTGAGCGTGGACCCCTGCACGCCGGCGCGGTCAGTCTTCACAGAAATCAGAGTCACATCCTCGCGATGGAATCCGGTCTCGATTGCGTACAGCCCTAGCAGGGTGCGGCCGAAAAGACCGGCGGCGATCACCAGCAGGACGGAAATCGCCACCTGCGCGGCGATCAGCCCTCGACCCCAGTGCCAGCGGGCGCCTAATCGCGCCTCAGATAGTGCCGGTTGCAGTCCCTGCCGTGTCGCCTGGATCGCCGGCGCGAGGCTGAACAGCAGACACGCCGCCGCAGAGATGGCCGAGGCAAACGCCAGAATTCGAACATCCGGCCGCAGGTTCAAGCCGATCCTCTCGCCGCCGTTGGACATCATCACCACCAGCGCATTAGACAGCCACCAGGCCAGCAACACGCCGAGCCCGCCCGCGGCGATCGCCAGTAGCATACCTTCGGCCAGCAATTGGCGGAGGATCCGCCCGCGTCCAGCGCCGATTGCCAGCCGGACGGCGATCTCACGACGCCGCATCGTCGCGCGGCCGAGCAGCAGATTCGCGAGATTGGCGCAGGCAATCAGCAGGATGAGCGCGACAATCCCCATCAGCAACCGCAGCGGCTCGGCGAACCGGGACCGAAGGCTGTCGAATCCATTGCCCGAAGCTTCGAGCGGCATCCGCTGCGCGAGGATTTGCTGCCGGTTGAACTCGTTGCCGCTCGAATGCTCCGCCTGCGCCCGTATCACGCGCGAATAAATGGTGGCGACTTCGGTCTGCGCGCGTTCGATCGTGTACCCGGGGCGAAGGCGTCCCATCACCGAAAGCCAAGACATGGAATCGCTGGTGAGCCACGCCGGGTCCTCCAGAATCTCGCCGGCCATGGAAAGCGGCAGCGTAATCTCTGGAAGCGTTCCGGCGGTCATGCCATGAAATTCGGGTGGCGTGACGCCGATGATTGTGAAGACCCGGCCGTTCCAGCGGAAAGTCCGGCCGATCGCGGCCGGGTTCAAACCGAACCGTCGCATCCAGAACGCATGGCTGATTACCGCGACTGGTGTAGGGTTCCGATCCATCTCTGGATCGAAGGTCCGTCCGGCGAAAGCGGAAACACCGATCACCGAATAGTAATTACCGGACACCACTTCGGCCTTCACCGCCTCCGGTTCCTCGTCGAAGACGATGTCGCGGCGGCCTAGTGAAGACTGGGCGAACATGCCCGTGAAACAGTGCAGCTCTTGGCCGAACTGACGAAACAGCGGATAGGAGAGAACGCGCCCTCCGGCAAATTGCACGAGCCGCCCGGGCTCCTGTACCGGCATCGTCCGCAGGATCACAGTATCGATCAAACTGAAGATCGCGGTATTCGCGCCGATCCCGAGGGTCAGGGAAACAATCGCGGCTGCGGTGAATAGCGGACTTCTCGCCAGCAGGCGAATGCCGTGTCGGCTGTCGCGCAGGAAGTCGCTGAGCCAGCGGATCGAGCCTTGATCGCGCACCGCTTCAGCCGCATGGGTCACGCCACCTGCGCGGAGGCGCGCCTCTCGCACGTCCTCACCCCGGCGTGCCGCATCGAGCTCCGCCATCTCCAAATGGAACAGGAGCTCTTCCTCCGTCTCTCGGGCGTCGCGATGCCGAAGGGTTTCCCGCCACCGCCGCCACCATTCCAGCAAACGAAATCTCATCCCGCGTCTCCTTCGAGCATCGCCTGCATGATCGCGGTCATTCGCGCCCATTCCGCCTTCTCCGTCTGGAGCTGACTGCGGCCGGCCGCAGTGATGCTGTAGTACCGCGCGCGCCGATTCGTCTCGGTCCGGTCCCACTGCGCGCGAATGAATCCGCGCTGCTCCAGACGCATCAAGCCGGGATAAAGCGTGCCCATGTTCAGTTCAATAGCCCCACCCGATCTCTGTTCGATACGCGCGCCGATGGCGTACCCATGCATCGGCCCGACGGAGGCGAGCGCCTGTAGGACCATTAAGTCAAGCGTGCCCTGAAGCACACTAGCCTTCTGTTCATTCGGCATTCTAATGAAGTCTCTCACGTGTTCATTAGGATGTCAAATGGGCGCTCGTACCGCAGTTGTATTACCCGCCGCTGGTCGCCAAGGGGCGATCTATTTCTGCCTTCGCATTGCAGCGGTGATTAGACATCTTCCGGCTCGATGCCCATGCGGTCATTGACTGCTACGCGCAATTTCTGTTTGCAGCCCAGGTAACGCTCTGTTGTCTGGATTGAGACGTGTCCGAGCAGGAACTGAATTTGATCGAGTTCGCCGCCGGCGAGGTGACAGAGTCTCGCGCAACTGCGCCTCAGGTCATGCGGTGCAAGCCTCTCTATGCCCACCCGCGAAGCGGCCTCCCGAACGATCTCCCACAGCACTTTCGGTGTTATTCCAGTTCCCCACATGCGTCCGGTCTTGTTGATGGATCGGAACAGCGCACCGTCAGTGATGCCGGCGGCATTCGTCCACTCATCGATTGCCGCTTTTACCCACGCCGGGATTGGCACCGTCCGGATATGCCCGGCCTTGCCCAGCAGGCCGGCAATAACCCAGTGTTCCTCGCGCAACCGGATGGAATTGACGCGCAACGCGAGCAACTCACCGCGTCGTAATCCGTATCCGATCAGCATCGCGAGCATGGCATAGTTCCTCTTGCCTCGTAGCGACTCCCTATCCCCGCCGGCTAACAGTCGCTTACTCTGCTCGGCTGTGAGCCAATTCCCTATGCGGACTCCGATCCGGCGCACCCCCTTTACTCGTCGAATTCCGGCAGCCAACTCCGGGCTGAGGAGACCGGAATCGGCCGCTTCCTAGGCGGCGCGACGGACTGCCGCCAAACGGAGATCGATAGTCGTGGCAGCGTACTGCTTCTGTTCGAGATAGATCCTGAACCGCAGAACCACCGTGCGGTTGAACGCGAGCCGAGGTTCTGAGCAGTACCAATCAACGAAATCCGTGATGGCGCGATCGTAGCTGCGCTGACCGCTCTTTGATGTAAGGCTGTTGAGGACAGCCGCTTTGGACTGTTCGAAGCCGGGAAGCGCCAGAGTCCGCTTGGGCGGTCGCTTCCTGTTACGTTTTTTGGACATTGGCGACGGCTCCTTAACCGTCGCCTGATACTGACGTGCAACTCTGCCCTGCGCCGTTAATCGTGAGTTCAGGTGCATGGCAGGCAACGCAGGGCGCGCTCAGCCTAACATGGCAACCCGTCAAACCGTGTTGTATACTGAACCGAATGGTTCAGTATAGCCAGGTCCGCTTCGATGCCTCGTTCGGCGCGCTCTCCGATGCCACTCGACGCGGCGTTCTGGAGCAACTCGGGCGTGCGGACGCTTCGATCACAGCCCTTGCCGAGAGGTTCCACATGACCCTTACGGGCATGAAGAAACATGTAGGCGTCTTAGAGCAAGCGGGGCTCGTCAGCACAGAGAAGGTTGGGCGCGTGCGGACCTGCAAGCTCGGGCGGCGCGGACTGGAAGAAGAGGCGGCATGGATCGAGAGGTATCGCCAGCTCTGGGCTGCGCGCTTCGACGAGTTGGACATTGTTGTCGACGAATTGAAACGGAAGGAGAAAGCAAATGGACGTAAGAAGAGAAAGTGAGGTCACCCCCATGGAGAACCGTACGGGGGTGGAGCGGAAGTCCGAGCGCGAACTCGTCGTCACACGCACCGTCAACGCGCCTGCGCGCCTCGTGTTCGAGGCGTGGACCAAGGCAGAACTATTCAGGAGGTGGTGGGTACCAAAATCGTATGGGCTGACCCTGCTTTCCTGCGAAATGGATGTTCGCGTTGGGGGGCAGTATCGTTTGGTGTTTCGCCACGAAGATTCGACGATGGAGTTCTTCGGCACGTACCTCGAAGTGACACCGCACTCGCGCCTCGTTTGGACCAACGAGGAAGGTGACAACGGCAAGACCGTCACCACGGTGACCTTCGATGAAAACGCAGGCAAGACGTTGTTGGTCGTGCACGATCGCTATCCCTCGAAGGAAGCGCTTGACTCCGGATCGACGGGCGCGATGCCCGAGGCGCTCGACCAACTCGACGAGCTTCTCGCCAGCCTGGGACCAAGCTCCATAACAAAATGACGCGGTCTACCAATCAATCAACGAAGCGCGCGGCCGGCCGCCAGGGCGAGAAAACCGCTCAAGGCAATACCCCGGCGAAGCTACTGGTCGCCATGACTGGCAAGGCAAGCGCCGCGAAGACCGCAGAAGGCGACGAACCCGTGTTCGCCTACATCGCTAGCTTGCCGCAGCCGCAGCGTGGCATCGCCGAGGCCGTCGATGCCCTGGCGGCCAAATGTTTGCCGGACATCCGACGGGCGGTGAAGTGGGGTATGGCGTATTACGGGGTCGACGGGGGCTGGTGCTTCTCCTCCGGCGCCTTCGTTGGCCATGTGAAACTGATGTTCATCCGCGGCACGGAGATCAAGCCTGAACCGCCTGTGACGCCGATCGGGATGGGCAAATCCACCCGCGGAGTCGAGTTAGCATCTGTTGACGATTTCGACGAGCGCCAATTGGCGTCATGGATGAAGCAGGCCGCCACCATGCCCTTCGCCGGGGGAACGAAGCGATGAATACGCCGTGGCGCAGCATTCAGGACGTCGAGAAGGCGAATGAGGCCGTGGCGTGGCAAGCATTGCCATGCCGTTAGCAGTGGTCGCGTCCAAACACAGAAAACCTGGCCTTGGCGCATGCACTCAGCTTTCGCGGCGAAATAGCGCAAGATGGGCTTCGGGAATCTCCTCAATAGGACGAGAGAGCCGTTTCGGGGGAGGTGGGCTTGATCTCGTCGCCAGAGCAGAGGGCGAAAGCGGTTAAGAACAGTCTTCCATGTTTGCAGTTGGAGGTTGCGAGCGGAGTGCTCCTACTAGTGAACGACTAGTCGCCAAGGGGCGAGTTGGACTTGTCCCCGAATTTGAGACACGAGACTAGACTCATAAAAATCCTCGAAGGAGAATTTGAGTCATGTCCACAACGCGGCGGAAGTTCACGCGTGAATTCAAACTGGCGGCCGTTAAGCGGCTGCAGCCGGGCTATGGAAGCCGCCGTCAAGCGATCGACGATAACCAGCAAGCCCGGAGTGGAAAACTCGCGCGAACAGCAATCTCTCCTCGCGGCGGATCGAGGGCGCACAAAACCGCGTAAACGTTGGGTGAAAGCCGCGCGTGCGCTGACGTTCTAGACCTCCCTCGGCCTTCTCTTCTCGATACAGGTCTACTTCCTGTGGCCCGAGGCCGGCCAATAACCTCTCACACGGGAGAGAGCGGCTTAGCGTGCGAATTTTGGCGTTGACACTTATATCCACACTGGATATACTCGTTGTGTGAGTAGTCGCGAAATTGAAATAGAAGATCTCTTGCCGTTGCCGGAAGCAACGTTCCACATTCTGATGGCGGTGGCCGAAGACGATCGGCACGGGTACGCCATCATTCAGGAGGTCGCCACACGCACGGATGGCATGCTCAAGCTGAGTCCCGGCACCTTGTACCGCTCGATCCAGCGGATGCTGGAGCAGGGGCTGATCCAGGAGACGGCAGAGCGGCCCGCGCCGGAACTGGACGATGAGCGGCGGCGATACTATCGCATCACTTCCTTTGGCAGAGCCGTGGCCAAGGCGGAGGCCCGGAGGCTCGCCCAATTGGTGAAACTGGCTCGCGCGAGCGGCTTCGCGCCAGGGAGAGCGTGATGTACCGGCTGCTGCTGCTCCTGTATCCGAGTTCTTTCCGCGCGGAATATGGCGAGGAAATGTGCCGGGATTTTGCGCGCAAACGGCGACAGGCTTCCGGATTCTTCGCGCTCGCCGTGCTGTGGGCGGCCGCGATCGGGGATGCGATTCGGAACGGGCTCGCGGCGCATTGGGACCTGTTGTGGCAGGACGTGCGATACGCCAGCCGCAAGATTCGCCGCGCGCCCGGATTTGCGGCGACCGTGGTACTGGTGGCGGCGTTGGGAATCGGCGCGACGACCGCCGTCTTTACGGTGGCGGACTATGTGCTGGCGCGTCCGCTGCCGTATCTGCATGCCGAGCGGCTGGTCCGAATGTGGGGGGCGCGACCAGGCTATTCCCAGTTGGAGCTGTCGCCGCCGAATTATCTTGATTGGAGGGCGGCCGCGACGTCGTTCGAAGCGATGGCGGCATACTCTCCCTGGTCGACTTCGATGGTTGGGAAGGGCGACCCGATCCAGGTGGAAGGCGCCAACGTCGCGGCGGATTTGCTCCCTATGCTCGGCATTGCGCCTGCCATGGGCCGAGGGTTTACGGCCTACGACGAACGCAGCGGCGCGCCCGGAGTCGTGATGCTTGGCTACGGCTTGTGGGAGTCTCGATTCGGCGGCCGGATGGACGCGATCGGCGAAAAAATTCTGCTGGACGGCGACCCGCACACGATCATCGGCGTGATGCCGCCCGAGTTTTCGTTCCCGCAACGCAGGGCACAGCTCTGGCGGCCCTTACGCTTCGCACCGGCGGACCTGGCGGATCGCCGCAATATCTATTTGAGCGCCATCGCGCGGCGCAAGCCGGGTGTCAGCCTGGAACAGGCGCGGGAGGAGATGCGGGTGATTACGGCCCGGCTGGCGACGCAATATCCGAAGGAGAATGGCGCGTTGAGCGCCACCGTCGCGAATCTGCGCGACCAGGTGCTGGTGCAGTCCCGGACGCTCGTGATGGCTCTCCTTGGGGCTTCGGTGTGCGTTTTGCTGATTGCATGCACCAACCTGGCGAATCTGCTGCTGGCGCGAGCGCTCTCCCGGCAGAAGGAACTGGCCGTTCGGGCTTCTCTGGGAGCGGGACGGGAGCGGCTGGTGAGGCAACTGCTTACGGAGAGCCTTCTGCTGGCCGGGCTCGGCGGAGCGCTCGGAATTGCCGGCGCGAATGCCTTCGTGCCGCTGCTGGTCACACTGGTGCCGACTTCGCTTCCGATGGCGAATCCGAGCATCGACGGACGAGTCCTGCTGTTCGCGGTCGCGATCACGGTGGCAACCGGGCTGGCGTTCGGAGTCCTTCCCGCGCTGCGCGCCTGCCGCGACGGGGCCTCCGGGCTACGCGAGGGCTCGCGCTCGGGCGTGGGAGGAAGAAAAGAGCCGCTGCGCTCGGCGCTGGTGGTCGCGGAGGTTTCGTTGTCGGTGGCGCTGCTGATTACATCCGGCCTGTTGATTCGGGCGCTGTGGCGGCTGCATGCGATCGATCCGGGATTTCAGCAGGCCGGCGTGCTGACGCTGCGCACAGCGCTGCCGGCTCCGAAGTACGAGAACGTGGTTCCGCGGGAGGCGTTCTATCAGCGAGTGCTTTCCGGCGTACGCGCACTGCCGGGGGTGCAAAGCGCCGGCTTCACCAGTTTTCTGCCGATCGTCGTGCGCGGGGGGGTCTGGGCGGTGGATGTCACGGGCCAACATCAGGAGCCTTCGGAGAACCACACCGCCAGTTTGCGGTTTATCACACCCGGTTACTTTCCGGCGATGGGCATTCCGCTGAAGCAGGGACGAGGGGTGGAGGAGAGCGACGACACGACGGCGCCGCCGGTGGCGGTGGTCAGCGAATCCTTCGCGCAGCGCTACTGGCCGGGACAGAATGCGATCGGACGGAGTTTTCAAATCGCGTTCGGAACCCGCACGATTGTGGGGGTGGCGGGCAACGTGAGGGTGAGGGGATTAGAAGCGTCGAGCGAGCCGCAGGTCTATCTTTCTTCGAGGCAGATGCGCGACCGATTCATCGTCTGGTATGCACCGAAGGATCTGGCGGTGCGGAGCACGGCGCATCCAACGAGCCTCACGGCGGCGATTCGCGCGATCATTCACGATGCCGATCCGCAGCAGCCGATTTCGGACGTGCAGACTCTGACGGAGATCGTGGAGTCGAATACGGCTTCGCGCCGGGTGCAAGCGAGAGTGCTGGGAGCCTTCGCGGCGATTGCCTTTCTGCTCGCGGCGGTGGGGATTCACGGACTGCTCTCCTTCTCGGTATCGCAGCGGACGCAGGAGATCGGAGTGCGGATGGCCCTCGGCGCGAAATCGGGACAGATTCTGTCCCTGATCCTAGGTGAGAGTAGCCGGCTGGCGATCGCCGGCGTGATGCTTGGCGCCGGGCTTGGCTATGGGGCGGGGCGTGCGATGCAGTCGCTACTGGCGGGACTGGATCCGGGAGATTCGGCGACGTTCGCAACGGCGATGGCGCTGGCTGTGACGATGACGCTGGCGGGTAGTTTGATTCCGACGGCTCGAGCGGTGCGAGTCGATCCGGCGGTTGCGGTCCGAGCGGAGTAACAGTTTCCGGCGACCGCATCCCACACCGCTGTTCATTACTGTATTCCTTCGCCCGTCACAGAGCGCTGGCGGAGGTCTGGCATGCTACGTACGCTGAAAGTGAGCAACCCTGAATGAAACAATCTGGAATACCTCAAACGATATCCACGAGTAGGTCGACACTTTTTGTCCTCACGACTATCGCTACGCTCCTACTGCCCGGAACCGCGTCAGCGCAGGCCAAGCGCTACCCGCTCGAATCCGTCGAGCGTCTTCGGCTCCACAACGTAACTGCCGAGCCGGCCACGCTGCAGGGCAAAAAGGGGCTGAAGGCCACGATTTCAGAAGAGGCTCGCCGCCGTATGAGTCAAACGCAGCAATACGCGCAAGGACTCGTCTGCATTGAGGACCTTAACTTCTCAAATGGAGTGATCGAGGCGGAGATTGCGGGTGCTTTGGCGCCTGGAGCGGGCGGGGAAGCGCGTGGCTTCGTCGGCATCGCTTTCCGAGTCCAGGAGGATCTGAAGACCTACGATGCGTTTTACTTGCGCCCCACGAACGGCCGCGCCGACGATCAAGAGCGCCGGAATCATTCCGCTCAGTACATCTCGCTTCCGGAGTGGCCCTGGTCCCGGCTTCGGAAGGAGACGCCGAGCAAGTACGAAGCGTACGTCGACCTTGTGCCAGGAACATGGACGAAGATCAAAATCGAGGTGCGCGGTGAACAGGCGCGCCTCTACGTCCACGACAATGAACAGCCGACGCTGATTATCAAAGACGTCAAATCGGGCGCGAACGGGTATGGCGGCGTCGCGCTTTGGCTCGAACCAGGCACAGTCGCTCACTTCCGGAACCTTACAGTGGAGCCATCGACGAGATAACAGTCTATCTCATCGCACCGAGAGACCCGGTCGCCGGGATAGCATTGCGAGCCGTAACTCTCGTTGCAAGCAGGAGACTCGAGCCGATGCTGGGCAGAATGCGGAAGCCTGTAGGCAAGGGAGCCCGGCGTGTTGAGGCCGTCCGGATCGAGGTGGAAAGCGATGCTCAAAAGAAGCTCCAGAACCGTCATTGTGATATCTCTTCTCTTGGCGGTGCCGGGATGTCGCCACGCATATGATCAGGTGACTCCGACGCCCTCTGGAGGCGTCCGCAACAGCGTTGGCATGCAACTCAGGGTGGCAGAGGAAAACACTCAACCGACCCTACGTATTGTCTTGCCAGGTCATCCGGCCTCGGATCGCGCAATCGAGGTCATCTTTCCGGAGCACGTCACAGTACGACCGCGCGGGAGCACCGACGCAAATCACCTCTACCTCTGGCAACCGGGGCAATACGGCGAACGACCGCTATGGCGACGGTCTGAGCGAGCTCTGGAGTATGAGAGAAGCCTTCCAGGCGCCGTTCATATGCTGGCGCGAGCAACCCTCGAAGGAGATGGTGTTCGCTTTCACTTCAGGCTGCGTAACCAGTCCGACAAGACGTACGATCTGATCTGGGCACCAATCGATCCACGGCTCACCTCGGTGTTCCACGACGTTCGATTGGAGCGGACGTACGTCCATCATGTCGACGGTTTTGATCTGCTCGCTTCGGAAACGCCGAGTCGCTTGAAGATGCCGCTCAATGAATGGTTGCCAGCCCGGTACCTCGCCTCGTTCACTTGGCCGATACCGTCGCAGCACGTCGAAAGTCGTGACGGCATCCCGCACTACAACAAGTCGCGAGCAGTCGATGCGCCTTTCATCGCCACGCTTTCCCAAGACGG
This sequence comes from Acidobacteriota bacterium, assembly GCA_016185425.1. GTDB lineage: Bacteria > Acidobacteriota > Terriglobia > Bryobacterales > Bryobacteraceae. The sequence goes on along the minus strand of JACPNQ010000015.1, from coordinate 213,447 downwards.
TCGCTGGGTGGTTGCGAGTTTCACCCGTAACACAGGCAATGTTTGGAGCAACCCGGAGTTGACCTGTCAGCACGTGGATCCCCAAGCGGCGTTGTCACCGGGTGAGGAGGTGGTATTGGAAACCAAGATCCTCGTCGTCCGTGGCTCGTCGCTTAATGACGTGTTTGAGATGGCTATGAAGCAGCGCGACTCGCTGGAGCAGTGAGTGAGAGTGGAGCAGTTGAAGGTGCAGTCTTCGAGAAGTTGTGGGAGTGGTATAAAAACGCTTTCCAGCGGACCCAACGCTGGGCGACGTTTTCAGTCACGCACGCGTCACCTGTGGCCAGCGTCGGGCCGCTGACTCGATTGTTAGATCGTCGTATCCCGCAGTGCGATGATTCGAATGGAATCCGGCGCGGAGAAGTGTGCAACCTCCGGCGTAAGGTTCTGTCCGGTTGGTCTATCCGGAAGTGGAGGTCGCCAGAGAGGCGTTTAGCCGCGAGTAGTCGTTAGCGTTTAGGGAAACCCCTTCGGAGAATGGCCGGAAGCTACTTGGACGCGTGACGCCCAAGGTGTCGATGTGAGCGCCGTTCTCCAGGCGCGACGTCAAGGGTCCCGGTTGCCGACGACTTGTCAAGGCATGTATCGGTTCGGAAAGCGGAAACAACCCCCCGGCCAAGATTCGAGGTGATGATTCCATTCCTCTCACTTTGCATTGCGCGATGAATAGCGACGCGCTCAATTCTCCGCCGGCGGTTCGACGTGATCCACAACGCAATACTCCACCGGACCGGTGGCCTTCTTGACGATTAATCCAAATTGGTTCCGCAAATTGGAGATGAGCAGCCCGATGCCTTCGGTGCCCAATCCGCCGGGCGCATGCTCGCGCGCTGTTTCCGGGGCGCTCCAGCGCACGTCGAAATCGTAGTAACCCCGTAGACCGGTTCGGTCGACCACCGGCTGCTTCAGGAATATGGCCAGTGCCGTGGCGATACCGGCCATGGTCGATTTATTTCCGATCATCCGGCCGCCGCTGTCGCCCATCGCCGCGTTGACACGGCCTTCCTTGGCCGGCGGCACGGGCGGATCAACCTCCTGCAATTTGATGCCGCCGTTTGCGACCTTGAGGTCATAAACTCGCTCCCGACGGGTTTCGGTATGCACCCGCAAGTGGAAGCGATCGGTGAGCATCGTACGCAACATCAGGCGCACGCGCTCAAGGTTTTCGGCTGGCGGGAGCGTGGGAAAATCTTCCGCGGGTTTGGCTGCCACCGCGTAGCTTTGTTCTTTTGCCCAATTTGGCAGCCCAACCAACTGCCTCGACGGGAATTTCACGTTGTAGGCGAAAGCAATCATGAAAAGTAGAGTGGTGCGCGAATCGATGTACTGGCCGCCGGGCAGGACCGGTGTGAAGTCCTGGGAACGCAAGATCGGAGCTGCGTTCAGCGGCACACGGCGAATGGAGACAACTTCGAAGCCCGGTGGGCCCGACGCCTTCGGCTGTTGCGATACCAGAGCGGCGGTTAGGAAGAAAGATCCGATCATTCGTGGAGCGGGCTTCATAGCTTTGCCCGGTAGAACTCTTCCGTCAGTGAATAGATCGACCGATCCACCTTTGCCGTTTTCAGGTGTTCGAGGAGGCTGGCGCGGTCGGGCTCATTGCGCTCCTGACCGAGCTTGAATTTGCCTTCGAGGAGGTCGATTTCCATTTCGAAACCAACGATGCCCTGCATCATGCCGTCAATGACGCCTGGCGGCACGTTGGAGAAGTCGTAACCGGATTTTTCGAATTTTGCGATCAGCTTTGCCAGCAGATTCTTGAACGCCGCTTTCTCCGTGACGGCGCGGGGTTTGCCGGTGGCGTGAACGACGGCGAAGTTCCAGGTGGGCACAGTGCCGGGTTTGGCGTACCAGGTTGGCGAGATGTAGGCGTGCGGTCCGCGGAATACGATGACGGCGGACTGCTTGCCGTCAAAGAGTTTGTGCTGAGGATTCTGCCTGGATACGTGGCCGTGGAGGACGCCGAACTTTCCGGCGACGCGATCGAGCCACACGGGGATGTGGGTTATGCGGATATCTGGCGCGGCGGTGACCAGATCGACAAATGCGAATTCATCCATGAAATCGTGAAGCAGTTTGCGGTCGGCGATGTTGTGGGCTTTGGGGATGTAGAGCGAGCCGGAGGGTTCCTGTTGAGCGGCGAGGTCCACTCCGGCGAGGGCGAAGAGAGCGGCGAGGTCGCGACGGGTGTGGGGCATGGTTTTCATTATCGACGCGAACAGCGGACACTGTTGGTATGGATGGCGTGCGGATGGACAAGTGGCTGTGGGCGGCCCGGTTTTACAAGACGCGGGCGTTGGCGGCGAAGGCATGCGATATGGGGCGCATTACATCGAACGAACACCCGGCGAAGGCGGCGCGGGAGGTGCGCATTGGCGATCGGCTTCGCGTGAAGAACGATGCCGGAGAGTTTCATGTGGATGTGCTGGCGCTGCGTGAACAGCGTGGTCCGGCGGCCGTGGCGCAGGGCCTCTACCGGGAGACGGAGGAGAGTAAGAACGCACGGGCGCGCCTGGCGGAGGAGCGGAAGGCGGAGCCGCGGTTTGAGGGAGCATGGGAGGGGCGGCCTTCGAAGAAAGATCGGCGCGTTATTGAGCGGTGGCGGGGGAGAGGCTAAAACGTGAGTCGCAGGCCGAACTGCATAATGCGTGGCGCGGTTGCGGAGAGTATCTGGCCGACGGTGGCGGAACTGATGTTGGCAACCGGGTTGCTGAAGTTGGCGTGGTTCAACGTGTTAAACATTTCCGCGCGGAACTGAAGCTTGATGGTTTCGTGGATGGGAATTATTTTGAACACCGATGAATCCAGGTTGTAGCTGCCTGGTCCGATCATGGAGTTGCGCCCGCTGTTGCCGAATGCCCCGGCGGCGGGAGCGTCGTGGGCCAGTTGCACCAGGCGGTGCAGCGTCGTCAAGGAGGCTCCCGGTTGTCCCTTGCGCGCCTGTTCCTTCGCCAGCTTGCCGAGCGACGAACTCATCCGGAACTGCCCCGGCCGCGAAGCAGGCTCAGCCGCCAGCACCTGCGCCGCGCTCTCAGACGCCCGCTGCCCGTCGGCAATGGAGTGACCTACGAGTGCCTCGGCGTAAACATCCGTTCCGACACGCCGCAATACACGACCAACTATCGCGGCTCCGTCACCGGCTTCTGGAACCTGGCCCAGGACAACCTCGTCACCATCGACCGCCACACCTACCAGTTCCAGGACAACGCCTCCCTCATCCGCGGCGGGCACATGATCAAGTTCGGAGGCGAATTCCGCCGCGCGTCCAGTGACCGCAACACCGCCAACCTCACCGATCCCCAATTCATGTTCGATGGCCGCTTCGCCGTCAACGCCTTCGCCGACTTCATCCTCGGCCTCCCCAGCCGCATGGACCAGGGCTCGCTTCGCGTCAACGCCGTCCGTGCGCCCGCTTACGCGGCGTACATGCAGGACGATTGGAAAGTCCGTCCCAACTTCTCCATCACCATGGGCGTCCGCTATGAGCCGCTCATCCCGTTCTATGACGCCAATGATCGCGTCTCCGTCTTCCGTGCAGGCCAGCAGTCCACCACTTACCCCACGGCGCCTCGCGGCCTCGTATTCGTCGGCGATCAAGGTGTGGCAAAAGGCGGCGCCCCAGTCGATGCAAACAACTTCGGCCCCCGCATCGGATTCGCTTGGAGTCCGAAAAACAAAACCAGCATCCGTGGCGCATACGGCGTCTTCTTCGAAACACCGGCCATTCACCAGTTGAGCGCCTTCTCCAGCACGCAGCCCTTCTCCTCCCAGGTGCAGGTCAATCAGCCGTTCAGCTTCTCCGATCCGTATCGCGGACGCGTCAACGCCGGGGATGGATATCTGGTTCTTGCCGAGAGCGACGCCGCGCAGAAACGGCGCCACGTTGCAGCCGCGCGGGAGTGTTATTCCGAGGCGATGGATGTGTGGAAAGCGATTCAGTCGCAGCCCGGGTTCCTACCCATTCACCGGAAAGAGATGGAGACTGTGGCGGCCGCACTGGCGAAGCTGGAAAGAGGCGCGTTATGACTACGTTGACAGAGCGGCAAAAAGAACTGATCCGGCTGAGCTTTGAAGGGTTGGAAGAGTATTCGGACTCGATAGTGAAGTTGTTCTATGGGCGGCTGTTTGAGGTGGCGCCCCAGGTGCGTCCGTTGTTTCGCGTCGATATCGGCGAGCAGTCGCGCAAATTGCTCGACATGTTGGCTGTGATCGTTGGCGGTGTAGACGATTTTGAGGCGCTACGCCCGCGGTTGGAAGAATTGGGGCGTAAGCACGTTGAATACGGGGCAAAGCCCGCGCATTACGATGCTCTGCGCGGCGCTCTGCTGTGGGCATTCGGCCGCGCGCTGGAAACCGAGTTCGACAAAGAGACCAAAGCCGCGTGGGAGCAGTTGCTGCACATGGTGACTGCGGCAATGTTGGAAGGCGCGAATCCGGCAGTCCGATAACATAATCCCTGATGCTCGATCGACGCGAGTTTTTAGTGATGGCCGCGGCCGCACGAGCCGCGGGGCAGGGGACCGCTGCGGCAGCAATTGCCGAACCGCACTTTCCTAATCGTGTGTGCCAGTTCGTCTGGAGAAACTGGGAACTCGCGAACATCGAGAGGATGGCGGCCGTCTTGGGCACCTCGCCCGGAAATGTTTTGCGAATGGGCGCCGCGATGGGGCTCCCGCCGAAGCGGCGTTTGACGGACGACCAACTGCGCCGCATCTATGTCACGGTGATTCGTCAGAACTGGCACTTGCTTCCCATTGAACAGTTGACGCAGTTGCTGGCGTGGGATGAGCCAAGGCTGACGTTTACGCTGAAGGAAGACGATTTTCTCGACATCAAATTAGGGCGCGACAAGCCGGCGTGCCAACCCGTTCGCTACGCAAAGCCAACGCAGGCGGAAGCGCGCGCGATGGCGGCGATGAAGCGGACCATTGCGGAGGTCTTCGGCAACGAGATCTCCCGTGAGGGCGCCGGACTGTGTGATTTTGTCCGCGAATTAAGTGACGGGCGCTATCCACCGATCCGTGCAAATGCCGCGGAGAGTTGGCAACTCGGGCCAGTCGAAAACGATACGCTCCGCCGCGCGGGCGAAAGATTCCTCCGGTTTCTGCGCGAGAGCTTCGGTGTGCGCTTTGGCTCGGAACGTACTGTCACGTTGTTGCTTGTCCCCGGAATGTCCGGGTCCCGGACCAGCGTCGATGGAAGGGGCATTCGGGTGGAAGCGGGAGAGAGGGCGGAGTTGATGCAGGCGTTATATGCGCTGCAGGACCGGATGGAGGAGTTGGAGACAACCAACCTGCCGGCGGGAACTGTCGAACGGCGCACGGTATGGTCGCCGCGCTATCTGTATTCGTACTTCGCGCTGTACGGCGATCCACTCTTCGAACCGGAGGCCGATCCATTTCCGGAAGCGTACCTCGAAAAGCTGGCGCGCGCCGGAATCAACGGAGTGTGGCTGCAGGGCGTGCTGAATACGCTGGCGCCGTCGGCGGCGTTTCCGGAGTTTGGCAAGGGCTCCGGGACGCGCCTGCGAAACCTGAACGCACTTGTGCGCCGCGCGTCCGAATATGGAGTGAAGGTCTATCTGTATCTGAACGAGCCGCGCGCATTGCCGGCGGCGTTCTTCGCCAACCGGCCAGAGATGCGCGGCTCGCATTTTCAGGGGCTGTATGCTATGTGCACCAGCGCGCCCGCTGTGCGCCAGTGGATCACCGAGTCGCTGGCGCATGTCCTAAAAAACGTGCCGGGATTGGGCGGCATATTTACCATCTCCATGTCCGAGAACCACACCAACTGCTTTTCGCACGGCGGCGCATGGGCGGTGAAACCGCCGAATGCGGGCGACTGCCCGCGCTGCACGAAACGTGCCAGTTGGGACGCATTGGCCGAGCTCTTCATCGCCATGCGCGATGGCGTGCGCCAGGGCAGCGCGACGGCCGAAGTGATTCACTACGACTGGGGATGGCCCGATGAGATGGTCCCGCCGCTGCTCGCCAAACTGCCCGGGGACACGCGGATCGTCAGCATCAGCGAGTGGAGCGTTCCCGTGGAGCGCGGCGGTGTGAAGTCCTCGGTAGGCGAGTATTCCATCTCCGTCATTGGACCCGGGCCTCGTGCGACGCGAAACTGGGCGGCAGCTACGCGCGCAGGCATGACGCGTCTCGCTAAAGTGCAGTTCAACAACACCTGGGAGATCTCCGCGGTTCCCTATATCCCGGTGCCGCAATTGATCTTGCGTCATTGTGAGAATCTGCGCCGCGCGGGCGTCAGCGGGCTGATGGCGGCGTGGACGTGCGGCGGGTATCCTTCCCCTAATCTGCTCGCCGCCAAGGCGTATTATTTTGAGTCCGTGCCGCCAGCCGGAGAGACGCTGGCGGGCGTGGCCCGGCAGCGCTTTGGACAGGCGGCCGCGGCGCCAGCGGTGGCGGCTTGGGAGCGATTCTCCGAGGCGTTCGAGGAATTTCCATACGGAGTCGCCATCTACGTCATTCCGGTTCAGCACGGTCCGGCGAACCTCTTGCGGATGCGAGCCACGGGGCATCGTCCCGGCATGATCCTGTTTCCACACGACGGCATGAAAGCCTGGTGTGGAAAGTATCCGCCTGAAATTGTGGAGGGACAGTTCACGCGAATGGCTGCCAAATGGAAGGAGGGTCTGGCATTGTTGGAACGGGCGGCCGTGCAGACGCCGCCGGGCAAGCAGCGAAACGCGAGGCTGGATTTGGCCATCGCGCGCACTTGTTATCACCACTTCCAGAGTGTCGCCAATCAGGTGGAGTTCTATCGCCTGCGCGAAGCGGGATCGGTGAATCGCGCTCGCATGCGGGAGCTGGTGCAAAGCGAAATCGCCCTAGCGAAGGCCCAATTTTCCATTGCGCGGGACTGGTCCGTAATCGGCTACGAAGCCTCGAACCACTACTACTACACGCCGTTGGATCTGGCGGAGAAGGTTCTCAACTGCCGCCAGATCCTCACGGAACTTTAGCGCTTGCTGAGCTTCGCGGGCTCCGCCGTCAATGAGAGCGCCATTGACGCCCATGCCGTGCCCGCGGCCGAGATCCATTGATCGTGCGCGTACGGGAAACCGCTCTCAAAGTACGGTTGAATCCATATCGAACGGGTCTTCACGTGCCACGAGCCATCCGCGGCTTGCGAGTTCAACAGGTAGTCGACGCCCTTTTGATATGCGGCAGCCGACACCGGCATCTTGCCTGCGGTGTGCAGTGCGTACAACGCCTGTCCCGTCGCATATGCATCGGCACCCATCGCGGGCAACTGACTCCAGCCACCTTCCACGCGTTGCGCCGCCGCCAATGCTTTCGCCGACTTATCGATAACGGCCGAAGACGCGCCGGACCAGCTCAGCGCTAGCAGGTGGAAGGAGCGCTCTTGCGTCGTTACGGGCTTCGCGGTTTCGAGCCAAGCGGCCGCGCGCGCCAGAATCTTTGCCGTGTCGGTCTTGGCGGATGGGCGCGAGTAGTTCCTGATCGCGTAGATCGCCAGCGCCGTAGCCTGCAAATCGCCCGAGTTCATTGGAGGCCGCCGTCCGTCGGCACCTTTCCAATAGCCCTGAGGTGTCTGCATCAGCTTTAGATAATGGACCGTTGCGTCCGTGTAGTCGTCCGGCTCCTGGTGGTTCATGAATCGGTCCACCATCTCCCATCCGATACTTGCAACGCCAACTGCGCCGAGATCCATCAGGCGCTCCGCGTTCACGCCCGTCATCGCGACTGGAAGCTGTTCGATCTGCTTCGGTGTTGGAATGCCGCGGTCCCGCGCCAACCCGAGCGCCGCAGATGGTAGGTCCTGCGCATGGCAGGAGTTACATCCCGCCGTGCGAATAAAGTTATGACTCTGCTTCTCCAACAGCATCAACGCTTGTTGTACCGCTGCCGGGACCGGACGGCGCTTCGCCGATTCCGGCGCAGCCACGCCGCCTTGCTTGCGTTCCGCCTCGGCTACTCCCAACAACCGCGCCACCTCGCTATCGCCCCGCTTGGCGGCAAGCGTCCTTACTGTTTCGCCTTCGCCTGTGCAATTCGTGTCCGCCCCGTTAGCGAGCAGAAGCCTCACAATACTCGCGTTCATCGACTCCGAGGCTGCCGCGTACATCAGCGCCGTGTAGCCTCGATCGTCGGCGATGTTCACCTTCGCGCCCTTCGCCAGCAAGAGCTTTACGGACTCTTCAACGCCCGCTGTCGCCGCGTTCGCCAGTGCCGATTCGTTCTTCTTGGTCACCGCATTCGGATCGGCGCCCAATTCCAGCAGCAACTCCACGGCGCGCGGATTGCGGCTGTTGGCGGCGGCCATCAGTGCGTTTCCGCCTGTCCCGCTCCGCGCATGAGGATCGGCCTTCTTTGCCAGCAGCAGGCGCATCGCCTCCACGTCGCCGCGGCCGGCGGCATTGATCAGGGGCGTCTGGCCATTCGCGGTGGCGGCGTTGGGGTCCGCACCCTTATCAAGCAGAAGCCGGAGCATATTGTTGGCATTTCCGGCCGACGCCGCCTGATAAACGATGGAGCGGCCATCCGCCTGGCGCGCGTCCTTGTCGGCTCCCGCATCCAGCAGCAGCCGGACCTTTGCCTCGTCTCGAATTGCCCAATGCAGCGGCGTCGACGCGCGGCGGTTCTTTGCGTTCACGGCCGCACCCTTCGCAAGCAGCAATTTCATCGTTTCCATCGTGCCGAACGCCGCGGCATGGTGCAGCGGCGTTGAACCGCCCGCATCCGCCGCGTTCACCAGCGAAGGCGCTGCCAGTTTTTCAACGGCGGCGTTGTCCGAGGAGCGAATCGCGGTGATCAGCGCCGCAAGCTTCGGGTCAATTGGCTTCGCCGGCGGGTCCTCGTGAATTTCAATCCGGAAGTCGACTCCCTGGTCGATCCAGGCACGCAAGATGCCGATCTCTTCGGCGGACAGCGGCCCTGTCGGCGGCATCTGCATGCCCCCGTCGCCGCTAACGACGCGACGGATCAGCTTGCTGGAGGCGCTGTTACCCGCATTGATAACGGGTCCGTAGTCACCGCCGCGCATTGCGTTCTGGCGTTTGTCCAGCCGGAGGCCCGACTGCTGCACGTCTTCGCCGTGGCACGAATGGCACTTCTGGGCGAGTATCGGTTTGACGTGCTTTTCGTAGTCGATTTTGACGGAGGCGGCCGGCGGCATGGCCGGTTGAGCAAATAGGGGCAGAGCGAGAAAGTAGCTGAGCGGAAGCGTGCGCATTGGTCCCTCCGGGGAGTTGGCAGTCACTATTAGGTCGAGAATCCTCGCCGTAGTCAAGCGCGTGCGCGGGAAATTCCGGGCCAAACAATTTTCACGAGTTCCCGGGGAAAGGCGGGCGGGATGGGTTCTCCGGAAAGGTACCGGGCGTAAAAGGCGCCAATCATCATATTGATAGCGGCTTCGACGTTGGCTCCCCGGCGCAGTTCGCCATTGCGGCGGGCGCGGTGGAGGATTGCGCGGAGCATGGCGCGGCGGGGCGCGACGATACGCACACGGAAGAGAGCGAGGAGTTCCGGCGTGTGGATTTCTTCGGCGAGAACGGTGCCGATGAGCGTCATGCCGTTAGGCCGAAGGAGATTGCGGCTGAAGTTTTCCAGCGTGGCGGCGAGATCGCCGGTCGTGCTCCCCGTGTTGACCTCGGGTTCGGCGAGTTGGACAGTGCGAAGCGCGGCTGTGGCGAGATCGGCCTTGCCGGGCCAGCGGCGGTAGATGGTGGGTTTGCTGACACACGCCGCGATGGCGATGGTATCGAGCGACATTCGGGCGTATCCTTCTTCGGCGAGATGGCGGAGGGTAACATCGAGGATACGGCGCGCGGTCTCCGGATCGCGGGGCCGGCCGGGAACTTTTTCTGCAACCACGGGACTAGTTTCGCAATCTATAACGATACGATACAGTATCGTAATAGAAAAGGAGCTGGAATGAAGATTGGAATTATTGGCGCGGGTAATGTAGGCGGAACGCTCGGATCGCGATGGGCGGCCGTTGGGCATTCTGTAATTTTTGCCTCCCGCAATCCGCAGTCGGCGGAGATGCAGGCGCTGGCGGCGAAAGCCGGTAGCCGCGCGCGATCGTCCACAACGGCGGAGGCCGCCGCGGAGAGCGAAGTGGTTGTGCTGGCGACGCCATGGCCGGCAACGAAGGCGGCGGTGGAAGGAACTGGGCCGCTTGCCGGCAAGATCCTCATTGACGCGACAAATCCTCTTCTGCCGGATCTCAGCGGTCTGGAATGCGGCATGACAACGTCGGGCGCGGAACAGGTCGCGGCGTGGGCGCCTGGGGCCCGGGTCGTCAAGGCATTCAACACCATCGGCTCAAACGTAATGGGGAATCCGCTTTTCGACGGCAAAGCGGCGGTTTTGTTTTACTGCGGCGACGACGCCGAAGCCAAAGCCGTGGTCCGGCAGCTTGCCGTGGAACTCGGCTTCGACGCGCACGATGCCGGTCCGTTAACGCAGGCCCGCTTGCTGGAGCCGTTCGCACTGCTCTGGATCTCGCTGGCTATCCTGCGCGGCTACGGACGCGGTATTGGGTTTCAATTCATGCAGCGGCCGGCCGAGTAGTTACCGCGCAATCACACGGAGAAACTCACGCGCGGCGATGGCGCCTATCTCACGTTGCCCCTTCGCGCTCAAGTGCGTCCGGTCCGGCTTGCCATCGTCGGTGCGTGCGCCTAGTTCGTCGCTCGCCTCCGGCCCGATCTTCTCGCTGAGTTCCCGGGTCAGGGCGTACAGATCGATGAGCGGAGTCTTGGTCTCCACAGCGAGCAGGCGTACGTTTTCCACGAAGGGCACCAGACAGTCGGCCTTGATTTTTCCGTTGCCGTCGAAGTTACGGCGCACGATGGACGTGACGAGTATCGGCGTGGTGCCGGCCGACCGCGCTTCATCGACGTAGAGTTTCAAGTTGGCGCGATAGGTTGTACCCGGATCTGTCTCGCGCTCCGGGCCTTTGCCCGGGCAGTCGTTGTGCCCGAATTGAATCAAAATGTACTTTGCGGTGCCGTCGACGGCCGGTTTCCAAGCGCCTTCCTCCCGAAAACTCTTCGAACTGCGGCCATTTCGTGCCAGGTTGCGTACTTCGAACTGCCCGGCCAGCGCCGCGCGAAAACCAGGTCCCCAGCCACCGCCCTCGGCTACCGTAGAATCTCCCACCAGGGTTACCCGCGGCTGTGCGAGACAGACGATAGCGGCGAGGAAGAAGAGGCGCATTCGAAACCAGCCTACTCAACTAGCCAGGACAATTCCGCCACATCTCTCACGATGATGACTTTCGCCCTGGCCTGCGGCAACAGCGTCTCCATGTCGAACGCGGTATAGAACGGCGCCAGCGGGCCGGGAGGCAACATTTTCAGCGAGGGAAGCGGATCGCGCAACGCAATCATTTCCGGAGCTCCAGATTGGGCCGTGGCCGCCAGTAGTGCGGCGATCAGTGTTGCATTCGGACCGCGCGCATAAACGGCCGAGCGAAGATTTGCCGTCGGCCGTCCGGCGAAGTCGATCATCCGGGCGACTTCCGTCGCCTGCCGCCATGCCAGCCATTCCCCCAACTGAAAACTCGAAATTGCCACCCGATTGCTATCCCGTAGCCTCATGTCTCCAATCCCTCGAGGATCGGCCGCCAGCACCATCCAATTCCGCCGGATGGCCTCTTGTACAACTTCATCGTTCTCCAGCGACGCTCGTCCATCATCGGAGATAGCGAGCAAGCGCCCGCGCTCCGGATCGGCTCCGTCGGGCCCCGGCCGGTATACGGTCACTGGCGTCATGATGCCGCGATGTGTTTGCAGGGGCGCCTCCTGCCGGCGGTGCGGGTTGAGCCCAATGGTCATCTGCACCGCCGGGAGCACGCCACCTGCAAGCGGCTGCAAAGAAAGCCGGGGATCCGCGACAGCCGGTTCGGCCGGTAGTTCGACGATCTGCGGCGGCGCAACGACGCCTTGTCCGGCATTCGGTGCCAGCCAGCCCAACGGCTCCGCACCCACGAAAAATTGCCCGCCCGCGTCAAACAGGCGGAAGTGATCCCGCAGGGCGCTCGTCAGCGGTTGGGGCGCATGATCGACTAAGAGCGGCCGCGGCGCCGAGATCGCGAGCAGATCCAGGACAGTGGCAAACTGAGCAATGCCGTAGATCAGAGTGTTCTCAATCGACGGCGCATCCACCACCACTCGCGCGAATTCCGGGAACAGCGCGGCCGCGATGACGCCGCTCGCTCCCTGCCCGCTTAGATATATGCGGCCTCGATCGATCTCCATCCGCGAAGTGAGATGCCGCAGCACCCGTGCCACGGCATTCTGCACACGTCCCTGCGGTGTAATTCCGCCCAGTAAATCGGCCGTGCTGGCCGGTGCTTCCGCCTGAATACACACAGCGGCTATCCCCCGGCGTACGAACTCCCGCCCTTGCGCTTCACAATCCGGCCTGAGCAGCAAAACGGCCGGAGCGGGCGACTGCTCCGGAAAAAATGCCGTCGCACGGACCGGCTGGCTGACCCGCTGTATGCCGATCGCCAGCCTGAGCCTCTCGCGGATCGACTCCTGAACCTGCTCCGCCTGCGCTCGTGTCACCGGATGCGCCACCCGGTCGAATGCGGAGCGCAGCCGCGCCTCCAGATCCATTTCCACGGCCGCTGGCTGAGCCGCCAGCGAGACGGCAAGCGCTACCAGCGCGAATCTCTTCATACGGAGCTATGACGCTCCGGCGCCGCCGGCTGTTTAACGACTTTACATCAGAGAATCGATTTCGGCATCGGCATCATCTGCACCGAGTTTGTGCCGATATTCGTATGCATGCCCTGGAGCGACCGCAGCATGGACGAAAGCTCCGGCCAGTCTGTGTCGATCAACGACGCCGTGGATTCGAGCATATTGCGGTTGAGCAGGCTGACAAACAGGGAAACCAACTCGGGATCGCGCCAGCCGCGCCCCACTTCCTCCTCCAGGACCCGCGTCGCCTCTTCCACGGTAAATGCCCGCTTATATGTCCGTTCGGTGATCAGCGCGTCGAAAATATCGACAATTTGCAGAATCCGCGCCAGCAGGGGAATTCTCTCGCCCGCCAGCCCATCCGGATATCCCGATCCATCCCACTTTTCATGATGCGAGCGAATAATTGGCAGCACCGGCCCCAGGCTCTTCATTGGCCTGCAAATCTCCTCGCCGCGTACTGTATGCTGCTTCATGACTACCCATTCGGCGTCTGTAAGCCGTTGATTCCCATGAAGAATACTGTCCGGAATCGACACCTTGCCGATGTCGTGCAAGAACCCGCCCCGGTACAACGCCACCAGCTCCGGCCGTGACAGGCCCAGCGCCACTCCCAGCGCAACGCCATAAGTCGCCAGCCGCTGGCAATGTTCGGCGGTATACGAATCCCGCGCCTCCACGGCCTGCGCCAGCGCAAACAAAATCGTCTCCGCCTCGTCTAGCGTGTCGATCGCCGTTTTGTGCCGTAACAGCGCACGCACCCGCGCCCGCAACACCGACGGATGCAGCGGCTTCGTCAGATACTCATCGGCGCCCGCGTCGATCCCCAGAACCTCATGCTCGGCGCCCTGCATGCTCGTAATCATCAGAATCGGCAGCAGTTGCGTGCGGCGATTGCTCTTCAGCCGGCGGCAGAACTCAGGCCCGCTGATATCCGGCATCATCAGGTCCAAGATCACCAGGTCTACCTGCTGCGTCTCCAGAATCTCCAGCGCTACGCGCCCCGTAGGCGCTTCAAAGAACTCATACTGCCCCGCCGATCGCAGCATGCCTTTGGCAAGCCGGCGATTGATCTCCAACGAGTCGACGAGCAGCAACCGCCCTGAGCGCCCGCCATCCTGCAGTGGCTCCGCCGACAGTCCGGCCGGAATAGCCGGAATTACCGCGCGGCCGGCATCAACCAGCGGCGAGGTGTGCGTATAAAGCTTGGACAGACTGGTCGCATCAGACACAATGGGCCCGGGCCTCCTCTGGTAATATCGGCCTGTGGGCACGGAACGTTTAGGCTCAGGTTCTAAGAATTCCACCTTAGAGTGCCCAAGGAGCGAAAGATGCGAAGTTCAATAATTCTAGCGATATTGGTGTTGCCCCTCTGCGCGGAACCGCTCAGCAAGAATGAACGCGATCAGGCGATGAGCCACCTCCATGCCACTCGCAAGCAGGTTCTGGACTTCGTCGGGCCCCTCACCGAAGCCCAGTGGAAGTTTAAGCCCGCGCCCGAACGCTGGAGCATCGCCGAATGCGCCGAGCACATTGCCGAGACGGAAAACCTGCTTCGCGGGCTGATCCAGCAGAGCGCCAAGAAACTCCCGGTGGACGACGCCAGGCGCGCCGAAAAGGCCGCCACGAAAGACGTGAGCGCGAAAGCCCTCCTCAACACCATCACGGACCGCTCCAAACCGGCCTCAGCGCCGGCCGAAATCCGCCCGACCGGCCGCTTCGCCACCAAAGCCGACTTCATCGCTGCCTTCAACTCCCGCCGCGACGAAACCATCCGCTACGTAGAGACGACCGGCGAAGACCTCCGCGGCCGCTTTTTTAAACCCGGTCCCGCTCCTGAAATGGATCTCTACGAGATGGTACTGATGATCAGCGGCCACTCCGATCGTCATCTCCAGCAGATGAAGGAAGTCTCGCGCGCGCCGGGCTATCCCAAGAACTAGCTACAGCTTCTTCGCCACTACCATCGTCACGTCGTCGGTGGGCGAGCAATCGCCGAGGAACACCCGCAACTGCCGGGCGATCTCCATCAGTACCTCATTGGCGGAACGGCCCAGGCAGGCCGCCGCAATCTGCGCCACTGCTTCCTCGCTGAACTCCTCGTCCTTTGCGTTCGGCGCCTCGGAGACCCCGTCGCTGTACATCACCAGCAGATCGCCCGTCTCCAGCTTCGTCCGCCCCCCTGAGTACGCGATATTCGGCAGGATCCCCAATACCGGCCCACCCGTGGTCAACAATTCGACCCGGCCCGAGTTACGCGCAAGAACCGGCGGATTGTGCCCCGCGTTTGAGTACTCCATCTCTCCTGAATTCGGATCGATAATCGCGAAGAAGCCCGTAATGAATTTATTGTCCGGCGTATTGGCTTTGATCGAATGGTTCAGCCGCGTCACGAGGTTCGCCACGTCGTTTTGCAACTCGGCCAGCGCATGCACCCGCGCCTGCAGGCTCGACATCAGCAGCGACGCGGCCAGCCCCTTCCCCGACACATCCGCAACCACCACCAGGATGCGCCCATCCGTCATCGGCACGTAATCGAAATAATCCCCGCCCACGGAGCGGCACGGCAGCGATCGTCCGGACAGCTCCAGTCCCGGCGCAACGGGAGCCGATTGCGGAAACAGACTCCGCTGGATATCGGCGGCCTGCTCCAGATCGTGCATGATCAGCCGTTCCTGGTGCTCCACTTCCACCAGCCGCGCATGCTCGATGCGGATCGCAGCGATATTCGCAAAGACCGTCAGCAGGTTCAGGGCCTCGGCATCGAACGGATGCGCCGGACTCGGCGTGTCGACATAGAGAATGCCAATCACCTGCGACTCGGTCTGCAGCGGCACCGCCATCAGACTTTTGATCCTCTGCTGCACGATCGTCTGCGACGCGCGGAGCAGGGAATCGGCCGACGCGTCCTGCACGAGCATCGATGCCCGTTCCCGCATCACTTTGTCCCGCACCGCGGACGACACGCGAAATCCGTCGCCCCGGTGCGCACGCGTCACCAACTCGCCGTTCTCCAGCGTCATCAACACGCCCCGCTTCGCCGTCACTGCTTCCAACGCCAGGTCCAGCGTCACTTCAAACAAGCTGTCTATCGGCTTGAACGACGCGAGTTCCCTTCCTGCGCGAACCAATGCCTCAATGCGCCGGTTCGCGCGCTGCAGTTCCACTGACGCTGTTCCCACCGGCTTCGCCTGGAGATTCGCGCTGTCGAGCCGAATAATGAACGTCGAATCCGGCCGCATTGCGACGCCTGGATCTTCTTCAACAAATTCCAACGGGCTTGATCGTATCTTCGGCTGCGTGCCTTTTTTTCCTTCGAATTCGATGATCTGCCGGCCAGCCACAATCCGGTCCCCGGGCGCCAGCCGGTGTTCCCGCACCAGGTTCTGCCCATTTACCGTCGTGCCATTCTTGCTCCCAAGGTCGCGGACGATCCATCCATCCCCCGTCCATTCAAAGGAGCAGTGCTGCCGCGACAGCATCGTGTCGCCCGGCATGGGAAGATTCACCGATTCCGACCGCCCCATCACAAAAGGCGATGTGTCGAGCCGGACCGGGCGCGATGCCCCATCCGGCCCTGTCAACAAGATTTCCGATTCCGCAATTTCTGGCATGTAGCGCGTTTATACTGTGAAAGTATCTCATGATGGCACAAGGAGCCCGCTCGTCGGCGCGACCTTGAATTGGAGAGGATGAATGAGCGCAACAATTAGCATGCGGCAGAATGGCGATGTCTGCCTGGTGGACGTTGGGGGGAAGATCACGCTGGGTGATGGCTCCGTGGCGATTCGCGAGGCAGTGAAGAAACTCGTGGCGGATGGGATAAAGAAAATCGTTCTAAACCTCGGCGAAGTGACCTATATCGACAGCTCCGGAATCGGCGAGCTCGTATCGGCTTTCACTACTGTGTCGAACAACGGCGGCAACCTGAAGCTTTTGAACCTCACAAAGCGCGTGCAGGATCTGTTGCAGATTACGAAGCTCTATACGGTCTTCGAAGTATTTAACGACGAATCGCAGGCGGTGGCCAGCTTTTAGTTGCGCGCGGCGCGCGGATTACGGCGCCGGGGAATTTTCCCTCGGCGCCCTTTGATTCTTATGGGAATATTGACGGACCGCGAGAGGATTCGCGAACGGCTTCAGGCCGACCCGATTTGGAGCGTATATGCGCTCGGCGATTTGCAGCCCGGCCTATTCTCCAAGTGCCAGTGGTTTGAGCCGGACTTGACGCTCCTTTTCCGTGGCTTTGACACCTGCATCCTTTTCGCCATCGGCCAGGCGAGTGTGCCAGAGGCTCTCAGCAAGGCAGAATGGCCCCTCTACCTCCAAGTCCAGGCTCCCGCGCTCGCCGCCGTGGAACAACTGGCCGCCGTCACCAGGAAGACGCAGATGTGGCGTATGGTCTGGAGCGGTGACCGTTCCGGATGGGTACCAGGGCAGAAGGCCCGGAGGCTCACATCGGACGACGTTCCTGCGCTCGAACGCCTTTACGCCGATGGCGCCGCCGCGAACGAATCACCCGACTTCTTCTTCCCTGAAATGGTGGAGGCCGGCGTGTTCTACGGGGTGTGCAACGATGATGAAATCCTCGCCGCCGCGGGGACCCACCTCTACTCGCCGGACGAAGGTGTCGTAGCGATTGGCAACGTCTATACTCGCCGCGACGTCCGCGGCAGCGGGTTCGGCAAACTGGTCACGTGCGCAGTGCTCGGCGCGCTCGCTGGTCTGCCAACGGTCGCGCTCAACGTGCGGCAGGACAATGCCGCGGCCATTCAAGTCTATGAATCGCTTGGTTTCCTTAAGCACTGCGCCTTCTTCGAAGGCCTCGCTGCCGGACCTTTAGTTGCAACTCTGTCCCCGTCTGGCGCATCATAAAGGTATCCCCTGTCGCGGGCACTTCTGGCCCCGCATTTTCGTTCCTCCACTGTCTGGAGGACTATTCACGCAGCGGTATTAGCGCTGAAAGATCGTATTCACGAGTGACGAGGATATTGTATTTATGCAGGAAAAAACTCCGCATTCGAAGCGGTTCCTATTGGCGTCGGACTTCGACCAGACGCTCAGTTTCAACGACTCCGGCATTGTGCTCAGCGAATTGCTTGGAGCGTCCAATTTTGAAGAGAAAATCGCCGGGCTATCTAAAACCCATTTCGTGCAGCAGGGAGCGGAGCTGTCCTACCTCCTTCTTCACGACCCGGAGTACCGCCGAGTGCGCCGCGAGCACTTGTTTGAAGTCGGCAAACGCGTCCGGCTTAAGCAGAATATCTCCCAGCTCATGAAGCTGGTGCAGGATCTGGAGGGCTGTCAGTATTCGTTCTATGTCATCTCCGCCGCGCCGGAGGAAGTTATTCAATCCGCGCTTCACGGAATCGTTCCCGCCGATCATATTATTGGGACGTGTTTCCGCTACGCAGAAGATACCGGCGAGATACAATCCATCCTCCGTGTTCCAGCGGGCTACGGAAAAGTCGTGGCGCTCGAAGAGCTCCGCGCCGGCCTCGGCATTCCGCATGACCACATCGCGTATGTTGGCGACGGCAGCTCCGACGTCCACGTCATGCTGCATCTGAACCGCTGCGGTGGCCTGACAATTGCCGTATCGGAAAACAAATACATCACCGAAATAGCCCGCCGCACCGTCCTTGCCGACGACGCTCTCGGCGTCGCTATTCCCATTCTCGAAGAAATGATGCATTGGCCCGCCAGCCGCATCCGCTCCGCGTTTGAGGCTCATGGCCATGTGCTCCATGAGTGGGATAAGATTCGCACCGACACGGTCAAATTCCGTTCCGCTCTCGCGGCGCCACAGGTCGCCGTTTAATGGGCCCCGAATGGATCGGCTGGATCGCCACCGCCGCCTTCGCCAGCTCGTATTTCTGCAAGGAGGCGCGCACGCTGCGACTCATTCAAGGCATGGCGGCTATCCTGTGGATCGGTTATGGAGTTTTCATTCAAGCGACTCCCGTGGTGGTGGCGAACGTGATCGTCGCCGCCGCCGCGGGTTACTCCACGTTCCGGCAGTCCAAGGAATTAACTGGCACGAATTAGCGTTTTTTGCCGTACTATTGATGACACTTGGGAAGTTGTCCGGACCCTGCCGCCACACTGTCACGTCTTGGCGCGGTGGTCCCATGTGGTACATCAAAGGCAAAGGGGTACTAACGTCGTATGAAACGCATAACACTTTTCGTAATGGCCGTTATTTGCGCGGCCATGCTATTCGGCCAAACTACCGCCGAAATTCTGGGAACCGTCGTAGATGAAACCGGCGCTGTCATTGCCGGTACGCGGATAACCGTCCGCAATACCGCCACCGGGATCGTTTCCTCTACAACCAGCGGCGACAATGGCCAGTTCCGCTTCCCGCTCCTCCAACCAGGGAAGTACGAAGTCACCTTTGAAAAATCCGGCTTCGCGAAACTCATCCACAGCGGCGTCGAGATCCAACTCAACGAGCGCGCCAACATTCCCGCGCAACTCAAAGTCTCCACTTCCTCCGAGGTCATTTCGGTCACCGGCGAAGTGCCGCTCATCAACACCACCAACGCCGAAGTCGGCGTCAACTTCGACGCGCAGCGCATTCAAAACCTTCCTCTCGCCCCCAACTCAAACATCCTCAACGCGGCGCTCTCCGTCCCTGGAGTCAGCCAGCTCTCGAACGGCAACTCCGGCTTCGCGGCCGGCGGCGTCACCTTCTCGGTCAACGGGATGCGCACGCGCTCCAACAATTTCGTCGTCGACGGCACCGACTCCAACTCTCCCTCCGTCGGCGGCTTGCTGCAGGAAATCAACAATCCCGACACCGTCGGCGAATTTCGCATGATCACCAATCAGTTCGCCGCCGAATACGGCCGGGCCGCCGGCAGCGTAGTGAGTATCGTCACTAAGAGCGGAACCAACAACCTGCACGGCACCGCCTATTGGCGCCACAACGACAATAAACTGAACTCGCGCAGCAACCTGGACAAGCGCGTCTTCTCGCAATCCCCGTGGCGTATCGAGAACCAGTTTGCCGGTACCCTCGGCGGCCCGATCGTCAAAAACAGGACGTTCTTTTTCGGCAGCCTGATGCGTTGGACGGACCGCCAATTCGCCTCTGGCGCCAACATAACCGGCGCGCCCACCGAAACGGGCAAGGCGCTGCTGCGGCCGTTCGCGTCGACTCGCCCCGCACTCGCTGCCGTGCTCGATTTCCTCCCCGCCGCGCAGACCTCGACTGGCCAGACCATTGCCGCCAACATCGCAGGCCAGAGCTTGAGCATCCCGGTCGGCACTCTCTCCGGTGCACAGCCCGCGCTCCTCAACGATTGGCAGTGGATGGTGAAGGGTGACCATCGCTTCAACGACAAACATAGTCTCAGCGGGCGCCTCCTCTATGACACTCGCGAAACCGTTAGCGGACAATCCGTGCCGCCCGGCCTTACTTCGCAGTCGCCCACAAAGCGTGTCAACGCCAACTTCGGTGTTACCAGTACGCTCTCGCCCAACGTGTTCAACGAGTTCCGTATCGGATTTGGCCGCTACAACTCGGCCACTCTCGCCGCCGATACCCGCGCGCTCACCATCCCTTCTATCGAAGTGGCGCCCCTCGGTCTCACTGCCTTTAACGCCGCCTCCACACGCACGGCCATCGGCCTCGCTGTCAACCTGCCCCAGACACAGGTCCTGAACAACTATCAGCTCGCTAACAACTTCTCCATTCTGCGCGGCTCCCACAACATGAAAATGGGAATCGACTTCCGCCGCCAGGATCAGAATCAGGACTTCAACCCCACCATCCGCGGCCGTCTGCAATACCAGACCATGCAGGATTTGATCGACGACACGCCCAGCGTGCAGTCCATCAATAGCTTCCTCCCCGGAGTGCCGCGCTGGCAAGGCTACAAATACTACGACTACTTCTTCTACTGGCAGGACGAGTGGCGCGTGAGACCCAACTTCACTCTCACCTACGGCCTCCGCTACGAATCACCAGGCAACGCTGTCGATTTCCTCAGACGCACGAACGACAAGGTGCTCGCGCTCAATAACAATAACCCCGCCTACAAAATGAACCTGCCGCCCTCGCGCGATACGAACAACTGGGCGCCGCGCTTCGGCTTTAACTGGCGTCCGCCGAAGATGGGTTTCTTCACCGGTGAAGACAAACTCGTCATCCGCGGCGGCTACTCCCGTACGTATGACCTGATCTTCAACAACATCGTCCTCAACGTCTTCAGTTCCTTCCCCTTCACGCTCGTGACGAACTTCGGCGCCCGTAGCGCGAATGGCTTCCAGAAGGTGCAGGACATCGCCACCGGCAAGGTACTGCCGACGGTCACCAATCCCCTGCAGATCACCCGGACTATCGTCAACCCCACCTACCGCGCGCCCGTCGCCGAACAGTTCTCCTTCCAAGTGCAGCGGCAATTAGGCCCCACCTGGGCGCTCACCACCGGTTGGGTCGGCACCAAGGGAACAGCGCTCTTCATGTCGCTCGACGGCAACCCCACTGTCGCCGGCAACAACGCCGGCGGGACGATCCGAGTCGATCCTAACCGGGGTATCATCCGCGAGCGCGCCAACGCTTCGTCGTCCATCTATCACTCCTGGCAAACCTCGCTGGAGAAGCGCCTGTCGAACAACTTCTCGCTCGGCGCACACTACACATGGAGCACCTTCATCGACGACCAATCGGAGATCTTCAACGCCTCCTCCGCCGGTGAAGTCGCTGTCGCGCAGGACTCCTTCAATCGTAAGCCCGAGCGGGCGCGCTCCACATATGATCGTCCGCATCGCCTGGCCGCAAACTTTACCTGGGAAGTGCCGTTCATGCGAGAACAGAAGGGCGTCGCCGGCCACATCCTCGGCGGCTGGACACTGGCCAACTTCACCACCTTCCAAAGCGGCTCCCCGTTCTCTCCTCTCGCCGGCATCGATCCAGGCTTCCGTCTCTCCGGGATCGACAGTCTCATCGGATCCTCCATCCGTCCGAATGCGGCCGGCACATCCATCATCGGCAACTCAGTAGAGAATCTCTTCGGCCAGCGCGGTGCCCAGGTCACCGTCGGGACCGCCACTAACTACGCTCCGAACCTCTTCTCGCTGCCCACGGCCGCGGCTCCACTCGGCAACGCCGGGCGCAATATCCTGCGCGCCGACGGCATCGGCAACCTTGACCTCGCCGTCATGAAGACGTTCAAGATGCCATACGCTGAAGGCCACGCCCTTAATTTCCGCGGCGACTTCTTCAATCTCACCAACACGCGAAACTTCGGCATTCCGGAAGCCCGCATCAATAACGCGGGCTTCCTGAATCAGTGGAACACCGACGGCGGGAATCGCCGCATTGTCTTCACGCTGCGTTACGCGTTCTAAATTGTCTCCAGAAACCGGATCAGTGCCTGCCGGTCGCGCGGCTGCAAATCGTGAAAGCGGTCGCGCACCGGCGACGCCTCGCCCGCGTGGCGTTCAATCGCCTGTTCCGGGTTCAGGGCACTCCCGTCATGCAGCAACTGCTTGCGCAAATGCAGCCCCCACAGCGGCGCGGTACGCATCTCGTTCGGTCCCGCCGCGCCCTGTGCAATCCCATCACCCGTGCCGATGTCGTGCAGTAATAAGTCTGAATACAGCACCACCGGCCGGCGGTCCAGTGCCCGTATCTCGCTTGGCCCCGTTTGTATCACCGGCCGATGGCAAATCGCGCACCCCGCCGATTGAAATAGCTGTTCCCCGCGTGCTGTCTCCGGTGTTCCCGGCAGCCGCGGAGGCGGCGCCAGAAACCGCATGAAATTGGCGAAATTGTCGATACTTCGCCGGCCTGTCACCGGGTCGCGCTTGTCCTCCGGATCCGCCACTCCGTCACACGCCGCCAGTTGATCCGCGGTCAGGCCGCTCGCCACCTCCGATGGGAAGAGATCGTTGGTAATCCCCATCTCAAACAGGTACGCGTCTCCGGCGAAGCCAAGCAGCGTCGCCTGCTGCGCCTTCCACCCGAACCGCCCCACGCGCCGCTCGCCGGACGCCGGATCGATCACCATCGCGGCGCGCCCGCGAATCCCATCGGGCTTCGCGTTATCGGCAAGCTCCTGAATCGCCGCGTCCGGTATCGCCTCAATCAACCCATCGCCGAATATCGCAATCGGAATCCGCGTCGCCACCACCGTCGCGTTCCGCGGAACTACGGGCTGGCAGCGATGATCGGGCTTCGAGAACTTGTGAATCAGGCTTCCACCCGCCGGTTCCACATATTGTCCGTTCACCACGCTGCCGGCACGTGTCACCGACTGATTGCCAATCCCCCCAACCGCCGGCACCGAGTGGCACTCCGCGCAACTCCTCCCGTTGAACGCCGGCCCCAGCCCATCTTCCGGTGTCTCTACTTCTAAGAAATCTTCCTTGCCCGCTTCAAACAGTGCGGCATCACTCGCCGATAGTCCCGGCAGCGGTCCTCCGACCGGCGGCGGTGCTTCGCGCTGGCTATAAACGACAGCCGCAAAAAGCAATGCGGCCGCGGCTTGCGCGAATCGCTTGTATATACGCATGGTTTTGGTCTCCTGCAAGAGTTAATCGCCGCCGCGGGAGAAAACTCGCGCCGTAAGTTCCGATTTAACGGCCATTTAGCAAAGCGGGGATAATGGGCCAATGCGCCGCCGTTCGTTCTTTCCGTTACTCTCCGTTCCGGTCTTAGCCCAATACGAGGAGAGCAAGGGCGACGTGCCCTGGGTGCCTACGCCGGACGAAGTCATCGACACGATGTTCCGCATGGCCAAGGTCAGTGCGAAGGACACGGTCTACGACCTCGGCAGCGGCGACGGCCGCGTACTCATCTATGGCGCGAAACATTTCAACGCTCGCGGTGTCGGGATTGAAATCGAAGCGCATCGTATCAAGGAGGCTCGCGAAGCCGCCATTGCTGCGAGGGTCAATAAGAAAGTCCGCTTCATCGAAAACGACCTGTTCAAGGCGAGCGTCAAAGACGCCTCCGTCGTCTTCCTCTATCTCTTCACTGCCGTAATGGCGCGTCTCAAGCCCAAGCTCCTCGCCGAACTAAAGCCGGGCACCCGCATCGTCGCCTATCAGTTCAACGGTTTCGGCGATTGGAAACCCGCACAGGTCGACAACACGCATCCCTATCCCGCTTATCTGTGGGTTGTGCCTACTCGACAGGCTTAGTCCGCGGCGCCGCGATTACGAATTTGTCGAACTCATTCCCGTCGATGTCCACGGCCCTCACTGTCGACGTCCCGTTCGCGCGCAGAGTCACTTCCCAAACATGATTCCGCCCTTCCGCCTTGGCCAGCCACCACGCAGTTCCAGGCTCCGGTACCGTGCGCGTCTGTACGCCCCAGGCGCCGTCGCCTAAATACAAAATCCCGTTGGCGTCGTCCCGCTTATGCTGCCGGATCCGATGCGTGCGCTTGTAGTTGTGGTGGTCATGCTCGAACACGGCCGTCACGCCGTAGCGCTCCCAAACAGGCGCCCAGTTCTGACGGATTGCGATCGACCGCGGCGAGTCCAGCGCCGTGCCTTCCTTCGGAGCCTTGGTCGTTCCATACGCCGGATAGTGATACCCCACAAACACGAACTTCTGATTTTTCCGTGCCGCCAACGTCTTATCCAGCCACGCCGCCTGCCCTCCTGCGATCGGCACCGTGTGATCCGAGTCCAAGACGATTACCGACAGATACTCCCCAAAATCCAGCGCGTAATGAGACCGCCGCTCCGGCGTCGCGAAAAGGGAATAGAAGAACGGCGCGTCCTGAGGTGGTTTGCCGTTGTACCCGCCCTTCACCTCGTGATTACCAATCCCGATCACCAGCGGAATCAGCCGCCCGTCCGGACTCACCGCGTTCTCCATCCACGACTTCAACCACTCCACCCAGCGATTCGACGACACACCGTTCGCATACGCCAGATCGCCCACAATTAACGCAAAATCGGGATCCAGCGACCCCGCGTTTGCTGTGGCCTTATCCAATTTTAGCCGCGTCCTCAGCATGTCCCCGCCATTTACGAACCGCACCGGCCGGTTCAAATCGCGCGGCATCGTCCGGAATCGCCAACCTTCTGTCACCTTCTCTATGCTCTTCCCGATGTTGAACTCATAGTTCGAGTCCGGCAGCAGGTTCTTCAGCTCCACCCTTCGTCCTTGCATCACCGTATCAGCGATCGAGAATTTCGCGCCGGCCGCCTTCGCCCAAGCCGTCTCGCCCACGCGCCGATAATACAAATCGAGCGGACTGTTCGTATGCAGATCCACCCAATTCACCGTCATCGTGGTCGTCGGGTCGGACTGCCATTGGAGGTATAACCCCACCAGGTCCTGCGAACACACAGAGACGGCAGCCAATAACAGCAATTGGAGAGCGCGCATAAAGAGGATCTAATAGCTTATCGCGAGATTGTTCTCCACGCTCCGCCACGCCGTTGCGTCTCCTATATCGCATGAAGCTCTGGTGGCTCATCCTCGCCGGCGCGATATCCCTGCCCGCCGGCGTCATCCAAGGCGTCACACTCGATTGGGCGTCCGGCAGGCCTCTCTCGCGCACCATCGTCCACCTGCAACCGATTCCAGGCACCGGGAATAAGCCCTTGCAAACGCGCTCCGGCCGCTCTGGTCAATTCTTGTTCTCGAAGGTCCCCCCCGGGCTGTACATCCTCGAAACACAACGCGAAGGGTTTCTCCCAGCCGCCTTTGGCCAGCGCCGCCCCACCGGCCACGGAACGCCCATCCCGGTCACCAGCGACTCCTCCCTCTTCGCCGAACTGCGCGTCCACCGCATGGGCGCCATCACCGGAACCATCCTCGACGAGAATGGCATCGGCATCCCGCGCATCAACGTCGTTGCCTATCGCGCACGCCTTCCACTGCGATCTGTCGCGCAAGGCACAACGGACGATCGCGGCGTCTTCCGCATCAGCGGTCTGGAACTCGGTAAACATTGGGTACGGAACGCCGCGCACACCCTCGATGACGGTAGTTCACTCCTGCCGATGTTTGGCCCCGAAGTTCGCGAACCCCGGGATGCTCTGATTCACGAAGTGCGCTTCGACAACGATACGCCCGACGCAAATATTCGCCCCGAGCCCGGTACCCTGGCCACGCTCAGCGTCGCCGTCGGTTGTGACCGGCCTCAAGACACGCCCGTGCAACTCGTCCTCACTTCCGAAACGATGAAAAAGACCACGGACGGCATCTGCGGCGGCCGCTCTAGCTTCACCGGCCTCCCTCCCGCCGTGTATGAGATTTTCGCGACCTACCGCGACAACTCCGGGTCCGGCTTCGCCGAACTCTCCGTCCACCAAAACATGCAGACCACGCTGCAAGTGCTCTCCACATCGCCTGTGAATTTCGAGATCGTCAACGCCGCCAACCGCTCTCCCCTTCGCACACCAGTCAAACTGTACGGCCGCCGTGACGACCTCTCCGGCGCCGGTCCATTCATCGAAATTCCAATTCCCCGCG
Source organism: Acidobacteriota bacterium (assembly GCA_016185425.1). GTDB lineage: Bacteria > Acidobacteriota > Terriglobia > Bryobacterales > Bryobacteraceae. Next base: position 187,261 of record JACPNQ010000015.1, on the reverse strand, counting down.
CGCCGCTCCCCCCTGGACACTGGGAGTTCACGGCCGTCGCCGGGCCCGGCCAATACGTCGCCAATATCCAGTCCGAAGGCCGCGAAAATCGCCGTCCATGGCGCGCCGTCCGTCCGCCCGAAGGCTTCCCGGTCTACGTCGAGCCTTGGCGCGCCGCTGAACGCGTGCGCATCTTCGTCTCCGAACGTGCCGCGCAATTGGCAGGCGCCGTAACATCGGAAGGCAAACGCGCCGCCGGCATGCCGGTCTACCTTCTGCCCGTCACCGAGGATGCGCGGCGAATGCTCGGCGGCTCCGCCGAAACGATAACGGATGTCGATGGAGCCTTCCGCTTCCCCAGCCTGCCACCCGGCGCATACCGCATCGTCGCCACAATGGATATCCGCGAACTCACTCCCGAACTTGCCGACGAAGCCCAGGCAAAATCGATCACGCTCAATGAGGGTCAGGTCATGTCAGTGGAACTCGGACTTCATCAATACCCATAGATTCGGATCGAGCGTCACGGCCGCCGGCGCTTTCTCCGCCGGGAACGAGAATGTCTGCTCCCGCTCGTTCAACTCGATCTTTTCCACGCGCCCGTCAATAGCGATCTCCATCGGCAATCGATACAGTTCCCCAGCCTGCCGCAGCACCACCTTCACGGCCTTTCCATCGAAGTTCCAACTCCCCTTCACCTCCGGTACTCCCGGCCGACGCAGCCACTGATTGAAAAACCAGCCTAGCGGCCGGTCCCCATTCGTTTCCATAATCCGCTGAAAATCCGCGGTAGTCGCATTGCCATTTCGGTACCGCGCATAATACTCCCGCACCCCGGCGCGAAACGCATCCATTCCGATCAGGCCCCGCAGCATATGCAAGGTCCACGCGCCCTTCTGGTACACCAGGTCGTTAATGACTAACTTCATGTCCGCCAGACCGTCATGAACCACGTCAACTCCCGGTAGCTTATCGGTCGCCGACAACAGCACTGTCCTGCTCTGCTGCAGACGCAAAACAAACGCGTCGCGTCCCGACACATGCTCCGCGCACAACATCGAAAAATAAGTCGCAAATCCCTCGCTCAGCCACACATCGTCCCAGTCCCGCTCTGTTACCGAATTGCCGAACCACTGGTGCGCAATCTCGTGCGCCACTAGGCCGGCTGCCCGCTCCGGTGCCGGCCACTTCTCGCCGTAGAAAATTACGCTCGCGTGTTCCATGCCGCCCTGAAATCCCGGCACCTGCACACTCGCCAGCTTTTCGTACGGGTACGGCGCCACAAACTCGCTGAAGAAGGCGATCGCATCCCGCGTCGCCGTGTCGAACATTGCCGTTCCCTTCTCCCGATCTTGCAGGTAGACCCAGTTGGACAGCTCCACGCCGCGATAACTCCCAAAATGCCGAACTGAAAATTCACCTGCCGCAATTGCATTCAACCACGACGGAATCGGGACGCTCTCTTTCCAATGCGTCCGCCGGCGTCCATCCCCAAGATCCTCGGTTTCCACTAACCCTCCATTCGCTACCACTTGGTACTTAGCCGGCGCCGTTACAACAAACTCACTCGTCGCTTTATCGTATGGATGGTCGATCACAGGCAGCCACTGCCGCGCCAGGTTTGGCCAATGTAACGTCCAAAACATCCGTTTTCCATAGGCGTTCGGCCCAATTCGCAATCCGCCCGCCGGCGTGCCGTGATAGCGCACCGTCACACTCCGTCTCTCCCCGGCCTTCCCCAAAGGCTTCAAGGCAAGGCGAAGCCTATCCGCGGTATGGACATACGCCACACCGGCGCCATGTTCTGAAACGCCATCCACCGTCATCCCATTCGCGAAGTCCAGCGCTAACTCCGCCACTCCATCCAGCACCACACGGACATCCACGCGAGCGTCCCCGCGCACCTCGCTGCTCGAATCGCTCAACTCCACGCGGAACACATAATGCTCAACGTCCATCCCTGGCTGCCGCGGATAAGTATCGGCAAAGACAGCGCCCGCTAACAGCAACCACCATACCGGACACCCTTGTCCCATACGTCCGAACCCAGTATCATTCCCTAACGCCCAAAATGCGCCCACTTATACTCCTCTTCCTTGCGTCCTTCCCGAATCTTAGCGCGCAAGGCTTCTTCAACCTCGATTATGAAGTCATCCTCCGTGACCGTCTCGCAGGCTGGTTCACGGGTGTCAGCAACGGCTACGAATACGCCATCGAAGACACCACATCTGCGAGCGGCCGCATCAGTTATCGCATCCGCAGCCTCACAGCTCCCGACGGCGCGCTCGGCGTCATTTCCATCCTTCTCCCGCCCGATCAGCTCCGCGGCAGGCGCCTCAAAATCTCCGGAGCCATGCGCACGCAGACCATTATCGCGCCCGGCTACGCCGCAATATGGTTCCGTGTCGACGGCGACGCCGGCATCCTCTCGCTCGAAAACATGAGCCGCTTCGCGATCAACGGCACCACCGGTTGGACTAATTATTCCTATGAAGTCGACGTTAACCCTGCCGCCACCCGTGTAATCTTCGGTACCTTTCTCGCCGGCCGCGGCATCGCCTGGTTCGATAATCTGCAGGTCGAAGTCGACGGTAAACCCCTTCCGCAAACGGCTCCTCCTTACATCGGCGAGCCAATACCCGCCCAGAAATCCTGGATCGTCGAGAACGCCATCCCTTTCCGCACCGAGAAAGCCGGCACCGGGTTTGACGATCTCCAGCCTCTCAAAACCCTCATCGGAAACGCCCGCGTCGTCGGCCTTGGCGAGGCCACCCACGGCACCGCTGAATTCTTCCGTATGAAGCACCGCCTCGTCGAGTTTCTCTCGAACGAAATGGGCTTCACCGTCTTCGCCATTGAGGCGAACATGCCCGAAGCCTACGCGCTCAACGATTACATCCTCAACGGCCGCGGCGATCCAAAGAAACTCCTCCAAGGAATGTATTTCTGGACTTGGAACACGCAGGAAGTGCTCGAAATGGTCGAGTGGATGCGCACCTTCAACGCAAGCGGCCGCGGGCGAATTCTATTCACCGGCTTCGACATGCAATACGCGCCGGTCGCAGCCGGAATCGTCCGCACCTTTGTCAACGCGAGCGACTCTGCCTACACGGCCACGCTCACTGCAAACTATGCCAAAGTCACCGCCGTCGTTAGCCTGCAACCGGCCGCCGCCAATCAGGCTCAGATACTCGACGCCGCTTTCGCGGCCAGGGACGTTCGCATTCACCTCGAATCGCTTAACGGGCGGGCGCCAGAGCTCGATTGGGCCATCCAAAACGCCCGCGTCGTCGAGCAAGCCACCTTCGTCAAAATCGGCGGCGGCGCGCATCGCGATGAGATGATGGCGCTCAACACTCGCTGGATCCTCGACCAGAATCCAAACGCAAAGATGGTCATCTGGGCCCACAACTATCACGTCTCTCGCGTCGCCGGCGCGCAAGGTTCTTACCTCGCCAAATTCCTCGGTACCGGCTACGTGAATCTAGGCTTCGCGTTCTACTCCGGCCGCTTCTCAGCGCTTTCCGTCTTGCCCAACGGCTCTTTCGGCCCGCTCAATTCCAATAACATCGCGGGCACACCCTACCCCGGAACCATCGAGTACATGTTCCACGAAACCGGCCTGCCGCGCTTCATCCTCGATTTCCGCAAAGTCCGCGCGGACAACGACGGCTCGTGGCTTCTTAGTGCTATGGACGGCCGCGAAGTCGGATCAGTCGCTGTCGACGGTTTCTTCTCGCGCCCACTGATCACCAAGGACTTCGACGCCCTGATTTACATCGATCAAACGACGAACTCCGTCCTCCTACCCTTCAACTAGGCCAATTTCCAAGGCTTCCGATACCGCCGCGTGACCCGCTTTTGCGCATCCCTATCGCCAACCACCTGCTCCGCCGCATCGTCCCATTGAATCCGCCGGCCCGTCCGCAATGCGATATTCCCCAAGTGCCCGCCCTTCGTCAACCGGTGCCCATACTCCACATCGCACGACGTCAACTTGCGGCTCTTGATGCTGTCCAGAAACTCCCGCAGGTGCCCTGGACTGTCCGGAATCGTTGGATCCGGGCGCTTGAAATCGGTCACCTGTACACCCTTCCGCAGCACCCGGTGTTCCCCGTAATTGGTCACAATCGTCCCATCGGTCCCCTGAAACGCTGCGCCAATCGACCAGTTCTCAAATCCCGGCGGCCCTTGCGGATTCAAACTCCAAACCACGTTCAACCCCGGGAACTCATACTGCACTTCCATAAAATTTGGCGTCTCGGCATTGTCGTCCGCCAACTCCCTGCGTCCGATCGCAGACACAAACTTCGGTGCCTTCAAATCAAGGGCCCAATACACAATGTCCGTGATGTGGCACCAGAAGTCGATAAACATCCCGCCCGAGTAATCCCAAAAATATCGGAAATTGTAGTGCGACCGGTTCGGGTTATACGCACGCCGCGGCGCGGGGCCGAGCCAGAAGTCGTAGTCGATCTCCTTCGGCGGCGCGGTATCAGCATGGGCGCCAATCCCCTTCATGTCCGATGTCTTCCACACTGCCACTCGCTGTATCTTCCCCACCGCCCCGCTCTGCACCAGCTCCACGACGCGCCTGTAATTCGGCAGATCGTTGTGAATGTGATTCCCCATCTGCGTCACGCGGTTGTTCGCGCGCGCCGCCCTCACCATCGCCCGGCCCTCGCCAATCGAATAACTCAGCGGCTTCTCGACAAACACATCCTTCCCCGCCTGCGCTGCCTGGATCATCGGTAGCGCATGCCAGTGGTCCGGCGTCGCAATACACACCGCGTCAATGTCTTTCGACGCCAGCAATTTCCGATAATCCCCAAACGTCTGCGGCGTCGTATTCCGTACGCTCTTGATCCGCTCCACCGCTTTATCCACCCGTGTCGAATCCAGGTCGCACACCGCCACGGGATTCACGTCGGCATGACGCAGAAATCCGTTCAACCGGCTCGTTCCCATCCCGCCAACGCCAATAAAACCGATATTGATCCGGTCATTCGGCGCGGCCAGTCCGGAGCGCAAAAAGGCCGGCGCCGTACCCGCAAGGGCAATCAGTTCACGTCGAGTCATAAGGCTTAGGCTACATCTGCAAGTGATAAAAGAGGTAATCCGTTCCCGGCGGAACATGGCCCAACTGCCGCAGCATCGCCATCACCTGTCCGCGATGCAACGTCGCATGATTCACGACGTGCAGCAGCACCTTCCAATGCGTCATCTCATACTGATCGCCGGTCAACCGTTTAAAAACAAGCGGCCCTTCAAACAGCTCCTCCGGCGCCAGCTCCACAAAATCGCGCAGGCCCTTAATCACCACGGGCCAATGCGTCTTCAATGCCTCCACGTCCGGTCCCGGCTCGGGATCCATAAACGTCGACAGTGTCCGCCCCTCCAGCCGCGACAACCAGATGCGATCCGCGTAATAGATGTGCTGCAGCGTCCCCAGCACAGACTTGTGCGATGCCTGCAAGTCGCGCGTCAACTCCTCTGGCGTCAATCGCCCCGCTGCGTCGAGCAACTTGGACGATGCCCACAGCGTGTAGTCAAAATGCGTCAGCAAAACGGGTCGGGAAATCGAAGGATCGGCCATTCCCCGATTGTCCCCTAAACCGCGCGCCGTTTGCGTAATTCGTCCACCGACACAGCCAGAATAATCACCGCGCCGATAATCACCTGCTGCCAGTACGGATTGATTCCCAGGAGGTCGCAGCCGTTTGCCAGCAAGCCCATGATGAATCCGCCAATCAGTGTCCCTACAACCGAACCCTCACCGCCGCGCAAACTGCCGCCGCCAATGACAACGGCCGCAATCGCCTGCAGTTCATAACCCTGCCCCGCCGTCGGCTGGCCGGTCATCAGCCGCGACGCCTCAATCATCCCCGCCAATCCCGTTAGCAGCCCGCCGATAGCATAGATCGCCGTCGTATGAAACTTCACCGGAATACCCGCGTATATTGCCGCGTCCACGTTACTCCCGATCGCAAACGTGTACCGCCCCAGCCGCGTATGCTCCAGCAGAAAATGCACCAGCAGCGCGCACACCACCAGGAGCAGCAGCACGAACGGTACTCCCATCACCGTGCCTTCGCCAAGAAACGAAAACGCCTTCGGAATCTCGTGCACTGGAAGCCCGTTCGAAACCACCAGCGCCAGACCTCGCACAATCCCCATCGTGCCCAAGGTCACAATGAACGGGCTGATATTCAGCCGCGTGATCGCTACGCCGTTGAGGAATCCAAACAACCCGCCCGTCAGCAAGCCCACCAAAACGCCAGCCAGAATTGGCTGCCCTTTTGACATCGCCATCGTCCCCATCAGCCCGCCCATCGCCAGTATCGAGCCCACGGACAAATCCACACCGCTCGAAATGATCACCAGCGTCATTCCCAGCGCCATAATGTTGAACACCGCCGTCTGCCGCACCACCGACGACAGATTCGTCGCGGTCATGAAATGCGGCGTCGCAATCGACAGTGCGGCAAACAGAATAATCAGCGTGATAAATGGGAGAAGGCGTTGTACGGTCTTCATTGCTCCAGCTCCGTGCCGGACGACGGAAGCGTCGCAAGGCGCATAATCTCTTCCTGTGTCGTGCGGCCGGGCAACTCGCCTGCCAGCCTTCCCTGCCGCATCACCAGAATGCGGTCCGCTACCTGCAGCAGCTCCGGCAGTTCGGAGCTCACCATTAATATCGCCGCGCCCTGCCGCGCCAACTCGTCCATCACTTCGAACACTTCCACCTTCGCGCCAATGTCGATCCCCCGCGTTGGCTCGTCAAACAGAAACACTCGCGCGCCGCGCGATACCCACTTGGAGATCACAACCTTTTGCTGATTTCCGCCCGACAGACGCCCGGCCTTCTGCGCGCCCGAATCGCATCGAATCCGCAGCCGTTCAATGGCCTTCGCCGTCACGTCGCGTTCCGTCGTGTGGCGCAGCACACCGTACTGCGCTGGAATATCGGCCATCGTCACGTTCCACGAAATCGGTAACTCCCGAGCCAGGCCTGTCTTCTGGCGGTCCTCAGGTATCAACGCCACCCCATGCCGCACCGCGTCGCGCGGCCCGCGAATCGATACCTGCTTTCCGTCTACCCAAATCTGCCCGGCGCTTGGATGATCCAGCCCGAAAATCGCCCGGCATAACTCCGTCCGCCCGGCGCCGACGAGCCCGGCCATACCCACAATCTCGCCCGCGCGCACCGAAAGCGTCACATCTTTCACTGCAGGCGGCGAAGTCAGGTTGTGCACTCGCAACAACTCCGGCCCCGGTTTCACGGGCTCGCGCTCGTAGAGCGCCGCCACCTCGCGCCCCACCATGTAGCGGATCATGCTCGCGGTCGAAAGCGTCGCGAGCGATTCCGTGTGCACCGTCTCCCCATCGCGCAGAATCGTCACCCTATCGCCCACTGACCGCAGCTCATCCATGCGGTGCGTGATGTAAATCACGCCCGTCCCCCGGTCCCGAAGCGTTCGCACGATCTTGAACACCTCGTGCGTCTCCGCTTCCGATAGCGACGATGTCGGCTCGTCGAAAATCAGCAGCGATGTGCCGTGCTGAATCGCACGGCAGATCTCCACAAGCTGTTTTCCCGCCGGGCTCAACCGCTCCACCTTCCATTCCGCCTGCAACGGGAAGTGGTGTTCTTCAATCAGCCGCCGCGCCTTCTCCACCATCGCCCCACGGTCGATCAGCCCCAACCGGTTCGCCACCTCCCGCCCCAGGAAGATGTTCTCCGCTACCGTCAAATGCGGTGCCAGCAGCGACTCCTGGTGCACCATCGCAATCCCTACGTGTGCCGCCTCCACGGGGTTCGCGAAGTTCACCGTCTGCCCGCGCCACTTCATCTCCCCGCCATCGCGCTGGTAGAGTCCCGCGATGATTTTCATCATCGTCGACTTCCCCGCGCCATTCTCGCCCATCACCAGGTGCACCTCGCCGGCGTCGACCGAAAGGTCGCCCCCGCGGAGCGCTACCACGCCTCCGAAGCGCTTCTGCACCCCTTTGAGTTCGAGCAACATGGCAAAAGGGATAGTTTACAACGGGATTAAAATTCGAATCGTCCTACCAACTGCAGGAACCGCGCCGACTTTGCCGTCGTAATCAATCCGAAGCTCGGCGAATTGAATATCGCCTGGTTGTTCGCCGGGTTCACTTGCACGTTCAGTGCCGTATTCGGACCGTCAAAATTCGTGTGGTTCAGGAAGTTGAACGCCTCGCCCCGCAACTCGAACCGCACCTGCTCCTTAATTGGAAAAGTGCGCGATACAGCGAGGTCGATGTTGAACTCTCCCAACTGTCGCAACGTGTTCCGGCCCAGGTTCCCCAGCGTCGCCGGCAGCACGCGAGTGCGCGAAGCACCCGTGCCCGAAAACAGCGGTCCGGCCGGCAGGAACGGAAAATTCGCCGCAGTCGGCGCCAACAGATATCGGATCGCATCCCCCTCCGCCGTCATGGACGGCGCCTTGGCTTCCCCGTCGTTATTGATCACGAATGGCCGCTGCTGGTTCACGCCCGGCCACAAATTGTTCTGCGTAATCGTGTCCGGCAGCCCTGTCCGCGCAATCACGATCGGGCTGACAGTGAACCCGCGTAGCCACGCCGGCCCGCCGGTCCTGTACTGCACAGACGCGGCGAACACGTGCGGCCGGTCGAAGTTCGAACGCGCCCGGTCCAGCCGCCGGAAGAGGGAGGGGAACTGCCCACCGTCCACATCGTTCGGCTGCGAGAAGCTGAACAGCCCGGTCCCGTCGTCAATCGATTTGGAGAATGTATACGTCGCGTTCCAGCCGAAATATCGCGTAAACCGCTTCGCCGCCTTCAACTGCAGCGAGTGATAGCTCGACGTTCCCGCATGAACAAAGGAGCCTAGGTTGCCCACCAGCGGCAGCCGCCGCGCCTGCTGGTTCGCCGCCGCTGTGCCGATGCGCGCCAACTCCTCTCCCTGCTCAAACGGAATCGGATTGAACGCCAGGCTCAGCGGCAGGTGGTTGCCGCGTTGGCCCACATAGCTGATGTCGAAGACCGTTCCACGCGCCACTTCCCGCTGAATCCCGAAATTCCATTGGTAGCTCCGCGGCATCGGGTTGATCTCCCCGAACTGCGCGCCCGCATTCAGCGGATTGTTGATCGTCGCGTTCCGCTCCACGAAGTACGGATCGTTGAAATTCTGCACCGCAATCAGCGGCATTCCCTGTTGGAACTTGAACGGCTGCGCGATACCCACGCCCAGGTCGGGGAAGGCCTGTGAAACGGTAAAGCCCGGATAGGGCACGACGCCGCCAAGGTTCGAAAAAATCTGGCTGAAGAACGAGCCCGCCGCAGCGCGAATCACCGTCTTCGAATCCCACGAGTAGGCGGAACCCACGCGCGGCGCGAAGTTGAATTTCGCCGCTTCCAGATTCAACGATCGGGACGCATTTTGGTTCGCCACCAGCAGCTTGCCCGTCACGATGTCCAGCCGGGAGTAGATATCGTTCGACATCGTCATCGGCGACTCATACTCGTACCTCACGCCCACGTTCAGTGTCAGCTTTCGCGAGACCTTCCAGTCGTCCTGCACAAACACGCCGAGGTTCGTATTCCGCCGTCCTGTGGGCGGTTGCGCCAGGTCGTAGTTCGATATCTGTATTAACCCTTGCAGGAAGTCGCCCATTGCATGAATCGGGTTCCCGGCGTTGCGCGTCGATGAGCTCAACTCGCCATTAAATGTGTACACGCCCGCGAAATTGCCGCCCGGATTGAACACGTTGAACTGGTTTTTCCGAAGCTGAAATCCTGTCTTCACCGTGTGCGCGCCCGTTGTCCACGTCAGGGCGAACGAGCTCTGGTAGTTGTTATCGATCTGCCGGCGATACGTGTTGGAATCGATGCCCATGCTACGCCAGCCGCTGATGTTCATTACCGGTGTCGCGGCGAACGACGAGCGCTCGATGCCAAACGTATCCCGCACATTGATACCCAGGCTGGGTGGGTCGATCTTCGGGTTGTTCCGCTGGAATCCCGCAAAACCCTCGGTAATAATGCTTGGCGTCCAGATATGCGTCCAGGAGAGCGACACCTGGTGTCCCGTTGTGATGCTGTCGCCGACTCGCGGATCGAGCGGTCCAGGCAGGATCGACCCTGAAGGGCTGGTGACTGCGAACTTCGTCCATCGGCCGCTCAACCGTGCCGCGGTGCCGACCGCGTGGTCCCCGCGAATTGTGAACTGGTTGTCCACAGTGGAACTGGATCCTGCGTTCAGATAGTTGTTCAGCGTCCGCCCGTTCGCGGCGTCCGGAATGCCCGTCCGATTGGGCGCCGGCAGCAGGCTCAGCACCTTCGCTGCCGCCGGGTCCATCCGGCTTGCTGGAATTCGATTCCCCGGAAACGGTGTGTTCCCCGCCGAGTCGAACACCTGCACCGGGGTCCGCGAAAAATCGCCGGCCCGGAACGCCGCGTCCGGAATCGACGAGAGATTATTGAACGGACTCAACCTGCGAAGACCCTCGTAGTTGAAAAAGAAGAAAGACTTGTCCCGCCCGTTGTAGAGTTTTGGCAGCAACACTGGGCCGCCCAGTTTCCCGCCGAACTGGTTGTAGCGATCCGTCTGCCTGTCCTGGCCGCGCAGATTCCGGAAGAAGTTGTTGGCGTTCAGATCCTCATTGCGAAAGTACTCGTAGAGACTCCCATGAAAGAGATTCGTTCCTGAATCGGAGATCACGCTGATAAACCCGCCAGATGTGCGCCCGTACTCCGCCGTGTAACCTGAAGTCAACACGCGGAACTCGCGAACCGCCTCAGTCGACGGCACTCTCTGCACGCCGCCCGTCGATCCCGACACCACGCTCACGCCATCTACCGCAAACTCCGAATTCAGCGTCCTTGATCCATTGATCGACAACTGGCTCGCATTGATTCCTGTCGCGGCGCCACCGCTGGAAACTCCGCCAACCAGCGTCAGAAGGTTCAAAATGTTGCGGTTGGGCATAGGCAGGTCTTTCACCTGCGTCGTGTTGATCACAGCGCCGATCGACGAGCTCTCCGCCTCCAACTGCCCCAGTCCTTCGCCGACAACATTCACCACCTCCGCCACTTCACCCAGAGCCAGAGTTACGTCTACGCGCGCCCTTTGCTTCACCTGCAGTGCAATGCCGTTCACTTCCGCCCGCTTAAATCCATTCGCTTCCACGCGCACGCTGTAAAGGCCTGCCTGTAGCGCCGGTGCGGAATACGCGCCCGAGTCGCTCGTCTTCCCCTGGAACTCCACTTTCCCGCGCGCGGTATTCGTCACCGTTACGATAGCTCCTGCTACCACGGCTCCAGACGAATCCGTTACAGTGCCCGATAAGGCCCCCGTTACATCCTGTGCGACAACCGGTATGCCTAACGCCGCAACCAGGGCGACAACCAGACGCTGGTAATGCATTAATCGAATCTTATCCCCATGAATCAGTTCGTGCACGAGACTCGCTATCCGTTCACCGCCGATCAACTCTTCGCCTTCCACGAGCGCCCGGACGCTCTCAATCTCCTCTTGCCTCCGTGGCAAAGGGTGCGCGTCATCTCCCGCACCGGCGGCCTCGCCAAAGGCGCGCGCGTCGAATTCCGCATTTACATCGGCCCCATTCCCATCACCTGGATCGCCGTTCATACCGAATACAAGCGCAATGAGATCTTCGTCGACGAACAGCAAAAGGGCCCGTTCGCCTACTGGCGCCACGCCCACATCTTCATCCCCAATGGCGCAGGCTGCGTCCTTCGCGATGAGATAGCCTACTCCCTTCCTCTCGGCCTGACGCCCATCCTAGGCTGGATCCTCAATCGCCCGCTTCGCCGCATGTTCGACTATCGCCATGCGGTAACCGCGCGGGAAGTGGCGGCGCCATAATGAAGGTAATATCATCGAAACCGCAATGAGGCGCATTCTTCTCTTTCCCATCGCTATCGCGCTCCAGGCACAGTCACCGGACCCGGCCTTCTTCGAATCGAAGATCCGACCGGTCCTTGCCGCGAGTTGCTACGGATGCCACTCATCGAAAATGAAATCGCCAATGGGCGGCCTTGTTCTCGATACTAAAGCCGGCCTCCGGAACGGCGGCGCGACCGGCCCCGCCATTGTCCCCGGCAAACCTGCCGAAAGCAGGCTACTCACCGCCCTTCGCTACACCGATCCCCACGTCCAGATGCCGCCAAGCGGCAAACTCGCTCAGCCCGTCATCGACAACTTCGAAACCTGGATCGCCGCCGGCGCAATCGATCCCCGCATCGATACCGTCGCCGCTACTGCCAGCGGCCCGCTGAAAGGTATGTCGGTGGAAGACGGCCGCAAATGGTGGGCCTTCCAGCCCGTAAAGGAGCTTCCCGCACCTGCCGTCAAAGACTCCGCTTGGCTGCGGCGCAAGATCGACGCCTTCCTCCTCGCCAGGCTCGAACAGAAAAACCTGACTCCTTCCCCCAGGGCCGACAAGCGCACTCTCGTCCAGCGCCTCTATATCGACCTCCTCGGTCTCCGCCCCACCTACGACGAAATCGAATCGTTCGTCAGCGATACCAGTCCCGGCGCCTACGCCAAACTTGTCGATCGCCTTTTAGGCTCCAAACACTATGGCGAAGCCTGGGGCCGCCACTGGCTCGATGTCGCTCGTTACGCCGAGGACAACCCCACTTCCGAAGCCACCAACCCTCCTTATCCCTACGCCTGGCGCTACCGCGATTGGGTCATCGAAGCGCTAAACAACGACGTTCCTTATGACCGCTTCATCAAGCTCCAACTCGCCGCCGACAAACTCCCCGATACCCGGCGCGAAGATCTCCGTGCCCTCGGTTATCTGGGCGCCGCGCCGGTGTATCACAAGGATCAGCGCCTCTCCTACGACGTGATCTTCACCTTCTTGAGCGACGACTGGGACGAACGTGTCGACGCCGTCACCCGCGGCCTGCTCGGTCTCACCGTTGCCTGCGCCCGCTGCCACGATCACAAATTCGATCCCATCCCGACGAAAGACTACTACGGCCTCGCCAGTGTCTTCGCTTCCACGATGCGGTCCGAGCGGCCCACCTTCGACGTAGACCCACAAATCGAACTGCGCTTCCAGTGGGCACAGCGCCGCCTCTTCGATCTCGCCTATTCCCGCAACCTACTCACCGGGGAAGCCTCCACTGTCGTCGGCTCCGAAGAACGCGTCGCGCGATGGAAACAGGAAATCGCCACGCTCCAAACGGAGATCGAAGCGTGGCGCGAACGCTACCCCATTCTCGTCCAGACCCTGGAAAAATACTGGCGCGAGCCACAGAAGCAGGCTCGCCAGGCCGTCAACGCCCGCCGCCGGCCCGGCGCGTCGGAAGACCCCTTCATGAACACCGTTTATGATGCCGCCCAGTACGTCGACGGTTCCGACGCCAACTACACCTGGCTCACCTACAAGCCCGGTGAACCACGCGACCTGCCCGTCTTCCTGCGCGGCAACGTCGCCATACCCGGCGATCCTGCGCCGCGCCGTTTTCTCTCCGTTCTCTCGAACGGCGACGGCAAACTCACCAATGGGTCCGGCCGTCTCGAACTCGCGGAAAAGATCTTCAAGGATGCCGCGCCGCTCACCGCGCGCGTCATTGTGAATCGAGTTTGGGCCTGGCACTTCGGCAAACCCATCGCCGGCACCCCCAGCGACTTCGGCACGCAAGGTGACAAGCCCACCCACCCAGAACTCCTCGACGATCTTGCCGCCCGCTTTATCGCCAACGGCTGGTCGCTCAAGTGGCTCCACCGCGAGATCCTCCTCTCCGCCGCATGGCAACAGGCCAGCAACCGCCGCTCCGAAGGCGATCGCGCCGATCAGATCAACTCTCTCCTCTGGCGCCAGAACCCGCGCCGTCTCGACATCGAATCCTACCGTGACTCCATCCTCCGTATCGCCGGCACCCTCAACGAAAACGTCTATGGCGTCTCGCAGGACCTCGATGCCGAAGCCAACACGCGCCGCACCATTTATGGCCGTGTGGGCCGTGGCCGTCTCAACGGACTGCTCAAACTCTATGACTTCCCCGAAGCCACGCAGACCGCGCCCGCGCGTGACCTGACCACAACGCCGCTCCAGCAGCTCTTTGTCATGAACGGTGCGTTTATCCGCGGTCAGGCGAATGTGGTGGCCAAAGCGGTCGAAACCGAACCGGACAACAACGCCCGCCTCCGCGCGCTCTATCGCAGAATCCTCGCTCGCGACCCCAGCCCAAAGGAACTTGATCTCGGGCTTACCTATCTCGCGCAAGGCAAACTCGAAGAGTACGCTCACATCCTTCTTTCCACTAACGAGGTCTTGTTCCAGAAATGAACCGCCGCCAACTCATCCAGCAAATGTGCGGGGGCCTCGGCTCGGTGGGCTTGGCCGCCATGCTCGAGCAGCACGCCCAAGCCGCCGTGGGCGGCCACTACACCGGCCCCCTCATGCCGGGCAAGGCGAAGAAGGTGATCTTCCTCTTCCTCGCGGGCGGCCCGTCGCAAGTCGACATGTTCGACAACAAGCCGTTGCTGTTCAAGTTCCAAGGTCAGCGCCCCGGTACGGTCGATCTCCGCACCGAACGCCAGACCGGTGGCCTGTTGCCGAGTCCTTTTAAGTTCCAAAAGTATGGCAAAAGCGGCATCGAACTCAGCGAGCTTTTACCGCAAATGGGCACCATCATCGACGACGTCTGCGTCATCAAGTCGATGTATACGTTCAACCCCACTCATACGCCCGCGCGCAGCCTCATCCATTCGGGGAGCATCCTGGCCACTCGCCCGTCGCTTGGCGCATGGATCTCCTATGGCCTCGGCACGGAGAACGAAAACCTTCCTGCCTTCGTCGCGCTGAGCCCCGGCGGCAACGGCGGCGGCTCGCTGTTACGCTCCGGCTTCCTCCCTGCGGAATACCAGGGAACACCCTTCAGCGACTCCGAAGTCGAGCCGGAGAAGATGATTGCCAATCTGCGCAACAAGTGGCTCGACAAAGAGGCCCAACGCCATCAACTCGACGCCATCCAGGCGTTGAACAAGGAATTCAGCGCCGGTTTCGGCGCCGATGATTTTCTCGAAGGGCGCATCCAGTCGATGGAAGCGGCTTATCGAATGCAATTCGAAGCGATGGATGTTTTCGACATCCGCAAGGAATCGGACGCCATTCGCGCCGAATACGGCGCCACCCCATTCGGCAACGGCTGTCTGTTGGCGCGCCGCCTGGTCGAAAAGGGTGTCCGCTACGTGCACGTCTATCACAATGCAGGTCAGGACTGGGACGATCACAAGGACATCGAGAAGAACCTCCGCGGCCGCTGCCCTGACATGGACAAAGCCGCGGCGGCCTTAATCCGTGACCTCAAACGCCGCGGCCTGTTGGACGAGACGCTGGTTGTCTGGGGCGGTGAATTCGGCCGCACGCCGGTAAGCGAGAGCGGTACCGGGCGCGACCACAACCCGTACGGGTTCACGATGTGGATGGCCGGCGGCGGTGTGAAGGGCGGTCTGGCGTACGGAAACACCGACGAGTTTGGTTTCAAGGCAGTGGAGAACCGCGTGTCCATCCACGACTTGCACGCGACGATTCTTCACCAGATTGGCATCGACCACACTAAACTCACGTACCGTTACGCCGGCCGCGACTTCCGCTTAACCGATGTCTTCGGCGAGGTCGTCAAAGACATCCTCATCTAGAAATTTGTAGATTGCCGCGGAACTTCTTTCCGCGTGGTTCGTCTACTAAGCTGTCTGAGATCTAAGCCAGCTAGGTAACGACATGCCCAAACCCGACTCTCTCCAAGGCTCCCTCGACCTCCTTATCCTCAAAATCCTCTCGCGCCGTGCGCCACTCTACGGCTACGCCCTCCTCACGGCCATCGTCGAGTGCTCCGGCGAAGTCCTCCGCGTCGAGGAGGGTTCCCTCTATCCCGCCCTACACCGCCTCGAGGAGGAAGGCTGGATCAAGGCAAATTGGATCACCAAGGAAAACGGCCGCCGCTCGCGCGTCTATCAGCTCACCCCCGCCGGCCGCAAGCGTCTGCCAGTCGAAGAACAGCGTTGGACGTCCGTGTCCGCCGCCATCCACCAAGTCTTAAGGACAGCATGAAAATGTCACTAAGAACACGAATCCAAAACCTCTTCCGCAAACAAAAACTGCAGCGCGAAATCGATGAGGAGTTCGAAGATCACATTGAGCGCGCTGTTGACGCAGGCCGCTCCCGCGACGAAGCGGAACGCGCGCTTGGCCGGGCGCTCCAATACCGGGAAGCTTCTACTGATATCAAGCTCGCCGTTTGGCTCGACTCGCTGAAATCCGACACCGTCTTCGGCATTCGCCAGCTCAAACGCCGGCCCACCGCCACGCTCGCCGCCGTCATCTCGCTCGCCCTCGCGATCGGCGCTGTCACCGCCGCCTTCCGCCTCATTGATGCCGTTCTCCTCCGCCCCATGCCCGTCGCCGACCCGGCCTCTCTCTACGTCGTGAACTTCACCGTTTTCGACGAAGTTACCGGCAAGGGCGACGAAGCCGACAGCTTTTCCTATCCCCAATTCCGCGAACTCCGTGACGCCGTCAAGGACAAGGCGGATCTCATGGTCATCAGTTACACGAGCAACGGAGACCTGACCTATTCCACCGACAACGAGATGGAGAAGGCCTACCACCAATACGTTTCCGGCAACCACTTCTCGGTCTTCGGTCTCCACCCCGCGGCGGGCCGCCTATTTACCGGCGCCGACGATCAGAAGCCCGGCGCGCACCCCGTAGCAGTTATCTCCTACGACTATTGGACACGCCGCTTCGGCCGCAGTGCGACCGCTATTGGCCAAACATTCCGCTCCGGCACAGTCATCTACGAGATCGTCGGTGTCGCTCCCGAAGGCTACACAGGCACCGAAACGGGAACCATGACGGACTGTTTCATCCCTGCCATGCAGAACGCGGAAGCCATCAATAACCCCAACTGGAGCTGGATGCGTATTTGGGCCCGCTCCCGCCCAGGCGTGCCGATGGAGCAGATCCAACAGCCCCTGCAAGCCTCGTTCAAGGCGCACCGCCTGGAGCGCATCAAGCTGTGGGGTAACGATGTCTCAAAGGCGCAGACCGACCGCTACGTCAACTCCACCCTACTCCTCAGCTCCGCCGCTTCCGGCGCTTCCGGCACGCAGAAAAGCTATCGCCGTCCTCTGCTCATCCTGGCCGCTGTCGTGCTCCTCGTCCTGCTCATCGCTTGCGCCAACGTAGCCAACCTCCTCACCGCGCAGGCTGCCTCCCGGGAACGCGAAATGGCGCTCCGCGTGTCCATCGGCGCCGGCCGCGGCCGCCTGCTGCAGCTAATGCTCCTCGAATGCCTGCTGCTCGCCGTCTCCGCGACGGCCCTCGGAGCCCTCTTCGCCTGGTGGTCCGCACCCTTTGTGGTCGGGATGATCAACCCGCCCGATAACCCGGTTCGCCTCAACATGCCGGCCGATTGGCGCGTCCTCGCCTTCTCCGCCGTGCTCGCCTTCGCAGTCACCGTATTGTTCGGTCTCGCTCCGGCCATTCGCGCTTCCGGCGTGAAGCCCGCCACTGCTCTCAAGGGCGGTGAGGACCCTCACGCGCGGCGCCGCCTGATGAACAGCCTCATCGCCGCGCAGGTCGCCTTCTGCTTTCTCGTCCATTTCGTCGCCGGCCTCTTCGTCGCGAGCTTCACCCGCCTGTCCAATCAGCCCACCGGCTTCGCCGTCGATCGCATGCTCCTTCTCGAAACCGGCGTTTCCGGTCCGGAGAAAACGGCCAAGCGGCCACTCAACACCTGGGCTGAGATCATCGACCGCGTCCGCGCCGCTCCTGGCGTCCAATCCGCCGCTCTCTCGGGTTGGGGCCTCATGTCAGGCAGCGCCTGGTCGAGCAGTGTGCGCATCAATGGAAACAGGGTTGATGACATCTCCTGCTATTTCCTAAGTGTCTCTCCAGGGTGGCTCGATACGATGGACATCCCCCGCATTGACGGACGCGACTTCACTCCTACCGACAAGGCCTCCATCGTCGATGAGGAAAAGGTTCCCCATCCCGGCGTGGCCATCGTGAACGAAGCCTTCGCCCGCAAGTACTTCAACGGCGAAAACCCGGTCGGAAAGTCATTCGAGAGAGGCGGCAGGAGCAATGTCCCCGTCCGAACTGCCATCATCGGCTACGTGCGCGATGCCCGTTACCGCAATATGCGCGAGAAGATCCGCCCGACCGTTTATGTGCCGTTCGGCGAGGATTCCTACGGCGCCCTCATGGTTCGCACTGCGTCTCCGGATCCTACGGCAATGGGTCCCGCTCTGCGCCGTCTCGTGCAGGAAGTGAACCCCGAGTTCCGCGTATCGAACGTCCGGACGCAAGCCGAGCTGGTCCGCAACCAGACGATCCGTGAACGTCTTCTTGCGACTCTGTCTCTCTTCTTCGCGCTGGTTGCGCTGGTGCTCGCGGCTGTTGGGCTGTATGGTGTTCTCAACTATTCGGTACTGCAGCGCCGCCGCGAAATCGGCATCCGCATGGCGCTCGGCGCGCAGCCGGCACAGGTTGCCCGCCATATATCGTCGGACGTGTTCCTCATGTTGATCCTCGGTTCGGCCATCGGCCTCGGCGCCGGTCTCGCCAGCGAGCGATTCATCGAATCCCTCCTCTTCGAAGTAAAGGGAACCGACCTTGGACTGCTCGCCGCGCCGATGCTGACTCTCTTCAGCGCGGCGCTTCTCGCCGCAGTACCTCCGATCATCTCGGCGACGCGCACCGACCCCGCCACTGCTCTCCGCAACGAGTAGGGTTGATACGATAACGTTATGGGGGCAAATCCCGCCCCGGTTCTGACTCCGGCCGCATATCTCGAACTGGAGCGCGCCTCCGATATTCAGCACGAATACGTAAATGGCCAAATGTTCGCCATGTCCGGCGGCACAGCCAACCATTCGTTCCTAATCACCGCGATTGCGCGCGATCTCTCGACTGCGCTGATGGACCGGCCGTGCGATGTCAGTGTGACATCGCTGCGCCTGCAGGTAACTCCGGAAGGCGCCTACCTTTATCCCGGCATCATGGTGATTTGCGGCTCTCCGCAGTATGCGGATGGCCATCGGGATATGATCCTCAATCCAACGGTCATCGTCGAAGTTCTCTCCGATACGACCGAACGATGGGACCGTGTCGGCAAATTCGCGCAGTATCGGCGCGTCCCATCGCTACGTGAGTACATTCTTGTATCGCAGGACGAGATGCGCGTCGAATGGTTCACTTATCGCGAAGACATCGGATGGCTCTATCAGGAGGCGATGGGCCCGGAGTCCCCATGCAAGATCGATTCGATTGACGTAACCCTGTCTCTGGCGCGAATCTATCGCAGAATCGAACTGCCCCCGGCGCCGCCTTCGCAGCCGGCCTCAATCATCCTTGTCTTAACGCCTGCATTGGATCCACAGCGGAAGCTCGCATAGCCGGCGCCAGCACCGCCATGAACGCAGCCGCGGCCAGCGCCGATATCGCCGCTACCAACGTCCAGTACGGCATCGGGCCTTCCGGCAGTACGCGCTGCTTCACCGCGAAGTCAGCCGCGTAAAGCGCCAGCGGCACACCCAGCACGAGTCCGGCAACAGCCAGCCGCAAACCCTCCCACAACACTTGCGAGAGAACGTCACCTCGCGATGCGCCCAATGCCATCCGAATCCCGATCTCAGGCGTCCGCCGCGCCGTTGTGTGCGACATCAGTCCGTATAATCCGACTGCGCAGAGCACCAGCGCCAGCACGCCAAAGCTGCCGCACAGCCATGCGAACAACCGCTCCCTTTGGAGAGTCTTCGAGATCTGCTGCTCCATAGTGAACACATCCACTAGCGGCAAGTCCCTGTCCAGATCCCGCATCGCGTTCCGTACCATGCCGTACGCAGTCAATGGCGGCACCGTAGTCCGCAGCAGCACGGTCACCGAATCCCTCTTGTAGTCGAAGGGCAGGTACGCAACCGGCGTCGGCCGCTCCAGGTCGGAATACCGCGCCTGTCTCGCCACACCGATAACCTCGTAATCATCCCCGCTGACCTTGACGTGAAGCCCGAGTGGCGACTCGCCAAACTTCTGCGCCATGTCCTCGCTGATGACAGCGACCTTTGCGCCCGATCTCGCTTCCTGCACCGTCATTGACCGGCCCGCCACAATCGGAACGCCGAGCGCCCCTATAAACGCCGGGTTAATGTGGTGAATCGCCGATCCCACGCCTTTCGTCTCGCCCACCTTGGTCACGTCGTCCCAGTAGCCGCCGCCTCTCATGGGCCTCGTCCGAGCCAAGCCGACCGACTCGACGCCGGCCAGGGAAGCCAGCCGCTCTTCCAGCGTGAAGTAAAACTGCCGCAGCCGCTCGTCGCGGTAGCCGATCTCGCCGGGCCGTATATCGAATAGCAGCGCGTGGCCCCGCTCGAAGCCGGCCTCTTTGCCGACCATATAGCTCAGCCGCCCGGTGTATAGAATCGCAGCCGTCACCAGCAGTACGCCGAGCGCCACCTGGAACAACACCAGAAGCTTTGCGGGAGCCCACCGCGAGCGGCTCATCGTGCCCGCGCTTCCCGAACCTTCCTTCAAAGCCGGCGATGCATCCACGCGCGCCGTCCGCCAGGCCGGGTACAGCCCGAACAGAAGGGCCGCCAGCAGGGCGACCGCCGCCGTTCCCAACAGCGCTCGCGGATCGGACTCGACCGTCAGCGTCAAGCCATCCGCTCCCCGTG
This sequence comes from Acidobacteriota bacterium, assembly GCA_016185425.1. Classification (GTDB taxonomy): domain Bacteria; phylum Acidobacteriota; class Terriglobia; order Bryobacterales; family Bryobacteraceae. The sequence goes on along the minus strand of JACPNQ010000015.1, from coordinate 166,572 downwards.
GTAGCAGCGTCGACATCAGCCGTCCCAACAGGGCCGCTACTCCAACGCCCATCACTCCGCCGATCATTGCGAGCAGCAAGCTCTCCGTGAAGAACTGCCGCATCAGGCGCCCATTGCCGCAGCCCAGCGAGACTCGCAGCGCCGCTTCCTTCTCCCGCTCCACAGCCCGGGCCAGCAACAGGTTGGCGATGTTGGCGCAAGAGATCAGGAGCACCAGCGTGACGAGGCCGAGCAGCGTCCAAACCGGATCGCCGAACCGCCGCCGCAGTGCGCCCAACCCATGGCTCGCATCCTGGAGCCGCAAGCGCGGTGTCTGCTCGGGCGATTTCGGCGGGGCCGCCCAACTGGCCGCGAAGGCCGGTGTCAGCATCGCATCGAGCTCGGTCTGACTGACTCCGGCGTTACGCCGGGCCATTAGCTGAATCACCCAGTTGAGGGGATTGTTTACCGCTTTCCGGTAGAAGCTATCCGCGATTAGCATCTCCGGACTCTGCCAAATCGTGACGTAGAGGTCCGTGGCATCGCCCGGTACAATCCCCGTGAAGCCGCGGGCAAGAACTCCCGCGATCGTGTAGGCCCGGTTGTTCATCAGGATCGACTTGCCAACCGCGGCCGGATCGGCGCCCAACTGGTTCTCCCAGAACCGGTGTGTGGTTACGATCACGAACGGCGCGCCGGCGTCGTCATCCCTGCCGGTAAACAGCCGCCCGGCAAATGGCTGCACCTGTAGTGTCTGAAAGAAGTTGCCGGATACGGGCCGCAGCTTCGAAACTGAAACCTGGCCGGCGAAGCTGGCACTGACCTGTGTGTCGCCCATGTGCGCGGCGAGCTGGGCTTTACCAGCCGCTCGCTCTCGCATGTTCCGGTAGCCCTGGAAGCTGAAGTAGTCGGCGACCTGGACCCCGTTGTCCGGGAAATTGCTTCCCGACGATCCGCGAACCAGTCCATCCGCGCGGCCCTTTGCCGTCCAGAACAACTCGGTCAATTGCTCCGGCGCGGGTAGCGGGAGCGTTCGCCACAGCACCGCGTCGGCGAGCGCGAGGATGGCCGTCGTAGCGCCAATTCCGAGCGCCAGCGTCGCTATGGCCGCGAGCGTGATCGACGGCGTCTTGCGCATCATTCGCCAGCCGAAGCGCACATCCTGTCCAGCCTGCGCCAGCCAGTTCCACCGGCTCTCGTCTCTGCATTGGTCCTTGATGGTGTCCACTCCGCCAAACTCCTTCCTCGCCTTGCGCATGGCCTCTGTCCGGCTCATGCCCTGCTTCTCGAACGCGTCCGCCAGCGTCTCCACGTGATAGCCGAGCTCCATGTCGAGCTCGGTCTCCTCTCTCTTCCATGGCCATCGCATCGCTCTAGGCCTCCAGGACCCACTGGATCGCGTTCGTGTACCGCGACCACTCGTCGAGCTCTTCTTTGAGCTGTCTTGCGCCGGCCTTTGTCAGCGAGTAGACCTTGGCCATGCGGCCGCTGTCGCCTTCGCGCCATTCGCTCGTCACCAGCCGTTTCCGCTCCAGCCTATGCAGCGCGGGGTAGAGCGAGCCTTGTTGTACTTCGAGCACCTGGCGCGAGGTGAGCAGAATCCGCTGCGCGATCGCGTAGCCGTGCATCTGTCCTTGCGCCAGCGTCTTCAATACCAGCAGGTCCAAAGTGCCCTGCAACAGGTCGGATTTCTTTGCCATCGATGCCAAGCCTCTCTACATACATGGAACATCTTTATATGTAGAGTGTCAAGGCAACAAATCGTTAGCTTTCCGGAGGCATTTCCTCGAGCAGATTCTCGAACTTCGTAAACTCGTGCAAAAAGGCCAGCTTCACGGTCCCGGTAGGGCCGTTGCGCTGCTTGGCGAGAATCAGCTCGGCCTTGCCGTGCAGGTTAGCGTCGAAGCGCTTGTAGTACTCCTCGCGGAAGACGAACATCACCATGTCGGCGTCCTGCTCAATGGAGCCCGATTCACGGAGGTCGCTCAACTGCGGCCGGTGGTCGCCGGGCCGTGTTTCCGGGGCGCGGCTCAATTGACTGAGCACGAAGAACGGGCACTTCAGCTCCTTCGAGAGGAGCTTCAAGCCGCGCGACAGTTGGCTCACTTCCTGCGTACGGTTCTCGCTGCGTCCGGGTGTCGACATCAGTTGCAGGTAGTCGACGATCACCAGCCCCAGCTCATGTTCTTTGGCGAGGCGCCGCAGCTTGGCGTGGATGTCCATGAGCGTGATATTTGACGAGTCGTCGATGAAGATCGGCGCTCGCGCGAGATCAATGGTCGCCTTTTGCAGCAGCCGGCGCTCGTCGGCGTTCAGGTACCCTTCCCGGAACTTGGTTTGAGAGACGCGAGCCTGCGCGCAGATCATACGAGTCAGCAGGGACTCATTCGACATTTCGAGCGAGAAGACCGCGACGGCTTTCGGCGCCGCGGGGTTCATTGCCACATACTGGCCGAGATTCAACGCGAGCGCCGTCTTTCCCATAGCGGGGCGGGCCGCGAGAATGATCAGCTCTCCCGGCCGGAAGCCGCCGGTCATTTCGTCGAGCTTGGTGTAGCCGGTAGAGGTGCCGCGGATGCGGCGGGTAGGATCGAGGAAGGCGTTGAGTCCGCCTTCGAATTTCTCGATGACTTCGCGAGGCGTTTGGAGCGAGTCCTTGACCTGGCTTTCGCCCAGGCCCATCAACTGCTCCTCCGCGCTCGCGAGAATCTCATGCGGATCGTCGGAGCCGTTGACGCAGCGGTCGATGAGACTCTGCGAGGTGAAGATGATGTGCCGCAGTACCGCCTTGTCCTTGACGATCTTGATGTAGCTCTCGAGGTTGTAGAGCTGCGGCAAGCCATCATCGAGCGAGACCAGGTACGAGATGCCGCCGACGTTCTCGAGCTCGTTGAAGCGCATGAGCTCGTTGGCCAAAGTGACGCGGTCGATCTTGTCACCACGCTCAAAGAGCTGCGTCATGCGGGTGAAGATCAGTTGATTTGCCTGGATGGAGAAGTCGGCCGGCTGGATCGCGCTGCCGACATTCAAGAATGCCGACGGGTCCAGCAGGATGGCTCCCAGCACGTACCGCTCGGCCTCGACGTTGGCCGGCAAACCCTTCTGCATGACGAGGTCGTTCTGCGTTGCCATAAGCTTTCCTATCCAAGTGTGCTGACCCGGAGAGCCGGGCGCAAGTTGTCGTTATTCAGAGGAAATCCACAGTTGCCAGATTGTGGCCACCGGCAGGCCTTCGGCGAAGACTCGCGCGTCCGGATGCGTGCGGTGTCGAAGACAGGCTTGCCGTGCTGTCTTCGAGTGGCACCACCTCAACAACCGCCGTCCACTTTACCGGACGCTGATCTTGTAGGTCTCGAGGGTTTCGCCTTTTGCCTGCTCCAGGCGCGCGGCGGCCTTGTTGAACTCTAGCTGCGCCACAACGGCGCGGCGGCGGGATTCGAGGAGCTCGTTCTGGCGGGTGAGGACGAGGAAGTTGGTCGACTCGCCCGTTTGGAAGAGCCGGATCTCGCTGTCGAGCTTTTCCTGCGATGCCTTCACCGCGGCGTCGGCGGCGATGATGCGCTGGCGGTTGGCTTGCAGACTCTGCAGGGCGTTGCGGACCTGCATGTCAATCAACTGCTCGGAACGCGTCCTCTCATAGTTGAGCCGTTTGTCGGCGATCATGGTCTGCGCGAGATTGGCCTGTGCGGTCTGGTTGCGGAGATTGAGGTCGAACTGCACGCCGACTTGCACGGATGGGAAGCGGCCGCCGAAGAGGCTTTGCAGTGCCTGGCCGTAGCCGCCGGTGAGGAAGCCCGGCAGGCTGCCGAAGCTCGGCGGCTGCACCGGCGGCAGGCCAGCCGCGGCGCTCAGCACATTCAAGCGCTGGTAGAGAGCGACGTTGGAAGAGGTGAAGGGGTTGTCTGTGGCGGCAAGCGCACCGGCGAGACCGCTGTTGGTGTAGGAACCGACGAGGTTGACCTGTGGTTTCAACTGGTCCCGGTTGAACTGCGTCTGAATGTCATTGGCTTCGCGGCGCTGGGTGAGTTGCCGCAACTCGGCGCGCTTGAGGAGTGCGGTTTTGACGGCGTCGGAAAGCGGCTCGATGCCAGCCGGCAAAGTGGGGTTGCGATCCGTTGGGACGACTTCGTCTTTCCAGAGCTCGTTGTCGCGGTTCGGGCTGAGAAGGGCCTTGAGTCCGTTTTCGATGGTGTTGAGCGCGTCGAGGTTGGCGTAGTAGGTATCTTTGCGGCGTTCGAGCTCGGACTGGGACGCGGAGAGCTCGACTTGGGCGAGCGCACCGGCGGCGATTTGGCGTTCGGTACGGGCGAGCTGCTCGTCGCTTAAGTTCACGCCGTCGGCCGCGACCTGCACGGCCTGGCGGGCGGCGGCGAGGTCCCAGTAGGTCTGTTCGACGCGGGTAATGACGTCGATGGCGCGGAGCTCGAGGTCGAGCTCGGAGACGCCGATCTGCCTGGCGCGAATTTTGAGCTGCGCGCGGTCGACGTCAATCAGGCGGTTGCGCAGCAGTGGCAGAGTAGCGCCGAGAGTAAGGCGTGAGTTGACGTTCGGGTTCAGGCTGACGAACGGGTTGGTGGTGTTGGTGCGGCTGTTGTCGAAGCCGGCATTGAAGCTGAGCCCGCGCCAGGGCGTTTTGCCGAGAAAGGCGACGTTGTTGTTGACGAAGTCTTCGGTCAGCTTGCCGGTAGCGGCCTGCAGGCTGGAGGCGGCTGGGGTGTTGCGTTTCTCGTAGGTGGGCGAGTAGCGAAGGATGGGGTCGAACGCACCTTTGGCGGCGTTGAGGAGCTGACGCTGGGTGTCGATGTTGGTACGTTCGATCTCGATCTCGAGGTTATTGCGAAGCGCCATCTCAGTGGCTTCCTTGAGTGTGAGAGAACGCCTAGTGACGCTGACGCCGACGCGAGTGGCGTCGAGCTTGGTTTGCGCCACGATTGCGGGCGCGAGCAGGGCGGCGACGGTCAAGAGGGCCGCGGTCTGGCTGGCCCACTTACCGCGCGTGAGGAAGTTGCGAATGCGCCGGAAGAGGCCGTAGTGCGCGAGGTCGTCAAAGAGCGAGTAGGCGACCGGCGTGACGAGGAGGGTCAGGAGCAGGCAGAGTGTCTGGCCGCCGATGACGACGATGGCGACAGTGCGGCGGGTGCCAGCGCCGGCGCCGGTGCCGAGCGCGAGAGGCAACATGCCGGCGACGAGCGCCGCGGTGGTCATCAGAATCGGGCGAAGGCGGTCCTGGCAACCATGAAGGATGGCGTCGAGGCGCGCGAGGCCTTCGCGCCGCAGCGACTTGATGTGATCGAGCTGCAGAATCGAGTTCTTCTTGACGATGCCGAAGAGTACGAGGATGCCGACCGAGCTGTAGATGATCGAGAAGTTCTCGCGCATGACCATTAAGGACAGGACCGCGAACGGCACGGAGAGCGGCAGGCTGAGCAGAATCGTAATCGGGTCGATGAAGCTCTCGAACTGCGCCGCGAGGATCATGTACATGAATGTGATCGAAAGCAGGAAGGCGATTACGAAACCGAGCGCGGCGCGGCCGAGTTCCTTGGTGCGGCCGATGGTGCCGGTGCGGTATTGCGGCGGCATTTCGAGTTCTTTGACGGCGTCCTCGGTGATTTTGATTACGTTCCCGAGCGACTGGCCAGCGACGACGCTGGCCGAGATCATGATCTGGCGCTGGCGATTGCGGCGGTCAATGGTGATGGGTCCTGTCGCTTCCTGGAGCGACGCGACGTTGGCGAGGGTGACGTTGCCGACCTTGGTGGACGGCACGTAGAGGCGGCTCATGGCGTCGGGCGACTGGCGGAATTCCTTGTTGACGCGCAGGCCGACATCGTAGCGGTCGTCGCCTTCGCGGAAAGTGGTGACCTGTTCGTCGCCGGCGATCAGGGTGCGGATGGCAGTGGCGATGGAGGCGACGTTGACGCCGAGCTCAGAGGCCCGGTCGCGATTGATGCGCACGCGCACTTCGGGTTTACCGGCTTCATAGCTGCTCTCGACATCGGTGACTCCGGGAGTTTCTTTTAGCCGTTTGACGACAACAGCGGAGTACTTGTCGAGCTGTTCGAGATCGGGGCCGCTGAGGATGTATTGGAAGTCACGATTGGGACCGGCGCCCTGGATGACGGCAGGCAACTGGACGGCGACGATGAGGTCTTTGTACTTGCGGAGTTTTTCGCGCGCCATGTCCATGATCTTGAACTGGGAGTCCTTGCGTTCTTTGGGATCGACGAGCGTGATGAGAATGCTGCCGCGGTCGACTTGCTGGCGTACGTCGTTGCCGATGAGCGTCAAGAATGTCTTCAGACCCGGCAGGGACTTGAGGTCGGCTTCGACATTGCGGAGGACGGCGTCAGTGCCTTCGAGCGAAGAGCCGGGCGGCATGCGGACGGTGATTTCGAACTCGCTCTGGTCGTCTTGCGGGAGGAAGTCGATGCCGACGCCTTTGAAAATCGGGCCGGTAGCGAGGACCGTGAGGACCGCCAGCACGACGATGACCCAGCGATGGGCCATCGACCAGCGGAGAAGGCCCTGGTAAGGGCGATCGATGACCTTGAATAACCAGGTTTCCTTGGTGGCTGACTCGCCGTGCGTGGGCGCGAGCTTCAGAAAGCGGCTGCAGAGCATGGGCGTCATGGTGAAGCTGACGAGCAGGGAGACCATGATGGCGAAGGCGGCGGTGAAGCCGAAGCTCGACATGAAGCGGCCGACGATACCGGACATGAAGGCGACAGGAAGGAAGACGACAGCGAGGCTGAGCGTGGTGGCGAGGACAGCGAGGCCGATGTCGCGAGTGCCTTCGATGGCCGCTTGCACGGGCGGCAGATTCTTTTCCTCCATAAAGCGGAAGATATTCTCAAGGACGACGATCGCGTCGTCGATGACGATGCCGACCATGAGCGTGAGCGCGAGCATGGTGATCTGATTGAGCGTGAAGCCCATCATGTTGAGCAAGGTGTAGGTCGCGATGATGGACGTGGGGATGGCGATGGCCGCGATGAGGGTGGAACGCCAGCTTCGCATGAAGATGAGCACGACGATGCCGGCGAGGAGGCCGCCCATGATGAGGTGCTCCTGCACGGCTTCGAAGGAGGCCTTGATGAAGCCGGACTGGTCGCCGACGTAGGCGACCTGGAGATCCTTGGGCAATGTGGTGCGGAGCTCCTCGATGCGCTCCTTAATGCGGTCGATGATCTCGAGCGTGTTGGTGCCGGCCTGTTTGCGGATCTGGAGAACGACGGCTTCCTTGCCGTCGAGGCGGGCAAAGGAGCGGGTTTCCTTGTAGCCGTCCTCGACGCTGCCGATGTCGCGGACACGGATGGGCGCGCCGGCGTTGGCGATGATCAGATCGTTGAAATCGGCTGGGCGGAGGATGCGGCCGAGGGTGCGGACGGAGAGCTCGCGCGAGCCCTGGTCGAGGCGGCCGCCGGGCACTTCAATGTTCTGGGCGGCGATGGCACCGCGCACCTGGTCAATGTTCAGGCCGTAGCTATAGAGCTTCTGCCCGTCGAGCCAGATCTGAATCTGGCGTTCGCGCTCGCCGATGAAGCGGACCTGGCCTACGCCGTTGATGGTCTCGATGTCTTTCTTGATGCGGTCATCGACGAGCTTGGTGATTTCGCGGAGGTCGCGGTTCGCGGAGACGACGACGTTGATGATGGGCGAAGCGTCGGTGGCGAGTTTCTCGACGATGGGCGGATCGGCGTCGGCGGGAAGTTGGCCGAGGATGGTGGAGACCTTATCGCGGACTTCCTGCGCGGCGATCTCGGCGTCCTTCTCCAGGTTGAACTGAATCGTGACGCGGGAGAGGCCTTCGGCGGAGTTGGACATCAGCTCGTCGATGCCGCTGACGGTGTTGACGGCTTCTTCAATGCGCTTGGAGAGCTGCGTTTCCACCTCTTCGGGCGAGGCGCCGCGGAGTGTGGTCGTCACTGTGACAATCGGGAAATCGATCTTGGGAAAGAGGTCGACACCGAGCTTGCGATACGCGTCGAGACCGAGCACGACGAGCATCAGGATGAGCATCGTTGCGAAGACCGGCCGCTTGATACAGATTTCGGCGAGTTTTTGCATGGCCTACTGCCTCACCTTGGCGCCGTTGGTGAGGGCACCGAGCTCACTGGTGGCGACGCGGTCGCCGCTCTGGATGAGGCCGGCGGGGACTTCGACCAGGCCATCGACATCGGGGCCGGGGGTGAAGGTGATGAGGCGGGCGGCGCCGTTTTCGATCTTGAAGATCTTGGTGAGGCCGGCGATGGAGTAGAGGGCGTTGCGCGGGACCATGACGGCTTTGGCGCCTTTCTCCGTGACGAGCTTGACCTGGACGAACATGCCGGGGCGGAGGCGCACGTCGGGCTTGGAGAGGCGGCCTTCGGCGGTCAGTGTGCGGTTGCGTGCGTCGAGCGAGGGGTTCAACTCGCGGACAATGGCTTGAAACTCGACGCCGAGAGCGGCATCGGTGGTGAAGCTGAGCTGCGTGCCGATCCTGACCGCGTTGGTTGCGGCTTCCGGGACCTCGAGGCGCAGGCGCATGGGGTGGACCTTGACGAGGCGGATGATGCCGATGTTGTCCTTGACGAACTGGCCGGCGGAGATGAGCTTCTCGCCGACGACGCCGTCGAAGGGAGCGCGGATGATGGTATCGTTGCGGCGCTTTTCGGCGATCTTGAGGTCGGCTTCCATGGCGGTGACGCTCATCCATTGGGTACGGAGCTCATCGCGGGAGGCGTCGACGGCGGCCTGGCGGGCGTTGTAAGCCTTTTCGAGCTCGTTGAAGCGGTCGGCGGCGATGTCACCGGACTTGACGAGCTTGGCGGCGGACTCGTATTTGAACTTCGCGTCTTCGAGCTGGGCAAGGGCGGTGCGGACGCCGGGCGTGCTGTCGGGCGGAGCGATCTTGCCGCTATAGGCGGGCAAGCTGAGGCGCGCGAGAGCCTGGTTGAGGGCGCCGCGGGAGCGCTCGACCTGCAGGTCGTACTCGGTGCGGTCGAGCTCGATGAGGATGTCGCCTTTGCGAACGGCCTGGCCGAAGTCGGCGCGAATGTTGGCGATACGGCCGACGACTTCCGCCGAGACAGTGACGGTCTCGTCGGGCAGAAGGGTGCCGGTGACTGCGATGGAGCGTTCGGCTGTGCGTTCGACGGCAACGGCCGTCTTTACAGCGATGACTTCGGGCGCTGTATTGACGGCGGACTTGGCTTCGGCGGTCTTGGCGGCCTGCTTGCCGCAGGCGGCCACGAATAAGAGCGATAACAGGAACGAGTATTTAAGAAGAGGATTCATTTGCTTTCAATCCGGACAAAAAAATGTCAACCATTGCATCGATCGAGCGCTTCCGGCTGGAGCGGAGGAGCTTGAAGCCGAAGTGCTGGTCAAAGATCATGTAGTGCATCACCATGCCCATGAAGGCGCGGGCGGCGAGAGCCGCGTCCGTCTTGCGAAAGGCGCCGGTTTTGATATGGCCCTTTATGAAGTTTGTGACGATCTGGTGAGCGACCTTGGCGTGGCGTTCGAAGCAGAGCTCGGCGAGATCGTGTTTTTCAAGCGCGCTGAAGAGGATCAGGCGCAAGTAGTTGGGGTTGGCCGAGAAGTGCTCGGCGACGCTGTTGGCGAAGTACTTGAAGAAGTCGCGCGGATTGCATTCGGCGGCTTTGCGTTCGAGGCGGAGGCGGGCTTCGGCGAAGTCGTCGACGGACGAGTCATCGATGATTGCCGAGTAGAGGTCGCGCTTGGTTTGGAAGTGCTCATAGAGAACGGGTTCCGTGACGCCGACTCGCCGGGCGAGCTCGCGCGTGGTGCCGCCGCGGAAGCCGACTTCGGCGAAGAGCTGGGCGGCGGTATCGACGATGGCTTTGCGCCGGTCGGCGCGGCTGAGCTTGGGCGCCCTCATAAGCTAGCACTCACTAACCTAGTATCCACTAACAAGAAGATGTCTTGCAAGCGCCGTGCCGCCGCTCTGGTACGCTTGAGGACGAGCCGTGTTTTCCCGTCATCAGCGCAAGCTCCGCCTGTTTCATATGCTGGCCGACGGCGTACTGGTATGGCTGGCCTTCGAGGCGGCGTACCAGGCGCGATCGTGGCTGCCGCTGGCGCATAATTTTTACTTTCTCCTTCCGGTAAAGATCCTGCTGCTGCTGTTGTCGATGCTTTGTTATTGGGGCACCGCGTTATGGTTTGGCGATTACGAGGCCTTTGAGGGCCTTGGGCGCCGGGAGACGATGCGGCGGACGCTCCGGCAGGCAAGCCTGGCGCCGGCGCTGCTGGTGCTGGTGCAATTCGCTCTCCGTTTGGACATGAGCCGTGTGTTTCTGGCTCTGTTTGCCGGATTTGCCGGACTGGGACTGCCGTTGTTCCGTTGGAACGCGGAACCGATCTTGCGATGGTATCGGCGCCGTTTCGGCGGCGAGCATTTTTTATGGATCGTCGGCACAGGCGACAGCGCGCGGCGCGTGGCCGGCCTGGTGGAGGACGCGGCGACGTACGGGCTGCGGCTATCGGGTTTTCTGGACGCGAGCCCGGTAGTGGCGGCGATAGAGCTACGCCGTGAATATCCGGTGTATCCGCTGGCCGAACTGCCGGTGTTGTTGCGGCAGCATGTGATCGACGAAGTGTTGTTCGCGGTTCCTTCCGAACAGCTTGCGGAGTTGGAAGAGACCTTTTTGCTGTGCGATGAGGAAGGGGTCCGAAGCCGTGTGGCGGTGGACTTTTTTCCGCATGTGCACAGCGACGTTTACCTGGAGCGTTTGGGCGCAGCGCCGATGCTTACCTTTTCGGGCGCGCCGCATGACGAGATCCGGTTGTTGCTGAAGCGGTTCATCGACATTGTTCTTGCGGCGGCATCGTTGGCGCTGGCTACGCCTGTGATGCTGGCGGTGGCGCTGCTGGTGAAGCTGACTTCGCCCGGGCCGCTGCTGTTCCGGCAGGTCCGGTGCGGGCTGAACGGGCGCCGGTTCGTGTTGTATAAGTTCCGCTCGATGGTGGCCGATGCCGAGGCGCGCAGGGCAGAATTAGCCAGCCTGAACGAGCGCACGCTGGTGTTCAAGATCAAGGACGATCCGCGGCTGACGGGTGTTGGCCGTTGGTTGCGAAAGTTTTCGATCGACGAGTGGCCGCAGCTTTGGAACGTGCTGCGCGGCGATATGTCGCTGGTGGGACCGCGACCGGCGATTCCTTCCGAGGTGGAACACTATCAACGGTGGCAGAGGCGGCGGCTGCGAATGCGGCCGGGTCTGACGTGCCTGTGGGTTGTCGAAGGCCGGGACGGCGTGGACTTCGAGCGCTGGATGGAATTGGACATGCAGTACATCGACAACTGGTCGTTGGCACTGGACTGGAAGATCATGCTGCGGACGATTCCGCAGGTTGTCATCGGCAAAGGAGCCCATTAGGCGATGGAAATCATACCGACACAGGACGAGGTGTTGGCGCTGCTGCAGGAGACGGGCGCGTTGCGGGAGGGTAATTTTGTTTACCCGAACGGCTTGTATTCCGATCAGTATCTGCAGGTTCCGCTGGCGTTCCGGTACTTCCAGCACGCGAAGACGTTGAGCGTGGCACTGAGCCGGAAGGTACGGGCGAACGCCGAGCTGCGCGCGTTGATTCCGCAGTTGTCTATTGTCTCGCCGGCGACGGGTGGGCTGCCTGTTGCATTCGGTGTTTGTGAGGCACTGCGGGCCAAGCAGGTGTATTGGGCCGAACGCCAGAACGACAGCGAACCGTTACGGCTGCGGCAGTTTTTGCATATTCAGCCAGGCGAGAAGGTGCTGCTGGTGGATGACATTCTGCGCACGGGCGCCAAGCTGACCGAGATCAAAAAAATGGTCGAAGCGGCTGGGGCCGAGGTAGTGGGCCTGGCCGTGATTGTGGCGCAGATGGCGCCGGATTGCCCCGATTTTGCGCCGCTACCGGTGTACTGGCTGGCGAAGCTGGACCCGTTGAACCTGTTCGACGGGGACGCAGCGGATCTAAGTTATCCCGACCGGCCGGTGGAGAGAATCTGGATCTAAAAATTCTCGTCTATTGTTGTGTGTTTTCAATAACTTAGATCGGTTTGTTCTTGGTTCCTTCCTTGGTTCTTTCCTTGGTTTCTTCCTTGGTTTGCGTTGGTGTCATCCGGCGGGCCTGCGCCAGATCCGATCCTAATTAACAAATAGCATATGAGATCGGAAAAACGGATCGGTGATCCGGGCGGGTTGGCTGTAAGGGATTGATGGGGCGGTGGATAAAATATTTTCGGAATCGCGGACTACCGTTTTTTAATGTGTCCCCAAGGCGAGCGAGTTTCCGCCAATCGTTCATGAGGAACGATTTGGATTGCGGTGGGGGACTCCCGGCCGCTTTCACAAAGAGTAATGTGGTAGCACCGAATATCCCTGGAGGCCCGTCGTGATTCGACTCTATTTGCCGCTGGCATTTGCGGCGAGCGTGTGTGCACAGCAAGTAATTACGACTTTGGCAGGTACGGAATGGGTCTTCCCGGGCACCGTGCGCTCGGGACTGGAAGCGCCGCTTAGCTCGGTGCTGGAGACGACAGTCGATCCGCAGGGACGAGTGGTCATTAGCGATGGACTGAATCATATTGTCGTGCGCCTTGAGGATTCGGGCGCCGTAACGGTAATCGCGGGCAACGGCGTGCCCGGTTTTTCCGGTGATAATGGCGACGCGTTGCGGGCATCGTTGAATAGGCCAGCCGGGATTGTCTACGACTCGAAAGGGAATCTATACATTGCGGACAACCGGAACAACCGGATTCGCCGGGTGAGTCCGGCAGGAGTAATTACTACGTATGCGGGCATCGGGTTGAGCGCAGCGAGTGGGGACGGAGGACAGGCAACGGCGGCGGGACTGCGACCGTCGAAACTAGCAATCGACCGAGCGGACGCGCTCTATATCAGTGAGTTGGGCAATTTGCGGGTTCGCAAGGTGGGAGTGAGCGGAATCATCTCGACTGTTGCCGGGAACGGGTCGCCGGATTTTTCAGGTGAGGGGAAGCCTGCGACGCAAACCGGGCTGACGCCATACGCGATACAAGTGGACCGAAGCGGCCGGATCTACATATCCGATACGGAAAACTACCGAATCTACCGCGTGGGGACCGATGGCATATTGTCGGTCCTTGCCGGGACCGGAAAGCGAGGGTTTACGGGTGATGGCGGGAATTCGGCGGGCGCCGCCATTACGAATGTCGACGCCCTTGCGCTGGACGCGGCGGAGAATCTGTATTTTGGGGACACGTCGAACCGGCGAATCCGGCGGATTACTACGGCGGGTATGCTTTCGACGGTTGCCGGCGGCGGGAATACGGTGGTGAATACTTCGCCGGTGCCGGCGTTAACCGGGGCGATCGGTTTTCCGGACTCCATCGCGTTTGACGCGAAAGGCCGGCTATTCATCGCGAATCTGGAGAGCCAGCACATCGTTGTCCTTTCCGAGAATCAGGCGACGTTAACGCGAGTGGCGGGGAACGGGCAGTACAAAGCGATCCCACCAGGAACTCCCGCGAGCCTGGCGACCATGACGGAGCCTACCGGTATTGCCGTCGCGCCAGACGGAACCATCTATTACGTAGAGCTGCAGGGCCACCGCATTGTCAAAATCGCCGCAGACGGAACGGTATCGCCGATAGCGGGAAACGGCGTCTCGTCGTGCTGCAGCGACAATGGGCCGGCAGCGAACGGACGGTTGAGCTGGCCGAACTCGCTGGCTTTCGGTCCGGACGGGGCGTTATATATCGCCGACGGCAGCAGTCAAAAGATCCGGCGGATTTTAAACGGCACGATATCGAGCATTGCCGGTATCACCTTTGAGAACGGATTCTCCGGCGATGGGGGACCCGCTACGCAGGCCATGCTCAATAATCCCTGGGGCGTGGCGGTGGACCCTTCCGGCAACGTCTACTTCGCGGACCGCGCGAATCACCGGGTGCGAAAGATCGACACCAAGGGGGTTATCTCGACGGTGGCGGGCAACGGGGCCGCGGGGTTCTCGGGAGACGGCGGGGCGGCCACCGAGGCGAAACTGAGCACGCCGGACGCGGTTACCTACACTGCGGGCGGAGAGCTATTGATCAGCGATTTCGGGAACCACCGAATCCGCGCGGTGTCCGCCGACGGGCGAATCCGAACGTGGGCCGGGACGGGAGCGGCAGCCTACAGCGGCGATGGCGGGATGGCGATTGACGCGGGGATACGCTCGCCGTTTGCGCTGACAACCGACAGCCGCGGAAACGTCTATATCGGCCATGCATTCAGTGTTGTTCGCCGTGTCGACGTGAACGGGCGGATCTCCACAGTCGCGGGATTGAATCTCAATGGGTTTTCCGGTGACGGGGGATCGCCGGCGAACGCAGCCCTCAACGGTCCGTATGGCCTGGCGGTGGATAATGCGGGCAACATCTACATTGCCGACGAGAATAACAATCGCATCCGCGTGATTCGAAATCTAGCGTTGACGACGACGCTCTCTCCGTCTCCGATCACGATTAGCGCAATCGCCGGATCGCCGACGACCACGCCAGCGCGCGTGACTGTCGGCAGCTCCGTGAATGGGATTCCATTTACAACTACGGTGACGTATGGGCAGGGGGCGGGAAACTGGCTGACGGTGGCCGCGTCGAATACGATTGCGCCGGCTACGCTGACGCTAGTTGCCAACGCGTCGGATCTGCCTGCCGGACGTTATACGGCGACGATCAACGTGAAAACGGAACCGGCGGGCTCTTCCAATCCGGTGTCGGTGATTTTGAATGTGAGTGAGGCCCCGGCGCGGTTGACGCTGTCGGCGGAATCGCTTTCCTTCAGCCGCAACCAGGGAGCTTCCGCCGATATCGCCGTGGTGGAGATCCGCAATTCCGGCGGCGGGCTTCTTCCTTATCAAGCGGCGACGACGGCAACCTGGCTGAAGTTGGATAACGGTTCCGGAGCACTGCGGGCCGGCCAGGTGGCGGCAATGAGCGTGACGGCGGACCCGGCGGGATTAAGGGCTGGAACCTATCTGGGCTCGATCACGGTGACGTCCGGGACTACGCGCGCGGCGATTCCTGTCAACCTCACCGTACGGCCGAACCGGGGCACGATCCTGGTATCGCAGACCGGGCTTACATTCACGGCGGTTGCCGGCGGGGGCGCTCCGACGCCGCAGAAATTGGGGATATTGAACATCGGCAGCGGGACGTTGACGTGGCGCGCGTCCAACAGCCGTCCTTTTGTGAAACTTGGAGCGTTGACGGGAACGGTGTCCCAGCCTTGGCTGGAGGTGAGCGAGCTGACAGTTTCGATTCAGCACCAGGGGCTGGCGGCCGGACAGTATTACGACCAGATACAGATTACGGGGGACGCCGACAACTCGCCGCAGTTGGTGACGGTGCTATTGAACGTGCTGGCCGAGGGAAGCAATCCAGGTCCCGAGGTGACGCCGGCGGCGATGATTTTCATTTCGAGGCAGGGGCAGAATCCGGGCTCGCAGACGGTGACGTTCAATCACCTGGGGAGGAATCTGGCGACGTACGACTCGTCACGTCTGGGGACGTGGTACGAAACGGCTCCGAGCACGGGCCGAGTGGGCGCCAACGCACCAGGGTCCGTCATTGTGCAGCCTTCGCAGGCGTCGCTGATGGCGGGAGTGCGCCGCGGTGTGGTGACGTTCCAGGTTCAGGAGGACGGGAGTGTCCGAACGGTGAACCTGCTTTCGGTTGTGGCGCCGCCGGATGCCGGGGGCAAGGACGAACGCGGGGCAGCAAGTTGTGCCTTGCCGGCGCTGCGAGTGGAATCGACGGCGCTGCGGGATGGATTCTCGGTGCGAGCCGGGGAAGCTGTGACGATCGAAGTGAGAGTTGCGGACGATTGCGCGAATCCGCTGACGCCGCTTGCGGGGGGAACGGGAGCGAGCGTGGTGGCGAGGCCGGAGAACGGCGATCCGCAAGTATCGCTGGCGCACATGGGGAATGGCGTTTGGCGAGGGACGTGGCGGCCGGTGCGGCCGGCGGCGAATACACGGCTGACCGTGGTGGCGTTGTTCCTCGGGACCGCGGCGGATATTCTTGCGAACCGGACGCAGGGGGGGAAGACGGAATTGAGCGGGGCGGTGCTGGCGCAGGGCGCGAGCGGCGCACCGCTGCTGACGGCGGGGGGTGTCGTGCACGCGGCTAGTTTTGCGAGCCAGGTGCCGATTGCGCCGGGAAGCCTGATTACTCTTTATGGAACGCGGCTGGCCGACGCAACGGGGCAGGCGCCGAGGGTGCCGTTGCCGACGTCGCTGAATGGGACCGAGGTCCGGCTGGGCGACCGGCCGCTTCCGCTGCTCTACACGAGCGACGGCCAGTTGAATGCGCAAGTGCCGTACGACGTTCCGGTGGATACGCAGCATCAGATCTCGGTGAAGAGGGGCGATACGATCGCGGTGCCCGAAACGCTCACGGTGGCGACGGCGCAGCCGGGCATTTTCACGCAATCACAGACGGGGAGCGGGCAGGGGGCGATCGTCAAGCAGGACGGCGTCACGCCGGCTGAGCCGGGGAAGGCCGTGGCGCGCGGAGAGGCGGTGGTGATTTACTGTTCTGGATTGGGGCCTGTGAATCCGGCGGTAGAGGCGGGCCGGGCGGCGCCGTCGTCGCCGTTAAGCCGGGTGGTGAACCCGGTGACTGTGGTCATCGGGGGAAGGGAAGCGCAGGTGTTGTTCGCGGGGCTGGCGCCCGGGTTCAGCGGACTCTATCAGGTGAACGCGATTGTGCCGGCAAATGCGGCAACGGGAGATGCCGTGGAGGTGACGGTGGAGACCG
Source organism: Acidobacteriota bacterium (assembly GCA_016185425.1). Classification (GTDB taxonomy): domain Bacteria; phylum Acidobacteriota; class Terriglobia; order Bryobacterales; family Bryobacteraceae. Next base: position 149,822 of record JACPNQ010000015.1, on the reverse strand, counting down.
CGGGCCAGAGGAGCCGTCCAGTGACGATCTCGGTTCGGTGAGGGGACGTTGGAGCATGAATGGTTCTTGCGACCGGAAAGATTAAGGCTAGATTAAATTGGTCTTTGACACGGTTTTTAGGAGAGGCGGTAGATGGCGGTGTGGTCTTTTACGACGCGCGGGGAGAGAGCGTCGAGGTAGTGCAAGAATACCGTGTCGCCCAGGAAGGGCCGCTCCTCGGTATTTTGGTACTCGACGAAAAGCTGATGCGCGGTCTTGCCGCCGTCCTTTAGCAACTCCAGGATGGTCCTTTGGACGCGGTTGTTTTCCGGCGTGTGCTCGAGGAGGCGCTCCATGGCGGGGCGGAGGTTAGGGAGGGCGTCCAGATTTGTCCGCAGCAACGCGTGGATTGCCTCGACACGGTTTGGCGCGGTGAAGGCTTGCCAGGCGCGTCCGGCTGTGTCGAACATTTCGGGTGTCACCTTCGTCTTTGCCGCGGCGAGTCCGGCCATCTGCTCTACTTCGAGCGTTCGCGGAATGTCGACGATGAAGTGGGGGCTGAGGGTTAGACCTTCTTCGTGGAGGAAGTGGAGCAGTTGGAGGAGTTGTAGCTGATCGTAGAGGTCGTCTTCGAACCAGAGCCAGACGGAGTCGCGCTGGACGAGACGGCGAAGCTGACGGTCCCGCTCGCGGAGTTTGTCCGACGCGCCATAACCATTGGCTGCCAGCCATTCGCCGCGAACCGCGGTGAGCTGTTCCAGCGACAGGCCCGCCGGTACGGGTCCTTCGTGAAGGATGTCATGCCATACGATGAGGCGCGGCTCACCAGCCCAGCGGCGAAGCTCGTCCGCAACCGCATCGCCATTGGTGATGTGCACCATCGCGCATTACCGGGCGGCTTCGAGGGCGAGCTTGTGCCGCTTCTCCCAAGCCTGCTTGGCCTGATACTCAAACCAGAGTTTGCTGCCTGCTGCCCAGTAGTAGCCGCCGACGAAGAGCGACAGGAAGGGGATCGCCAGGAAGTTATAGCTATCGATGGAGTAGGCGATCATCGCCAAGAACCAGGTGCCGGCCGCGATTTCGAAGAATGGCAGCCAGCCGATGCGGCTCTTGTAGCGCTGGTCGCCGAGTTTCACCTTCTTATCGCCAACCGCGTATTTGGGTGTGCGGGCGAATGCGGTCTGGTAACCGACGAGCGCCTCCATGACGGCCTTCGCGTTGCTCAGTGTGAGCGCGACGCCGGCGGCCATGAGGACGGGCATGTACCAGATGGTACGGCGCCAGTTGTCCGGACGGAGCTGGCGTTGCGCGACGAGGTAGAACGCGGTGATCGACCAGAAGCTGGCCGCGATGAGAGGCAGATCGACAAACACCATCTGCATCCAACCCATGTAGAAGCGCACGATCATTACCGGCAGCATCAGAGCCGACATGATGAGCATGAGCGGATAAGAGATGTTGGGCGTGAGGTGGCAGATGGCTTCGAGCTTAACGCGCCAGGGCTGATCCGATTTGAGGATCATGGGCAGCAACTTTTTGGCGCACTGCGTGAGGCCCTTGGACCAGCGGGTTTGCTGGATCTGGAAGCCGTGCATGTCGAAGGGGAGCTCGGAGGGGCACTCGACATCGGGCGCGTAGACGAATTTCCAGCCCTTTAGTTGCGCACGATAGCTGAGATCGGAATCTTCGGTGAGGGTGTCATGCTGCCAGCCGCCGGCGTCCTCAATCATCTCCTTGCGGAGAATGCCCGCGGTGCCGTTGAAGTTGAAGAAGAGTCCGCCGCCGGAGCGGGCGACGTGTTCCAGGACGAAGTGGCCATCGAGGAGAATGGTCTGCACTTCGGTGAGGGCGTTGTAGTGCTGATTCAGGTACGTCCAGCGGGTTTGGACGACGCCGACTTTGGGATCGGCGAAGTAGTGGATGGTCTTGCGGAGGAAATCGGGGGGGACGATGAAGTCGGCATCGAACACAGCGACGACGAGGCCCGTGGCCGTCTTGAGGCCTTCCTGGAGTGCGCCGGCCTTGTAGCCGTGCCGGTTGGCGCGGTGGTGGTATTCGATAGGATGGCCCATGGCCCGGTACTCGGCCACGAGGCGTTCGGTGAAGGGGTGGGTTTCGTCGGTGGAGTCGTCGAGGACTTGAATCTGCAGGAGCTCGCGCGGGTAATCGATCTTGACGATTTGCTCGATGAGGCGCTCGACGACGTAGCGCTCGTTGAAGAGCGGGAGCTGGATGGTGACCGGCGGGAGCTCGGCGAATTGCCGGGGCGGAGCGGAGAGGAGGTTCTTGCGGTTCTTGAAATAACCGCGGATCATCTCGTAGCGATGGATGCCGTAGAAAGAGAGGACGATCAGGATGGCGAAGTAAGGGACGAGCAGCGCATAATCAAACGGTGCCAGCTTGTGGATGCCGGCGAAGGTATCGTCAAAAAAAGTTCGCTTGAAATCGTCAAGTAGATTGGGATCGGCAACTAGGAGGGCGGGAAGTGAGGGCATGAGTGCCAAAGAGAAGGCTGCTTGTCTAACCGGTTTCGGGTTGGAAGCCGGCCTTGTTCTCCTTGCTTCGACTAGAAGCGGTGGGGTTCACGAGACAGAGAGGGCTATTCTCCTCTTTTTCGTGACTTCTGTATTATATCTCGCCGGTCTAGCTTTCGTGTGTAGACTCGATGGGGGAATACGGACATCCATCCTTCTGGGATGGGCGCTGGTTTTCCGGCTGACGGCGTTCTGGATGGAGCCGGTATTCAGCGACGATCTGTACCGATATCGATGGGAGGGACAGGTTGCGGCGGCGGGGATGAATCCGTACGATCACCGGCCGGCGGAACCTGGCCTGGCGGCGCTGCTCAGCGAACACGTTGACGGGAAGGACTTCAAGCCTGTCTATGGACCGCTATTGCAGACGCTGCAATTGTGGCTGGCGCGGGCGGGCGGAGGATCGTTGGCGGTGATGAAACTGGGAGCGTGCGCGGCGGAACTGGCGCTGTGCTGGCTGCTGTTTGCGTGGGTGGAGGAGAAGTGGCGATGGATGGCGTGGGGGTGGTGTCCGATGGGGATCGTGGAGTTCTGGGGGATGGGGCATCACGATGCAGTGATGGTGGCGCTGGCGATCGGCGCGTTGTGGTGCGCGGAGCGGGCCCGGTGGCCTTGGGCGTACGCGCTGCTGGGGCTGGCCGGTGCGACGAAGTATTGGCCGCTGTTGCTGTGGCCTGCGTTCTTGAAGCTGGGCGGACGGCGATGGGCCTGGCTGGCGCCCGCGGTATTCGTGTTGTGCTGGTGGCCGTGGTGGACGGACGTAAGCGAGAACGCGCGGTTCATGGGCGGGTACGTGGGCGGATGGCGGAACAACGATATTCTTTTCGGGGCGATTCTGGCGGCGGCAGGAAGCCTGGACACGGCGAAACGGGTGTCGGCGGCGATCATTGTGCTGGGCTCGCTGGGAGCGGCTTTGTGGGCGAAGACGGCGCGGGCGGCGTATTGGGCGGTGGTGTTGACGATCCTACTGGTATCGGCGAATGTACACCCCTGGTATTTGACGTGGCTGATGCCGCTGACGGTGTTTGCGTGGCCGTGGCCGGTAGTGATTTGGGGGGTGCTGGCGCCGATCCACTATGCCGTTTTGATCCGCTGGCGCGAGGAGCACGTGTGGGACGGAGTTAGTAACTGGCGCTGGGCCGTTTATCTACCGGTACTGGCGGCGTTAATGGTACAAAAGGTACGGAGGACACGCGTTGGAGAATCACGTTCGTAACGTTGGGACTATACTTTTGTGTTTTGGTATTGCGATAGGCGTGATCTCCTTAATTGTTTTGGTTGCCGGGGGCGGATTTTCCGGCCTGATGCTGACGAACGATCCGTTCTATAAGCGCAAGGACCTGGCGTCGATTCCGGTGATGCGCGTGGTTGGCGTGGTGTACATCTGCCTGTCGATGGCGATGGCGGTGCCGATGGCAATCGCGGGGTTGGCGATCCGCCGATGGAAGCCCTGGGGGAAGACGATGGGGCTGGTGGTGGCGGCAGTGGGGATGCTGCACTTCCCGCTTGGAACGGGAGTAGGGATCTACTCGGTGTGGGTGCTGAACGACGAGGCCACGGAGTTCCTGTTTGCTAACGAACCCGCGAAGTGGCGGCGTTAGGGCTGCTTCTTCTTGCCTTTGAACAGGTCCAGGATACCCTGGACGTTCTCCTGAATATTCGAGCCCTGGTTGAGCTTCATTTTGGCGAGCGTGACGGGGTCGGGCGCGAAGAGTGGTTTGGAGAGCGTACCCCTGACGAGCGACGGTATGAGCAACTCGCCTTTGGGGCTGGCTAGGGCGGCGCTTAGGAATCCGCCGATTTTTGTGCCGCCGACTTCGTCGCTGAACTCCTTGTTGAGCGTGGTCATCATGCGGAGGTTGAGGGATTGATCGACGAGGTTGACGGAGCCGGTGAAGAGCGCGGCGGCGCGGTCGAGCTCGAGACGGAGATCCTTGGTCTCGGCGGCCCCGTTCTTGATCTGGAACTGGCCCTTCATGCCGAGGAAGGAAGTGGCGGAACCGGCGGCATTGAGGGGCTTCAGGAACTTTGCGATGGCGCCGAGCTCGCCGAGGAGGTTGACTGGGATGAGCTTGCCCGGCGTGAGTTGGAAGTTGATGGCGCCGTCGAGAGTGCGGGCGAAGTCTTCGCCGGGCTTGGGGGAGAACTGGAGCTGTGCGTCGGCGGTGAGGGGCCCCGAGACGATTTTGCGAAGGGGCGTGGTGGCGGCGAGGAGTTGTTCCGATTCGATTTTGTCGAGGTGCGTATTGAGCTGGAAGACGGCGGGCTGCGCCTTGAGGTTGACGATTGCCGAGCCGGCGAGGCGGCCGCCGTAGACGGATGCGGAGAGGGGATCGAGGGTGAGGACTTTATCGCGGAACGTGAGGCTGGCCTTCGCGTTATCAAGGGCAAGATCGTTCAGCAGGAACTTGCCTATGGTGATGTCACCCGTTATGGTGACGGGCGCCGAATCGCCGCCCTTGGACGGTGGAAGCCAGGATTGGATATCCGTATGGGAGAGCTGATCGGCTTTTAGAGAAACGGCGAGCTGCGGATGGGTGAAGTTGTGCGCTTTGATGGAGCCTTGCCAGTTGGATTTGCCGATGTGGAAGACGGCGTTGTCGAGTGTGGCGCTGCCGGCTTCGAACTTGATTTGTGCTGAATCGATTTTGAGATTGGGATTGAGGGCGGGAAGGTGCAGATCGGCGTTGGAGAGCGAGCCTGAACCGGAGAGCTGGGGCTTGTCGACGGAGCCGGCGGCGTGGACGTTGAGGGTGGCGGTGCCGGTTCCGGTGACGGTATTGGTCTGCGCAATGGCAAGGAGATCGCGGATGGAAGCGTCCTTAGTGGAGATATCGGCGTCGATGATTTTGTAGTTTTTTAGACGGAAGACGGCCTGCACGAGCGTGGGGCCCACCTGGAGCGAGAAGGGTTTGGCGGCAATGCTTTCGGGGGTGAGGTCGAGGTGGAGAGCAGACGCGCGAAGCGGCTGGCTGAGTTTGCCGCCGGTGACTTCGAGGTTCGCGATTTGGGCGGTGCCGGAGAGCGCGGGTTCCTTGTAAGGGCCGGAGACTTTGACATCGGCAGTGACGGTGCCGGAGGGTTTGTACTCCGATTTGACGGGAAGGCCGGCGAGCGGCGAGGGCTTGATTTGCAGCCCGCCGTTGACGGTGGAGGAGTTGGTGTCGACGGTCCCGGTGAAGGCGGCGGTGACCTTGCCCATGACGGCGTCGAGCCTGGAGAAGTTCCAGAGACCGTTATTGTTGACCGCGGCGAAGGCGAGTTTCACCGGGAGGGTGCCATTCTCCCAGGAGATGGTGCCGGATGTTTGGTTGCCGAGGGAGAGATCGGCATCGATGTTGGCGTATTCAGAGCCGCCGGTGATGAGACGGCCGTCGATGATCCGGAGGGAATTGAGCGTGGGAATTTCGCTGTTCTTGGAGGAATTAGGATTGCTTTTGTAGGTCACGACCGGGCGCGTGAGCGTGAGCGAATCGACTTCCACGTTGCCTTGCAAGAGGGGGAGAATGCGGGCGTGGACGTCGATTGTGTCGACGGTAGCGAGGCCTTCGATCTTGAGATTCGTGGCGCGGAGGGCGAGGGGAATGATGCGGAGGTTGAGCTCGCCGAACTCGACAGGACGTCCGAGGGCGGATTGGAGCTGAGATTGGATGAGGGGGCGAAAGCGTTCGGCGGAAACGATGTAGGGGAGTGCGAAGACAAGGCCGGCGAGAGCGAGAAAGACTCCGCCGATCACGCGAAAGCGCTTCATGCCTTCATGGTACGACTAGGGTTCTTCCGGGCGTGCGCCGCCGATGAGCACACCTGTAACGATGACGACGATGCAGCCGACGACGTTGTACCAGAGGAACGACGCGGCGCCGGTGAAATGGAGGGCGAAGATGGCGGCTTCCCCGGCGAGTACGCCGATGAAAGCGCCGTTGGCTCCGACACGCGGGAAGTACATGGCGAGCGCGAAGACGCCGAGTATCCCGCCGTAGAAGAACGACCCGAGGAGATTGACGGCTTCGACGAGCGAGCCCAGGTTCTTGGCGAACTGCGCGGTAACGACGGCGTAGACACCCCAGAAAGCGGTGGCGGCGCGGGAGATCCAGAGGTAGTGGCGATCGGCGGCGGAGGAGTGGACCATGCGCTTGTAGATGTCGATGACGGAAACAGTGGCGAGCGAGTTCACTTCACCGGAGATGGTGGACATGGCTGCGCCGAGGATGGCGGCGATGACGAGGCCGACGATGCCGGGCGGGAGGTAGTTGGTGACGAAGTGGAGAAAGATGTAGTTAGTGTCGTTGCCGCCGGTGAGTTTTTGGGCGGCTTTGCGGGTATCGTCGATGTCCTGTTGAGCGGCTTGGAATTCGGCGCGGGATTGTTCGCCGCGAACCATGCGCGTGGCGGCATCGGTGCGGGCGCGGAAGGCGGAATCGAATTTCTGTTGGAGGTTGGGGTAGTCGGGCGACTGACGGAGCCTGGCCATGTCGCCAGGGTGGAAGAGCAGCGGCGGCTGGATGAAAGTGAAGAAGGCGAAGACGACGGTGCCTGTCAGGAGGATCATGAACTGCATGGGGATCTTGGCGACGGCATTGAAGAGGAGGCTGAGGCGGCTTTGTGCGATGGAGCTTCCGGTGAGGTAGCGCTGCACCTGGCTTTGATCGCAGCCGAAGTAGGAGAGGGCGAGGAACATGCCGCCGAAGAGGCCGCTCCAGATGTTGTAACGATCAACCCAGGAGAAGCTGGTGGTGACGGGGTTGATCTTGCCCGCGGCGCCGGCGACGGTGAGTGCGCCGGCCAAGCCGATATCGCCGGGGAGCAGGTGGATGGCGATGATGAGCGCGGTGCCGAGTCCGCACATCATGATGAGCATCTGCTGGAAGTCCGACCAAGTGACGGCCTGCACGCCGCCGAAGACGGTGTAACCAATGACGATGCCACCCATGACGAGGGTGGTGATGCGATCCGGCCAACCGAGGAGGACGGTGAGAACGATGGCGGGGGCGGCGAGGGCGAGGCCGACGGCGAGGCCGCGCTGAATGAGGAAGATGATACTGACGAGGGTGCGGGTTTTCGAATCGAAGCGCTTTTCGAGGTACTCATAGGCGGTGTAGACGTTGGCGCGATGGAACGTGGGAACCGCGGTGAGCGAGACGACGATCATCGCGAGCGGCAGGCCGAAGTAGAACTGGACGAAGCGCATGCCGTCCACATAGGCCTGGCCGGTGGTGGAGATGAAGGTGATGGCCGAGGCTTGCGTGGCCATGATGGAAAGAGCCATGGCGTACCAGGGCATGGTCCTGCCAGCGCGGAGGTATTTATCCGTGGTGTCGGAACCGCGGGCACGCCAGAGACCGTAGCTAACGATGACAGTGATGGTGAGGACCATCACCACCCAATCGAGAGGCCTCACGACCAAGCCTTCCCGAAGAACCAGAAGAGGGTGATGAGCGTAGCGAGATAGAGAATGACGACGGTGTAGACACGGCCCCACGAGCCGAGGAAGGGCGGCGGCTCGTCCGGAATGGGACTCTTCACTGTGCTCTCCCGGCGCTGAGGAAGTTGGCGAAAATGCGGTAGGCGCCGGGGACGCCGGCGGGAAGCTGGCGGAACCAGCTTAGCGGCGTGAAGATGTAGGCGCCCTTGCCGTACTTGGCATAAAGCGTGCCGCCTTTCAATTGCTTCTCGCCGGGGTCATGCATCTCGAAGAGTGTTTCATACTTCGGATCCCAGGCAGAGGCGAAATAGAGGCCGCGTTCCTGGATCCAGCCGTCGAAATCCTTCGCGGTGATGCGATTCGGCCTGGTCATCAACGCGTGTGTGGCGGCGAATTCCACGGGAGCCTCTTCGACAGTGACACGGCCCGGGCTGAGCATGATGGGATAGGGACCGATGTTCTCCAGCAGCTTTGGATTACCGCCGAAGAAACCGCCCTCCATGACGTTGTACTGCACGACAAAGGTGCCGCCGTTTTTTGCATAGTCGTGCAGCCGCCGGGCGTTGGACCGGACGTCGGCACGGGTATTGAATGCGCGGACGCCGGCGACGATGGCGTCATAGCGGCTGAGGTCTTCCTGGGCCAGCGCTTCCTTCGTAAGAATGGTGACGCTGCAGCCGAGTTGTTCGAGCGCGCGGGGGACTTCGTCGCCGGAGCCCATGATGTAGCCAATGTTTTTCGAGAGGACGGCGATGTCGGCACGGACAAGTTTGGCTTCGGCGGGTGTGAAGGCCGACTGCGGTGGAATGTGCGGGTAGTCGACTGTGGTCATGGTGAGGCCGTAGGATTTGCCGTCGACAACGGCTTCAGCTTTGAGGGTTGCCGTCTGTTCGGCGGCGGGAGGCGTGACGGTGAACTTGAGCGTGCCCTGCTCGGCGGCGTCCAGGGTGAAGGGGAGTTCGGTGGGGGTAATCTTCCAGCCGGCGGGAGCGAAGAGCTTCACAATGCCTTTGGTGTTGACGTCCATTGCGGTGACTTGGACGGCGACTTCGCGCGGTTTACCGTTGGGGAAGAGCGTGGCCTTTTCGCCGATGCGGACGACGGCGGGAGGGACGACGACGAGGGGGCGGGTGAGCTCGCCGTAGGTGCGGTCGACGTAGCGATGGAGGATGGGACGCTGGACGAATTGAGGCTCACCGTTGATGGCGATGGTGAAGCCGGTAGTGTTGTTGGCTAAAGGGCCGTCGGGGCGATCGAGATCACGGAGATCGCGAATGTCGTACATGGTGTCGCTTTTCTGGTGAGCGAGCCAGTAAGGTTGCGTGAGGACGGCGGGCGCGTTTTCGGTGGCGATGTGGTTGACGGCCTGACCGCGTACTAGCGGTTTGTCGATGGGAATCGTTTTACCGTTGATGTGGACGAGGGCGAGCTTGACGTCGAGACCGCCGCGGTTGATCGCGGTGAATGCGACGTCGAGCGGTTTACCTGCGACGGCGTGGAATCTGGCGGCCGAGACGTCGAGGAAGAGGCCGGCGCATTGGAGAATGGCGGCGTTGAGATCGGCGAGCTTTTCGATAACGAAGGGATTGGATTGATCGAGGGATTGGAGTTCGCGGCGGGCTTCGAGGAGCGTGGGAACGATTTTTTCGGGAGCGCGGTCATTGAGGTCCTTCGCGGCTTTGGCGAGGAGGGCGGCGACTTTGGCGGAGTTGGGGACGCGGGCCCAGGTGGCGTCGATGCCTTCCATGAGGTCCTTGGACACGGGCGCACCGGCGAGGACTTGGAAGTAATTGCGCTGCGAGCCGCGGTCCTCGCGGGCACCCATGGCTTGCGAGCGATGCTGGCTGCGGCTGATGCCGGCGATTTCGCCGAAGGAATAGCCGAGCACCGGATCGTAGGCGCCGAGGTCGAGGGTGACTTTGTTGGCGGCGGCTTCGGCTTCCTGCTCCATGGCGCGGGTGAAGCTGGCGAGGTTGAGGAAGATGCGTTTCGTTTGCCAGGGCGGGAGTTTTTGATCGGGGTATTTGTCGGGGTCGGCAGCGGCGGCAAAGGCCTCACGGCCAAGGATGGATGAGGCCTGGTGCTGGCCGTGGCCGTCGCGGGGAGTGCCGGAGAAGCGGAGGACGACGATGTCGGGCTGGAACCTGCGGATCACATAGACGACATCGCCGAGTACCTTTTCGCGATCCCACTTCGTGAGGGTCTCTTCAGCGGTTTTTGAGAAGCCGAAGTCGATGGCGCGGGAAAAGTATTGTTCGGCGCCATCAATGCGGCGGGCGGCGAGGAGTTCCTGGGTGCGGATGAGGCCCATCCACTCACCCTGCTCGCTGCCGATGAGGTTCTGGCCGCCCTCGCCGCGCGTGAGGGAGAGATAGGCAGTGCGATAGAGGAGTCCGCGGGAAGAAAGAGCGAGGAAGGCGGTGTTTTCGTCGTCGGGATGAGCGGCGATATAGAGGACGCGGCCGAGGCGGTTGAGCTTTTCGACGGAGAGGCGCAGGCGGGAGGCACCGGAGAGATTAGGCTGGGCGTGAGCGATGAAAGAGGCGAGGAGGAGCGGGAACAGGGGGCGCATGTTCTTCTAGTTTAGGATGCGGTTTGGCGAGGCGAGGATGCGGCGATTCCGGCGGCTTGTGCTACTCTTTGCAAATATATAGCCGCCATGTCTCCTAACACCGATCCGACTGCTTCGCCGCCGACTCTATCCGGTGACTTACAATTTCAAACGGCGGAGACACTGGACACGCGGAAGAAGTGCACCGCATGTAACTCAGTGTTAGAGAGCGCGTTTTATCAGGTGCAGGGAGCGAATGTCTGCGAGATCTGCGCGTCGGCACGGCGGGCGTTTCAGGAACTGCCGGACAGCAAGCAGAAGTTTCTGCGGGCGTTTTTGTATGGCGCGGGCGCGGCGTTTTTGAGTTGGGTGGGGTGGTCGATTCTGGTTGTTACAACGGGGTTTCAGATCGGGCTGCTGGCGATCGGCGTGGGTTGGTTTGTGGGGACGGCGATTCGCAGGGGAACGGAAGGACATACGAGCAGGAAATACCAGTTGATGGCAGTGATGCTTACTTACCTGGCGATATCGATGAGCTTCATTCCGCGGCTGGTGGCGGACGTTGCGAAGAAGCCACCGGCGGCAGCGGATAGTCAGAAAGGGGCGCCCGCGGCTCCAGCCTCGCAACCAGCGACCGAACCAGTGGGGCCGTCGTCGTTGCTGGTGAGCGGTGTTGTGGTAGTAGGCCTGGCATTTGTCTCGCCCCTGTTGGAGGCGTTTTTCGATTTTCCAGGCGGGTTGATCGGCCTGTTTATCGTTTTCCTCGGCTTACAGAGGGCGTGGCAATTGACTCGGCCGGATGAGGCATTGATTACCGGTCCGTTCGAGCTTGAGCCGGCGGAATGAGTTGCGCAGGATGCGGACTGGAGCTGGATGAGGCGGCCCTGAACTGCCCGGGCTGCCAGCGGCTGGCCCATGCGGCGCGGTTGGAGGAGTTAGCGGCTGAGGCGAACGCGGCTACGGCGAAGAAGGAGTGGAGCGCGGCGCTCCAAGCGTGGCAGACGGCGTTGACGCTGCTTCCGGTGGAGACGCGGCAGCACCAGGCAGTAACAGCGAAGCTGACCGAGCTGGAAGCGCTTCATGCGGCGGCGGAGCAGGACCGCAGCGGCGCGTTGAAGTGGGTGGCGGCGTTGGGGCCGGTTGGATTCTTCCTCTGGAAGTTCAAGGTGATACTGCTGATCATCCTGTCGAAGGGGAAGTTGTTACTACTGGGACTTACTAAGCTGTCAACGCTGAGTACGATGTTTGTGTCGCTCGGTTTTTACTGGAGCTTGTATGGGTGGTGGTTCGCGCTGGGCGTGATTCTTTCGATCTATGTCCACGAGATGGGTCATGTGTGGGAGCTGCGGCGGTTCGGTATCCCGGCGTCCGCTCCTATGTTCATACCGGGGTTCGGGGCGCTGGTCCTGCTGAAGGCGCATCCGGCGACGGTGGGCCAGGACGCGCGTGTGGGGCTGGCTGGCCCGATATGGGGGACGGCGGCGGCGCTGTTTTGTTTGGTGAGTTACGGGGTGACTCATAACGACCTATGGTTGGCGGTGGCGCGGTGGGGAGCGTGGATCAACCTGTTCAACCTTGTACCGGTTTGGCAGCTTGACGGCGGGCGGGCATTTGTCGCGCTGACGCGCGGGCAGCGGGGAATCTGCCTGGGGGCGGTGCTCGCGATGTGGGCGATTACGGGCGATGCCGTATTCTTGCTTGTGGGGCTGGGCGGAATTTATCGCATGTTTTCGCGGGATTATCCGGAAGAGGGAGATGTCCCGGTGCTGGGACGTTATGTGGCGCTGGTCATTGTGTTGGGGCTGGTGTGCCTTACTGCCCCGGTAGCCGTCTAAAACAGAATCCGCGTCCGGATGGTTCCGTGGACTCCTTGCAGCCGTTTTTTTAGCTGCAGGGAGCGCGCCTGTTCGCCGGCTTCGATATCGATGACAACGTAGCCCATTTTCGGATTTGTCTGCAGATACTGGCCGATGACGTTGATGCCGGAGCCGGAGAAGATGGCGTTGATCTCCGACATGACGCCCGGCTGGTTGCGATGGATGTGGAGCAGGCGCTGCTGGCCCGGATGTTCCGGCAGCGAAACTTCGGGGAAGTTGACGGCGGAAAGCGTGGAACCGTTGTTGCTGTAACGCAGGAGCTTGCCGCACACCTCGATGCCGATATTCTGCTGCGCTTCCATCGTGCTGCCGCCGACATGCGGCGTGAGGATCACCTGATCAAAGCCGCGCAGAGGAGAGAGGAACTCCTCCGTGGCGCCCTTTGGTTCGGAAGGGAAAACGTCGATCGCCGCGCCGCGGAGGTGGCCGGAGCGAAGGTTGGCGGCGAGTGCGTCGACATCGACGACGGTGCCGCGGGAGGCGTTGATCAAGTGAGCCCCGGGCTTCATTATTGCCAGTTCCGCGGCGCCGATCATCCCTTTGGTCCGCGGCGTCTCCGGAACGTGCAGCGTTACCACATCCGACTTCTGCAGCAGCTCATCGAGCGTGCCGATCGCGCGGGCGTTGCCGAGCGCGAGCTTCGATTCCACATCGTAATAGAGCACGCGCATTCCGAGCGCTTCGGCCAGCACGCCGACCTGCATGCCGATGTGGCCATAGCCGACGATGCCCAGCCGCTTTCCGCGCACTTCATAGGAACCGGACGCGGATTTATCCCATTCGCCGCGGTGCGCCATCGCGTTGCGGCGAGGGATGTTGCGCATGAGCAGAATGGTTTGCGCCACCACCAGCTCAGCCACGCTGCGCGTGTTGGAGAAAGGCGCGTTGAAGACCGGAACGCCGCGCGACTGGGCCGCGTCGAGATCGACCTGATTGGTGCCGATGCAGAAGCAGCCCACGGCGGTGAGCTTCGGAGCGTGCCGGAGCACGGCTTCGGTGAGCTTGGTGTTGGAACGGATACCAACGAAAAAGGCGTCCGACAACGCTTTCTCCAGCTTTGCATCGGCCAGGGCTTTCTCGTGGTATTCGATGCGCGTGTAGCCGTCTGTTTTGAAACCGTCTACCGCGCTCTGGTGGATGCCCTCCAGGAGCAGGATTTTCATCTTGCTCTTATCGAGCGAGGTACGGCGCATGGATACTTTCAATTATAGAAAGAAAGGGCCGGATCACATGGCTCCGCCGCCGCGGACGGCGACGCTGACGAGCCGGGAAGTGAACACGCGCCGGGCGCCGACGCGGAACTCCATGCGCATGCCGGGAGCCAGGTAGCTGTCGCATACCGCGCCGGTCATGAGGACCGAGCCTACAGACAGGACCGGTGTGAGCTGCGGACAGTGTTCGGCGTGGCCGGCGAGGAGGAGTTCGCCGCCATCGCCGAGCTTGATGGTGTAGACCGAATTCTTGGTCCGTGCCTCGACGACCGTGCCCGCCGTTAGGGGCCGGAGGTCGAGGCCGCCTTCGACACGATCGCGAAGATCGGGCGGCTCGGAATGCCGCAGGATGCCAGCATTGCCCATGGTGCGATTCGCACACGTGAGATCGGAAACGGTGTCTGAACTGGATATTGCCGGAGCTGGCCGGCGCCAAAAACGCCACGAGAGTCCCAAGATGTTTACCGAGCCCTCGCGTACCGCAAGTGTGGCTTCCCATACTGGCCGCGCACGATCCGATAGGGAAATGCGCGCTCTTCAAGCGGCAGATTTTTGTTGCTATTCAGACTTGGATTGCATGTGTCGCGGTATGCAGGCGATCGCTGCCGCATGATGAAGGAGACAGGATTTCCGTTCACGGCATACTCGCCGGCGCCATCGGCGCTGAAGGTGCGATCCCGGCAGGTAATCGACCTGCCGCCGCCACGCTGCTCCCGGGGCTGCATCGCGCTCAACCGGGTCCAAACGCCGATTCGATCGGCACTGAGTGGCCACGGAATATCGCCGCTATTAGCGACCGTCGAGCGGGTGAGCGGAGGGTCGCCGGAAACCAGAACGCCGCCGGCCAGGCAGGTTATGCCAAAGACGGCTGTGATGAGGATCGTACGCATGAGTTGCTTATATATTTATATGCGCAAGGAGTACCCTTAGAAGCTCATCAGCCCCAATTATACTTTCGACTTAGAGAGAATGGCGTCATGCGCATTGCGGACTGGCTGGAATCGGTATGGCGGGACCTGCGGTACGGAGTGCGGGAACTCACTAAAAATAAAGGGTTTACGATGACGGCGGTGCTGTCGTTGGCGCTTGGGATTATGGCTGCGACGGCGATGTACAGCGTGATCTACGGAGTAGTACTAAACCCGTTCCCGTACCGGGATGTGGACAACCTGGTGAGCATCGGCCTTCGCAACCCGGAACAGCGCGGTTACCGCAGTTACTACAGCGTAGACGAATATGCGGCGCTAGCGGGGCGTTCGACGATCTTTGAGGGCATGGCGGCATCGACGATTTCCGATGTTTTGTGGGTGTCGAACGGCGAGCCGTTGCGGCTGCGCGGGAACCACATTTCGAACAACGGTTTCGACGTGATGGGAGTGCCGGCGAAACTGTGCCGGACGGTGACAGGCGCGGAGGAAGAGCCGGAGGCCAAGGCGGTGCTGGGGTACAAGTTCTGGGCGAACCAGTTGGCCGCGAATCCGGCCGTCATCGGGCAGACGTTCATTTTCAACGGCCGGCCCCGGACGATTGTCGGCGTCATGCCGATCCGGTTCAGCTTTCGGGGAGCCGATGTCTACCTGCCAACGCGGTATCGGGCGGGCGAAACACCGGAGGGCGTGAGCAACGTTCACGTCGTGGCGCGGCGGAAGGCGGGGACAACTAACGCCCAGGCGCAGACGGATCTCGATCCCGTGTTCCGGGATCTGGCCGCGGCGAATCCTTCGCGCTATCCGCCGAAATGGCGCGTCGAACTCGTTACGTTCAAGGAGTCCTTCCCGAGCGATATCCGCGGCATTCTTTGGATCATGTTCGGGGCGGTTGGGCTGCTGCTGCTGATTGCGTGCGCGAATGTCTCGAATCTTCTGCTGGCGCGCGCGTCGACACGGCAGCGCGAGATGGCGATGCGCGCGGCGCTTGGGGCGGGCCGCGGGCGGTTATTTCGGCAACTGTTGACGGAGAGCCTGCTGCTCGGCCTGGCGGGAGGCGCGGTGGGAGTGTTGGGATCGTGGGCGGGGCTGCAAGGGATCATGGCGATTGTGCCGCGCGATGTGATTCCCGATGAGTCGGAGGTGGTGCTGAACCTGCCGGTGCTGGCGTTCAGTTTCGGCCTCTGTTTGCTGACGACGCTGCTGTTTGGCCTTGCACCGGCGCTTCATGCGGCGGGCGGAGAACTGGCTCATCCGCTGAAAGAAGCGGGGCGGGGCAGCGGCGGCGGGCGGCGTATGGCGCTGCTGCGCGGGGCGCTGGTGGTGGTGGAGTTGAGCCTGGCGATTGTGCTCCTGTCGGGCGCGGGCCTGTTTCTGCGAACGCTGCTCCAGATCTATAACGCACCGCTGGCGGTATCCGTAGAGAACCGCCTGGTCATGCGCTTGCCGCTGAACGCGCAACGGTATCCGACACCGGAGCAGCGCGCGTCGTTTCTCGGGCAGACCTTGGAACGCATCAACACGGTTCCCGGTGTGATTTCGGCGAGCATCAATGCCGGCCTCCATCCGCTCGGCAGTTGGGATTTCCCGGTGGAGATTCCGGGCGCCGCGCAGCCGGACAACCGGCCGGTCAACATGCATCAAGTGGATGCGGCGTATCTGAAGACTACCGGCATTGCGCTGCGCGGCGGGCGATGGCTGGCCGTCGATGACGTGAACGCGCGGCGGCGAATCACGGTGGTGAATGAGACTTTCGTGAAGCGGTACTTCGGCGGGCAGTCGCCGCTGGGGAAGACCGTACGAATCCCGCGGTTGCGGATGCCGCCATTCCGCATGACCGGGGATACCTTCGAAATCGCCGGTGTGGCGCAGGACGCGTTGCACGAACTGCACAACGGCGAAGCGCGGCCGGAGATGTATTTCCCATACTCGCTGACGGGCCTTGCGGACACGCTGGTGATTCACACGCAGGGCGATCCGATGCGGCTGTCGCAACCGATTCGCGGCCAGATCTACCAGCTCGATGGGTCACAGTTTGTGGATCGGACGCAGACGCTGGCGAGCCTAATGGACGAGTGGGTATACAGCCGGGGACGGTTCCACTTGTGGCTGATGGGAGTGTTCGCGAGTGTTGGCCTGGCGCTGGCGGTGATCGGCGTCTACGGGCTGCTGTCGCAGATTGTCGCGCAGCAGAAGCAGGAGTTCGGTGTGCGAATGGCGATTGGCGCACAGTTCGGCGATATCGTCGCGCTGGTCTTGAAGCGCGGTCTGCGGCTGATGGCCGCGGGGCTTGTTATCGGGGTTGGCGTGACGCTGGTGTTGTTGAAAGAGTTCGGCGTGGAACTTGGCGTAACGGATCCGTTTGACCCCGCTTCGCTGGCCGGCGCTTGCATAGTGCTGACCGCCGCGGGAATTGCGGCGTGCCTGATTCCGGCGTTTCGCGCGGGTCGTTTAAACCCCGTGGACGCGCTCCATCACAACTGATAGAGCATCAGGTACACGATGACACCAGTGACGCTGACATACGCCCAGATGGGGAATGTGACGCGGGCCAGCCTGGCGTGAGCGGAGAAGCGCTCGCGTAGCGCGCGGAATAGCGTGATGGGCGCCATGATGCCGACAAATGCGGCGAGGATGGTGTGCGACAGAAGGATGCCGAAGTAGACGTAGCGGATCGCGCCCTGCTTCTGGAAGCGCACGGAGCCGACGTTGAAGTGATAGATGAGGTACGACGTCAGGAACAGGCTCGATACTGTGAAGGCCGCGAGCATTACTTTCCGATGTGCTTCGCGCTTTCCCTGGCGGATGAGGCGATAGCCGATGAGCAGCAACACGAACGCCGTGGCGTTGAGGCTAGCATTCAACGCCGGTAGATCGCGTATTTCCATTTACGAATTCTCCTGATACAAGGCAGAGATGCCGGCGAGCAGCGCTTGGATGTCGTCTTTTTCCGCGGAGGGGTAATGCCCGCGGACGCGGCCCGCGCCGTCGATAAGCATAATCCTGGTGGAATGAGACTGCGCGGCGTCGAGCGCGCCAATTTGAAAGCCATCCCGGGCGACGGTGCTTATGGTATCGCGGGAGCCGGTGAGAAAGTACCAGCGAGCGGGATCGGCTTTGTATCGCCTGGCGTAGGCGGCAAGGACTTCGGGAGTGTCGTGCTCCGGGTCGACGGTGAACGAGACGAGCTTGAGGTTCCGATAGGAGTAAGTCTGTTCCTGCAGGTTGTAGATTTCCGCGTTCATCCGCGGACAGGGGCCATTGCAGGATGCGAAGAAGAAAGACGCAAGCCACGGTGCGCCGCCAAGGACGGTGCTGTCGAAGGGCGCGCCGGTTTGCGCGGTGAGCCGGAACGGCGGAACGGTGCTATAGACGGGCAATGGTTTGGGGCGCGCGCAAGAGAGCGCGGCGAAGAACCCGGCTGCCAGCCATTCACGGCGGCTACGAATGGCGCCGGTCGAGCAGCAGTAGGCCATACAGCACCGGCAAGTAGATCACGGAGACGAGAAGTACGCTGCGAGCTTTGAGAAATGTGCGGTCGGTCGACATACGAATGCAGGCGGCGACGAAGGCGACACCCGCGGCGAGCGTGCCGGCGACATAGAGATTACCGGTCATACCGAGATAACGCGGCGCGAGGCTAACGGGGATCAGCAGGATCGAGAACAACAGCATCTGGCGGACGGTGGATTCGCCGCCGGGTTCGACGACGGGCAACATCTTGATGCCGGCGCGTTCGTAGTCTTCGCGGTACATCCAGGCGATGGCATAGAAGTGCGGGAACTGCCAGAGAAACAGGATGGCGTACAGTACCCAGGCTTCGGCGGTGAGGGTGCCGCTAGCGGCGGCGTAGCCGATGAGCGGCGGCATTGCGCCCGGAATCGCGCCGATGGTGGTGGAGACCGGAGAGATGCGCTTGAGCGGTGTGTAGACGCAGAGGTAGGTGAGCAGCGTGAAGAGGCCGAGGCCGGCCGAGAGCCAGTTGACGCCGAAGCCGAGCTCGGCAAAACCGAGGACGGAGAGCAACGCGCCGAAGAGGAAGGCGTTGCGCGGCGTCAGGAGGCCGGAGGGGAGCGGACGGCGGACGGTACGCCGCATGCGTGCGTCCGCGTCGCGTTCATACCACTGGTTCAATGCGGCGGTGCCCGATGCGATAAGTCCGGTACCGGCGATGGTGTGGAATAGCGTCCACAGATTCAGCGCGCCGGTGAGGCCGAAATAGTAGCCCATGCCGGTGCTCATCAGGATCAGCCAGGTAATGCGGGGTTTGGTAAGGGCGATGTAGTGCTTCATCGAGCCACCACAGCCGGGCGAACGTATCGCGAGATTTGCATTCCCATCAGCGCGCAGCAGGCCGTCGTCACTGCTCCGACGGCGACATGGATCACTGTAAAGATTAACATGGCGGCGTGTCCCGTGGCTTCCTCCCGCACCTGAATACGGTATAAGTAAGCCCCGAGACCGAACAGCATTTGTACGCCGGTCATGACAAGCAGGCTGAGCGCCGGACGCTTCACAGGCTTTGGCGCGTGTTGCGTGGAGAAGGCCGCGATACCCGCATACATCACCATCCCCATGACGAGCATGGCACCCGCCACATGCGGCAGAAGCCCAACGATTTGATGGCGATAGAGGGCGCCGAGGGCGGTTTGCACGAGCAGCCCAACCCACGTAATGCGGGCCAGGGTCCCGAGGGATGGCGAGCCTTCGTCAGGAATTGTTGCGGGCTCGCCTTGCCACGCCTTCCCGAGCCGGAGCGTGGCCGCGGCGCACACGGAAGTCATCACTGTGGCTGCGACGGCGTGGAGGACGCCTGCCAGGTTCGGCGACACCCTGGTCTCCAGCATTCCGCCGGGCACGGCGGCCAGCGCGACGGCGCCGAACAGCCAGGTTCTTATGGTGCCAGAAACAGAGAGGGCGACTGTGATTGCGCCTGCGGCGGCGACCATGGAAAATCCACGGTGCAGGCTCTTCCAAAGACCTAAGTCCAGGCCAGATATAGTGTTAGCGCTGGTAAGGCGGGCACCGGTAATGACGGCGGCGAAGGCGCAAAGCGTCGTGCCTAACGCGACGAGATACCCTACATTCCTGCCCATTACTGTCTTCAGTTTATCGCAGAAATAGAAAAATTCTAGTCTGACAAGAAAAATTAGTTCTTGTAGGAGAAGTCGGCGGTCTTGGATTCCTTGGCGGCGACAGTGACCTTGATCTCCTGGGTGCCAAGTTTTTCGTGCCACGCTTCCAGGGTGTATTCGCCCGGTGGAAGACCCTTCAAGCTGAAGGTGCCATCGTCCCCGGTGACTGCATGGAAGGGGTGGGAAAGGACGCCGACCCAAGCGACCATCCACGGGTGGACGTTGCACTTGAAACGGATCATGACCTCTTCCTTGTCGAACTGCCTAACCATCTTTTCGCCCTTCGGGGCCTGGGAAGTGTTCCACTCCTTGTTGTTTTTCGGGAGCGGATGGATGTTGTGCATAGAGGGGTCGTTGTTTGAGATTTCGAGGTCCTGACCCACCATCAGGCCGATGACGCGCGGGGAATAGATACAGCCCTTCTGGTCGAGGGGGACGGGCGTCTTCGGCGCGGCCCACTGGCGCGCGGGAAGGCCGGATTTGACGTAGACAAAAACGTTTTTGAGCGTTTTGTTAGGGTTGACGACGGTGTCCTCGGCGGGGACGGGGCCTTTGTGCTGCCCGGCGCAAGCGGGGACTGCGTCCATGCTGATCGTCTTCGCGGCGGGTTTGTCACCGGTGAAAGCGACTTTGCCGGTGATGATGGCGTCGCCGGCCGGCTCAGCCGTGGCAAGGGGCGTAAGTTCCTTTTTTGCCTCCGGCTTCTCCCCGCCGCCACCGCCGCAGGCACACAAGAGGATCAAGCCGGCCGCGAGGGCGGGAAAAGTTTTCACAACGGACGCCATAGGGTACATCATAATATTCAAATCTCTCGAATCGCTATGACATGCGCAAAACTGCTGTTGCCCTGGTTCACTCTGATACTGACGGCCGGACCGCGGCCGCTGACGCTTGACGACATGCACAAGTTCAAAGACGCCGCCGACCCGCGGTGTTCGCCCGACGGCAAATGGATCGCCTACACGCTGGCGAGCGTCGACCCAGCGGCGGATAAGCGGGACACGGATATCTGGATGGTCAGTTACGACGGCAAAGAGAATATCCGGGTGACGACGTCGCCGGAGTCCGAGACATCGCCACGATGGAGTCCGGACGGACGGTACCTGGCGTTCCTGTCGGGGCGGCCGGGAACGGGGAAGAACAAGGGCACGCAGATCTGGCTGCTGGACCGGCGCGGCGGCGAGGCGCAGCAGATTACCGATACAAAGGCGCGCATTTCGGGATTGGAGTGGGCGCCGGACTCGAAGCGGGTGGCGGTGCTGGTTCGTGACGAGGAAGAGGAGATTCAGAAGCTGTCGGACAAAGACCGCGAGAAGCCGCGGCCGATTGTGATCGACCGGTACTCGTTCAAGCGCGATGGCGCGGGGTATTTGAGCGGTATGAAGCGGACGCGGATTCAACTTTTGGACGTTGCGTCGAAGAAGATGGAGCTGCTGACGACGGCGGATTTCGACGAAGGCGGGCCGGTATGGTCACCCGACGGGACGCGTATTGCGTTCACTTCGAATCATGCGGCCGATTGGGACAAGATTCCTACGTCGGATGTCTTCGTCGTCGATGCGAAGCCGGGCGCGACGCCGAAAAAGCTGACGGTGTTTCCGGGTTCGGATACGTCGCCGGTGTGGTCGCCGGACGGAAAGTGGATCGCGTACTTGCAGGGCAGCGAACACGGACTGGGCGAGTACAACATGACGAAACTCGCGGTGATTGGCGCGGACGGTGGCGTGGCGAAGATTCTGACCGCTTCGCTTGACCGCGGAGTGTCACGGCCGGATTTCACGGCGGATGGGAAGGCGCTGCGGTTTTTGGTGGCGGACGATATGTCGGTGTACCTGGCCCAGGTGCCGGTGGCGGGAGGCGCAGTGGAGCGGTTGACCGCGGGACAGCGTGTGATCGGCGCGTGGGACCAGGCGGCGGCCTGCACGGCAGCCTTGGTATCGTCCGATAATTCGCCGGGGGACCTGTATGTGCTGGACGGGGGCTCGCTGCGGAAGCTGACGGGGCACAACGATGCGCTGCTGGCGGAGTTGACGCTGCCGGTGACCGAGGAGGTGAAGTTCAAATCGAAAGACGGCAATGAGGCGCATGGACTGCTGACGAAGCCGCTGGGGTATGAGGCGGGAAAGAAGTATCCGCTGCTGCTGCGGATTCATGGCGGACCGAATGCGCAGGACCAACACGCATTTCAGTTGGAGCGACAGATGTTCGCGGCGTCGGGATACGCGGTGTTGAACGTGAACTACCGGGGTTCCAGCGGGCGCGGGCAGCAGTATACGGTGTCGATCGCGAAGGACTGGGGCAACAAGGAGGTGCTCGATTTGTTGGCCGGCGTGGACCATGTGGTGGCGAGCGGTGTGGCGGATCCGGAGAAGCTTGGTGTGGGCGGATGGAGCTACGGCGGCATTCTGACCGACTACCTGGTCGCGACAACGACACGGTTCAAGGCGGCGACCAGCGGCGCGGGCGTTGCGTTCCCGCTGGCGTTTTACGGGCACGACCAATACATCCGGCAGTACGACAACGAGATCGGGCCGCCGTGGAAGACCGGCATCGAGCCATGGGTGAAGATCAGCTACCCGTTCCTGCACGCGGACCGCATCAAGACGCCGACATTGTTCCTTTGCGGGGATAAAGACTTCAACGTCCCGCTGCTGGGGAGCGAACAGATGTACCAGGCGCTGCGAAATGTCGGCGTGGATACTCAGTTGATCATCTACCCCGGTGAAAACCACGGTATCGCGAAGCCGAGCTTTCAGCGCGACCGGATGCAGCGCTATCTGGATTGGTACAAGAAGTACCTGAATTAGTTAGAACGTGTAGGAGAGGCCGATCATCGGCGCGACGCGATCGCGCAGGCCGTTCTCATCGAGCGCGACGAGCAGGTTGAACGTCACCAGCAACTCGCCGATGGGGTTGGCTTTGATACCCAGGGAAGCCGCGTTCTGCGCGAGGCGGGCGCGGTTGACCTGGACGTTCGGGAACGCCGTACCGTTCGCCGCGGCGTAGTTGATCAGGTTGACGCGGTTGCCCTGCAACTGCGTTTGGCCGAGGTAATCGGCGGCGACAGTGAACTTGCGCGTGAGTCCATAATCAAAGCCCAGCGTGTATTGGAGTTGATCCGACTGATTGCCTTTTGTACCAGCCTGAACGTTCCCGGCCAGAATGGAGTTCCCGTTCCACCAGTAGGCGAAGTTGGCGTGCGGAGAGAAATTGCCGCGGCGGAAGGAAATCGCCGTGAATGGCCGCGCGCCGACGGAGCCGGTGCCGAGAAAGTTGTATTCATCGCCGGTCGGCATGCGGGCGTCGAGACCCAAAGCGAGGGCGCCGCTCTTGAACCGGATGGCGGTGTATTTCGCGCGGACAAGAACGTCACCGAGACCCCGTGCGCTACCGGACGCCGCAAAGGTCTGACGGTCCTTGTTCGGGTACGGGGAATCGAAGTAGTGAATGTCCGGCTGATTCGAAGTGCCGATGCGGCGGATGGTGGCGTCGCTGACGATTTCGATGTGGGCCGTTGCCATGGGAACGGCGACGGAAACATCGAGGCGATCGGACACGCCATAAGTGAAATAGGCAACGGTCTGGCTGACCTGAATATCGAAGGCGTTATCCGTTGTAATGACGTCCTTCTGAAACTCCGGGTTGGCCGCCGGCTGGTGCTGAAAGACAGCGGGAATTTTTTTGATGTTGAGGCCGTCCAGACGGTCAAAATTGAAGTGCTGATAACTGATACCGGCGAGGAATTTGTTCTTACCGATCGTCTCCGCGCGCTCCGCGAAGATGGGGCCAAAGCTTTGGCCGGAGCGTGTGTAGACGCCGAGGCTGGAGTCGAAGGAATAGAGGAAGCCGGACGCGGGCGAAGGAATGGGCACGGACGTCAACTGATTCACGATGGAGCCGACGAGGGGGCTGAAATTGGATTGAAACGCACTGGTGAAATGGGCGGCATGATCGGTGTTTGGCAATACAATGCCGGTAGGACCGTACAGTGTGGGAAAAAGATAGATGAGTTTGGAAGAGGTGGCGCCGGCTGTATTGGCCGCTGGCCCCGTAGGGTCGTGCGGCCACGCGGCCAAACTGGAGAGCAGCAGGCAGAGGAGCGTGCGAAGGGTTGTTTTCATTGAATTGTGTCGATGATCCAGGCGTCGGACTGCCGCCGAAGCTTAACGGTGACGGCTTGATCCACGGGACGCGGAGTGGCGCCGTCGCTTGAGCGCATCTCCACCTTCAATCGGCATTTCACAGTGGCGGCTGTAGCCTCAATGGCCGGTTCGCCCGCCGGCGTGAGGCTGTATTTGATCGATTTGAATTCGCGGAACGCCTGCTCGAGGCGTTTGCGTTCCGCGGGGCCAAGGCCGGGGCGAACGGCCTGCAATGAGTCGACGTCTCGGCTTTCGTAAGCCTTGCTGTATCGCTCGATGGCGCCGAGCACCGCGCTGGAGGTGGAGTTTTTCTCGTTGGCTTCCTGCGCGGCGAGCCATCGTGCGGCCTCGACGTGGCGCGGGTAGCGGCTGAGGAAGAGGCGGACGGCTTTGGGATCGCCGTCGGCGCGGACACGGTCCCACTCGAGGGTGCGGACGCGGTTGCCGGCTTCGGTGACGAGAGGGTCGTTGGGAAAACGCTCCCGGAACGCTTCGAAGGCGGCGATATCACGCGAGTTGGCGATGCGATCCCATTCGACGGCGGCCAGCGACCGGGGCTGGAACGCGAATTCGTTGACGAGTGTCGAGATCTCCGCTGGAACCTGTTCGCCGCCGGTAGACTGGCTGACCTGCTGCTTGACGCGGCGGAGGGCGTTATCGAGACTCATTCCCTTTTCCGCCGCCGCCGCCACCCATGCCTCGGTGTAGCGCGAGAGTTCGCGGCCAGGCGCGGGGAGTGTGCCGCGTCCGGGCAAGTTCGGCAGGGCGAGGACCAGATTGGCCGTACGTATGTCCATCGTGGCGAGACCCGGCTCAGGAAACTTCCTTTCAATGGCGGGGTTGGACGGTGCGTAGTCGAGGACGACCACTCCGGTGGAGAGCTTCTTGGTTTCGAGATAGCGAACGAGCCGTTTGACCGAATAGGATTGAAACTCGATGCCGTCGGTGCCGGCCGGGGCATAGCCGACGGGGAGCAGATAGTTCTCGCCCATGTCCTGCACGGCGTATCCGGCGAAATAGAAAACGGCGGCGTCACCTGGTTGAAGATCCTGGAGGAATTTGTTGATTTCCCGCGCGAGGGCGTCGGCTTCGACGTTGATAAGCAGATCGACCTGGAACTGACTGGCTGTGAGCGCGCGGCCGAATGCGCGGGCATCGGCGGCGGACTGCGTCGCGGGCGGAACGTTTTTATAGTCCCCATTCCCGACTACCAGAGCACGTCGGGTTTCTCCGGCCAGCGAAAGGACGGCGCCTAGCAGCAGGAGGGTTCGGCGAAAGTAAATCAACGCGGTTGCTCTCGCCATAGTACCGTGAATGCGGAGACTTCGTGGCCGGACTGATTGGCAATAATCAGCCGGAACCCGTTGGCTGCGGAAGGCTGCTGCATAACTCGTATATCGGCGGGACGAACGTCAACCTGTACAGGCACGCCGGCGGGAAGGCCATTTCCCGCGATGGAGCCCATGCGAACGCGATTGCGGACGATGACGAGACGATCCCCCGTGGGTAGGGAGCCGGACCACGAGAAGCGGCCCTCGGGGGAGCCCATATAACTGGTTGCGGGCTGGTCGGGGCCGGGGTCGGGCGCCTGTTGCGGGACCGATGCCGGTGTTGGCGGGGGAGTGACGGCTTTCTGCTCGATCTTGGGCTCAGCGGCCTTCTTTTTTGTTTCCGTCTTAGTTGCTTCGGTCCTGGACGTTTCGGATTTAGGAGCGGCTTTCTGTTCGCGGACGGGTTCGGCGGGGGGCGGGGCGGCCGTAGGCTGTGCCGCGACCGGCGGCGGCGCTGTGGCCGTTGCCACCTCCGCCGGGTGGCGGCGGGAGATGACGAAGGCGGCGAGCGCGATGCTGAGTCCTAGGAATAATCCGGCGCGGATCGCCTTGCCACCACCCTGTGGTGGCGGCGCAGCGGGAATGTTTTCAATGGGATGGGCGGTGACTACGGCCGGCACCTGGAGCGTCCCTTCTCTGCGAATCAGAGCCGCGTCAAGGACATCAACAAACTCGGCGCAGGACGCAAAGCGGACCGTTGCATCTTTACTGAGGGCGCGGCGAAGGACGCTGGCTGCAGGTTCGCCTACTTCGGCATTAATTTCCGCGGCGCTGGGGGGCTCGACGGAGAGAATTTGGTGAATAAGGCCGGGAAGGGAATCGGCGTTGAATGGTTTACGTCCGGTCACCATTTCGAAGGCAATGACGGCGAGGGAGAACTGATCAGACCGGCCGTCGAGAGACTTGGTGAGGATCTGCTCCGGAGACATGTAGGCGGGCGTGCCGATGGCGGTGCCGGTGGTTGTCATCGACGTCTGCTCGAGGAGTTTGGCGACACCGAAGTCCGAGATTTTGGCGTGGCCCGCGGCAGAGACCAGGATGTTGGCGGGCTTGACATCCCGGTGGATTATCCCTTTCGAATGAGCAAAATCCAGGCCAGCGGCGATTTCGCGCAGAAAGCGGATCATGCGTGGCCAGGGGATGGGTCCCTGCTCCATGATGTTGTCAAGTGGCGGGCCGTCAACGTACTCCATGACGAAGAAGGTGACGTCCTTTTCTTCGGCCAATTCGTAGACCGTGACGATCCCGGGATGATTGAGAGACCCGGCCGACTGGGCCTCGCGCTCCAGGCGGGCCTGCAGTTGTTGGCCGCCGGTGGAGTTATGCAACTCACGCGTGAGGATCGTTTTGATCGCCACGTGGCGATTCATTTTGAGATCGCGGCCGAGGTAGACGATGCCGCAACCGCCACGGCCGAGCTCGCCTTCGATAGTGTAGCGACCAATCCTGTCCATGTCCCTGGTTGAATACGGAATTGAATGCGTAGTTGTAGTACTAGTCTAGCCGATGCTCATCCGCCAACGAATCAATAATTTACAAAAAAATCGCTGAGTGATACCAAGAAAGCACTGAAGGGAAGTGGTGGTACTAAGGAAGGGGTACTCTGTCCACCGGCCAAGGGTGGTAACGTGGCAATTATTCACGAAGGTAACCAAGGGCGGGTGCCTGTCGCCACGCCGGAAATTTGTCTCTCTAATCGCTTTGTCTGCTATTTTGCTCGATTTGAGTTGACACAAACTTGGCTGCCGTATACTATTAGCTAACGCTCTGGTGTAGTCAATTTAACAACTCACAGAAGGTGTAATCATGGGTCCCTGCACGACCTTCCACATTGGCGATAAGGTGGTTTACCCCAACCATGGTGTTGGGACGATCGAGAACATTAGCACTCGCAACTTTGGCGCACAATTGGAGCGCTTCTATCTGTTGCGGTTGAGCTATAACAGCATGACCGTAATGGTCCCATTCAGCCACGCAGGTGACGTGGGATTGCGCAAGGTCACCAAAGGGACCGAGGTCAATCGAGTGCTGGCGTTCCTCGCCACTGGGGAAGTCAAGCGCACGCAAGACTGGAAAGATCGATTTAAAGAGAACTCCGAGAAGATGCGAGTCGGCGGCCTGATGGGTCTGGCCGAGGTCTTCAAAGAACTCGTGATTTTGCAGACGGCGAAACCGCTGTCGTTCCGTGAAAAGAAGATGCTCGATTGCGCGCGGCGTATGTTGATCACGGAGATCTCGATAGCCAGAGCGATCGGGGAACGGGATTCGATCGAAACGTTGACGCGGACATTGGCGAAGGCGAGTCTGCCGATGCCGGCGGCGATGTAGTTTTGACGCATTGCGAATTACGGCAATAGAAACCCTCTATCTGGCCGGCGGCATTACGGTGCACGCGGGGCCGATACAGTGGCTCTGGGTCCGAATCCATACGGAAGACGGCCTCTACGGACTGGGCGAGACGTATCCGCACCCCGCATCGGAAGAGGCCATTATTCATTCGCGGCTAGCGCCGCGTCTGCTCGGACAGGACGCGGGAAGGATAGAGGGGTTGTGGGCGTCGATGTTCGACGCCGTGTCGTACTCCGGCTGGGCCGGCGCGGAGATGCGGGCGATCAGCGCCGTCGATACAGCTCTTTGGGATTTGAAGGGGAAGGCACTGGGTGTGCCGGTGTATGAGCTGTTGGGCGGCGCGACGCGAGACCGGATTCGCACGTACAACACGTGCTACGACCACATCTCTTTCCTGGATGAGCCTGTACGGCTGGCGGAGAGTCTGCTGGAGTCGGGCATACGGGCAATGAAGATCTGGCCGTTTGATCCGGTCGCGAAGATTACGGGCGGCAACTACATTACGCCCGAGCAGATTCGCGAAGGCATCCGGCCGCTGCGATTAATCAAGGAGAAGTTCGGCGACTCGATGGAAGTGGCGATGGAGTTTCATGGCTACTGGAATCTGCCGTGCGCGATGCAGATGGCGCGCGCCTGCGAGCCGTATTCACCAATGTGGCTGGAGGAGATGCTGGGGCAGGACAACATGGCGGCATACCGCGAACTGGCTTCGTCGACGCCGTTGCCGTTGACGATCAGCGAGCGGCTGATGACTGCCTGGCAGTACAGGGAACTGTTGGCGGGCGGTGCGGCGCGCGTGGTGATGCCGGACGTGGCGTGGTGCGGCGGGTTGACGCAGGCGAAGAAGATTGCCGACATGGGTGCGGTGCATTATCTGCCGGTGGCGCCGCATAACTGTGGCGGCCCGGTATTACACGCGGCGACGATGCATCTGGCCGCGGCCGTGCCGAATCTGTATATTGCGGAGTCCGTGCGGCGGCATTATGCGGATGAGTACACGCCGATTGTGGGGCCGTTGGATGCGCCACAGGACGGGTTCTTCGATCTGCCGAGGGGACCGGGGCTGGGGCTGGATCTGTTACCAGCCGTGTTGGAACGCGGCGATTTGGTGAGGCGGCGGACGGCCTAGGGCGCCGAGGGCACGGCCAAGGCGTTGAATAGCGAGTGCCGCCAGTTGGCGATTTCGCTTGGCAGGTCCGGGCCATCGCCGATCGCGCGCCATTCGTCGATAACGCGGACTTCACGGCCTCCCGCTGCTTGGTACGCGATGCGCGCTGCATCCGGGGACAGCAGGTCGAGCTCCATTGGTCGGGCTGGGTTCAGCGGAATCCGGCGATCTGGTCCGACCACCAGGATGCCGCCATCCGGGTTTGTGACGATGACGGTGCCGTCCTCGGCGATCATATGGCCATCGGGCGCGGCTTGCGTTCCAATCCGGGTCTCCTGACCGTTCTCAAGAATGACCGACAAATGTACGCGTCCCTCCCGGCATCTCAACGGTAGATGCGGCGCCCTCGCGCAGGATACAGGAACTGCCGCCGAGACAGAGGAGCTGTTCATTCACGACGCGGATGGAATTGCCGTAGTTATTGCTGGTGCGACGGAATGTACGGTCGCATAGGGCGGCGCTGGAACGGAGCAAAGTGAGAGACCCATTGCGAAGAAGAAAGAGTTTGTCGTAAGAGGACTGATTGGAACCGCGCTGTTGAAATGCGGTAGTGAAATAAGTGCGAGCGCCGCGTATAGTTTTGCTGCCGGGCTCATGAGAATACTCTATGCCCTGGCCCCAAACCGCCGACTCGTGCGCGTATAATCGCGAACAAGACCAAAGGAGACCGGGCCGCCATGCTTCATCGAATGGTTTTCGCAGGTTTTACCTGCCTGGCAGTTTGGGCACAGACGACCGCGGCGGATATATTTGCCGCGATTCGCAGTAATGACTTGGCGCGATTACGCGCCGTGACCGCCGCCGAACTGGCGTTGCGCGACAAAAGCGGCGTTACTCCGCTGCTCTATTCCGCGGCGATGGGAAGTTTGGATGGGCTGAAGACGCTGGTGGAGCGAGGCGCCGATGTGAACGCCGCCGACAACGGCGGGAGCACGCCGCTGCTGT
Organism: Acidobacteriota bacterium; assembly: GCA_016185425.1. GTDB lineage: Bacteria > Acidobacteriota > Terriglobia > Bryobacterales > Bryobacteraceae. The sequence goes on along the minus strand of JACPNQ010000015.1, from coordinate 120,252 downwards.
GGGCTGCGTGCGATCCCGCTCGCGTATCGGTGTTGCTAGCCAAGGGTGCGTCGGCGACCGCCAAGACGAAGGCAGGGCGGACGGCTCTGATGGCCGCGGCCGGATGCGAAGCCGCGGAAGAATCGGTTAAGATGCTGCTGGCCAAGGGCGCGGGAGTGAACGATATCGCCCAGGATAGGCAGACTCCATTGATGGAGGCTGCGTTCAACGGCAGTGCGTCGATGATGCGGCTGCTCGTCAACGCCGGGGCCGATGTCAACACGGCCGACGAGGGCGGATGGACGCCGCTGATGGGCGCGGTGGGCTGGGGCGATGTCGCGTTGGTAAAGACGATGCTGGCCAAAGGCGCGAAAGTCAATGCGGCGAACGTCTTTGCCGGAAAGGTTGTCCACGGAGACATCGTGTTGAAGCAGTTGACGCCGCTGATGTTCGCCACGCCGTATGGTTCCCCGGAGATGGTGAAGGCGCTGCTGGACGCCGGCGCCGACGTGAATGCGAAGGATGTGCGCGGGATGAACTCGTTGCAGTTCGCGGTAGCGAGCTCGAGCCAGGATCTGCGCGTTGTGAAGATGCTGCTGGCGAAGGGCGTGGATGTTTCAGCGGTCAGCACGGCCGGTGAGACGGCGCTCGATTGGGCTCGGAAATTCGGGTCGAAGGAAGTGATCGCCGAACTGGAGAAGGCCGGAGCGAAGGGAAGTCCGGTTCCCGCCGTGCCGTCGAGGGCAGGCACCCCGGCCGCGAGCGCAAAGGCGGCGGCCGAGAAGAGCGTGGGCCTTTTGCAGAGCGCCGCGGATTCCTTTTTTGCCAAGAGCAATTGCGTGGCTTGCCACCATCAGCCGATGGCGGCGCTGGCCGTGAAGGCGGCGCGGCAGGCGGGTGTGCCTGTGGATGAAAAGCGCATGGATTCGATGAAGAAATCGATGGTGGCGTTGCTTGCTCCGCGGCCGTCGGCCGTGTTGGGCATGCAGGTTGGACCCGCCGGAACGGACGGATTGTCGAATACAACGCTCGCGCTCGCTTCGGCGGGTCAGGAGCCCGGGTTGCTGACCGATAGCGCTACGGCGTATCTGGCCGCGCGGCAGAATCGCGACGGATCGTGGCGGGAGTCGAGCATGGTGGCGCGCACACCGATGTCGGACTCGCTGGTGACGATGACCATCCATGCCATGCGCGCGATGCAGTTGTATGTCATCCCATCGAGGAAGGCGGAGATCGACGCCCGCGTGGCGAAAGCGAAGGCGTGGCTGGCCTCGGTGCGGCCGCGGACATCGTTTGAGCGGGCCGAGATTCTACTCGGCCTTGGCTGGGCTGGCGCGGATGCGGCCACTCTGCGCAAGGCCGGTGCTGCACTGGTGAAGGATCAGCACTCCGACGGTGGGTGGGCTCAGATGGCGGGGCTTGGCAGTGATGCCTATGCGACGGCGCTGGCGTTGCGCGCGATGCGCGAGTCCGGAATTGCGGACCGTAACAAGGCCGCGTGCGAGAAGGCTGTCGCATACCTGTTGCGCACGCAGATGGATGATGGCTCGTGGTATGTGCGCAGCCGGGCGGTGAAACTGCAGCCGTACTTCCAATCCGGCTTTCCATATGACCACGAGCAATGGATCTCCTACGTCGCGACGGCGAATGCGACGGTGGCGCTGTTGCGGTAGCGCTACTCCTGCAAGAGTTTTAGAAAACTTTCCGCGGCGGCGCTCAGCTTGCGGCGCTTCCGGTGGAGGATGCCGAGGGGGCGTGTCAACGGGTCGGCGAGCGGCACAGCGATGAGCCGGCCTCCGGCGAGCTCGGCGCCGAGAATGCGCTTGGGCACGATGCTGACACCGTGACCGAGGACGACGGCTTCCTTGATCATCTGCAGATTGTCGAAATGCATGACCAGATTTACGCTGACGTTGTGGTCGCGGAGGAAACGGTCGACGTCGCGGCGGATGGGCAGATCGTCGTCGAAGCCGATGAAGTCGACGCCTTCGAGTGCCCGGATCGACAGGCGGGGAAGACCGGCGAGAGGGTGGGAAGGAGCACAGGCGAGGACCATCTCCTCCTCACGCCAGGGGATAACGGCGATCTCCTTAGTGGGCTCCGGGTAGCTGACCAGGCCAAGGTCGGCTTGCTCTCCGGAGACATGTTCGTAGACCTTTTCGGGCCTAAGGTAGTCCACACGGAGTACGGCGCCGGGCCAGCGGCTCTGGAATTCCGCCTCCAGGCGGGACATCTCCGATAAGCCTACCGAATAAATGCTGGCGACGCGGACGATGCCTTCGACGCCGTGAAGCAGGCCGCCGAGAGATGTGTCAAATTCCTCTTTGCGGCGCAAAACGTCGCGGCAGAGTTCGTAATAAAGCCGTCCGGCGGCGGTAAGGACGAGCGGACGTGTCGAACGATCGAGCAGGCTAACCGAAAGATTCTTTTCGAGTTCCTGCAGGTGCTGGGAGGCCGCCGACTGGCTGACCTCGTTCAATTGAGCACCTCGGCTGACACTGCGGGATTGTGCGATGTCGCGAAAGAGCTTCAAGTGTTCGAAGTTCACTTCAGGAAGGATATCATAAGATATTCTTATGTCAATAGCGATTCGATTCGATTTTCCTAATCCTTATACTATTAGCTAAACTGATTTAGAGATTTGCTCTATTCCGGATTGACTAATACTAACACTCCGGCTATTCTAAGTGGAATCCCCCCGTCGAGGTTTCCTTCATGTCCAACTCTCAAGACGAATTCCAAGCGGTTCGCGGTCTTCCTCCGGCGCAGGGCCTTTACAGCCCGGCGAATGAACGAGACGCATGCGGGATTGGGTTCGTGGTGAATATCCACGGACACAAGTCGCACGACATTATTACGAAGGGTGTTCAGATCCTTATCAACCTGACGCATCGCGGGGCGTGCGGGTGCGATCCGGAAACAGGTGATGGGGCGGGGTTGCTGATTCAGATTCCGCACGAATTCTTCCTGCGGGAGTGCGCGAAAGAAGGATTCACCTTGCCGCCGGCGGGTCAATACGGCGCTGGATTGGTCTTTTTGCCTGTAGAGAGAACCGCGCGACTGCAGGTGGAAGGCGTTTTTGAACGGGTTATCCGGGAAGAGGGGCTCGAAGTTCTTGGGTGGCGGGATACACCGCTGAACGTGGACGCGATTGGCCGCGTGGCGCGTGCGTCGCAACCATACATTGAACAGATCTTCGTCCGCGGCGCGAGCGGGATGAGCGAGATCGGCCTGGAGCGGAAGCTCTACGTGATCCGGAAGCGCGTGGAGCACGAGATTCGCGCCTCGGATATTCGCGACAAGGACTTTTTCTATGTCCCGTCGCTGAGCTGCCGCACGATCATCTATAAGGGCCTGCTGCTGGCGCCGCAAATCCAGAAATTCTTCAAAGACCTTGCCGATCCCGAGTGTATTTCGGCGCTCGCGATGGTGCACCAGCGGTTCTCCACCAACACCTTCCCGACCTGGCCGCTGGCGCATCCTTTCCGCTATCTCTGCCACAACGGCGAGATCAACACGGTGCGCGGGAACGCGAACTGGATGGCGGCGCGGCAGGCGGTAATGTCGTCCGGTGTGTGGGGCAACGATCTGAAGAAGATCATCCCGATCATCGAGCCTGGTGGCAGTGATTCCGCCACTCTCGATAACGCCGTTGAGCTGCTCTATCTCTCGGGCCGCAGCATTCCACACGTGATGTCGATGTTGATCCCGGAAGCGTGGGACGCGGACACGACGATGGATCTGGACAAGAAGGCCTACTACGAGTTCCATGCGTCGTTGATGGAGCCATGGGATGGACCCGCCGCGGTGGCGTTTACCGATGGGCGTGTCGTTGGCGCGACGCTCGACCGGAATGGCTTGCGGCCGTCGCGTTACCTGGTTACGAGAGACGGTTTGCTGATCGTCGCTTCCGAAACGGGCGTGCTGCCGGTGCGGCCGGAAGACGTCAAGTTTAAGGGCCGCTTACAGCCGGGCAAGATGCTGATCGTCGATATCGATCAGAAGCGCATCATACCGGACGAGGAAGTGAAGCGGTCGCTGTGGGAACGGCAACCGTACGGACAGTGGATCAAGGACAACCAGATTACGCTCGATCGTTTGCCGGAGCCGGGGCGCGTGTATGCGACCGATCACGGCACGCTGCTGCTACGGCAGCGAGCGTTTGGCTATTCCGACGAAGATCTGAAGACGATCATGGCGCCGATGGCGGAGAAGGGCGAGGAGCCGATCGGTTCGATGGGCACGGACACGCCGCTCGCCTGCCTCTCCGACAAGCCGCAGTCCCTGTTCCACTACTTCAAACAACTTTTCGCGCAGGTGACGAATCCGGCGATTGACCCGATTCGCGAAGAGCTGGTGATGTCGTTGACCAGCTACATCGGCACGGAGCGGAACGTGCTGGAAGAGACGCCGCAGCACAGTCATCTGCTGAAGCTGGAACATCCGCTGTTGACCAACCGCGACCTGGAAAAGCTGCGCCGCGTGAGCTGGGGAGACTTCCTCGCCTATACGCTACCGGTGCTCTACAATGTGCATGGCGGAGAGGTGGAACTGGAGCGGGCTCTCGATTCGCTGTGTAAACGCGCGAGCTGGGCGATTCAGGCTGGCTATTCGCTGTTGATTCTCTCCGATCGCGGCGTGGACGCCGACTCGGCGCCGATTCCGGCGCTGCTGGCGTTGACAGCGGTTCACCACCACTTGATCCGCGAAGGGTCGCGTACGCAGGTGGCGCTGATCGTCGAAAGCGGCGAGCCGCGCGAAGTAATGCACTTCTGCCTGTTGATCGGTTACGGCGCGAGCGCGGTGAACCCGTATCTTGCGATTGAAACGCTCGAAAACATGGCGATGAAGGGACTGCTGAACATCCCGTTTGAGACGGCGTTGAAGAACTATAAGAAGGCCGTAAATAAGGGCCTTTTGAAGGTCTTCTCGAAGATGGGCATCTCCACGCTGCAAAGCTATCGCGGCGCGCAAATCTTCGAAGCCATCGGCTTGAACAAATCGCTGGTCGACAAGTACTTCACGGGAACGGCGTCGCGGATTGAGGGCGTCGGGCTGGAAGTGCTGGCGCGCGAAGCGAAGATGAAGCATGAGCACGCGTTCCATCCGCTGACCGAAGCGGATCTGGAATTGACGCCAGGCGGCAACTATCAGTACCGCGTACGCGGTGAGTATCACCTGCTGAATCCGCAGACCGTCAGCAAGATGCAGCACGCCGTGAACAACGAGAGCTTCGCGACGTTTAAGGAATACTCGAAGCTGATCAACGAGCAGAACGAGCAATTGTGCACGCTGCGCGGGTTGATGCAGTTCAAACAGGGCACGCCGATTTCGCTCGACGACGTGGAGCCGGCAAAGGAGATCGTGAAGCGCTTCGCGACCGGCGCGATGAGCTTCGGATCGATTTCGAAAGAGGCGCACGAAACGCTGGCGATAGCAATGAACCGCATGGGCGGACGTTCGAACACAGGTGAAGGCGGCGAGGACGAGGCGCGTTTCAAATTGTTGCCGAACGGCGACTCGAAGCGCTCGTCGATCAAGCAGGTGGCAAGCGGCCGGTTCGGTGTGACGGCGAACTATCTGACGAACGCCGATGAGCTGCAGATCAAAGTGGCGCAGGGTGCGAAACCTGGAGAAGGCGGTCAGTTGCCGGGCCATAAGGTGGATGAGTTTGTCGCGAAAGTGCGGCACTCGATTCCCGGTGTCGGGCTGATTTCACCCCCTCCGCATCACGACATCTATTCGATCGAAGATCTGGCGCAGTTGATCTACGATCTGAAGAACGTAAATCCGAAAGCGCGGATTTCGGTGAAGCTGGTGTCCGAAGTCGGCGTCGGCACGGTGGCCGCTGGCGTGTCGAAAGCACATGCCGATTTAGTGCTGATCGCTGGCGACTCCGGCGGTACGGGCGCTTCACCGCTGACCTCCCTGCGGCACGCGGGCATTCCGTGGGAACTGGGCTTGGCGGAGACGCAGCAGGTGCTGGTGATGAACGATCTGCGTTCGCGCATTCGCGTACAGACCGACGGCAAATTGCAGACGGGCCGCGACGTCGTGATCGGCGCGCTGCTCGGCGCGGAAGAGTTCGGCTTCTCGACAGCGCCGCTGGTGGCGATGGGCTGCATCATGATGCGCAAGTGCCATCTGAACACTTGCCCTGTCGGGATTGCGACGCAGGACCCGGCGCTGCGGGCTAAGTTCATGGGTACGCCGGAGCATGTGATCAACTTCTTCTTCTTCATCGCCGAGGAAGTGCGGGAGATCATGGCGCAGCTCGGCTTCCGGACGTTTGATGAGATGGTGGGCCGCGTCGACATGCTCGAAATGCGCGACGTGCAGCACCACTGGAAGGCGAAGGGCCTCGACCTGTCGTCGATCCTGTTCAACCCGCCGGTGCCGAAGAAGGTCGGCCGGCGCTGCGTGACGTCGCAAGATCATGGTTTGGAAGATGCGCTCGATCACAAGCTGATTGAGCTTGCGCAAGACGCACTCGAAAACAAGACGCCGGTGGAATTCGTGCTGCCGATCCGGAACGTGCACCGGACAGTAGGCGCGATGCTATCCGGAGAAGTGGCGAAGCGCTACGGATCGGAAGGCTTGCCGGCCGACACGGTGCAGATCAAATTCAACGGCTCGGCGGGACAGAGCTTCGGCGCATTCCTGGCGAACGGTATCAACCTCGAGCTCGAAGGCGACGCGAACGATTACGTCGGCAAGGGACTGAGTGGAGGCCGCGTGGTGGTGTACCCGCCACGTACGGCGTCGTTCATTCCGGAGCACAACATCCTGGTTGGCAACGTTGTGCTCTACGGCGCGACCAGTGGCGAGTGCTTCTTCAACGGCATGGCCGGCGAACGGTTCGCGGTGCGGAACTCGGGCGCGACGGCAGTAGTGGAAGGCGTTGGCGATCACGGGTGCGAGTACATGACGAACGGCCTGGTGGTGATTCTGGGCGACACGGGCAAGAACTTCGCGGCCGGGATGAGCGGCGGCATCGCTTACGTGCTGGATGAATCGGGCGAGTTCTGCAACACGCGCTGCAACCGGGCGGGCGTGGATCTGGAGCCAGTGGAGAGCACGAGCGACATCAACGCACTACGCAACTTGATCGAGCGGCACGTGGAGTACACGGCGAGCCCGCGCGGCAAGTGGATCCTCGAGAACTGGGGCGACATGCTGGGGCGGTTCGTAAAAGTATTCCCACACGAGTACAAGCGCGTGCTTGGTGTGGCCAAGCGCGAGAAGCCATATTTCGTTCCCGCGACGCAGGGAGAACAGGTGCTGCATGGGTAAGGTAACCGGGTTCATTGAGTATCAGCGGGAAGTGGCGACGCGCCGGCCGGTGGAAGAGCGCGTCAACGACTGGTTCGAAATCTATCAGCCGTTCAGCTACGAAAAAGTCCGCACGCAGGGAGCGCGCTGCATGGATTGCGGCGTCCCGTTCTGCCATACGGGCTGCCCGCTGAACAATATTATCCCGGACTGGAACGATTTGGCGTATCGCGATCGCTGGAAGGACGCGATTCGCGTGCTGCACTCAACGAACAACTTTCCGGAGTTTACGGGCCGGGTGTGTCCGGCGCCTTGCGAGGCGGCGTGCGTGCTTGGGATCAACGAGCCGCCGGTGGCGATCAAGCTGATTGAACGATCGGTTATCGACTACGCATTCGAGCAAGGCTGGATCAAGCCGGAGCCGCCGGAAGTTCGCACGGGTAAGCACGTTGCGGTTGTCGGCAGCGGTCCAGCCGGTTTGGCCGCGGCACAACAACTGAATCGCGCGGGGCATTCGGTGGTGGTGTATGAGAAGGCCGATCGCGTGGGCGGCCTGCTTCGCTACGGGATTCCGGACTTCAAAATGGAGAAGCACCTGATCGACCGGCGCGCGGCGCAGATGGAAGCCGAGGGTGTGGAATTCGTTGTCAACGCCCACGTGGGCGTGACGGTGCCCGTGGAGGAGTTGCGCGCGAAGTTCGATGCGATTCTGGTGTCGGGCGGCGCGGAAGCGTCGCGCGATCTGCCGATTCCAGGGCGCAGTTTGAATGGCATCCATTACGCGATGGATTTCCTGCCGCAGCAGAACCATAAGGTAGCTGGTGATTTGGTCGAGAATCAGACCACGGCGGCCGGTAAGGACGTGATCATCATCGGCGGCGGCGATACGGGCGCGGATTGCCTTGGCACGTCGCACCGGCAGAAAGCGCGCAGCGTGCATCAGTTTGAGCTAATGCAGCGGCCCCCGGATGATCGCAGCCCGAACACGCCGTGGCCGTTGTGGCCGATCATGATGCGGACCGAGAGTTCGCATGAAGAGGGCGGTATTCGGGAGTTCGCGATCTCGACGACGGAGTTTGTCGATGACGGGAACGGCAACGTGAAGGCGTTGAGGACGATGCGAGTGGGGCCGCCACCGACGTTCACGCCGATACCCGGCACCGAGCAGGAGTTCGCGGCGGATCTGGTGCTGTTGGCGATGGGCTTCACCGGGCCGGTCAAGCAGGGATTGCTGGCGGACCTTGGTGTGGAACTCGATAGCCGCGGCAATGTGAAAACGAACGATTCGTACATGTCGTCGGTGGACGGTGTGTTCGCGGCGGGTGACATGCGGCGCGGGCAATCGCTGGTGGTCTGGGCGATTGCGGAAGGCCGGAAGGCGGCGCGCGGGGTGGATCAGTGGTTAATGGGGGATTCGAAGCTCCCATAGGGGGGCGTGAACTGATATATTTAGGGCACTCTCCTAGTAAGGGGAAGTGTCTCTATGCGACTACTCATCGCCCTTTTTGCCGCAGGCGCTTTTGTCGCCGCATTCGCTGAATCCGGCCAGCGAAAAGAGTTTACGCCCATGCAGAAGAAGTGGTGGGCATTTCAGCCAGTGCACGTTGAACCGGCACCGGAGGCAGTTGGCGCGAAGACGGAGATCGACCGGTTTTTGTTCGCTAAGATGGCGGAAAAGGGCGTTCGTCCGAACCCGCAAGCGGACAAGGTCACGCTGCTGCGGCGCGCGTCGCTGGTACTGACAGGTCTCCCGCCCACGCCCGGCGAGACGCAGGCCTACCTAAGCGATTCCTCGGCCAATGCGTTCGAGAAAGTGGTTGACCGGCTTCTCGCATCGCCGCACTACGGCGAGCGTTGGGCGCGGCACTGGCTGGATCTGGCGCGCTATGCCGATTCGGAAGGATTCAAGTCCGACGAGACACGGCCGAACGTGTGGCGCTACAGGGACTACGTGATCCGAAGCTTGAACGCGGACAAACCGTATGACCGATTTGTAAAAGAGCAGATCGCCGGAGACGAGTTGTATCCGAACGACATCGACGCGAAGGTCGCCGTTGGCTTTAACAGGCACTTCCCCGACGAGTCGAACGCCGCCAACATCCGGCAGCGGCGGCAGGAGCTGCTTTTCGATATTACCGATACGACGGGATCGGTGTTTCTCGGCCTGACTTATGGCTGCGCGAAGTGCCACGACCACAAGTTCGATCCAATTCTGCAGAAGGATTATTACCGGCTACAGGCGTTCTACGCCAACACGCGCATCGAAGACGAAGCGGTGCTGATGTCCGGGCCGGAACTGGCGGCTTGGAAGGCGCAGAAGGCGGAATGGGACGGGAAGACGGAGACGATCCGCGCCGAGATGGACCAGTTGCTGCAGGTGCCGCGGAAGGCGCGCTTTGCAGAGCGGCTGTCGCGATTCCCGGAAGAGATTCAGGAAACGATCACTATGGACCCTGCCAAGCGCTCCCCGCTGCAGTGGCACATGTTCATGAAGGCGAAGGCGCAGATCGAATTCACCGATGAGGAGATGGCAAGGGCGCTGAAGGGCGCACCGGCGAAGCGCTACGCCGAGTTGAGCAAACAACTGCACACGTTCGACGCGATCAAACCGGCCGAACTGCCGATGGCGCAAACGCTGGCCGACATGCCGACGGAATCACCGAAGACCTATGTTCTGAAGAATGGCAACTATGACGCGCCTGGCGATGAAGTTGCGCCGGGGTTTCTGACGATTCTCGATCCGAGCGACGCTTCGCTCGCCGGAGGACGCCGGACTGCATTGGCCAACTGGATTGCGAGCCCAACGAATCCGTTGGCGGCGCGCGTGATGGTCAACCGGGTTTGGCACTATCACTTCGGAAGCGGAATTTCCGGTTCGCCGAGCGATTTTGGATTGATGGGAGAGCGGCCGACGAACCTTGCCCTGCTCGACAGCTTGACGGGGTCGTTCATCTCCGAGGGTTGGAGCTTGAAGAAGCTGCACAAGAAGATCATGATGTCGGCGGTGTGGCAGCAGTCGAGTGCGAGCAATGCGGCGAATGCGGAGAAGGATCCGGAAAACAAGCTGTGGTGGAAGTACTCGCGGCACCGGCTGGAAGGCGAGGCCGTTCGCGATTCGATGCTGCTGGTGTCGGGGCGGTTGAACACGAAGATGTACGGAACACCGGTGTTTCCGCCCCTGCCGGCCGGCGTTGTGACGCGCGGCGGATGGAAATCGAAGGAAGAGACATCCGAAGCGGACCGGCGCTCCGTATATGTTTTTGTGAGGCGCAATACGCGATATCCGATGTTTGAGGCATTCGATATGCCGGATACGCATGAGAGCTGCGCGCGCCGGAACATGACGATCAACCCGGCGCAGTCGCTCGAATTGATGAACAGCAAGTTGGTAACGGATTGGTCGCGGAGTTTGGCCGAACGCGTTCGCAACGATGGCGGCCAGTCGGTGGACGGGATGCTCGATCGCGCCTGGAAGCTGGCGTTGCAGCGGACGCCGGGTGACAAAGAGCGCGCCGATGCACGAGAGTTTCTGGACCGGCAGACGAAGTTGACCGGCGATGAAGCCCAGGCTTGGGCCGACCTTTGCCAGACGCTGCTATCTACTAACGAATTCCTCTACGTGAACTAACATGAACAGGAAATTGCGACATCACTGGAACGTCTCCAACCGCCGCGAATTCTTTGCGCGGGCGGGGTCCGGGCTGGGTGCGATTGCGCTGGGAAGCATGTTGGCGGAGGGTGCCACGCCGGCGAAGAAGCCGCATTTTCCGGCGAAGGCAAAGTCGGTGATCTGGCTCTTTATGGAAGGCGGACCGAGTCACATCGACCTTTTCGACCCGAAGCCGGAGTTGAACAAATTGGCCGGGCAGCCGATGCCGGCGAGTTTCGGCAAGCCGATCACCGCGATGGGCACGGGCGGCAACACGTTGATGGCTTCTCCGCGTACGTGGAAGCAACACGGGCAGAGCGGTCTGTGGGTGAGCGAGTGGTACCCGCATATCGCGCAGCATGTCGACGAGATGACGATCGTTCGATCGTGCTGGGCGAACGGTTTGAATCATGTCGGTTCGGTCTGCCAGATGAACACTGGCGATATTCTGGCTGGGCGTCCGGCGTTGGGCGCATGGGTAACCTACGGGCTGGGTGCGGCGAATAAGAATCTGCCGACGTTCGTAGTGTTGACCGATGACAAGGAAGTAGTCGGCGGGCCGAAGAATTGGAGTGCTGGATTTCTGCCGGCATCGTATCAGGGCACGCAGTTCCGGCAGGGCGATACGCCGATTCTGAACTTGAAGCCCGCTGAGGGCGTTACCGATGAACGGCAGCGGAGCCGCCTGAGCCTGTTGAAGCAGCTCAATGAACATTGGGGCGCGGATAAGACGGAAGACACCGACCTCGATGCGCGTGTGCGCTCGTTCGAGTTGGCGTATGAGATGCAGTCGGCTGGCGCGGAGGCTGTCGATATCGCGAATGAGACAGAGGCGACGAAGTCGCTGTACGGGATGGATTCGGAAGATACGCGGCAGTTCGGGCACAACTGCCTGCTGGCACGGCGGCTGGTGGAGCGCGGTGTGCGCTTTGTCGAGCTGTATTGCGGGTCCGGCTCGGGCTGGGACGCCCATTCGAATATCGAGGGCAATCACGGCAAGTGGTGCCGGGTGTCGGATAAGCCGATCGCCGGGCTGCTAACGGATTTGAAGCAGCGCGGGTTGCTGCAGGACACCCTGGTGGTGTGGGGCGGCGAATTCGGCCGCACGCCGTTCAACGAGAAAGGCAACGGGCGCGATCATAACCCGTGGGGCTTTACGATGTGGATGGCCGGCGGCGGCGCCAAGGGCGGGCAGTATGTCGGCACGACGGACGAAATCGGCTTGCGCGCGGTGGAGAAGCCGTGCCATGTGCATGATATTCATGCGAGCATCCTGTACTCGCTGGGGATGGACCATCTGCAGATGACTTACCAACACAATGGACGCGCCGAGAGGCCGACGATTGTGGGTGGGAATATCTTTAAAGAGATCTTCGCTTGATCGCTTTCTTTCCACTTGTTTTTGCGGCACTGGATGCCGAGGGTGACCGTGATTTGGCCTTGCGGTTGCAGCGTAGAGATTCCCAGGCGCTGGCCGAACTTTATGACAAGTATGGGAGGATCGCTTACTCGCTGATCGTGCGGATCGTGCGAGATCAAGGTATTGCCGAGGATCTGACGCAGGAAACGTTCCTGCGAGTGTGGAACCGGATGGCGGGCTTCGATGCGCAGAAAGGCGCGCTGGGTGCGTGGGTGCTGACGGTGGCGCGGAACCGGGCGATCGATTATCTGCGCTCGGTGGATGGACGTACGCGGCAGAACGCGATTGAGTTGACGGCGACCGAAACGCCGGCGGTGTTTGTGGACCTGGAAGCGAACCTGATGAACAGCGACCGGGCGCGCCAGTTGAAGGGCGCATTCGAGAAGTTGAACGAGAAGCAGAGGATGGTGATCGAGCTGGCCTATTTCGAAGGCCTGTCGCAGACTGAGATGGCTGACCGGCTGAAGCAGCCGTTGGGGACTGTGAAGACGTGGGTCCGGACGGCGCTGCAGATACTGCGGTCGGAACTGGAACAGGCGGTGCCGGTATGAACGCGAGCGGCGATCACAACGACCTGTACGAGTTGTACGTGCTTGGGCTGCTGGAGGAGCCAGAGCGGTCGCGGATTGAGGACGACCTGCGGCGGAACGATCCGGCGGCGAAGGCCCGGCTGCGGCGCGCGTTGGATACGAATGCGATCTTAGGGACGTTGGCTCCCGATGTGGCGCCGTCGAAACAGTTGCGGCGGCGTGTGGTATCGATCGCGGAGCCGCAGCAGTCACGGCTGCCGTGGAACCTGGCGTGGATAGGGTTGAGCGCCTGCCTGGTGGCTGGGTTGGTTTATACCGGAATACAGCGGCAGGGGCTGCAGGGGGAATTGGAAGGAGCGCAGCGCGCGCTGGATCAGACGCGGGCGACGCTGGAGATTCGCGAGGCGACGCTTGAGTTTTTGCGGCGGCCGGAGACGCGGTTGTTGAAGGCCGGCACGGCGGAGGAGCGGAAGCCAGTGGCGAAGGTGTTCGTCAACAGGACGCAGGGCGTCCTGCTGGTGGCGGCGAACCTGGCGGCGTTGCCGGCGGGCCGCACGTATGAGATGTGGGTAGTGCCGAAAGTTGGCGGGCCGCGGCCGGCTGGGCTGTTTAAACCGCTGGCGGATGGGTCGGCGATTCACCTACAGACCGGGGCTTTGAGTTTGGACGATGCGGCGGCGATCGCGTTGTCCGTGGAGCCGGAGGGCGGGTCAAGCGCACCGACTACGACGCCGTTCTTGATTACACCGGTTGCGGAGTAGTTTATGGAGTGCCGGGTTGGGTGTGGGGCATGTTGTATTGCACCCTCGATTACGAGTCCGATTCCGGGGATGCCTTTCGGAAAACCGGCTGGGGTGCGGTGTGTCCAGCTTTCTGAAACTGGGGCGTGTTTGCTGTTTGGGTCGGAGCTGCGGCCTCGGGTTTGCGTGGAGTTGCGGGCAAGTTTGGAGATGTGCGGGTCTTCTGATTCTGAGGCGTTCGTTTATTTGACGGATTTGGAGCAGCGGACGCGCCCTTAGGAGTGGCCGTGCCGCCGTCCGGTCTCCGGCGGAAGAGTCCGCGCCCGTTCCTACATGCCGCGATAAGCCATAATCTAGAAACGGCTGACGTGAGGCGTTTTATCTGCAACATCTGCGGCTTCGGCAATACCGCATCCAATTTTGGGGAGGGCCGCGAGGGCGCCGTCTGCGGTAGATGTCATTCTTCGCAACGGCTCCGGTCCGTGATTTCGATCCTGTCGCGATCTTTGTTCCAGTGCGACATTCCCCTGTGCCATTTCCCCCGGCTCCAGTCGATTCGAGCGCTCGGAATCTCGGATTCGCCTGTCATCGCGTCACGGCTCGAAGAGCACTTCCGCTACACGAACACTTTTTATCATCAGCAACCCCAGCTCGATATTTTGGCTCCTCCGCCTGATGAATTGGGACGTTATGACTTTGTTATTTGCAGCGATGTGCTCGAGCACGTCGCCGGCCCGATTGAGGAGGCGTTCCGGTCGCTCCATAGTTTGCTGAAGCCGGGCGGTTTCCTGATTCTGACTGTCCCTTTCGGGATTCAATCGACTACATTGGAGCACTTCGCCGGCATTCAAGCACTCACGGTAAGCACAGTGGACGGCCATCCGATAGCCATCGGTAAGTCCGTGGACGGCAGGTACGAAGTTTTTGACGACCTGGTTTTTCACTTAGGCGAAGGCGCGACTCTAGAACACCGCATATTCTCCGAGAACGACCTACGGCAACTACTTCTGGAGTCCGGTTTCTCAAATGTCGTCATTGACAATACTAGTAACGCCGATTTCGGAATAGAGTACGGATCGGAGTGCTCCCTGCCGATATTTGCAAGCAATGGGCCACCCCTTCTGCCGTCCGCCTCTTTGTCTGAGTTGGTAACCGATTATGCAGAGCAGAAGCGAAAAATGTTAGCTTCGCGGCAATCCCTATGGGTGAGGCTGGGTCGAACGTTAGGTTTTGGGCCAAGGCTATAATCGCCCGGCCGCGTGTTGAAGGCTTCGCCCGCACGCCTATGCGGCAGTGGTGATTTCGATCTCACCGGCCAGGCTGGATGGTTCGGGAATGGGATCGCCGAATTGGCGGAGAGTCTCCAGGTGGCCTAAGACGGCCTCGCGGATGTTCAACTTCGTTTCGTCGAGCGTCCGTCCGGTAGTCATGCAACCCGGCAGGTCCGGGACATAAGCGGCCCAGTTTGTTTGCGCTCGCTCGAAGATCACGGCATATTTGACGCTCATCTTTTGTCCTCCAGTCCCGCAGACCGAACGATTGCTTTGAGAGTCCCGATCGGAACGTCGTCGTTGGGACTGCCCGGCACAGTCACAACATGCGGCTTCGTAGGATGCTTAAAATGGCGATGGCTACCAGTTGTTCGCACGTGTTTCCATCCGTCGGATTCGATCATTCGAATCAGGTCGCGGACCTTCACTCTCACTAGTTTACTTCTCCGTGACCTTGGTCGTGCATCGATACTCACGACGGGACGTGCGAGGTATCGCCGGCCGGGTTGTCTACCTTATTCTGGGTGTTTGGTCACCCCACGTGCAATTGCCTCTCGCCAGCCGGTGCGTCAGTCCGTCACACTTTCGGCGGCGCTAGCGGCGGATGTGCGGCGCGTAGCTTGAGACGAGCATTTGACTATGGGCCGCGCGCTGATAGTCCTCGCCGAGTGCGGATTACGATCCGAGGCTGAAGCCAAGGGACAGTTGGAATCTGCTTATCATCGCTTCATGAATGAAAGAGAGCCCTGTGCAAAGAGCGAGGCCGGGCAGGAACTGATTCGGTCCATTTTCGGGAAAGATGCGATTGCCGAAGATCCAGCTCGCCGATCTGCCGCGCGGCATTTGGCAGCATCTGCTCGAATGAGTTGAAACGAGAAAAATCTCTGTTCGAGAGTTGCAGGCATTACAGGCTCGGGTGCGCACGGATCCGCAGGGTCCCGTCGGAGATTGGTACAAAGACATCGGCTCGTTTGTCCCCTGTGGATCCCGAAAGTTTCCGAAAACGGTGCTTGAGAGGGGCATGGCACCTTATGGGACTTCTATCGATTGAAGCGGCATGGGCGTCGGCCGGCGCTCAAATCCACTTCCGCCACTTTAGGATCGTCACCAGCACGCCGGTGATGGTGAAGGAGATAATCGTCGCGAGCAACATGCCGTGGGGATGGTGGAGGAGGGGCATGTTCTCGAAGTTCATACCGAAGAAGCTCGTCAACGCGACGCTGGGGAGGGCGAAGGTGCTCAGTAGCGTCAGCACTTTCATCGTTTCGTTGGTGCGGTTGGCGACGCTCGATAGATAGATATCGAGGGCGCCGCTGAGGAGGTCGCGGGACATCTCCACGGTTTCGATGTGGCGCGAGAGATGGTCGTAGACGTCGCGGAAATAGGGCATCAACTTGGGATTGATGTACTCCCGCTCGGAGCGCATTACGTGGCCCGCTACGTCGCGTGTCTGCGTGAGTACCCGGCGGAGATTGATGAAGGCGCGCTTCAATGTGAAGATGCGTTGGAGGAGATCCGGTTCGGGGCACGAAAGCACCTGATCCTCGATCGCATCGATCTCCTCGCCGAAATTGTCGAGCACCGGGATGTAGGAGTCGACGATGCCATCGAGAATGCGGTGAAGGATCTGATCATTGGCCAGATTGGGGATCGAATGATACCTTTCGACGAGCGGCGATAGTTTGCGGCAGCCGGTCTCTTCGTAAGTAATGAGGTAATCCTTCCCGAGGAAGACGTCGAAATCGCCGAACCCGAGTGTGCCGTCCTCGTCCAGGTTAATGGGCTTCAGAACGATGAACAGATAATTGTCGTTCTCCTCCAGTTTCGCGTTTTGCCCGCCGTGTTCGCAGTCCTCGATATGCAACGGGTGGAGATGATACTGTGCGGCGAGCTCGCGCAGCTTGTCGCCCTCGCCCTCGTGCAGCGCATGCCAGACCATATATGTACTATACTGACCCCGATTACCCGGACTCTTGCCGGAGGATAGAGCGAATGGCGACGGTGATGCAGATACAGGGTTGGCGCTGCTATTTCAACGCCAACGAGAGCGAAGAGCCGATGCATGTGTATGCGCAGAAGGGACAATCGGAAACCAAGTTCTGGCTACACGCGGATCAGTATGTTGCCGAAGAAGACTTCGAGCATAACCTGACGGCGCGCGGCCGGCGCGAGATCCGCAAGATCGTCTACCTGCATTTCGACGAGATCGCCGGCGCCTGGTACGACACGTTCGGAGGGCGGCGTGCCTTCTAACCTGACGGTGTTTGCACGGGAAGCATCCGGAACCGATACGCACCTCATCATCAACACCCATCGCGGCAAGCACGAGATCCGCTGGGAGCTATGTTCAGAAAAGCTGGCGCAGGCGACGCAGGCTGAGCGTGCGCGGTTGGCGCTGTCGCCATCGGGCTGCTCGGTCCGCTGGCCGCTGATTGATGAAGACCTGGCGATCGGACCTCTGATTCTGGCGCGCTAGGCGGCTGGTTTCTCAGCGACCGCGAGCACGGTTTCGAGGTACGGGGCTTCGTCCTCGCGGTGGACCAGTGTGACGTCGGCAGAGCGGAATCGTGCTTTGCGGAGGAACTCGAGGAGCTCGACTTGTGTGAAACCAAGCCAGACGTCGGCGTAGAGCTCACGGGCCTCTTCGAATGCGTGGCGTTGCAGGTCCAGGATCACGATGCGGCCGCCGGGGCGGAGGATGCGTTGGGCTTCGTTGACGGCCTTCTGCGGATGGATGGCGTGATGGAGACTCTGGCTGAAGAGCGCGAGGTCGATGGAGGCATCGGGGAGGGGCAGTTCCTCCAGATCGCCGAGGCGGAACTCCACGTTTTTGACGCCGCTGCGGCGCGCGATACCGGCCGCGTATTCGACCATCTTTTCCGCGTTGTCGATTCCGATGACCTGCTCGGCGCGTTGCGCAAGGAGCAGCGATAGCGTGCCCTCGCCGGAGCCGATATCGGCGATGCGCATGGGTGGAAGGAGCTTGATTAGCATCTCCGAGAGGCCTTTCCAGGAGCGGCCGGGAACGTAGTCGCGGCCAAATCGGCCGGCGAGCTCGTCGAAGTAGGAGCGGACGCGATCTTTGCGCTTCTTGAGAATCAGGCGGAGCGCTTCGTCGTCCTCGCGCGATTCGGCGAGTTCGGGCGAGCTCTTCCGGAGGAGGCCGGCGACGGTTTCGTCGCCGGAGAAGCGGTAGAGGTTTTTTTGGCCGGCGCGGCGAAGCTCGACGAGGTCGGCCTGACGGAGCTGGGAGAGGGCCATCGAGATACGGCTCTGTCCCATGCCGAGGATCTCTTGCAGCTCGGCCACTGAGAGTTCTTCGCGATCCAACAGGCGGAGGATGCGGAGACGGCTTTCGTCGCCCAGGAGCCGCAACGCTTTGAGGAGGCCCGCCATGCTTTCCAATACTATATCAATGAATCATGATTCCTTGATGGATTTATGCTACGCTATTCGCTGAGGAGTTTTTCACACCTATGAGTTCGACTGCAAATACGCTGGCCACCGAGTACAAGGTAGCCGATCTAGGTCTGGCCGATTGGGGCCGGAAGGAAATTTCCATTGCCGAGCATGAGATGCCGGGGCTGATGTCGATTCGCCGCAAGTACGCGAAGGACAAGCCGCTGGCCGGTGTGCGAGTGACCGGTTCGCTGCACATGACGATCCAGACAGCGGTGTTGATCGAGACGCTCGTTGACCTGGGGGCGTCCGTGCGCTGGGCGAGCTGCAATATCTTCTCGACACAGGACCATGCGGCGGCGGCGATTGCGGCGGCGGGCGTGCCGGTGTTTGCCTGGAAGGGCGAGACGCTGGAAGAGTATTGGGAATGCACGATGCGCGCGATCGACCACGGCAAGTGCCAGGGGCCGGAACTGGTTGTCGACGACGGCGGTGACGTGACGTTGTTGATCCACAAAGGATACGAGCTCGAGAACGGCAGCGACTGGGTGAACACGCCCTCGGGCAGCCATGAAGAGAAGGTCATCAAGGACCTGCTGAAGAAGGTACACGGAGAGAATCCGCAGTACTGGCACGGGATTGTGAAAGCTTGGAAGGGTGTCTCCGAGGAGACGACGACCGGCGTTCACCGGCTGTACAAGATGCAGCAGGACGGGAAGCTGCTGGTGCCCGCCATCAATGTGAACGATTCGGTGACGAAGTCGAAGTTCGACAACCTGTACGGCTGCCGCGAATCGCTGGCGGACGGCATCAAGCGCGCGACCGATGTGATGCTTGCGGGCAAGGTGGCGGTGATTTGCGGGTATGGCGATGTCGGCAAGGGTTCGGCGCACTCGCTGCGCGGGATGGGCGCGCGCGTAATTGTCACCGAGGTCGACCCGATCAATGCGCTGCAGGCAGCGATGGAAGGCTACCAGGTGACGACGGTGGAAGAGACGCTCGGGATCGGCGACATCTACGTCACGACAACCGGGAACGTCGACATCATCACGTTTGAGCACATGCAGCACATGAAGGACCAGGCGATCGTCTGCAACATCGGCCACTTCGACAATGAGATTCAGGTGGACCGCCTGAACACGGCAGAAGGTGTCGTGAAGCTGAACATCAAGCCGCAGGTGGACAAGTACACCTTCCCGAGCGGCAACTGCATCTTCATGCTCGCTGAGGGCCGCCTGGTGAACCTGGGCTGCGCGACCGGTCATCCGAGCTTCGTGATGTCGAACAGCTTCGCGAATCAGACGCTGGCACAGCTTGACCTGTGGAAGAACAAAGACGTCTACCAGGTTGGGGTGTACACGCTGCCGAAGAAGCTGGACGAGGAAGTGGCGCGGCTGCACCTGGAGAAGATCGGCGTGAAGCTCACGACGCTGTCGCAGAAGCAGGCTGACTATATTGGCGTTCCGGTGGAAGGTCCGTACAAAGCGGATCACTATCGATACTAAGTTTTGGTCCGGTTCGTATCTCCGAAGCAGCACAACCTTTCGGCTCTTACCCTTCGCGGTGAGGGCCGATTTTTTCGTATGTACCGCGGTACTACGATAACCGCAGACCTTAGTACGGGTTTTCAGTACCCACCACCCATTGGCGATTGGAGGGGTGGGCAACGAAACTCGATTAGATGACGTTAACGGTTAGAGTGGACAACTCTCCTCAGCCCGGCGCCTCCGCCGCCGGCGGGCGTACCGGGAGGCGTGACGCCATCTACCCACACCGGAGCGTACGGGTGCTGCCTCTGTCACTCGTCCGCGTCTGGTGCGGAGTCGCCCTAGCGGTAGTGATTACGGTCCTGAGCGTCATCTACGCGGTGCCGCTGATGGAGTTGCATTCCCGGGCGGCGGCGGTGCTGGCCGGGTGGGCGGGATTGCCTGTAAGGGGATGGTCCCCGATCAGCGTGTTTCCGGGCCTGGAGCCGGCAAGCGGACCAGTGCTCGCTATTCCAGCCTTTCGTGAGGTGAGCGACGGGGCGCGGCTGCTGCTGATCCTTTCGATCGTTGGACTGCTGATCGTTGCGCAGCGGTTCTCGCTATTTCGCAACGTTGCGAATTTTCTCATTGTGCTGTTAGCGGCTTCCGCGGTCGCCAACGCGGTGTTTGATAGCTTTCGGCTGGAATCGGTGACGTTCGGCCAGATCTGGCTGCGCCAAGAGATGCTGGTCTGGCTGCTGCTGCCGTGGGTGCTGCTGCTGTTGTTTGTATTTCCGCAGCCGAGCCTGCTGCGCGGGCTGCTGTGGGTGACGTTTCTCCAGGCGTATGGGTTTTTGTTTTCGGCTGTCCGGATGGTCTTTATGCTCGGCGTGCTGCATTATACGGGATTGATTTTTATGCCGCCGCTGTGGTTTCTACTCGGCACGCTCAGCGACCTTCTCTTCGTGTTGTTCTTCTATTCGCTATCGATCCATCGCTCGTCCGGTGAGCTATGGGGAGTCAGGAATTCATGGCAGTCACACTTCTAACCGCCGTCTCCTATGCCGTTATCGCGTTCGCTGTCGCATTTCTGCTGCTCTATGCGCTACGGCATTACGTGCTAGGATATTCGCGCCTGCGGATCGACCGGCCGCGCGATTCGATGGAACTCGCCGGCTTCTACATGCCGCGAGTGACCGTGTTGATCCCGATGCATAACGAAGAGCGCGTAGCGGGAGACATCCTGCAAGCGCTGGTGGACAGCGACTACGACTGGGAGAAGCTGGAGGTGATTCCGATCAATGACCGGAGCACCGATAGGACGCGGGAAATCGTCAACGACTTCGCCAAACGTTATCCATTCATCCAGCCGTTACACCGGGCGGGGGGACAGGCCGGCAAGCCGGCCGCGCTGGTGGATGCCTGCACGCACGCGACGGGCGAAATCCTTGTGCTCTTCGATGCGGACTATGTCCCTGGGCGCGCCGTTATCAAGATGCTGGTGGCGCCGTTCGCCGATCCTGAAGTCGGCGCATCCATGGGGCGTGTGGTGCCGCATAACATCGGCGAGAGTCTGCTGAGCGGGCTGCTTTCGCTGGAGCGGTCGGCCGGTTATCAGGGCGTGCAGCAGTCACGATTCAATCTGGGCTTTACGGCGCAGTTCGGCGGCACGGTGGGGGCGGTGCGCGCGGCGGCGTTGGAGTCGGTGGGCGGATGGAACCCGGAATCGTTGACGGAGGATACCGACCTGACATTCGCGCTGCTGTTGAACGGTTGGAAGACAGCCTATGTGAACCGGGCGGAGTGCTACGAAGAGGTGCCGCAGAGTTGGGCGGTGCGCCGGCGTCAACTGAGCCGTTGGGTAACCGGACACACGGAGTGCCTGCATAACTACTGGCCCGACTTGATGCGCTCCAAGTTTCTGACGAAGTGGGAAAAACTGGATGCGTTGTTCCTGCTGGCGATGTATTGGACAGCGCCTACGCTGGTGGCGGGATGGGCCGCGTCGCTGCTGCTGTTCTTCATACCGGAGGCACACCAGACGCCATGGCTACCGGCGGCGCTGGCATTCCTCGGCTATCAGCTCTTTGCGAACCAGGCGACGTTCCTGGAGATTGGTGTGGCGTCGATGCTGGATGGCACGCGCGTCCGTTCACTGCTGCTGCCGCTGAACCTGTTGAACTTTTTTGCCAACACGGGAGCGATCTGCAACGCGCTGCGCAAGTTCTATTGGAACCGCTTCTGGGGCTCCGGCGGCGATGGATGGTACAAGACGCACCGCACACGCGGCGCGCCGGGAAACGGATTCTTTAACGGCTCGAAAGACTCATCGCTTACAACGAGGTCCGCGACGGGCCTCTATCATGCGAGGGCGCACGGAGACTGAGGATGGCGTTCTTCCTTTACAGCATCCTTTTCTGCGCTCTCTTCTACCTGCACTTTTCCGTTGCGCACCGCGCATGGCGGATGATTCGCGGGAGGGAGTCGGCCGAACTGGACATGAGCTACGTGCGGCTGGAGGATTACTTCGGACAGTCGTTCCGGTCGAAGCTCGCGAACTGGATGAAGACGCTGCAGCCGGCGGCGGGCAGCACGGCGGGGCTGCGCGTATTCGACAAGGGCAATGAGCGGATCTTTGTGGCGGGCGGGGCGCAGTATCCGGCGGGCCGGCGCGAACGCGAGATTCTGGTGATTGAAGGGGACTTCACGTGCGGGCGCGACTGCGAATTTGAAAAAGAGCTGATGGTGAAGGGGAACTGCGCCATCGGCGAAGACACGCAGCTACAGGCGCTTGCCGTCGACGGGACCCTGCATGTGGGGCAGGGAAGCCGCGTGCGCCGGTGGGTGGACGCGGTGAAGCAGCTTACGATCGGCCAGGACGCGGTGGTGAATTCGCGCGCTACGTCGCGGACTTCTATCGAGCTACTACCCGGCGCGCAGGCGCTTTCGCTGTTCGCGCCCGAGGTTTTTACGGAAGGGCGTCACGAGAATGAGCTGCAGATCGAAGTGGCGCCGCCCGTTATCGTCCAATTGCCGCATCCGGACCGGACAACGGCCGCGGCGCACGGATACGATCCGGCCAAGCTCTATTCGATGGGCGCGAATACATATCTGTACGATGGCGACTTGCATCTCACCGCGCCGCTGCATCTCCGGGCGCCGTTCGTGGTGCGGGGCGACTTCTCCTGCCCGAAGGAAAGCTTGCTGGAGGCGGATGTGAAGGCACATGGTTCGGCGGCGATTGGGGCCGCGTCCGTGGTGAAGGGCAACATCGTGGCGGGCGGCGATATTACGTTGAAACCGAATACGTATTTTCAGGGCTTGCTTCACGCGGGCGGGGCGATGCGGCTTTCGCGCGGCGTGCGCGGCCTGCGGGACAAGCTGCCGGTGGCGGCCTACGGAGCCGGCGTGGTGACGCTGGAGAGCAATGTGGTTGTGAACGGAAAAGTGGCGTCGGCGCAGCGCGTGGTGGCGCTCTCCACGCCAGTGGCCTGGCTGGAATCGACGCGTATTCCCGCGATGCGCGCGTAAAGGAGAGCAGTATGAAATCACTCATCGTTGCCACGGTATTGATAGCCGCGGCCTGGGCCGGGCAAACGCAGGAGACGCCGGCCACGTTTGAGCGGCCGGGCTATGAGAGTCCGATGCCCGTGCTACTGGAAGTTGGCACGTATCATAGCGGCGTGACGAATGGATACGGCTACTGGCGCGGCGCCGACGCGACGCTATGGCTACGCCACAATCCGCGATTCACGCCTGTATTCCAGTTCAATTCGCAGACTCGGCCGGGCATCACACAGCAGAATATTGGATTCTTCAGCTTCGCCAACTGGTCAAAAAACTTCTACACGACGCAGGGCTTCAGCTTCACGCCGGATCGGAAGAGTTTTTCCCTGTTTCCGCATCAGCGATTCGATGTGAAGGGCTTCTATAAGGCGCCGTTCAACAGGCGGCTGGTGCTGGCCGCCGGCTACTCCCACTTCTCTTTCGGCAGCCTGGTGAAGGGGCATATCTACAACACCGGGTTCATTTACTATCCGCGCAAGATGATCGTTGAGGGCAATTACTATATCAACCGGAACCAGCCGGGCAACAAGATATCGAGCTCCGGCAGCATGGCCGTCCAGTACGGACAGGAGGGCAAATACTGGGCGGGTGCGGTTGTGGGCGGCGGCAAGGAGGTGTATACCTATATCGCGACCACGCCGCTTGAAGTGAATCTTGACAGCGTATCGACGCAGATTTTCTTCCGCAAATGGTTGAGCAAGCACTATGGCGTATACATGTCCTTCGACCATCAGACGAAGTTCAGCGCCTATTCGCGGACAGGCGTGACCGGGCGCATGTTCTTTGAGTTCTAGGACCTGAAGGGCCGATGGCCAGTACCGGCGCGCAAAATGGGCCATGGGCGGGTTCACACTCCGATGGCTAACTAAAGTTAGGAGTGACTCCATGAAATTCATGATCGGACTCACGCTGGCGGTGGTTCTCGCCGGAACAGCGGCCGCGGCCTCGTTTACGTTCGCGGATTTCAGCAATCCGTCCGGCATCAATCTTGTTGGGGATGCGGCATTGACCGCAAACCGCCTGCGTTTGACGCCAGCGCTGGAGAACCAGGTTGGCGCGGCATGGCTGAACAACCGCGTGAACGTGCAGGGCGGATTCGTCACGAGCTTTCAATTCCAGATCACCGATCGCGGCGGCTACAAACCGGACTGGGAGCCGAACGTTTTCAATGACGGCGCGGACGGCCTGACTTTCGTGATTCAGAACGCGGGGCCGATGGCGCTTGGGCTGTATGCCAGCGGAATCGGCTATTACGGTATTCCGCGGAGCCTGGCCATCGAGTTCGATACGTGGAACAACAAGCCGTCCTACTGCGAGCCAAACGGCAACCATATCGCCGTTCAGAGTCTGGGCAATGCCGAGAATCATCCCGAGCATTGTCCCGATGCAGACGGCGCTTTCTTAAACCCGACTCTCGGGATTGCGCTGCCTTCTAAGGACATGTCGAACGGCGCGATCTATGACGTAATGATCACCTACCAGCCGGGTTTGCTGAAAATCTTCTTCGACAACATGGCATTGCCGATTCTGTCGGTGAATGTGGATCTCGGGTCGCTCTTCACGCTGGAGAACGGAACCGGCGCCTTTATCGGATTTACATCTTCAACGGGCGGCGCGTGGGAGAATCACGACATCGTGAACTGGAGCTACACGAACGTTCCCGAGCCGGGCACATTCTTTATGGCCGGCGCAGCGCTGCTGTTTGTCCTCTGCCGGCGACGTTAGCCGCCGACGCCCTGGATATTGATGAGGTCTTCCACTTCGGGCTTTTGCTGATTCAAGCCCGATTCCAGCGTCTGCGGCGCCCGCCAGAAATCCATGTGTGAAGTCATGTGCACGCACGAAATGGTGCAGTGTGGAGCGCAGTCTTTCTTCGTGAGGAACTCGCGCTTGATGTCTTCGGCGGTGTATTGGAGCAGGGGAACGCCAGGGTAGCCGCGCTGCTGCGAGCAGTAGTGGACCAGGCCATTTTCGCAGACGTAGATGTAGCGGCTTCCGGCGCGGCACCGCCAGTCGATCGACTGCCCGAGCGCGACCTTTTCCTGGAATCCGCTGAAGTGCGCGAAGCTGCGCTGCTTCAGGTATTTGAACTCGCGATAGACCCTCAGCTCACTTTCGCCAAGCGGCTTTAGCTGGCCGTGGCCGTCGTGAATGATCCCCACCGTGCAGCTAAAGCCCAGCTCCAGCGCGCGGCGGCCGATGGTGAGGGCGTCGTCCGGATTCTTGGTGCCGCCGCCGAGAACCGAGTTGATGTTGACGTGGAAATCGGCGTGCTCGGCAAGCATTTGGAGTTTCTTGTCGAGGACCTTCAGACTCTTCTTCGAAACGTCGTCGGGCATGACGTTATCGATGGAGATCTGGAGATGATCGAGTCCAGCTTCGTTCAGACGCTGGATCCGATCCGGCATGAGAAGGTATCCGTTGGTGATCATGCCGGCGATGCGGCCGTGATGCCGGACGCGAGCGATGATCGTTTCGAGCTCGGGATGCAGCAGCGGTTCGCCGCCGCTAATCATTATGAGCGTCGCGCCGAGCTTGGCCAGGTGATCGACGCGTTCCACCATGATCCCGGCGTCGACGGGCTGCGACACGTCATCGTACTCGTTGCAATAGGTGCATGACAGATTGCAACGGCGCATCGGAATAATGTGGGCCTGGACGATGTGATCGGTGGAAAGGAGGCCCTTTCCAATCATCCGCAATTCGCGCAGGCGTCGTTGCCCCGCCTGCAATTTGCGACGAAGCCGGATGGCAAGGCTCGGCATACTAGCGTTAACAACTTATTAAAACACACGGGCTGCTGATGCCGCAGCAAAACCGGCCGAGTGGGGAATAGCGAGGGTTGAACGCCGCAACTTAGGGCTTCTTCGGCGCCACAGGCGGGGCGGGAGGCGGAGTGGTTGTTGAGGGCACCTCTTCGCCGAATGTGATCTTGGTTTCGCCCTTGAATTGCTTATAGTCCTCGTACTTTACGCGCATCTTAAGGCGGACGACGGAGTCTTCGAAATAGAGGGTGTCGTCGGCGCGGGTTAGAACGGGGAACCAGTACTTGCCATCGATCTGCTCGCGAAACGTTTCGAACTTCGGGAAGCGCTGGTCGTTGCCTTTCTTAAGCTTGCCGGTGGCGCGGCCGTATGTCTTCACGATCTGCAGATCCTGCTCATCAACCCAGGCGATGCCGGCGAAATAACGTTCGCCCGGAACCATTTCCTTCGGTTTTACGGCGAAGGCGAGCGTTTCGATTTCGTCGAGTTTCTCGCGGCCCAGGTAGCGCACGTGATACTTCGGCAGCTCTTTGGAGTTGAGGACGAAGGGTTGGACGCTGCGGATATCCTGTTCGTCTTCGGGCGAAAAAGTGACGAACTTGATAGTGGATACGGGAGCGCGTACGATGCGTTCTGTGCGTTTTCCGGAACCGGGGGTAAAAATGATGTCTGAGACGAGGTCGAAACGGCCGCCTGGCGTGCCGCCGCCGTCGAAATCCTCAACGCGTACCGTCTGGCGGTAGATGTAGCGTTCGCGCGCCTGGAGGAACTCGCTCTCCTTCTCCGCGAATTTCTCGATTATTCTTTGCAGCTCCGGTTCAGACGGATCCGCCTTGGCGGGGGCGGACCACGCCGGGACTGCCGCGGCGATTGTAAACGAGATCATCAGAAAAGCGCGCATGAGGACTCCTAAGAGGATGGATGGCGGGGCTTTTCCTAAGGTTACGACAGAATCTCTTTTGCGATGGTGAGGCGCTGCATATTGCTCGTGCCTTCGTAAATCCGCCCGATCTTGGCGTCGCGGTAGAGCTTCTCCGCGGGGCACTCCTTGGTGAACCCGATCCCGCCGAAAATCTCCACCGCCTGACTAGCGACTTCCTCCGCGATCAGGGAGGAATGAAGCTTAGCCATGGCGGCCTCGGCGACGTAGGGCAGTCCGGCTTCACGGAGCCGCGCCGCGTTGTAGACCATCAGACGGGCCGATTCCACTTTCATCGCCATCTCGGCCAATTGGAACTGCACGCCTTGAAACTCGGCGATCGGTTTGCCGAACTGGCGGCGTTGGCGGGCATACGCAACTGCGTGCTGCAACGCGCCGCGGCTGAGCCCGGTGAGTTGCGCGCCGATGGCGATACGGCCGCCGTTCAGCGTCTCAATCGCGACTTTGTAGCCCTTGCCGGGAGCGCCAAGGATGCAACTGGCCGGCACGCGGCAGTTGTCCAGCACTACTTCGCAAGTCGAGGAGCAGCGGATGCCGAGCTTATCCTCCTTTCGACCGACTGTTAAGCCCGGGGTGTTGCGCTCCACTATGAAGCAGGTGACGCCGCGATGGCCGGCGGCCGGGTCGATGGTGGCGAAAATCAGGAAGAGGCCGGCCTCGGCTGCGTTTGAGATCCAGAGTTTGCGGCCGCTGAGGATATAGTCGCCGCCGTCGGCCACTGCGCGGGTTGCCAGCGCGAACGCGTCAGAACCGGAGTTCGCCTCGCTCAAGGCGTATGCGCCCACAGTGTTCGCGGCAAGCAGGGAGAGATAGCGCTTCTGCTGCTCGGGTGTAGCGTAGTCGCGAATGGCGGTGATGACCAAGGTGTTCTGTACATCGACGAGAACGGCGACACCGGGATCCGCCGCGGCAATTTCTTCTACAGCGAGGATGGATTGGAAAAACGTGCCGCCTTGGCCGCCGAACTCCTCAGGGATTTCGATGGCGGTGAGACCGAGCTCGAATAGTTGCCGGAGCAGAGCCGGATCGAGGGCCGCGTTGTGGTCCATGTCCCGCGCGCGTGGAGCTATTTGTTCCCGGGCGAATCGGCGGATGGAGGACTGAAACAGCGCCTCCTCTTCGGAGAGGTGCGTGAGCGGCGTAGACACAGCTTCCAGTGTAACGGTGGAACGGCTATTCGCTGGCGGCGTGGAGCGTGCGGCCGGAATAGGCTTGCAGCACTTCGCTAATGGGGCCGTCCATCACAAGTTGTCCGTGATCCAGCCAGAGCGCGCGGGAGCAGAGGTTTTGCAGAATGCCAGTCGCGTGCGAAACGCAGAGGATGGTCCGTCCCTGGTTGCGGATTTCGAAGATCTTGTCGATGCACTTGGCCTGGAACTGTTGATCGCCCACGGCGAGCACTTCGTCGATGATGAGAATCTGCGGATCGAGATTGACCGCGACGGCGAATGCCAGGCGCAGAATCATGCCATTCGAATACGTGCGCAAAGGCTCGTCGATAAAGTCCTGCAGTTCCGCGAAGTCGACGATGGTCTCGTAGAGATCCCGTGCCTGGCGCCGGCTGAAACCGAGCAGCGACGCATTGAGGCGAATATTTTCGCGGCCGGTGAGGTCCGGATGGAAACCAGCGCCGAGCTCGAGCAGGGCGGCGACCCGGCCTTTGATGGACACTTCGCCCTCCGACGGCGGCGCGAGGCGCGTGACGAGGCTCAGCAATGTGCTTTTACCGGCGCCGTTGGCCCCAATCACAGCCACGGATTCGCCGTCTTTGATGGCGAAGTTGACGTTCTTCAGCGCGTGAAAGCAATCGGGATCGGATTTGCCGAGCAGGTCTTCCAGATAATGCCGCAGCAACCGCTGCCCGGTGGCGCGGTGGAAGGCTTTGGAGACGTTCTTAAACTCGATCACATTCATCGGGTGCCGCGCTCTCAAAGGTAATCGAAGAACTTATTCTTCATGCGGGAGTAAATAGCGAGCCCCATGGCGAAGGACACCGTGGAGGTAAATGCGAGCTTGTAAACCAGCCCGGCGTCGCCGTTCGGCGATACGCCGTCGATCAGAATACGCCGCAGCCCAAGTATCATGGCGGCGAGCGGGTTGAATTCATAGACGGGGACGTACTGGCGTGGAACGATATCCAGCGTGTAGAAAATCGGTACCAGCCAGAAGAGAACTGTGCATGCCGATTCGACGATGTATCGCATGTCGCGGAGGTAAACATCGAAGGCGGAGGTGGCCAGCACCAGTCCGCAGACAAACAGGATTTCCAGTGTCCAGAGCAGAGGCAGCCAGAGCCAGTAGACGTTGATGCCGCGCCCGAAAAGAACGACGAACAGCAAAAGAAGGGCGATTTGAATGCCCAGGTGGATAGTGGTCGAGAGGACCGTGGCGATGGGCACGATTTCCCTCGGAACGGGGATGCGCTTAATAAGTCCGGAGTTGTTGGAGACCGAGATGGTGCCGTTGTTCCACGCGACAGTGAAGAAGTTAAAGGGGACGAGGCCGCATAGAACGAAGATAGGAAAATTGTCGATCGACCGGTTTGGCATGACCTTGACGAAAACAAAGGTCAGGACGCCCATGAGCACGAGCGGATTCAACAGCGACCAGAACACGCCCAGCGACATATTGCGATACCGGATCTTGAAGTCCTTTACGATCAGGTTCTCCAACAGGAAGAGGTAATCGCCATTCCAGATTGATGTCATCTTGTCGGGTACCGCGCGAACCGCGGGCTAGGCGCGCGGAACTCCGATTATACCGCACCACCGCAGCACGCCATACACACAGCTCATTGCGAAAAAGGCGAGCCACGGGCCCGGGCGCAGCGCCCAATGGCCAATCCGGCGGGCATCCCAGAGCCGCGCGGCCTGGCCGATTTCGATAACGATCCATGCGGCGAAGGCTGCCAGGACGAAGGGACTGAACAGGTGGAAGGAGATTCCATCCGCCCAACGCCCACGGAGCAGGGAAGCCACGCCGCGTGTCATCCCGCACAAGGGGCACGGCCACCCCGTCAGCAGGCGGAAAGGGCAGACAATCCAGCCCGGCGGATGATCGGGATCGGTTACGGCGCATACGCAGAGAGCACCGGCGGGAACGGCCAGGCGCGCCAATACCGTTTGCATGCCGTTCATTGGCCGGGAGCCCCGGAAAGGCGTGCGCGCGTTTCTTCGCGCAGGCCGAAGAGGTCGATATATGCGGCGGCTGTTGCGGCGAATACGACCGGGATGGCGGCTACCAGGCCAATGCCGCATAGCAATGCGCCGCCGATAATCACACAAAGCTGCAGCAGGAAGAATCCAAATAGAGATCCGAAATGCTTCTGCGAGACATTGAAGCTCTCCTTGATCGCGCCCCAGAAATCGAGGTTTCGATCGAGCACCAACAGGTATGGGAACTGCAGGAACACCGCCGCGAGAATTCCGGGGATTATTAGCAGGATCGAAGCAGCGCCGATGATAACTGTGGTGACGAGGCAGATAAGCACCGCGGGAGGAAACAGATTGAACCCATATGCCAGATCGTTGACGTCGCCGCGTTTCCCGCACACTTGTTTCAGTGCGGCCCACTGCAACCCCATCGCGACGGGACCCTGCAGCAGAAACGGCACGGCGCTCGACGCCAGGAGGTAGAAGAGCCCCATCACGGCGAACGGAACGAAATTCCCGGTCACGGCGTTCCATCCCGCTCCGATCCATCCTCCCGCGCCTCGCGGAGTCTGCGCAGGCACGAGCGCGACAGCGGCCAATGGCGCGCCGCATCGCAGGCACTGCGCCGCCGACGCCGGTACTGCAGTCCCACAACGGTCGCAAAACATTCGGATTTCCTCCACTATGCATCGTATATGATGGCGAAACTGGCTATGACTGACTGGAAAGCGATTGCGATGGCGAAGGGCGTGCCCGCCGAAGACAAGGTGATACTGCCGCTCGAGAATCTGGAGACGCAGTTTGCGCCGTTGCGCGAACAGATTTGGCTCGAGACCGAGCCCGTCACACACCACGTGCTGCCGCTGCCGGAGGGAAGCCGGTGACGATCATCGAAGCGGGAAAAGCGCTGCGGGCAAAGACCGTGTCGTCCCGCGAATTGACGGAGCAGTGCCTGGCGAGAATTGAAGCTGGAAATCCGAAATGCAATGCTTTTCTGACGTTAGTTGCGGAGGAGGCGCTTGCAGCGGCGGAACGAGCCGACAGAGAGCTGGCGGGCGGCCAGGATCGCGGCCCGCTTCACGGCGTTCCCATCGCGTTGAAGGACGTCTTCCGCACGAAGGGAATCCGGACGACCTGCGGATCCCTGCTGTTCAAGGATCATGTTCCGGATTACGATTGCGCCGTTGCCGGGCGTCTGGCCGGCGCCGGTGCTGTGATGCTTGGCAAGACGCACATGCACGAGCTTGCTTACGGCGTTACTTCCAATAATCCGCACTTTGGTCCCGTGAGAAACCCCTGGAATCTCCAGTGCGTCCCCGGAGGATCCAGCGGCGGATCTGGCGCCGCCGTGACGGCGGGTATGGCGTACATGGCCATGGGGAGCGATACCGGCGGTTCGATCCGCGTGCCGGCCGCGTTCTGCAACACCGTGGGCCTGAAGCCGACCTATGGGCGCGTGAGCCGGTTCGGTGTAATGCCGCTGGATTTCAGCCTGGATCATATGGGGCCTTTGACGCGATCGGTCCGTGACGCCGCCCTGTGTCTGGAGATTCTGGCGGGGCGCGATGAGCGCGACGAAACGTCGAGCCATGCGGCCGTGGATTCGTACGTGCCGCCGGAGGGCGTGTCGATCAACGGATTGCGCGTCGGCGTCCCGAGTAATTTCTACTTTGACCGCGTCGATCCGGACGTGGCCGCTGCGGTTCGGAAAATGGTCCAGCTTTCGGCTGGGTTGGGCGCACAGGTGGACGTCGTTCCGGTGCCCGATATTGCGAGTTTGAACGCCATCGGGCGCGTGATTCTTCTCTCCGAGGCGGCTGCCGTCTTCGAGCGGTATGGGGACCGGCGAGAGGCGTTCGGCGCCGACGTGCGCGCGCTTTTCGACCAGGGCATGCTGCTGCCGGCGACCGATTACGTCAATGCGCAGCGGCTGCGGCGCCAGTTCCGCGACGAGTTCCTGCGGCTTTTCCAGGGTATTGACGTGCTGGTGACGCCGGTGACGCCGACCGTGGCGAAACGAATCGGGGCGGCGACCGTTCAAATTAATGGCGTCGAAGAGGATTTCCGGCTTGCGACGACACGGATGGTGCGCGGGATCAATGTGCTCGGATTCCCGGCGATTTCCATTCCATGTGGCTTTGACGCCAACCGCATGCCGATCGGCCTGCAGATCGTTGCGCGGCCATTCGCCGAGCGCCAATTGCTGGCCGCGGCGGCCGCTCTGGAGGACTCGACCGACTTTCACAGGCAATCGCCCGAGCTCTAGTGGGGTAGTTGCTTAGCCAATGGTAGGGTCTTTTTCCGTCTGTCCTAGTAAACCGGAGACGTGTTGACCGGTCGTCTGTTGCCGATAAACAAGGAGGAATGCTGAATCTGCCGAAAATCTTTGTTTGCGAGTCGGAGCCCGTCGCGGTAGCCGGCTTGCGCTGGTTTCTGGGCGAAACCAACGAGTTTGAGCTGGCTGGTCATGCCTCTTCCATTGGCGCGGCCATCGCGGGCATCGAAGAAACGCGACCGTCCGTCCTGTTGATGGACCATTCTTCCGGAGTCCGGTCGACATTGCACTTTTTGTCGGAGTTGGCATTCGTCAGCAACGCCACGGCATGTGTGCTGTGGACGCGGGATGTACCGGAGGCGGAATTGGTGCGCGCATTCCGGGCGGGGGCAAAGGGCTTTGTCAAAAAGTCTTCACCGCTTACGGTGCTGCTGGAGGCGCTTCGCCGTGTGCATCTGGGAGAGACGTTCTTGGAGGAGTCGGCATCGCCGACACTGCGGCAATGGACGGTCCGGCGCCACCTGCCGCGCCTGACCCCTCGGGAGCGGGAGATTATCGATCTGGTCTCGCAGGGCATGAAGAACCGCGAGATTGCCGAGCGTTTGGCGATCACGCCCGGTACGGTTAAAGTCCATCTAATGCATGTTTTCGAGAAGACCGGCGCGCGAGACCGTTATGAACTCGCCGTGCGCGGCGCCCGGCTGCTGATGGAGTCCGAACCGGTGGCTGAAGTCCGGCAGTCTGCCTAACGTTTTGGCCGATTCCTTCCGATTGGACTCTCGGATGGGAATGCATGCAGCCGGAAATTGAACTCCGAAAGGAGCGGGACGCGGCGAAGGATTTGAGCGCGCTGAGCGCGTCGGTCGCGAAGCGGCTTGACGAACCGCCGGCCACAGACACCGGACGGAGGTGGTGGGCGCCATCAATGGCCGACTTCGTGTTCCTCTCGCTCATCATCTGGCTCTTCCTGGCGGGGCCGAACGGCTGGGTTGCGCTGCTGTCGGATGGGGACACCGGCTGGCATATTCGCATTGGCGACTGGATTCGCGAGCATCGGGCGTTTCCGCATCAGGACTTTCTGTCGTTCTCGAAACCGGGGGAAGCCTGGTACGCGTGGGAATGGGGCGCGGAGATCGCAATGTCGTTTCTCCATTCGATGGCTGGCATGAAGGGTGTCGTGCTCGGTGTCGGTCTGGTGATTCCCGCGTACCTGATCCTTGTTCTGCGTCACGCGATGTGGCGCGGCGCCGTGCCGCTGATTGTATTGCCAATCCTGTTTATCGCTAGCGGTTCTTCGGCGATTCACTATTTGGCGCGGCCACACGTATTTACACTGCTTTTTCTCGCCGTTGCCCTGTGGATGGTTGAATCGGACCGCCGGCGGCAGTCGCGGCGCATCTGGCTGCTGGTGCCGTTGGCGCTGGTCTGGGCGAATGTACATGGTGGCTTTCTGTCGCTGGTCGCCTGCCTGGGGCTTGTTGCCGCCGGATCCCTATTAGCGAAGGACTGGGCGGCGGCGCGCCGCTATGGGATTTTGGCGGCGAGCTGCCTGGCGGTGTCGGTCATCAACCCCTACGGCTACCATCTCCATGAGCACATCCTCTCCTACTTGCGCAGCGACTGGATTCGCGAAGCGGTGGACGAATTTCAGTCCCCGAGCTTCCGATCCGAAGCGATGCTGATGTTCGAGGTCCTGCTTTTTGCGTCGCTCATTAGCGTGTATCGCGCCATAAAGAGGGGGAACTGGGCGGACGCGCTGCTTGTCATCGCCTGGGCCCACTTCAGTCTCGGTTCTGTGCGGCATGTGCCCATCTTCCTGCTCGTCGCGACGCCGATCGTCGCGGCTGAACTCTCCGCCTGGTGGCGAGAGATAGTGCCTGGGCTCGGGCGCCGGTCGGTTCTACGAACGTTCAATAAGCTCTCCTCCGATCTAACCCCTGGATTTGTCAGGAATACATTCTGGGTGCTGGTTCCCGCTGTGGTTCTTGCGGCGATCGATCGGCCGATTGCATGGCCTCGGACTTTTCCGGAGGCCAAGTTCCCAATCAGCCTGATTGAGAAACATCGTTCTGACATCGAGGGGAAGCGCGTTTTGACCACGGACGAGTGGGGAGACTATCTTGCATACCGGTTCTACCCGCAACAACGGGTGTTTTTTGACGGCAGAAGCGACTATTACGGCGAAAAATTGGGCCGTGTATACCTGAGTCTGATGCAGGGCGGTGCTGTCGCCGAGGAGCAAGTCGAGCAGTTTCAATTCGATACGGTGCTAGTCCCGCGCGAGTGGGCGATCCAGGTCGCGCTGCGCAAGAAATCCGGCTGGGAGTTGGTGGCCGATGGGGAGAAAGCCGTGCTTCTACGTCGAAAAGTGCAGCCACTGGGAAAGAAGTTCTAGGGAAATGGTCACTTTAGGGCTAATGAAATCCACCCAACCGGCCGAAAGAACTAATGGAGAGGAATTGGTATATGAAGATCGCCCATTCGAAAGTCACGATACCGGGGACGGGAAAGCGGGTACGGATGCGCGGCGCCCGGCTCGGCCATGAGGTCCATACAGAAACGCTGGCGGCGCCGGCCTGGCGGTTGCCGGGCGGAGTACGGTTGGCGGAGTACGCACTGCGCGGTGGATTTGTCGCCTCGTCGCTGTTGGCTCGTGGTGAGCGGCATCGGTAGTTGGTAGAACACACGTTCGTAGGAAAGGGCAGAAGTCATGGATCGCAGGTTCCTCACAGTTCTCGGAGTCAGCCTCGTATTTGCGTTGGTGGTCTCCGCGATCTTCTATCAATTGACGGCACGCGCCGGCACGCCAGCGGCGAAAGCGCCGGAGACGAAGGAAATGAAAGATGTCGTCGTGGCGGCCAAGCCGCTTGGGATCGGCGGCTCGATTAAACCGGGCGATGTGAAAGTCAGCAAGATTCCTTCCGACCAGTTCCCGAAGGGCGGGTTCTCCAAGGTCGAAGAGGTGATGGACCGCCCGGTCGTCAGCAACATTCTGCTTGAAGAGCCGATCATCGTCGGCCGCCTGGGCGAGCGTGGAAGCGGCCAAGGTATTGCGCCGATCATTCCGGTCGGCATGCGCGCTGTGACGGTGCGTGTAACGGAAGTCGTGGGTGTGGCCGGCTTCGTTCTTCCCGGGATGCGGGTTGACGTGCTCGTGACGGGACGCCCGCCGGAATCGAACGATACGGTGACGACGACCGTGCTGCAGAACATCGTTGTGCTCTCCGCGGGCCAGACGTATCAGCCCGATGCCAAGGGCCAGGCGATTAACGCGAGCACAGTGACGGTCCTTGTGACCCCGGAACAGGCCGAGCTGTTGACTCTGGCCGGAAACGAAGGCCGCATTCAACTTGTACTGCGCAACGGCAGCGATCACGGGATTGAAAAGACAACGGGCCGTCAATTGGGCGAATTGTTCGGGCGCGGAAGCGGAAAGAAGGCACGCACCGCGGCTAACGGAGAGGGATCCGATGGCGCCCCGGCTCCACGGCCGCGTCCCCGGCCAGTGACTGTGGCCGCCGCCGTCGCACCACCGGTTGCCGCGCCGCCGCCTCCCCCGCCGCCTGACGAAATCGTCACGTTCCGCGGAACTGTGCGGGCCGTGGAAGTAGTTAATTCTCGCAAGAACTAGGCATCTGAGGATCAGATGAATGCGCCCGGTGACATGTTCTATCGCGGTACCAAGACCCGGAAGAGCTGCGGGCATAAGCAAGGAAAGGATTCCGATGAGTAAAAGGTTGAATTCCCGGTGGACGCTGTTCTGTGGCCTCGTCGCGTGGACGGTTCTGTGCGGGCCCGCCGCCACGGCCCAGAATGTCCAAGAGCTAAAGCTCACGCTCGGCAAGAGTATCGTAATTGACTATCCCGCCGACATCGGGCGGATCTCGACGAGCAATCCGGAAGTGGCCGACTACGTGGCCGTTACCACGCGAGAGATCCTCATTCATGCGAAATCGCACGGCACGGCGACTCTGATCGTGTGGTCGCGATCTGGCCAGCGCGAGTTCTACGCGATTACCGTGGAACATAACCTGGATCCGATACGGAAAATCCTGAAGTCGACATTCCCGAGCGAGGACATTCAAATTCAAGCGGCGCGGGATACGCTGGCGCTCACGGGCTCGGTCAGTTCGCAACTCATTGCGGACCGTGCGCTTGCCCTGGTGACGCCCCTTGGTAAGAGCGTCCTGAATAATTTGCGTGTGAATCCTCCAAAAGCGGAAAAACAGGTCCTGCTACGAGTACGCTTCGCCGAACTCAATCGCAACGCGGCGCGCAGCTTCGGCGTGAACCTGGTGTCAACCGGTGCGGGAAACACGATTGGCCGAATCACCTCGGGCGGCACGCCGGCCCCTACACCGTCGCAGATCAGCGGCGGCGGGAGCGCCGCGAGTTTCAGCATCACCGATGCATTGAATATCTTCGCGTTTCGTCCAGACCTGAATATCGGGGCCTTTATCAAGGCGCTGCAAGCGGAAGGCGTCCTTCAGATCCTTGCGGAACCGAACCTTGTTACCACGAACGGGAAAGAGGCCAGCTTCCTGGTCGGTGGTGAATTCCCGGTCCCCATCCTACAGGGCGGATCGAACGCCGGCGCCGTCACTGTGCAGTTTCGCGAATTTGGAATCCGGCTCAGCTTCAACCCGCAAGTCACCGAAAACGGCACGGTTCGGCTATACGTGAAACCGGAAGTCAACACACTCGATCTGGCGAACTCCGTCACCATCGCCGGCTTCAGCATCCCGGCTCTTGCGACACGCAAAATCGAGACAAATATCGAGCTCGGGGAAGGGCAGAGCTTCGTCATCGGCGGTCTTCTGGACGACCGGGTCACCGACACCATGTCGAAGATACCAGGGTTGTCCGGCATCCCTTTGTTGGGCAGCCTATTCAAGAGCCGAACCGAGAATCGGTCGAAGTCCGAGCTCATTGTTATGGTGACCCCTGAGATCACTACTCCGCTTTCCCCCGCCGACCCGCGACCGAAGATCGACTTCCCGAAGGAATTTATGAAACCTCTGCCCCCGGCGGCGAGCGGCACGGGTCCCGGGGCCGCGGCA
This sequence comes from Acidobacteriota bacterium, assembly GCA_016185425.1. Classification (GTDB taxonomy): domain Bacteria; phylum Acidobacteriota; class Terriglobia; order Bryobacterales; family Bryobacteraceae. The sequence continues at coordinate 82,767 of JACPNQ010000015.1, read as the reverse complement.
AACGAACGGAAACAGAACCCGGCCAAGAAGGCCAAGGGAAGTCATGGCGCGGCGGTCGCTGTCCGGCCCAAGGAGTCCTAGGAACAGGCTCCAACGCTAATTTACCGGCCCAGGAGTACAAGTTTTTGCACGACGATCGAGACCCATAAGATGCCAGCCAGCGATACCTCCATAGTTGCGCTCTTAATCTCCCCGAACCGGGAGATTGCCGATGCATTCATGCGAACGGCCGCTCTGGCGAAACTATTTCAAGTCGTTTCGGATTTGAAGTCGTACCTGCCCGAACAGGTGCTGGAGATGAGGCTGCGGCAGTGGCAGCCAGACGTGGTCCTTCTCGACCTCGAAACCGATATCGATCTCGCCTGCGATTCGATCCGTTATCTGTTGAATCGCAATCCGGCCGTTCAGGTAATTGGGTTGCATTCCAAACAGGACGGCAACTCCATCGTCCGTTCGCTTCGCGCTGGCGCCGCGGAATTCCTGTGGATGCCCTTCGATGCCGCCGCGCAACTCGCCGCGTACGAACGAGTCGTGAAGCTTAGGGCACCCGCCGCGACCGAAGAACCGGAACTAGGGAGAGTGCTCGGGTTCGCCAGCACCAAGCCGGGATCTGGTTCGTCGACGCTCGCCGCCCAGTGCGCATTCGCCATCCAGCGGCTCAGCCAGAAGAAAGTCCTTCTCCTCGACCTTGATCTGATGGGCGGAACCGTCGGGTTCTACCTCAAGATTCACCATCCACATTCCTTTGTCGAGTTGCTCGATCGGGAAGAATTACCCACGCAACGCGAGTGGGAAGGTCTCACGGCGCACTTCAACGGGATCGACATATTGCCCGGACCTGAGGAGCCCGTGACTGTAACGGTGGATCCGGGGCGGTTGCATCTGGTGATCGAGATGGTCCGGAAGCTTTACGACTTCGTCGTACTCGATCTGCCGACGATTTTCCACAGAACGGCGCTTCTCGCTCTCTCTGAGGCAGACACAGCCTGTCTGGTCACCACGGCGGAACTACCAAGTCTGCATCTGACCCGGAAAGCGATCGAGATGCTGGACGTACTCGGCTTCGAGAAGATCCGATACAGCATTCTTGTCAATCGCCTCAGCAAACAGGAAGGAATCGCGGCGGGAGATGTCGAAAAGATGTTTGGAGCCTCCGTAAGAGCAGTGTTGCCAAACGACTATTTTTCCCTTCACCGCGTTGTGACGCGGGGAGAGCCCTTGACGCAGGAGGCCGAGTTGGGCCGTGCAATTGAACGCCTCGCTGGGAAGTTGACTGGAGTAACCGCCGGCCAAGCCCGCAAATCGAAAGGGTTTTGGGGAATAAAGCCCGTATTTTCTGGCACATAGATCTAATTGTGGATCGACAGGGCGACGAGAGCGAAAGCGAAACAGGGAAACGAAATGATTTCGAGCATTGAACCTAAACAAGGGTCACAACAACTGAGCTGGGAGCAGCGCCTGCTCAAGAACTCCAACCAGAAAAAGGCTGGCCTGAAGCCCGAGTACCAGGAGCTGAAGTTCACGCTGCATCGCAAGTTGCTCGACAAGATCAACCTTGAGGCGCTGGCGACGATCGACAATCAACGGGTTCGCGGAGAAGTCCGGCAGGCTCTGTTTACGTTGATCGAGAGCGAGCCGACGCTGCTGAGCTCGAACGAAAAGCAACAGATCTGCGACGAAGTCTTAGATGAAGTCTTCGGATTGGGGCCGCTCGAACCGCTACTCCAGGATCCGACGATCTCGGACATTCTCGTTAACGGAAGCAAGCAGGTCTACGTGGAACGCCGCGGCATCCTCGAAATGACCAACGTGACCTTCCGGGACGATCAGCACCTGCTACGCATAATCGACAAGATCGTCTCCCAGGTTGGCCGCCGTGTTGATGAATCGACGCCGATGGTCGATGCCCGTTTGCGCGACGGTTCCCGTGTCAACGCGATCATCCCTCCGCTAGCCGTCGACGGACCGTTGATGTCGATCCGCAGGTTTTCCCAAGACAAGCTGATGCCGAGCGACCTTGTTTCTCGCAAGGCCCTCACACAAGGCATGATGGAGCTGCTTGAAGCGGCCGTCAAAGCCAAGATGAACGTTATCATCGCGGGCGGCACCGGTGCCGGTAAGACGACTCTTCTCAACGCCTTATCCGCATTCATCGCTCCCAAAGAACGCATTGTAACGATCGAAGACGCGGCCGAATTGCAATTAAAGCAGCCGCACGTCGCCAGGCTGGAAACGCGTCCTCCAAACCTCGAAGGACACGGGGCCGTCCGTCAGCGCGAGTTACTGATCAACAGTCTCCGTATGCGTCCTGACCGAATCGTCGTCGGCGAAGTCCGCGGACCCGAGGCGCTAGATATGTTGCAGGCGATGAACACCGGTCACGACGGCTCTTTGACGACAATCCACGCGAATACCCCGCGCGACGGTGTTTCGCGTCTCGAAGTGATGGTTTCGCTGGCCAATGCGAACATGCAACTCGTCTCGATCCGGCAGCAGATCGCCGCCGCCGTTCACGTTTTCGTGCAGGCAGCCCGTATGTCGGATGGCAGCCGCCGCGTTACCAGCATCACGGAAGTGACTGGAATGGAAGGCGATATCGTTACGCTGCAAGACATCTTCGTCTTTGAAAAGCGCGGATTGGGGCCGAATAACGAGGTCCTTGGGCGGTTTGCGGCAACCGGCATCCGGCCCAAGTTCTATGAAAAACTCCTTTCGCATGGCATAAAGTTACGTCCCGATTTGTTCGATGAAGTGGTTGAAGTGCCGTAACGGGCTTCGGAGTCTCTGGTAATGATGTTCCTCTTTATTCTCGTCGCTGTCTGGGTCATCTCGGTGGGAGCGTGGTGGTTTCTGAGCCGCTCGCTCCGTACGGCGGATGTCGGTAAGATCCGGTCGCGCCTTGTCGACCCGGGCGGGAAGAAGAAAGAGAAAAAAACGAATAAGTCGATCGCGCTCATCTACGCCGACGAGGCGGCGGCAGGCCACGTTATTGTGGGTCTGTTGCAGCGGCTCGAGTTGCGGGACAGACTGCACCGGCTAGTCGAACAGGCGGGGCTTCGCTGGAAAGTGGCGCGTCTCATGCATGGGTGCCTGGGGATGTTTCTTGGCGGCTACGCAGCCGGCTGGCTGTTGTTTCCGCCCCAGCACCGCACGTTCGCGTTCGTGCCCGCACTGATCGCGGGGGCGTCGCCCCTGCTATATGTCCTGCGGAAGCGTGGCGAACGGCTTCACAAGTTCGAAGAACAGTTTCCCGAAAGCCTTGAGTTTGTCGCGCGCTCGATGCGCGCCGGCCATGCCTTCTCGGTATCGCTCGAAATGCTTCACCGGGAGTTCCAGGAGCCGCTGGCCGGCGAATTTCGGCGCACGTTCGAGGAGCATAACCTCGGCATGCCGCTTGAGATGGCGCTTGAGAAGCTGGCGACGCGTGTCCCCTCACTCGACGTGCATTTCTTTGTGTCGGCCGTCATGCTCCAGAAGCGTACGGGCGGCAACCTGGCGGAAATCCTCGACAAGCTCGCCTACCTGATGCGGGAACGCTTTAAGCTGCGCGGCAGAATCAAGGCGATCAGCGCCCACGGCCGGATGACAGGCACCGCGTTAACGTTGATCCCCGTCGGTGTTGCGCTGTTGATGTTCTGGGCCAACCCGGATTATGTCCGCTTCTTCTTCAACGACGAACTTGGCAACTACATGATGGGCGGCGCCGTTCTCCTCCAATTAATCGGCTATGCGGTCATCCAGAAGATTGTGAATATCGAGGTCTAAACGATGCCATTGATAGTTGCCTTCCTCGTGTTTCTGACGGTCGCAATTGCTATCGCCGCCGCAGGGCTGAAAATGTGGGTCCGGCCGAAGGAAGCCATTGAACGCGTCACCGGCATGGAGTCGCCTTCGCAAGAGCGAATTCCCGTTCACCCGAGCCTTGTGTTTCACGATCTGGTGAAGCGGCTAGGCAATCTGGTGCCGGCGTCGCCGAAAGACGTGAGCGTGATGCAACGCCGCTTGATTCGGGCGGGCATCAAGGGTCAGAACGCTCTTCGTATCCTATACGGGGCAAAGATCCTCCTTGGCGTTACTTTTCCGATCCTGATGAGCTTTGCCGTCGCGAACTCCGAGGCGGACTCAACCAACAAGATCGCAGCGATCTTGGCCGCCGCCGCCGCCGGGTTCTTTGGACCGAATGAGTACGTCAAGCTCAAATCCCAACGCCGCCAGAAGGCGGTGCAGCGCGGACTGGCGAACGCGCTCGATCTTCTCGTGGTCTGCGTGGAAAGCGGACTGGGGCTTGATCAGGCGATGATCCAGGTTGCCAAAGAGCTGGAACAGGCGCACCGCGAGATCTGCGAAGAATTCGCGTTGATCAACCTGGAATTGAAGGCCGGTAAGCGCCGCGTGGAAGCATTGCGCAACCTCGCCGATCGGACGGCGGTAGACGACTTGAAGAAACTGGTCGCGGTTTTGATTCAAGCCGACCGGTTCGGCACCGGCATCGCCCAGAGTTTGCGCGCCCACGCGGATTTCATGCGCATCCAGGCGCGGCAGATCGCGGAAGAAAAGGCCGCGAAGCTCGGCGTCAAACTGATTTTTCCTATTTTCTTTTGCATTATGCCATCGCTCTTCGTTGTTACGGTTGGGCCCATGGCGGTCAAAATTGTGCGGGAATTGCTCCCGATGGTTAACAACATCTAAGGCAGGCACCGCGCAAAGTATCAACACAACCGGCTGCTAGCCGGAGATTCAGTCAAATCAAGGAGAGGTAGTTATGGATTCGAGCATGGTTCGCATTGTCTGTGCCGCAATGGCGGCGATATTCCTCGGCGTAATCGTTCTTCGCCGCCGGAAGACAGAAGAAGAATAACTTTGCGGATGCGCCGCCGGCCTGCGAGCCGGCGATGCACCGCAATTGTCGAACAGGGCGCGCAGGACCCAACAGCGGAGTACGAGGGCGGCGACGGAATGCCAACTCACATCCGGCCGGGAGTGCAGGACTGGATCACGCGTTGGGCGTCAGAAAAAATTCGTAAGGAAGCGGAGAAGTTATGTCAGCGAAAGTCAGCTTCAAAAAGACGGCCACATTGTGCGCCGGACTGCTCTGGATGGGCATGATGCCAACCTGGAGCGCAAGCGTCGGAAAGGTCGTTGCGGTTGGAGGACTCGCCTCGGATCTCGCGTTGGACGAGTCACGGCGGGTGTTGTATGTTTCTAACTTCACGGCAAATCGAATTGAGGTACTCTCGCTGGGTGACGGCCGAATCCAAACATCGATCAACGTCGCGGCGAATCCGAGCGCGCTAGCGCTTTCGCCCGACGGTCGCTATCTTGTCGTCACGCATTACGGTAACTTTCAGGCGCCAAACACGCCGTCGAACGCTCTCACGGTTATTGATCTCGTTTCCAATGGGCGGCAAACTTTCGCGATGGGCGCTCCACCCCTCGGAGTCGCGTTCGGCATTGATGGCCGCGCGCTTGTAGTGACCACATCGGAGTTCCTGCTGATGGATCCGGCCACCGGTTCCACGCAGACGCTCGACACGATCGCTGGTGTAACCTCCAAAGCGCTTCCGGTTACGCCGGGCAATTCCCCATCGAACATCGTCGCGAGCTCCATGTCGGCGTCCGGCGATGGATCGCGGATTTTCGGACTCCTGGCCGGTGGGGCGACGGACAATCTGACCATCGAATTCCGCTACGACGTCGACATGCGGCGATTGATCGCATTTCAAGCGACTTCCACGCCACCGCTTGGTCCGCGTGTTATAAGCGTAAATCGCGACGGGTCGCTGCACCTTTCCGGATGGGCTCTTGGCGATCTATCCGGTTCTCTGGTGGCCCAGTTCCCCGATCCGGCCGGAGTGCTGAACATTGGCTCGCACGTTTTCGATAACGAGCGCAACCTTGTCTATGCGCAGATGACCCAAACGGGCACTGCCACTGCGGGCTCCACCCAGCTTCCGCAATTGCAGATCCTGGACCCGGAGAATCTGACCGTATTCGGCCGGTTGAACCTGCCCGAAAACCTGTCCGGCCGGAGTGTCTTATCGGCGGATGGCACCACGATGTACTCAGTCTCCGAGAGCGGAGTGACCATCATCCCGATCGGGCGGTTGTCCGAAATGCCTCGTGTGGTCAGTTCCTCCGAAGATGTCTCCTTCCGCGGAAATTTCTGCGACCGCCAAGTCGGTACGCAACAGGTCACCATTCTCGATCCGGGCGGCAATCGGACTGCGTTTCAATTGAATTCCAAGCTTTCCGGCGTCACGGTGAGCCCGTCTTCCGGCGTCACGCCAGCCACCGTCACCATTCGCGTCGACCCAACTGTTTTCCAGAACTCGAAGGGGACCACGGCTGGGACAATCGAGATTGTCGCACCGCAGGCGGTGAACGTTACCGGGTCTATCCGGGTGCTGATTAACAACAAAGAGCCCGATCAGCGCGGCATGTTCGTCAACGTTCCCGGCCGGCTGGTTGACCTGATCACCGATCCATCGCGCGACCGATTTTTCGTTCTCCGGCAGGATACCAACCAGGTGCTCGTGTTTGACGGCTCCAGCTATTCGCAGGTCGCCGCATTGAAGACCGGAAATACGCCGACGCAACTGGCCATCTCGTTCGATCGCCGCTGGCTGATGGTCGGACATGACAATTCGCAGATCATCAGCGTCTTCGATCTCGAAACCCTGCAGCCTTCCTCTCCAATCCGTATGCCGTTCGGACATTATCCGCGCTCGATAGCGAGCTCCGGACGCGCCACACTGGTAGCATCACGAGTCGCCGGGCCGGTCCACACTATTGACCGAGTCGACTTCGCGAGCCGCGCGGCGACTACTCCGCCGACGCTCGGCATCTTCAAGAACGAGATCAGCGTGTTCACGACGCTTGCTGCCAGCGCCAACGGATCCTCGATTCTTGCTGCACAGGCGGATGGCACGGTGATGCTCTACAACGCCAACGTCGACACCTTTACTGTCTCGCGTAAACAGGGCACGGCACTTGCCGGCGCCTACGCCGCATCGAACTTCGACCAGTTTGTCGTGGGTAACCTGCTCTTGAATGCGTCTCTTGTTCCGGTCCGTCAATTTGAAACGTCCTCCGGCAACAGTTCCGGGTTTGCGTTTGTCGACCAGGCAGGTTTCCGGACCACGGCCCCGAGCGCACAGAGCCCTGGAATTATCCAGCGCGTCGATATGACGAGCAGCAATGCGCTGCGCTCGACGCGGATGGCCGAGGCGCCGATCCTTTCCGAAACAAGCCGGCCGTTCACTCGTACTGTGGCGCCGCTCTATTCCCGCCAGGCGATCGTCACTCTCACCACCAGCGGCGTGACCGTCCTTCCCTGGAATTATGATGCTTCGGTGGCCGCACCGCGTATTGAACGGATTGTGAACGCCGCCGACTTCTCCGGAAACACTGCGCCCGGCAGCCTGATCACCCTCATGGGAACAAACTTAAGTCCCGTGAATCAGGCGAGCAGCACGACCCCGCTGCCTACCGCGCTGGGCGAGAGTTGCCTGACCGTGAATGGCATTCCGGTACCGATGCTGTTTGCTTCCAACGAGCAGATTAACGCGCAGATGCCTTATCAGGTCGACGGCAACGTCACGCTGATTCTTCGTACACCCGGCGGTATCAGCGACAACTTTAACCTGACCATTCTTCCGGCCGCCCCGAGCATCTTCCGCTCCGGTGTTAGCGGTCCGGAGACGCAGATCCCCGCCGTCGTGCGGGCGCGAAATAACGAATTGGTGACGGTGTCGAATCCGATCCACCGGGATGACGTGATTTCGATTTACCTGACCGGCATGGGGAACACGTCTCCGGCTGTCGAGGCCGGTTTCCCCGGCGGCTCGGATCCGATCGCTACGCCGCTGATTGCTCCGACGGTCCGGCTGGGAAATGTTGGTCTGGCTGTCGAGTTTGCAGGCCTGGCGCCCGGGCAGGTTGGGGTCTATCAGATTAATGCTCGCGTTCCGAGGAACGCGCCCGCCGGCTTTGAGATTCCGCTTTCTGTGGCGCAGGGCGGACAATCGACGAGCGTGTCCGTCCGCGTTGTCGAGTAGCTTGCGGACCGATAAGAATTGCGGACAAACAATAAGAATTGCCGCGGAGAATAAAATCTCCGCGGCTTTCTCGTCTTTATAAAGGTACTGCGAATATAAAGGTACTGCGAGGGTCCGCCGATAGAAGAGTGTTATGCGAAACGACTTCGCCAGAACAATCTTCATTCCCCTCTTCATCGCCTCAGCTTGGGCGCAAGGACGCGTCGCCGAGCCCCGCTACGAGTTTGGTGCGGGTGTTACCGGTAGCTTCTACGACAAGAAAACATTCACCGCCACCGGTGGTAATGCCGATGCCGGTTTCGACAAAGGCTTCGGCGCGAGCGTCTGGCTCGGGCACTACATGTACCCGAAGATCTCCGGAGAACTCCGCTACGACTATCTCCGCAATGACATGACGCTGTCAGGCTCAGGCGCCAAGGCTTCCTTCGGCGGCGAGTCCCATGCGGTGCACTATGATGTGCACTTCCATTTCGCCGACTCCAGATCAAAAGTGCGTCCTTACCTGCTCGCCGGCGGCGGCGTAAAGATGTTTCGTGGAACGGGCGAAGAGCGCGCGTTCCAGCCGCTTAGCCAGATCGCTGTGCTCACGCATACGACGGAGCTAACCGGTCTTATTTCGGTGGGCGCCGGGATCAAGATGCAGCTCTCTGACCGTGTCAACCTCCGTCTCGAGTTCCGCGATAATCTCTCGAAGTTTCCAAAAAAAGTCATCGCTCCCAATCGCGGCAGCGGGGGCGACGGCTGGGTAAACAACTTCACGCCGACAGTCGGACTCGGCGTGCTCTTCTAAAACAGCAGCCTTCGTAGATGCTCCATTCAGGCCCGGCCGCCTCTCCGCCGGGCCTTTTTGCGCCACCTCATTCCTCCGGGCAAAGAAGAATTCACACCCATGACGCCTCATAATCCCGTATATTGACAAGTACGCTCATGGGGTCCATTCGAGCCAGTTCTTTTGCCTTTTTATTCGTTACCGCTGCCGCTGTTTTTGCGCAGCCTCCGACGGAAGGCAAAACTCCACCGAACGCCGCCTTCGCCGGTAATAATGCCTGCCGCACCTGCCATCCGCAGGTTGCTCTGCAGTTCTTTCGCAATCCTCACAACAAGACGTCCGTTGCGGCCAACACGGCGCCCGAGAACGCGGGTTGCGAGAGCTGTCACGGATCTGGCAAAAAGCACGTCGACGCCAAAGGCGGTAAGGGGGCGATCGTCGCGTTTTCGGAATTGGCGCCGAACCAAGTTCTCGACACCTGTCTGCGCTGTCACAACAAGGACCTGAGCCGGGCGAATATACGCCGCAGCAGCCACAGCGAGGCAAACGTTGTCTGCACTTCGTGCCACTCCATTCATCGCGCCGATTCCAGCCGCAGTTTACTTGCGAAGAAACAAGTAGAAGTCTGCTACGGTTGCCACAACGATGTCCGGGCACAGTTTTCGCAGCCCTTCAAACACCGGGTAAATGAGGGATTCATGGCCTGTTCGGACTGCCACAATCCCCATGGCACGAGCGGGGGGACGTGGAAAATGGGACGCCGGCCGCATCTCGTCGACACTGGTCTCCAGAATGAACAGGCCTGCCTGAAATGCCACACGGACAAGCGTGGCCCTTTCCTTTACGAGCATGCCGCCGTTCGTGTGGACGGGTGCGAGACATGCCACTCTCCGCATGGTTCCACGAATGCCCGGCTATTGAAGCGGCCTGTTACATTCACTCTCTGCCTGGAATGCCACAACGGCGCTGGAAGCTTCGGCAGGCAGTCCGATGGCGTCACACTCCAATCTCCGTCGCACAATATGACCGATCCGCGTTATAGGAACTGCACCACCTGCCACGTCCGGATTCACGGTTCTAACTCCGATTCGAGGTTCCTGCGATGAGGCGGCGCATGAAAGGGCTGTTGCTCGCATCCGCGCTCATCACAGCAGCCGCTTCCGCCCAACAACTGGCAACATCGACTCCTCAGCCTGCCGGGTCGCCTCTCGGAACGAATACCGGCGACTACAATGTCACGAATTCGTGGGAGCTTGGGTACCGTTTTCACACGGTGAACGGCAATTCCGGCAAGTACAGGAGTGATGTCAATTACGGCAATGGAATCCGGCTACTGGGCGGCTCATTAGGAGTACATTCGCGCGACGGGAAGGGAAGTCTCTTCGACGAAATTCTGCTGAATGTCGGCGGTCTCGGGAACGACCCTTACCAATTCAGCACGTTTCGTGTTCAGAAAAACGCAATCTATCGCTATGATCTGCTATGGCGATCGAGCGAGTACTTTAACCCCGCGCTCACCATTACGGGCGGCAACCACCTGTTGTCGACCAATCGGCAGATGCAGGACCATGACCTGACGATTCTGCCCCAGAGCAGGCTGCGGTTCCGTTTTGGCTATTCCGGAAATAGTCAAACCGGTGCCGGACTTTCTACGGGCCAGTGGTTTGACTCCCGCGGCGACGAATATGCGTTCCTTTCTAACGTCCGCCGGGTGCAGCGCGAGTACCGTATCGGAGCCGATCTCGAACTGCGGCGTTTGAAGCTTTCCGTCACTCGCGGCTGGGAGACGTTCAAGGACGACACGGCTTACGGAACGCCGGTATCCGCGGCCGGCGCAAACGTCACTGACGCCAACACTCTCTCGCTCGTCCGGCGCGACGAGCCTGTGCACGGCCAGACACCGTATTGGCGGGCTCACCTCCACTCGGAATTGCTGCAATCGTTCACGATCAACGCAAAGTTCACGCATTCCGACGGACAGCGCGATTTCCTGTTTGACGAGTTTGTCCGTGGGACAGATCGGCTCGGCTCGGACCGTAACCGGCAAATCCTGCTTGCCGGCCGCGGCAGGCGGCCTGTCACCACCGGCTACCTCACACTTACCTGGCATCCTAATTCGCAGTGGACATTTACTAACCAAACCGGCTTCCATAATACGCGAATGGACGGCTCCGGCCGGTATTCCGAACTAAATAACGGCACCGCGGGCCTTACATTGATTTCTTTCCAGAACCTGGGCATCCGCAACATATCGAACTTCAGCGAAGGATCCTGGCAACCGGTGAAATGGATCGGATTCTTTGGTAACTACCAATTCTCGGAGAGGCGCATTCGCTCGATAGAGCTGACCGACCTTGCATTGCCTGCCAACACCAGGCCAGATGAGCAGGTTAACCGCCAGAAAGCCGGTACCGGCGGCATTCGCCTTCAGCCGTTTAAGCCGTTGCGGATGTCGTTCAGCGCCGAAGTCGGTCGCAACGACAAGCCTTTCTATCCGGTCAGCGACAAGGATTACCACGCGTTGAACGCACGTTTGCAGTATCGAACCGCGAAATATAACCTGTCGACGGATTACCGGTCCTTTAATAACTCCAATACCACCTCGCTGTTTGTTTACTCCACGGCGGGCCGGAGCTGGTCGGCCAATGGAGGCTGGATGCCGCGAGCCGGAGTGCAGCTAGACGCTGGATACAGTTACATACACCTGGACACATTGACCGGGCTTGCTTATTTTGCGAGCTTTGAGCGGATCGACAAGGACCGTTCGTATTACCTGAGCAATCTGCACACGGTCCACGCGGGCGTGCAACTGCAGATCCGGAAGCGCGTGGATCTGTACGCCGGCTATGTTCGCACGCAGGACCGGGCGGATGGCCGAAAGGCCGCGGACCAGTCCTCGATGCCGCAAGCGCTCGTCACTCCGTCGACCCTTTCCGCCTTCGCCGCCGCGCAGGTCTTTCCGGTCGCCTACCAGTCACCCCTAGCGCGGATCTCGGTGGTTTTACGACGCAACCTGCGCTGGAATGCGGGATGGCAGTATTACGATTACGGTGAAAAACTGTTGCGGCTTCAGGATTACTCCGCTCACACAGGATACGTCAGCCTGAGTTATTCTTTCTGAAAGGCATGTCCTTTCGGTTTAGCGATATCGAACTCCTCGCCCTCGTCGCATGCGGCCTGACGGTATGGCTGTTCGTGATGCGGGGCAGGCTGGCGTTGGAGAATAATTGGCCGCTGGTCTATTACCTGGGGATGGTCTTTTATCAGAAGACGGGGGGACAGTTTCTGGATGCCAACTTCCTCTACGCCGGAGTCGTCTGCGCCATGATGATTCGCTTCGAATTCATGTCGCAGGGGTTTGTGAAGACCTTTCGCGTAATCGAGGCCATCTGCCTCATCTACATTATTTGGCGATGCATCGACTTCGTGCTGTTCAGGTAGTTTGCGGCCCTTCCACCGGCAGCCCCGCAGCGTTCCAGGCCCTCCATCCGCCCGCAAGCGATCGCACATTGCGATAGCCCATCTTCTGCAGCGCGTCGGCCGCCAGCGCCGAACGGTATCCGCCTCCGCAGTAGAGCACGAGCAGTAGGTCCTTGTCCGGCTGACGCGTTTCGATGTCGCGTTCGATGATGCCCTTCCCAAGATGAATGGCGCCATCGGCATGTCCGGCCGCCCACTCGCTCTCCTCGCGGACATCGACGAGCATGTGCGCGGTGGCGCTATTGCGCAGCGCCGCATACTCCGGCGTGTCGATCTCACGGACCCGCGACTTTGCGTCTTCGACAATCGCGAGAAAACCGGGCGTATGTTTCATTGCGTCCTCCGGATGCGGGCTCCGAGCCCCGCCAACTTGCTCTCGATCTTTTCGTACCCGCGATCCATGTGATAGACGCGGTCGACGATTGTTTCGCCCTTCGCCACCAATCCTGCCAGGACCAAAGACGCGCTCGCCCGCAGGTCCGAGGCCATTACGTGCGCCCCAGTCAGCCGGCGGGGCCCGGCCACGATCGCTTGCCGTCCATCAATGCGGATGCTGGCGCCCATTCGGACGAGTTCAGGGGCGTGCATAAAGCGGTTTTCGAAAATACGCTCGGAGACAATAGCGATGCCCTCGGCTTGCGTCATTAAGGACATGTACTGCGCTTGGAGATCGGTGGGGAAGCCGGGATGCTCCTCGGTGACGATGTCTTCGCTCAGCAGACGGCCCGTTCCGCGAACACGCAGAACGCTGGGCGCCGGCTCGGTCACCTCCGCTCCCGCTTTTCGCAGTTTGGCCGTCAGGGCCGTCAGGTGTTCAGGCACGCATCCCACTACTTCCACATCGCCTCCGGTGATCGCGGCGCCGATTGCAAAGGTGCCGGCTTCAATGCGGTCTGCAATAATCGTATGCTCGGCCCCGGTTAAGTGCTTGACGCCGCGGATTCGAATGGTCGACGTGCCCGCGCCTTCGATTTCCGCTCCCATTTTCCTTAAGAGGTCCGATAGGTCCACGACCTCAGGCTCGCGGGCCGCATTTTCAATTACGGTCTCTCCGCGCGCCAGCACGGCCGCCATAATAATGTCCTCCGTGCCAGTCACAGTGATGCGGTCGAAATGGACGACCGCGCCGCGCAAGCCTTCGGGTGCCGTTGCCTCAATGTAGCCGTGGGTCTGCTCAATCTTGGCGCCTAACTGTTCCAGGCCCCGCATATGGAGGTCGATTGGCCGCGCGCCGATGGCACATCCGCCTGGCAACGACACGCGTGCGCGGCCGTACCGCCCGACGAGCGGCCCAAGCACCAGGCTTGAAGCCCGCATCGTCTTGACGACCTCGTAAGGCGCCTCGGGCTGGAGAGAGCTTCCGGCCCTTACTGTCACCGCGCCGGTCTCTCCGTTTTCGAGGCTCATACCCATATGGATGAGGAGATCCATCATCGTGCGGATGTCCTTCACGCGCGGAATCCGGTGCAAGATCACCGGTTGGTCCGTCAGCAAGCATGCTGCCAGTACGGGCAAGGCCGAGTTCTTCGCCCCACTGATCTCCACTCTTCCGCGGAGCGCCGTCCCGCCCTCTATTACAAACCTATCCATTCAGCACTCCCGCCAGCACGCCTTGATGCTCCCGCAGCAATTCGATCGCCTGTTCTCTCGAAACGTTCAATTTCGCCATTACAATCGCCGTTTTCACATTCCTGCCCGCATATTCGAAGAGTTCCGATGCCTTTTCCGGCGAAACGCCGCTCGCGTCTGCAACGATTCGGTGCGCCCGGTCCATCAGTTTCGCATTCTTCGGCTGCACGTTGACCATCAGGTTTCCATACGTATGCCCCAGGCGGATCATCAATCCCGTGCTCAGCATGTTCAAAATCATCTTTGTCGCGGTGCCTGCCTTCATTCTGGTTGAACCGGTCACGACCTCGGGCCCTACGGGTACTTCGATGGGGAACTCAACCTCGCGTGCCAGCGCACTATCCTTCACGCAGACGATCGCCCCAGTCATTGCGCCCATCGCCCGGGCAGAACGGACGGCGCCGATGACATACGGAGTGCGGCCGCTGGCGGCGAGCCCGATAAGGGCGTCCGCGGCGGTAAAGCCTCGTATGACAAGGTCCCCTGCCCCGGCGGACGGATCATCTTCGGAAGCCTCGGTTGCCCGGCTCAGCGCCCGTTCTCCGCCGGCCATGATTCCCTGGACGAGATCGTAGGGGACACCAAAGGTCGGCGGACATTCGGAAGCGTCCAACACTCCCAGCCGTCCGCTTGTTCCCGCGCCGATATAAAAAAGGCGTCCGCCGTTCCGGACTCTGGGGACAAGGTGTTCGAGCACGGCGGCAATCTGCGAAATCGCCCCATTCACGGCCGGCGCGACGCAGGCGTCTTCCTGATTGATGAGGGTAAGCAATTCCGTCGTGGAGGAGCGATCAATTCTTTCCGTTCTGGGATTCCGCTGCTCGGTGGTCAGCCTGCCAAGTTGCTCCATACTCCTCCGAGGATCTCACGAACGCTGCCAGCTTTGCCGTGACAACTAGGAAGTGGTGGCCAGCCGGGAAGCTACTACCACGTGTTGATAAAGATACTCGATCTAAGGCGCGGAGATATAATGAGTCATACAATGTCATACTTATGTATAACAATCACTCCTGAAAGCTAAGGAAAGCGAAGTCCTGTGTGAGCGACTTGATGGCGAATAGGTTTAAGCGCGAGTACTTACCAGCCTTAGTCCGAGAATGCGGTAGGGAGCAGAAAGTACTATACCAAGGGTCGATAATGGACTAGGACGACTCCTTTCGAGGAAGCGAGCTAACTTGTTGAAAAAGAACACATTTCAAAAAGCCAGCCGCAAGCGATGAAAGAGTCTGGAGATGGCACTTTATGAACGCGAGTACCAATTTGTAACTCATTATTTTGCAATACGTTACGAGCCGATTCCCCTTTCTTCGAAGTACTGTAGTACCACCGTATTTGTGAATACAATAAACAGCTTGACAATAGTTTACACTCGCTCCTATACTTACGTGGTACCTAAGACAGTTGTATAGCGCTCGCAGTATATCTGCTGTACGCTGTGTTCACGATTACGGCTTGACCTTCGGAGGTTATAAATTAATGAAGAAAACTCTATTTGCGATGGCGCTCTTTGCCGTCGCTTCACTCAACTCATTCGGCGCGGTATGCGGCAGCTTTGTGCTCTCCGCCAGTCCGACGACTTGCACCGTTACGGACCTTGGTGGTACGAACTCCTGGACGCTCAGCAACTGGAGCTTGTCCTCGGTTTCGCAGGTCGGTTACTCCACCATTCCGACGACCGCAAACATCAATGTTTCGGTGACCTCGATCGCCAACGGCTTTGAAGTGCTCTTTACGGGCATCACCACAAACGGCAACAACTTCTTCGCGCCGGCCGGTAATAATCAGCAGGCTAACTTCAAGACGGGTTTCTGGATTCTGCCGACTTTGGGCGGCCCGATTCCTGGAAGCAACTCGCTGACTGGCGTCGACAACATCAGCTTGGCGGAAGTCAATCCGGTTGGTACCGACACCTTTAGCGTCACGAAATCGTTCCAGGATCTCACTGGGGTGAACTTGGCGACTGCGACCCAGGTCTTTTATGTAGGTACGAACGCCGGATGTAATCAGGCCGGCAACGCGTCGTGCTTCATCATCGGTACGACGAATCCGACTTCGAACACGTTCTTTAACAATCGGACGGCTGGTTTCTCGATCGTTGATGCCGCTCAGTTCAACTCTGGTGAAACTGGCAATGGCAGCATCGGCGGTTACAAGAATACCTTCACAGTGATCCCGGCGCAGACCGGCGTTCCGGAACCGATGACCTTCGTCCTGATGGGCGCTGGGCTGGTCGGTGTCGCGTTCCTCCGCCGTCGCAACGGTTAATCAAATCGTCTGAACGACACAAAAGAAACCGGCCAGCCGCGAGGCTGGCCGGTTTCTTTGTGTAACCAAATTCTTTAGGCGCTGAAAGAGCTGCCGCAGCCGCAGGTCGATTTTACGTTGGGATTATTGAACTTAAAGCCAGATCCTTCCAGTGTCTCGACGTAGTCCACTTCCGCGCCTTCCAGATAGATCAGGCTGGCCTGATCTACGAAGACCTGAAGCGGACCATACTTTAACGTGCTGTCCATCATAGTCGGGCTGTTCTCGAACGCCATCGAATAGCTGAAACCTGAGCACCCGCCGCCGACAACGGAAATCCGCAAACCGGCAGGCTTGGGCTCCTGCGTGCCGAGGATTTCGCTGACCTTCGCAACCGCACGTTCAGTGAGTTGAATCATACACTCTCCTTTTTCGATTCTACCCCCAGTTTAGCGATTACCGTGGGTTTTTCATAGTCTTACACCCTTAGATGTGGCAGCGCCAGTCTGGGATGCGGCATTCTGGAATGGAGCCGGGGAAGTCGAACAACCGCGAAACCGGAATCGCCTCCAGTCCGTCGAACAGGCATGAGCGGGATTACGAGTACACTGGACTTGCCCCTAGCTGCAGCGGAAACGCGAAGCAGAGCCAAAGTGGAAACGAATCGAGAAGAAGAGGCCGTGCTTGTCCGCCGGGTGCAGAACGGCGACGAGATGGCGTTCCGGGAGCTCGTTGAGCGTTACCAGTCCAAGGTTTTCTCGATAATCTGCGGGATTTTGCGGAATCGCAACGATTCGGAGGACATCGCCCAGCAGGTCTTCGCCAAGGTCTACTTCTCTATTCGCAATTTCGATTTCCGCAGCTCGCTGTTGACATGGATCTACAAGATCACCGTGAACGAGTGCTACGATTACCTCCGGAAGAAGAAGGTGCGGAAGCTCGTTTATGAGAGCGACTTCTCAGAGGACGACACCCAAATGCTGGAACATTCCGGTGTAGCGGTGGATCCGGCAATGCCAGTTGACGAGAATCTTGCGCAGCGGGACCTTGCCGTTAAGCTCTTAGCCAAGATCTCCGAGGAGGACCGGAACCTTTTGCTTCTGAAGGAAGTGGATGGGCATTCCGTTGAAGAATTGGCGGACATGACGGGAATGAATGAGAATACAATAAAGGTCAAACTGTTTCGCGCGCGCCAGAAGCTGGTGAAAGCCGCCCAGAGGTTAGGCGGCCTTCCGAGCCGGCTTTCCGTTGCCCTTTAGCGCGCCCACCGGTCACGAGGGAAACCATGCACGAGCCAGTACGGAGCCAATTGGAAGAAATCCTGCACGGGAAGGTTACGCCTGGCGCCGATGACGCTGTGCAGGCTCATCTCTCGTCGTGCCCGACCTGCACGGCGGAGTTGCGCGAGATGCAACACTGCACGAATGTTGTCCGGAGTCTTCGCCTGTCGGAAGTGCCTGAGCCGACGGCGGGCTTCTACGCGCGCGTTATGCAGCGCATTGAATCGCAAGGAAGGCCCAGCTTTTGGAGTCTTCTCTTGGACCCGGTGTTTGGGCGGGGTCTTATGTACGCGACCGGCGCGATGTTTTTGTTGATGGCGTCCTTCTTGCTGGCAACAACGTCCGAACAGCCGGAATTGGCGCGCACCCCCGTGCAGATCATGGTGCAGCCGTCCGTCATGCCCGTGGCGATGCCAACGGGTTTTGCGAGCGGCGTCGACGACGATGTGCAGCGGGATCGCGAACATTTCCTGGCGACCATGGCATCCTTCTCTGAGTAATACGAGCGCAAATGATGATCGGACGTGCACAGCCCGCATGGAGAAATCCCCAGATCCTCCTGACGCTTACGCTCGTCTTTTGCTGTGGGGCCCTGGCGGGTGCCGTCATCTATAAGCTCGCCTCGCAGCCGGTATCGGCGAAGCAGGTTGTTGCCGGTTGGAAGGATTCCACCAAGGAGCAGACTCTTACGCATCTGAAGCGGGAACTCAATCTCACCTCAGAACAGGCGTCCGAGATTGAAACTGCGCTGGACGACTTCTCGCTGTACTATCAGGTGCTCCATGCGCAAATGGAAGACCTGATGGCCACAAGCAAGTCGCGGATCGATCAGGTTCTTAACGAAGAACAGCGCAAGAAGTTCTCCCGTATCATGACGGACCTGAAAGAGAAGCAGGCGCGATAACGCCTGAAATTGCGGGCACCGGGTGCGTGTGCCACTATTGAGAATTGCCAGCTTCGCCGCAATCTCAACCGGCGCTCAGCGTCGGTTTTCTGACGACTCTCGGCGTCAACGTAGGAGACGAGTTCATTCGTGAGGGAATTCGCCATTGTCTGGACCGCTCAGGCGCCGCCGTCCGCCCGTACTTCGTGAACAAGCACGATCCTGATTCGCTCTCCCAGCCGCGTGATATCGAATTCGACAGGATCTCCGACAAGATTCTGGACGTCGACATATTCATCCAGAGCGGAGCGCCGGTCTACTGGCACCACGGGCCCGGCAGACACCGCTCCACGCAGGCCGAATGGCACTCCTGGGTGTGGGAGGAACGCATTCTCCGTTCCCAAGAGGGCCCCGTTTTCATCAACCTCGGCGCCGGCAGTTGCCAACCGTGGGGGGGCGACGGAAGCGCATTCGTCGACGACCGGGTGTGCGCGGATTTCGCCGTCCGTGCTGGCGCGCGGGCTGCCCTCACCACTGTTCGCGATCCGCTGGCCAGTCAGATTCTCAGCCGCCTGAGGGTTGCTCACGAGTGCTTGCCCTGTCCGGCACTGTTGGCGGCCGGGCGCCAGCAGGCGGTTCCCGCACCTGCCGGCCTGATCGGCGTGAATCTTATGGGGAAGGGTGGACACTACGATTTTGCTCACTCCTTCGATTCCTACTCGTGGACACAGCGCATGCACAAGTTGCTGCAGGCGTTTCGGCAAATGGGACAAGTGATCTTCATTTGCCATGACATGGAAGAGCAGCAATACGCTGAGTATCTCGCGGCGGCGGGAGAGCGGATATTCCTATCGAAGGCCTACCGCGATTATCTGGACTTGTACAGATCGCTCGCCTGCATCTTTGCCAATCGCGTTCACGCAGCCGTCACCGCGGCGGGATTTGGTATCCCCGCGATCATCGCCGGTACCGACACGCGGGCGAGAATTGGCGAATGGATTGGGCTGGACGTCCTTGAGGCGCGTACCTTGGAGCCGTCATGGGTGGCGGAGCGAATGGCAACGCTGTTGCGTGTACGAGACGCAGAAAGCGAGCGCCTGCTGAATCTCCGCGAGGAAACGGTGTCTCGGTATGTCCAGTTGCTTGCGCCGATTTTGAACTCTATCGCCCCCCGCGCTCCGAAAGGCATTGATAAGAAAGACGACGAAGCACCGATTGTCCGTTGGCTCCACCGCAGTCCGGAAAACAGCAACTGGCCAACTCGGATCGGGATTGAACCGTTATGGGTTATAGGCGAATCAGGGTTCCACTCGCCGGAACCCTATGATGGTTCCACGCTGCGCTGGACCAACGGCCATGCTTCCCTGACGATACCTGGCGAGTTGGGAATACTCTCGGATCGTATCGACGCCTCCCTTTGGGGCGTTCATCCGCCGGGGCACGGGTTTGCCATCCTTATCGATGGCCAGACTATCTTTGAGGGGCAGACCGGCGCCGACGGGGCGTGGTCCGGCGGAGTCGCGTTTGATCCTCGTGTCGTCCAACAAATCGAGATCAAAAGCAGCACGATACAGCCTGAAGGCGATGGCCGCACATTGGGGGTGGCGCTACGCCAGTTCTGTCTTCGCGCCGCGCAGAAAGGGTCCTAGCCGGTTGTGCGTTATACTGGCATGCGCCTCAACCCATTAGTAGACGCCCGACGCCAGTCGCTGCCTGCTTGCCCGTGAGTCGATGAGATGCGAGATCCGATTTTATACGAGTTCGAGAACTATGTTTACGCACAAGGGCGAGACTTAGGGGACGAAGTGCCCGTTACGCGCCCCTTGTTTTCAGCCGATTCTCTCCGTGTGGCCTTGGCGGAGCTGAGGGAGATCCTGCGTCGCGATCAGGAGAATCTCAGTCCCGGGCGTCTGCGAGGCCCCGTAGCGGATGGCATCAGAAGTTTTGCGCGGCAATGGTTTCAACGGTTAGACTTTCCCGAGCACGGTATCTCCACGACGTCGGACCGGTCATGGCCTGTTCCCAGCGATGAAGGCGGAGTCAATACACTCGGCCGGAACCTGACGAGCGAGGAGGCCTGTTTGCTGCGGCCGTGGCCGAAGTGGATGTACATACGACCGCTGCTTCCGGATCTTCGCGGGAAGTCGATCATGGAGATTGGGTCCAACAACGGGTTCTTCCCCGTGCGATTCGCCGAATTAGGAGCGGCACGTGTCACCGGTGTTGAAGTGCAGAAAAGGAAATTCGAGTCCGCTGTCTGGGCGAATAGCGTTCTGGGATGGCGCAACATCGAGTTTCGCCACTCTGACTTTCTGGTCGACTTCACCATCGAACCCCATGATGTTGTTTTCGTCTCCGAGGTCGTCAACCATCTGCTTTGCCCAATGTGGGCGATCGCCCGTTTGGTGAGCCTGGCGAGAGAAATGCTCCTTCTAGACACCGGCGTGTTCGACACGACAAGGCACGGATTGGAACTCTCTACCGGCTGGTCGCGAGACGCGCAGAATCTGCGGTTCTTAAACTTTCAGATAAGCGACGGCCTACTTTGCTCCTACCTCAAACTGTTTGGCATCCGTAATGAGGATATCGTGAAGTACGTCGAAACCGGCGCCGGGCATATTCTTTACATGATCGACACCAGAAAAATGCACGAAAGGCGAGCCAACGGGGACTTGCCGGACAACGAATTGCGGCGGTCCCTGCTGCTGGATTTCAAGTTCCCGGACAAATAGAAAAAGGGCCATCCCGAAGGGCGGCCCTTTTCACACATTGGTTAACCGATTACCAGAGCAGCTTTAACCCGAACTGGATCTGCCGCATTGGGGAAACGAGACTGGTGATTGCGCCCGGCCCGCGAACCTGATTTGCCTGGCTCGGGAAGTCAATCCCGCCTGTTGCATTGCGGACCGGCAGGAAGCTGCCTCCCGTGTTCAACGTGCCATTTGGACGGGCAAACTGTGGGGTGTTGAAGAGATTGTACATCTCCCCGCGGAACTGGAGCTTCACGCGTTCTGCGATCTGGAAGTTCTTGAACAGCGAAAAGTCCACGATCTTTGCGCCCGGCCCCTCCAAAATTCCGACGCCCGAATTGCCGTAACGGCAAAGTTCCGGCAGTGCGGTGTTCTGGCAACTCACCACGTGGAAATCGTTCGGATTGAACCACTGGTTGACTGTTGGATTGGAGACGAACCCCGGACCAACACGATCCGGGCGGATCGTCACGTTGGCCGTATTGGTGATGGCGCCCTGGGTTACCGTCAGCGGGAAACCGGTGCGGAACGTCAACACGCCGTTCGTCTGCCAGCCGCCGAGAACCGCCTTCGCGATGGCATTGCCACTCTTGAAGAACGGCATTTCATAGACGAAGTTGGCCACCGTATTGTGCGTGACGTCAAAACCGACGCGAGCCTTGTCCGCATGGCGATTGCGCGGATTCTGATAAGCGTTCGGGTTATAGCCGTCGCCCTCATTCCGGCCGTAGCCCTCCATCAGCGATTTGGAGAAGGTGTGGGCGATCGAGAAGGACAAGCCGTTGCGGAATCGTTTCTGCAACGTCAACTGGAGGCCCTGATACCAGCCATTGCCGCCGGAATCGAGGAAGCGCAGCCGGGTTAGCGGACGGAGCACGCCGTTATCGTTGATGAACTGATACGGGCGGCGGCCCTGCAGCGTGGAGGTCGCCGTGTTGAAGGCGGGGTCGGGCGAATTCGCTTCCACGGTATTATCCAGATGCGAGGTCTTTGAACCGACGTAGCCAACATTCAATGCCATATCCCATGGCAGCCGGCGCTGGATGTCGAAGCTCCATTGCGCCACTTGCGGCTGGAAGTTGTCCTTGTTGAGTACGTTGGCGCTGGTGCCCAGGGTGGGGCTGACAACGCCAAACGGATTGGCGAACGTATACGGATTTGTCGTCGATACCAGTGTGTTGTTCCGGGCATCGTTCGAGAAGTTCGCGCTCCCCGAAAGGGGCGGATTCAGGTTCAGGATCGTGTAGTTGTTCAACTGGTGAACGTTATAGTAGATGCCGAACCCGCTGCGGATAACCCAGTTTTCGCTGGCGCGGTAGGCCATGCCGATCCGAGGCATGACGAGTCCCTTTTGTGGACTGTAGAAGTCGTAGAGCGTTCGAATCTTCTCCGGTACGAAGGTCCATGTGCCGCTGCGAAGCTCGGCGCTGCGCCACAGGCCCTGGACGTCGGTGGCCATTGTGTTGTATTCCCAGCGGACGCCGATGTTCATCGTGAGTTTCTTCGATATCTTCCAGTCGTCCGTCACGTAGAAGCCCAGACGATTTTGACGCACGTCCGTCAGCGGCAAGCCTTCCGGTGTATCGGTCGAACTCGGCAGCCCCAGCAGGAACTGGGCGAAGCTATGTCCGGTTAGGTTGCCGGTGAAATTGAACGCGCCGCGCGGCACGTTCGCCGCCCCGCGGAAGAGCGAGACACGACGGTATTCGCCGCCGAACTTCACATTGTGCGCGGCGAAGCTCCAGTTCAGGCTGCTGCTGATCTGGTGCAGTTTGTTATCGTCGAAGCCGTTGCCGCCATCGCGTTCCGCCAGGCTCTGCAGTCCGTTGGCGAGGTTGATCGACGGCAGGCCAACTTCGCGCTTCGTGAGCGGACGGTTACTATCATTGACCACGCGGAAGCCGTCCATGCCAAGAGCGGCGAGGTTGAAGTCCGTGTTCGCGCGCGGATTGAAGCTGTCGTCCTTGGACCGAGTGAAGCCATAGCGGGTTTCCATGACGGCAGCCGGCGAGAAGACGTGAATCCACTGTGTGGCAACGTTATCGTTACGCCCCAGCACCAGGTACGAGAACTGCGGCGAGGTCCCCGCGTAGGTAAGCCAGTCCACGCTGTTGGTCGCATAACGGCCCATTATTTTGTCGCGGGTGGAGATGCTGTGATCGACCTTGGCGAAGTACTGGTTGTCGTTGATCGAGTTCGGGCCCGTACCTGTGTAGTTGAAGCCGGTCTGCGGATTGGCTACCGCCACCTGCGGCTGTTCCCAGAAAGGGAGCAACGCCTTGGCGGTGGAACTGATGCGAGAGGCCGGAATAATGTTCCCGGCGAACGGCGTACCGTTGAACGGGTCCACGATCTGCACCGGATTCGCAATACGTAGCAACTGACTGAAATCGCCGTTGCGGAACTCCGTAGTCGGAACCAGTGTGGATGACGCGGCGCCCGGCAAACGGCGGCGCCGACCCTCATAGTTGAACATGAAGAAGGTCTTGTCCTTGCCGTTGTAGAGTTTCGGAATCAGCACGGGACCGTTGACAACGACACCGAACTGATTCTGGCGTACGCCCTGCTTCGGCAGGCGCACCGACGACGTATTGAAGTAGTTCTGGAAATAATCCTCGGCGTCGAATTTGTCGTTGCGCAGAAACTCGAAGAGCGAGCCGTGGAAATCGTTCGTGCCCGAGCGCATCACCATAATCAATTGGGCGCCGGAGTTAAATCCGTACTCGGCCGAGTAATTACCGGTGAACACCTTCACTTCTTCAATGGCTTCGGGCGAGGGGGAGAAGGGGACTGTATTCACGCGCGCTTCGGTCGCGACCACGCCATCGAGCGTTGCATGCTGGCTAGTCTCGCGCTGGCCGTTCGCCACAATCGCGATTGTCTGGCCGGGAATCGGGATGCCGCCGCCGCCGCCGCTCTGTCCGTCCAGGCCGCCGCGGCTGCCGAACATGACGCCCGCCTGCAACACAGCCAGGTTGCCCACATTGCGGCCGTTCACCGGCAATTCGACAATACGTTTCTGCTCGATGACATCCCCGATCGACGATTCATCGGTCTTCAGCGCCGTTGCGGCGCCGGTTACTTCCACACGCTCCGACACTTGGCCCACCTGCAGAGTGACGTCCGCGCGGAGCTTTTCATTGATCTGTAGTACCAATCCCGTGCGCGTCGCCGTCTTGAATCCCGGCGCCTCCACGCTGACGGAATACTCTCCAATATCGAGGAGCGGAAAACTATAGTCACCGGTCGACGTCGAGACATCCTCACGTTTCACTTGAGTGCGGATGTTGGTTGCGGTTACTTTGGCGCCGGCTACGGCCGCGCCGGAGGGATCGGTGATCGTTCCCAGAATAGTCGTCGAGGTGGTTTGAGCAAACCCACTCGAGACAAAAGCGAGGGTCAAAGCGGCCCTCAGAAAAAACTTCTGCATGAATACCTCCTGAGCTGAGAATTAGCTAAATTTTACCTCATCCAGCGCGATAGCTCGCCCTGCCGGAGCGCTGCACGGATTGGCTAAGGTATGTATTTCCGCAATGATGCGGGGACACGACGGATAGCGCCGGCAAACCGCCGGCGCTCCCGAGTCGATCGATTCGCAGGATTGAAACAATCCTAAAATTGCAGCTTACTGCCAATCTGTATCGTGCGGCCGCCGCTGGCGCCGGTGATGTTCCCGAAGGCACCGGTGTTAATCGTTGCCGACGGATTGCTGAAGTTCGCCCGGTTCAAGATGGAGAACATCTCGAATCGGAGAGAGAACTTGAAACACTCTTTGATCGGGAAGTTCTTGAACACGGACAAATTAACTACCTGCGATCCTGGGCCACGGAGGATGTTGCGGCCGGCATTTCCGTATGCGAAGTTGGTCGGATTGATCGGGTACAGATCGGCGACGGTGAACGCCGTCGCGTCTATGCACCCAACCAGGTGTCCGCGTCCGCAGTCTGCCGACGCTGCGTGAACCAGGTTCGGCCGGTAAGAGCCGCTGGCGGCCGTATTCGCGGTGTCGGTACCCGTTGTGACGTTGAAGGGAAGGCCGCTCTGAAGAATCATCGTGCCATTCGTCTGCCAAGCTCCCAATGCGCCTTTCAAGACAGGATGGGCATTTGCAAAGAATGGGATGTCATAGACGAAATAGGCGATCAAGCGGTGAGGGACGTCCCAGTTGGAATTGCCGTAATCGGCCTTCCACCAGTACGGATTCATAGGCGTACCGCCCCCGTTCGAGTCGGTGGAGACGTCGATCGTGTGCGACCAGGTGTAGCTGGCCTGCATTTGGAGACCCTTCGACATGCGCTGGCGGAAAATCGCGCTCATGCTCTCGTAATTGGCGATTTCATCGTTGGCGATCGTGCGGATCGGCCCAAAATTCCTGTTTGGCCGCCGCGAGTTAACCGCGCCCGGTCCGGGTAAAGGAGTGTTGTTGTAGAAACTCCGATCCAGATGGTAGCTATGCGAGCCCAGGTATTGCAATTCGAAACCGCCGCCGTTCCACAATTGCCGGTCCAAACTGGCGCTCCACTGATTCATTCGTCCGGGAGGCAGATTGAAATAGGGTGTGACGATTAACGCGCCGCTGTTGCTTCCCGGAAGCGGGCATGCCGCGGGGACGCTGAAGGGATTGGACAACGGGATTGGCGGAAGTCCCGCGGACCAATTGCACTGGAAAATCGGGCTCCACGGCGGGTTCGTGTTAAGGAAAGTGTAGGTATTGGTTTGGTTCGGATTGTAGTAGATCCCGGCGCCGCCGCGAAAAACGGTCTTGTCCGAGATGCGGTAGGCGAAGCCGAAACGGGGCGCCCAGAGTTTATGTTGCGGTTTGACGAACTTGAAACCTGGCGTCGCCACTTGCAGCGTACTCTGATCCGGGCTTAGGATACTGGCAACTCCATTGATCGTGTAGGGTACCGTCGGCAGTTCGTAGCGAATCCCGTAGTTGAGCGTCAGCTTGCGGGTCGCCTGCCATTTGTCGAGCACGAAAAAGCCATCCCGCCACGTTGCAACTCGCCCGCGGATTTCCGGCCCGGAAGTGGCGAAGCTCACCGGCACGCCAAGCACGAAATCGGCGGGCGCGTATCCGGTCTGCGTTCCGTTAAACGAGAACGTACCGCGCGCGCTGTTGACGGCCGCCCTTCCGGTCGCCAACCTGCGGAATTCCATCCCGGCCATGATGTTGTGCGAGCCGTGGCTCCAACTGATCTGTTCGGAGAGTTGCACCGTGCTGTCGTTCTGGTACCAGTTGGTTCCGCCACTGCCCAACCCGTTGAAACCAGTGATGCCGAAATCCGGTATACCGGGATTATTGTAAAGCGAGTCTCCATTGAAACCCGGAATGCCCAGGTCCGTGCCGGCGGTCTTCTGATTATTGACGGAGAACGGGTTCACTGTCGCCGTGTTGAAGAAGTTTCTACCCACGCGCAAGTCGTTCACGATATTTGGCGTTAGCGTATGCGTGTAGCCTACGGTGTAGTTCGTCACGGTGGTAGGCGTGGTCGTAGCGTTGACCGGGATCGCGCTGCCGCCAAACCCCGCCCACTCCTGCCAATGAGCCCGGGCATAGAGACGGACTTTATCGCCGATATTCTGGTCCAGACGATCCAAAGTCTGGTTGTATCTGCCAGTGCTCGGAACCGGTACGGACAAGTTGCTGGTAAGTCCCGGGAGGTTCGTCGGCGGGAAGTATTGCTGCAGCTTCTGGGTGATTGGCGACAGACGGGACGTGGGAATGATGTTGCCTGGGAATGGAGTGTTGCTGTTGAAGGGATCCTTGATCGCCCCGCCAGTGATACTGCCCGTTGGCACTCCCGAAAAATTGCCGGTGAAAAACACGGCAGGCATGTGTGTCGATAACGAAGTCGACTGCGCGACGTTACGGAAGCCCTCGTAGGACGCCATGAAAAACGTCTTGTCCTTGCCGTTGTAAAGTTTCGGGATCGCTACCGGCCCGTCGAACTCCAGGCCGAACTGGTTCTGTCGCAGCGGCGGCTTGGATGCTGTCGGGTTTGCGGGTGTAGGCAGCGTGAAGAAGGTTCGCGCGTCCAGCACCTGGTTGCGCAGAAACTCTACCGCGGCGCCATGGAAGCTGTTCGTACCAGCCTTTGTCACTTCGTTAATGTGGACACCCATGTAGGAGCCATATTGGGCGGAGTAAGTACCTGTCTGGACCTCAACCTCCTGGATCGTTTCCACCATCGGCCTTGTCGGCGTGTTGGTGATCAGATTATTCATCACGCTGATGCCATCGAGCGAAAGGCTGTTCGAGATCTCTCGAGTCCCGGCGCCGACGAAATCGTTTCCGGGCGGAGTAGCCGTATCCGAGGACTTTGGCCCACGCAGCACGCCGGGCGTGAGTACGGCCAATTGCATCGCGTCCCGGCCGCTTAACGGCAGTTCGGCGACCGCGCGGGTGCTGATGTTTTCCGATACCGTGGCATCGTCCGTTTTGATAGCCGTTGCCTCCGCCTGCACGGTCACCGCTTGCGATATAGCGCCGATCGCCATCTTGAAATCGGTGCGGACAATCTGGTTAATACTCACCTGGACCCCGGTCTTGGTCACTTTCTGGAAACCGGGTTGTTCCACGGTGATATTGTAATTGCCCACCTTGACGAAATCGATCGAAAAGTACCCTGCTTCATTCGTAGCTGTCGAATACGTAGTGAGTGTGCCGGCTTCGACGGCCGTTACCTTCGCGCCCTGAACGGACTTGCCGCTCGGATCGGTAACAGTGCCCACCAGCGATGTCGTGGAGGCCAACTGCGCGTAAGCCGCCATGCCGAAAAGCATGCAGAGTGAATGCATTGCAAAAATACGTTTGATCATTTGCCAACCTCTCCTGTTTTGCCTGGATGCACTATAGCCAGTGCGTCCTTCTCTACGGAAGTGCCCTTGCTGGGAAATTGACTGCGGTTGGGCGAGTCGGTAAAAGCCAAACGCGCAATGCGATGCGCGTCGGCTAGGCGCGCCCCCGGCGGCTAGAGAATTCGGGCGCGCTCCGAAAAAGATTCTTGCGATTTTAGGATGCGTTGCTACCGACTCGACACTTGGAGCGGGCGTCCCGAATCGTTGCCCCGGATCCTGGAACCTTCTAGACCTCTGAAACACTTGAATGTAACCACGCGCTTATCGCATTGTCAATCGGGCTTCGCCAGCAGGAATCTCTGCGACACCGTCGCCAAGGCCGCAATCCCTGCCGTCTCCGCTCGCAGCACATTCGGTCCCAGGCTCATCGGCGACCAGTTCGACTCCACCAGAAGCTCTCGTTCCCGGTCCGCCCAACCGCCCTCCGGTCCTAACAGCAGCACCACGCTGTCGATTGGCCTTACCGCTAGCCCAGCCAGTGGTGGCCCCTGCCGCAACTCGTCCAACAGCACCCTATGCGTCGCAACCACGGCGGCCGCATCCTTCAACTTCTGGGGAGCGTCCAGCACAGGGAGCGTCATCCGCCGGCACTGCTGACTCGCCTCGAGTAGTATCCGCTCCCACCGCTCCTTCCGCTTCGGCGCCGCCTGGTCCAGCCCTCGCTCGCTCCGTTCCGCCACCACCGGAACAATACGCGCAACGTTTAGCTCCGTCGCTTTCTCGAGCAGCCATTCAAAGTGATCGAACTTAAACAGGCTCGCCAACAGCGTCACGTCGGGCACTGGGCCGGCATCCTCCAGGCGCTCCGTCACGCGAAATACCACTGAGCTCTTCCGCGCGGTCGTTACAGTCGCCAGATACCGGTGGCGGTTGTCGGAAATCTCAAACTGCTGCCCCTCCTCCACGCGCAGTACACGTACCAGGTGCTGGGCGGCGTCTCCGGTCAATTCGGCCTCGTCCCGCCGCACTTCCGGAACGTAGAACATTCGCCTTGCCATGTAGAATGTGAGTTTACGATGATTGCCCATCTGCGCGGCAGCGTGCTCGAGAAGCACCCGAACCTGGTGATCGTGGAAGCGGGCGGCGTGGGCTATGAAGTCCATATCCCCGTCTCGACCTTCACGCGCCTCCCGGATACCGGCGCCGAAGCGAAACTCCGCATCCACACGCACGTCCGCGAGGACGCGTTCCTCCTCTACGGCTTCGTCACGCCCGAAGAAAAAATGCTCTTCGAAAAGCTCATCACCGTCAGCGGCATAGGTCCCAAGGTAGCGCTCACTGCTCTTTCCGGGATTGCTCCCGCCGATCTCGTGCAAGCCATCCGAACGGGCGACCTCGTGCAGCTCACCCGCATCCCCGGCGTCGGCAAGAAGACCGCGGAACGCATGGTGGTCGAGCTTCGTGACAAGCTCGACATCGCGATTGCCGGCGTGCCCATTCCGGTATCTCTCGACAAAGGCCCTCTGCTCACTGAGCTCGATCTCGACCTCATCAGCGCCCTCGTCAACCTCGGCTCGCAGCGTCCCGCCGCCGAAGCCGCTGCCCGCAAAGCGCGCGCCGCGCTGCCCAATGCCGGCTTTGAAGCGCTCTTCCGTAAGGCCATGGAGATCGTCCGCTGATGCGCGACCGCGAGCTCATCTCCGGCGCCGTTATGGAAGGCGAACGCCAGTTCGAAACGGCTCTGCGCCCCAGCCGGCTCGCAGAATTCACCGGCCAGAATCGCCTGAAAGAAAACCTCTCGATCGCCATCGAGGCCGCGCGTCAACGCGGCGAAGCGCTCGACCATGTCCTCCTCTACGGTCCTCCCGGTCTCGGCAAAACCACCCTCGCCAACATCATCTCCGGCGAGCTCGATGTCGCCTTCGATCAAACCGCCGCGCCTATCCTTCAAAAGAAGCTCGACCTCACCGGAGTGCTCACCAACCTCCGCGAAAAGCAAGTCTTCTTCATCGATGAAATTCATCGGCTCCTGCCCGACATCGAAGAGATTCTCTACTCCGCGCTTGAAGATTTCCGTGTCGACATCATGATCGGCACCGGCGCCGGCGCCCGCACACACTCGATGAACATCAACCGTTTCACGGCCATCGGCGCCACCACGCGGCAAGGTCTAATCAGCGCTCCGCTTCGCGGCCGCTTTGGACTGGTGTTGCGGTTGAACCCCTACGACATCAACGACCTTACCAGCATCGTTCTTCGCAGCGCCGGCCTCCTGCGGATCGCCGTCGACGAACCGGGTGCCGCGGAGATTGCACGCCGCGCCCGTGGCACGCCGCGTATCGCCAACCGCCTTCTCCGCCGTGTCCGCGATTATGCCCAGGTTCGCGCGAAGGGACACGTCAGTCACGAAGTCGCCGTCACCGCGCTCGACCTCCTCGAAGTCGACCGCTACGGCCTCGATGAGATCGATCAAAAGATCATGACCACCGTGCTCGAAAAGTACTCCGGCGGCCCCGTCGGCATCAAAACCATAGCCGCGTCCATTGACGAGGAAGAGGCAACCATCGAAGACGTCTATGAACCGTACCTGATGCAGCTCGGCTTCCTCGACCGTACGCCCCGCGGCCGCGTCGCCACCCGCCGCGCCTTCGAATACTTCAAGATCCCGCCACCGCCCACCGCGCAGCAGAACTTGTTTTGACCACCGTCTACCTCGCACTCGGCTCCAACCTCGGCGACCGTGAGGCTGCGCTCAACCAGGCGATCGCACTCCTCAATTACGAACATATTGAGGTGGTCCGCTGCAGCAGCGTCATTGAAACGGAGCCCGCTTATGTGCTCGATCAACCGAAATTCCTCAATATGGTCCTCGAAGCGCGGACCAACCTCTTCGCCACGCAGCTCCTCCGCACAACGCAGCGCATCGAGCGCGCCATGGGCCGCCGCAAGATCATCGACAAAGGCCCGCGTAATATCGACATCGACATCCTCTACTTCGGTGATCTGATCTTGAAAACGCCCCATCTCACTATCCCGCATCCACTCATCCACGAGCGCCCGTTCGTTCTCATTCCTCTCGCCGAAATCGCGCCTCATCTCGTGCCCCGAGGCTAGAATGAAAGAAGTGCCACGCACTCTCCTCTATAGCCTGCTCGCGGCTTGCTCTCTCCCCGCGCAACCGGTCGATTTCATCAAGAACATCGAGCCCATATTCGCCGCGAAATGTTATGCCTGCCACGGCCCGTCGCAGCAAACTTCCGGTCTCCGCCTGGACGAACGCGCCGCCGCCCTCGCCGGCGGCTATGGCGG
This sequence comes from Acidobacteriota bacterium, assembly GCA_016185425.1. Lineage (GTDB taxonomy): Bacteria > Acidobacteriota > Terriglobia > Bryobacterales > Bryobacteraceae. The sequence goes on along the minus strand of JACPNQ010000015.1, from coordinate 51,565 downwards.
TAAAGTCATCATCCCCGGCAAACCGGATGAAAGCCTGCTGGTCCAGCGCGTCACCGGCGCCAACGGCCTGCGTCCCATGCCGATGGGTTCGAAAGGACTCCCCGCCGATCAGGTTGCGCTTATAAAAGCATGGATCGAGCAAGGCGCCAACTACCCCGTTCGCGATGCCGCCCAAGTCAAGCCGTCCCAGTCGCGCCACTGGGCCTTCCAGCCGATTCGCAGGCCCGGCGCTCCAGCCGGCGCTATCGATTTCTTTGTTCGCGACCAACTCACCAGGCAGTCGCTCTCCCCGTCGCCCGAAGCCGATAAACCAACCCTCCTTCGCCGCCTGTCGCTCGATATCACCGGCCTTCCGCCGGCTCCTGCCGAACTCGCCGCGTTCCTCGACGATGCCTCGCCCAACGCCTACGAAAAGCAAGTCGACCGCCTGCTCGCCTCCCCACAGTACGGGGAAAAGTGGGCGCGCCACTGGCTGGATCAGGCTCGCTATGCCGATTCCGACGGCTATGAAAAGGACTGGGCCCGGCCCTGGTCGTGGCGCTGGCGCAACTGGGTGATCGATGCCATCAACCGCGACATGCCGTTTGATCAGTTCACCCGCGAGCAGATCGCCGGTGACTTGCTCCCCAACTCGACGGTCGAACAACGAGTCGCCACCGGCTTCCACCGCCACACCCTCACCAACCGGGAAGGCGGCATCGACAACAACCAGTTCCGCTTCGAAAATGTAGCCGATCGCTCCAGCACCGTCGGATCGGTATGGCTCGGCCTCACAGTCGGTTGCGCCCAGTGCCACGATCACAAGTACGACCCCACCAAGCAGAAGGACTTCTATCAGCTCTACGCCTTCTTCGACAACGCCGACGAAGAGGACATTGACGCGCCTCTCCCTGGCGAAACAGGCCTGTGGATGCGCAAAGCCGCGGAGTTTGAAAAGAAGCGCGCTGAGTTGATCGCGCAGTACAAGGTTCGCGAGAAGCAGCCTGCTTGGGAAGTCGATATGCTCGACGCCTTCAAGAACCCGGGCCGCCGCACCGATTGGGATTTGGCTTGGGACTGCCTGCTCAAGCTCACCGAGGGCGGTGATGGCGAACGCATCATCAAAAAGTCTGACGCGCAGCGCACCCCGCGCGAACAGCGAATTCTCGAAACACACTTCATCCGTAACTACCACTTTGCGGTCGGCCAGAAGGTGTATAAGGATTTGAAGTTCGACGAGCTGGACAAAAAACTCCGTGAGCTCGAAGGCGCTTATCCACAGCTCACCCAGGCCTATACAATTCTCGAGGACCCGGCCCCGCATCAGTCTCACCTCCGTATCCGCGGCGACTTCAAACAACTCGGCATCCCTGTTGAGCCCGACTCACCCAGCTTCCTCCCGCCGCTCAAAAAACAGGGTGCCCGCGCCACTCGCCTCGACCTTGCCGCCTGGCTCACCGCACCGGAAAATCCGCTCACCGCCCGCGTCACCGTCAACCGCATCTGGCAGGAACTTTTTGGGCAGGGTATCGTAAAGACCCCCGAAGATTTCGGCGTTATGGGTGCGCGGCCGTCGCACCCCGAACTCCTCGATTACCTCGCTGCCCAGTTCCGTGACAGCGGCTGGAGCCGCAAACAGATCATCCGCACCATCGTCACGTCCGCGACATACAAGCAGTCCTCCGGCGCTTCGAAAGAGCTCGTCGAAAAGGACCCCGAAAATAAGTGGTTGGCGCGTCAGTCGCGCACGCGCCTCAACGCGGAAACCATCCGGGACGCGGCTCTCTTTGCCGCCGGTCTCCTCGACTTGAGTAAAATTGGCGGTCCCAGCATCAAGCCTCCGCAGCCCGATGGCGTCACCTCCATCGGCTATGCGCGCGGAACGAAGTGGGAGATATCGAGCGGCACTGACCAGTACCGCCGGGGTCTCTACATCCACTTCCAGCGCACAACCCCCTACCCGCTGCTAATGAACTTCGACGCGCCTCGCTCCACTACTGCCGCCTGCCGCCGCCTCCGCTCGAATACCTCTCTCCAGGCGCTCAATCTCCTCAACGATCCCGTCTTCCTCGAAGCCGCCGAAATCCTTGCTCTCCGCGTCCTCCGCGAAGGTCCCGCCGGCAATAAGGACCGCATTCAAGTTGCCGCGCGGCTCGTCCTCAACCGCGACGCGCGCCCGGCCGAGATCGAACGCCTCTCCAAGTACCTCGATCAGCAGCGCACTCTCTTTGCAAACGAGAAAGCGCTTCCGGTTCCCATCGTCCCCGGCATCGATCGCGCCGAGCATGCCGCCTGGACCGGCCTCGCCAGTGTCCTTCTCAACCTCGACGAATTCGTCAACCGTGAGTAATTCCCGATGAACCTTCTCGCCATCCAAAAACGCCGCGAGTTCCTTCAGAAAATCACCGGCGGTCTCGGCACGATCGCCGTCGCCGACCTCCTCGCCCGCAACGGCTACGGCGCCACCGCCGCGACCAACCCCCTGGCGCCCCGTAAGCCGCACTATGCTCCCAAGGCCAAACGCGTCATCTTCCTTTTCCAGGAAGGTGCCCCCAGCCAGATGGATCTCTTCGATCCCAAGCCTCTGCTCACAGAATGGCACGGCAAATCGCTCCCGCCGTCGCTCACCAAGGACATGAAGCTGGCGTTTATCAAGCCGACCGCGGCCGTCCTCGGCAGTCCGCGCACCTTCAAAAAATACGGCCAGGCCGGCATGGACCTTTCCGATCTCTTGCCGCACACCGCGTCTATCGCCGACGATATCTGCCTGGTCCGCTCTATGCAGAGCGACCAGTTCAACCACCACCCCGGCCAGCTCCAGCTCTTCACTGGCCACAATCAGGTTGGCCGTCCCAGCATGGGAAGCTGGGCCCTCTATGGGCTAGGCAGCGAGAGCGAGAACCTTCCCGGCTTCGTCGTTCTCTCCAGCGGTGTCGGCACCAGCGGTGGCACCGATAACTTCTCCTCCGGCTTCTTACCTTCTACTTACGCCGGCACCCAGTTCCGTAACTCCGGCGACCCGATTCTCTATCTCTCCAACCCCACCGGAATTAGTAACCAGACCCAGCGCGCCCGCCTCGATGCCATCCGGGACATGAACCAGATGCATCAGGCGCAGACCGGGGACGATGAAATCAACGCTCGCATCCATTCCTATGAGCTTGCCTATAAGATGCAAGCCAGCGCGCCGGAACTCCTCGACTTTTCCAAGGAGTCCCAGGCAACCCTCGACATGTACGGTATCGGCAAGGAACCGAACGCCTACGCCACTAACTGCCTGCTCGCCCGCCGCATGATCGAACGCGGCGTCCGCTTTGTCCTGCTGATGCACGCCTCATGGGATCACCATTCGAGCATTAACCAAAACCTGCCCAAGCAAACCAAAACCACCGACCAGCCCTCCGCCGCGCTCATTAAGGATCTGAAGCAGCGCGGCCTGCTCGACGAAACCTTAGTCGTCTGGGCCGGCGAGTTCGGCCGTACCCCAATGTCCGAAATGCGCCGCCCGGAGGATGCCGATAACGCGGGCCGCGACCACAACCCGAACGGCTTCTCCATCTGGCTGTCCGGCGGCGGCGTCAAGACCGGTCAGGTCATTGGAAAAACAGACGATTTCAGCCTGAATATCCTTGAGGACAAGGTCCATATTAACGACCTGCAAGCCACTATCCTCCACCTCTTGGGCTTCGACCATACCCGCCTTACCTACCGCTTTATGGGCCGCGAATTCCGCCTGACCGACGTCCACGGCGAGATCGTCCGCAAGCTAATCTCCTAAGAATCTTTCACCTGTGTGAAAAAATAGTTTGCCTTCTAGCGGTCCTTCTGAGAAAATACTCCGAGCAAGAAGCCATCCGCATACTCACCATCCGGCCGAAGGGTTTCGCCCTGACGGCCCTTTGGCGCGGCTTGGTGTTTAGCATTAGGAGATCGGTAGTGAGAGAAAAAGGTGTCGTGAAATGGTTCAACGCTGCGAAGGGCTACGGCTTTATCCAGCGTGCCAGCGGTGAGGACGTCTTCGTCCATTTTTCCGCCATTCAAATGAATGGTTACAAGACCCTCGATGAGGGCACGGAGGTGGAATTCGAGGTCAAGACTGGCCCTAAGGGCCTGCAGGCCGAAAACGTCGGTCGCCCCTAACACCGATCGCATCGTAAGATCCACGAAGGCCGCCCCCGCCGGGCGGCCTTCGTGTTTCAATAGGCCATGCGCTGTGTATTTCTATTGCTCTTCGCCCTAATCGCCTTTGCCCAGCCCGTCATTTTAATTAACGGTTATCAGGTTCCCCCCTGCGATTCAGTTACTGCCGAAGCAACTTTCGGCCAACTCCCCCAGAAACTCCGCGACCTCGGCCGCGAAGTTATTTTCTTCAATAACTGCTCTGTTACCGCTCCCGCCGGCTTCACGCGCCCAACCCTGGAGGCCCTCGGCGCCGCTCTGGGCCAGCGCATTGCCGAGGTCAACGCTCCCCAGGTCGACGTTGTCGCCCACTCCATGGGCGGTCTGATTCTTCGCTCTTACCTCGCCGGAAAGCAAACCACTCCAGGCGCGTTCAATCCGCCGTCCAACCATAAGGTTCGCAGGGCCGTCTATCTCGCCACGCCGCAATTCGGCCCCGGCCTCGCCGCTACACTGCTCGCGGCCGGCGGCAGTGATCCCCAGGTCCGCGCCATCCTTCCTGGCAGCCAGTTCATTTTTGATCTCGCCACCTGGAACCAGGGCGGCGACGATCTCCGAGGCGTCGATTCCGTCGCCGTCATCGGAAACGTTTCTAACGGTACCGACGGTCTCGTTCCCGTTCCCTCGGCGTCGCTTTCGTTTGCCGCCTCCGCTGAACGTACCCGCGTTGTCCCTTACTGCCACACCGACGTCGGCGTTTTGGCTCTGCTCGCTGCCGGCTGTAGCCGTCCCCCCTTCATTGCCAAGGTCAACTCCGACGACCACCTAAGCTGGCGCATCGTTCGCAGTTTCCTCATTGGCACCGACGAATGGGGCAACCTCGGTACGGCTCTGAGCGCCGACCCCATCGGGTCCACGCGTGGCGGGCTGCTCGTCTCCGCTCGAGATAAGGACGACAATCCCGTTACCGGCGTCACAGCTATCGCCGCCGGGACGACGCAATTGCCGAAAGTCCTCGACTATTTCTACGCTGAGCAGATCGCCGCCGGAACGCAAACCCTGGCAATTACCTCTCCTGCCGGCAGCGCGACGGTGCCCCAGTCCATCACCGCCGGCCTTTACTCGGTCGCCATCGTCAAACCCGGTCCGCGCGCGGCCGCCGTCCTCCCCGCCGCCGGGCGTGTGCCCACACGCACCCTCGCTCCCGGTATGTTCGTCAGCCTCTACGGCGCCGGCCTCACAGCCGCCAGCGCCGCCGCGCAATCGCTCCCGCTTCCCCCAACGCTCGCCGGAGCCCAACTTCTCGCCGCCGGCAAACAGCTCGGCCTGCAATTTGCCGGACCCACGCAGATCAATGCCATCCTCCCTGAGGATGCGTCTGGCCTTGTCACCCTCACAGTCAAGAGCGAGGCGGGTTCCCACAGGCTCAATATCCTCATTGAGCCCGCAGTTCCCGCCATCTTCACTCAAACGGGAACCGGCGCCGGACCCGCCTCCGCGCTCAACGCCGTCTCGGGGGTTGTCATCACCGCGCAGTCGAAAGCCCGCGCCGGCGACGTCATCAGCCTCTATCTCACCGGGCTCGGTGCCACCGAATCCCGCGACGGCCTGCAATGGGCCAAAATCGCGCCCAAGGTTTTTGTTGGCGATCTGGAAGCGCAAGTTCTGTACGCTGGCCGCGCCCCTGGCTTCGCCGGTCTAGATCAAATCAACTTCATGGCTCCCGCCGTCCCCGGGCCGGACGACAGCACCCCGCTCCGCGTCGAATCGAACGGCCGCATTTCGAACGCAGTCACACTTCCGATGCAGTAGTAACTACTTGCACCCGCCCGGACAGCCGGAGGCGATCCCATGCTCAAGATGGCGTGGAACTCCTCCGGCGAAATCTGACGGGAGCCATCCGTATCGAAATCCACTTTGTGCGCCAGCACCATCTCCATCGCGGGCAGCACAGTGATGTACTGGCCGTTTGCGCCCATCGCGCTGTAGGCTCCGTGGAGCGGCCCGGTCATCGCATCGGCCATCGCCTCCGGTGCGTCCCAAACCCACCACAACATCCCGTAACCCCAAAGACCCTGGCGTGTTCGCAGGTGAAGCTGCGTCGGATGCATTTCGTGGTGCGGCGTCACCAGGGTCGTCAAAACCCTCGCCCAGCCCTTGGGCATCACTTGTGTCCCATTCCAATTGCCGTCGAAGAACATCAACGCACCCAGCCGCGCCATGTCCCGTGTGGACAGATACATCGCGTACTCCGGGTGCACCGAATCGGGCAGGGAACTGTTCTTTCGCTGCTTTTTCCGGTCAAAGTCCTGCATCCCCAGCGGCTTCGCCAACTCCGTTTCCACCGCATCGAAAATGTCTTTCCCGGAAATCTTCTCAAACGCCGTCCCCGCAGCGTTGAAGTCCCAGTTCTGATACTGGAATCGCGTCCCGGGAAACTCGGGCGCCCCGTCGTGGCGAGAGCGACGTCAGGCCATCGTTCCCCGACGGATGATAGATTCCCGAGCGTGCCGTCAGTAAGTGCCGCAGTGTGGCGTGCTTCTCGATGTCGAGGAAGGGTTGCACATCCTTCAGTCCCAATGCCTCCACCTTCTTGTCCAGGTCCGCCTTACCGGCTGCGATATAGTTGCCGAATAACATTGCCAGAATGCTCTTCCGCACCGACGCTACTTTACTAACTCGTTGCAAATCGCCGTACTCGAAAATGACCCGGCCCCGGTAGACCAGCATCATCGCCGTCGTCTGCTGCGTCTTCAGCCAGCCCCGCAACGCCTCCAGCCGTGCGCTCGAATAGCCCGCCGCCTCCGGCTTCGCCTGTTCCCAGTCCGCGCGCGGTGCAACAGGCTTCAACTCTTCGGCCAGGAGGCACACGCCCGCCAGCAATAGGCACACGCAACTATTGCGCCCGAATCGCATCCATCATCCGCCGTGTTTCAACGGAAAGTTCAAACGGCTTTAACGCCTCTTGCACTGCCGCCAGACGATGCTCATACGCCGGAAACTCCACCACGCTATGCAGCCCTACATGCTGGAGGTCAGGATTCACCGGGAACGGCAAATCCGCCAGTGCTTCCAATACCTCCTCCAAATGCCGCGACTCCACGCGCAACCGCACCAGCAAAAGCTCGCCTTCCTCTCGCGAGGTCAAAACGCTCGACATACCTATCTCCTTGAAACGCTGCAAACCGGCTTTCAGGGAGAAAAAAGAGGTAGGTCCTGAGGGAGGCGCGATTCGCGTTTAGCACTTTTTACCGTGGTTGCAAGTAGCTTGGGTCAGCCGAAAGCTGATTCCTAAATCACTCCACGTGCCATCAGACTAGCATTGGTTTATGGCCAAGGCAAGTAAATAGATGGCCTCAATCCATTGACAAAATCAACCTATTCCCCGGCCAGCCGCGCTCTCCCATCCACCCGTCCCACACGCCCCAGCAGGTACTCCACTTCTTGCTTCGCCAACGCCGTCAAACCCGCCCCCGGCTTTCTCTGCGCATCGGTCGCGATCATCCCGCGCCGCATCATCACGTACTTCCGCACCGCCAGTCCCACGCCCTGCTGTTGTTCATATCGCAGCAGCGGCAAATGGGCGTCAAAGAGATCGTGCGCCGCCTCTCGTTCCCCCGCCTTCTGCATCCGCACCACGTCCGCGAGCATGTCGGGAAACGCATACCCCGTCATCGCTCCGTCCGCCCCGCGCTCCATTTCGAAATCCAGGAATAGTCCTCCGTTTCCGCACAGAATCGATATCTCCCGCATTGATCCGTCTTTGCTGTACCCGCGCAACGCCGAAATCTTCTCAAGCCCCGGCCAATCTTCGTGCTTCAACATCACGCATGACGGAATCTCCGTGATAATCTTCCGGATCACCCCCGGCGTCATGATCACCGACAGCGTCAGCGGATAGTCCTGCAATACCCAGGGCACGCCGGGGCCAATCGCCTCCGCCGCCTGCCGGAAGTACGTCGTAATCTGGTCGTCGGTCCGAAGCGACGGCGGTGGCGCAATCATCACTCCCGAGGCTCCTGCGTCCATTGACGCTTTGGTCAACGAAGTCATCGCCGCAAATCCCGGTGATGACACCCCCACAATCACTGGAATCCCCTTTGCTCGCTGAATGAAGCGCGCCGCTACCGCGATCGCCTCGCTCTGCTCCAGCTTCGGCGCCTCGCCCATGATCCCAAGCACAGTAAGCCCTGTGGCTCCCGCCCGCAAATAGAAATCGGTGAGCCCGTCAATCGAGTCGAAATCGATCCGGCCATCGGCCAAAAATGGTGTCGGCGCAATCGGATACACGCCCTGGGCGGTGTTGTCGAGAAGCATCGTCATCCATTATCGCCTCGTTTGATACGATAGCCGACGCTATGAACCGCCGCTATTTCTTCTTCGGCTCCGTCCTCGCCGGCGCAGTGCCCGCCGCCGGCTTCGGGAGCGTCCCATCATTGCGTGCACTCGGCTACAAGCCCTACTACGACAAGCTCAATGTCGCGGCCATTGGGTGCGGCGGCCAGGGCGGCGTCATTCTCAATCAGGCCGCGCAAACCGAAAATATCGTCGCTCTCTGCGATGTCGATGAAAAGCGCGCCGCCGCCAATTTCACGAAGTTCTCCGCCGCCCCCAAGTACAAGGACTTCCGCGTCATGCTCGACAAGGAGGGGAAGAACATCGACGCCTGCACCATCGGCATCCCGGACCATATGCACGCTACCGTGGCGCTCAATGCCATGCAGCGCGGCAAACACGTCTATGTCGAAAAGCCGCTTACCCGTACCGTCTGGGAGGCCCGCCTACTGCGCGATGCCGCGGCAAAGTACAAAGTGGCGACGCAGATGGGAAACCAGGGCTACTCCCACGAAGCGATCCGCGCGGCGGCCGAAATGGTCTGGTCCGGCGCCATCGGCGAGGTGAAAGAGGTCCACGCGTCGTCCACGCCGGGCACGCATCCCACCGGACTCCAGCAGCCCGCGAACGAGGCGGGCGTACCTTCCAACATCGATTGGGATCTCTGGATCGGTTCGGCAAACATGCGCGCATTTAGCCCGGACTATGTCCCCTACAACTGGCGTGGCTTCTTCGATTTCGGCACCGGCCAACTCGGCAACTGGGGCATCCATGCGCTCGGTCCGGTCAACCTCGCTCTCCAGCTCGGTGCACCCGTCAGCGTCGAACTCCTCACGCAGGAAAACCAGAGCAAATGGACATTCCCCACCCGCGCGGTCATCCGCTACGACTTTCCGCATCGCGGCGGTCTGCCTCCGGTATCGGTCTACTGGCACGACTCGGCCACGCCCGATGATCCCAACGCTTACAAAGTCCCCGGCATCGAAGAAGAACTCCTTCTCCCCCGCAGCGGCAATCTCGGCGAAAGGGGCCGCGGCCCGGCACCCCGCCCGGCGGCTGGCGCACCCAACCGCAATCCAAGCGCCCGTCGCGTCGGCGCCGGTGGGCCGGACGTAAAAGTCTACGGTTCCCAGGAGCCGCTGCCTCCACCCAAGCCTGGAATCCTCACTGGAAATGGCGCCGTCTTTATCGGATCGAAAGGCATCCTCTCCACCGTTGAGCGCGGCGAAGGCGTTAAGCTCCTCCCGGAAAGCAAGTGGAAGGACTACACCCTTCCCCCGCAGTTGCTCCCGCGTTCCCCCGGCCACATGATGGACTGGGTACGCGCGTGCAAGGGCGGGGAGCAGTCCTGTTCGGATTTCAATATCTCCGTTCCCTACACCGAGTGGGTGCTCCTCGGCGTCATCGCTTTCCGCGTCCCCGGCAAGCTCATGTGGGACAGCAAAGCCATGCGCTTCACTAACAGCGAGGAAGCGAACAAACTGCTCCAACCCGTCTTCCGCAAAGGGTGGGAACTGAAGCTATAGGCTCATTTCTTCTTCCACTCCTCAAACTTCTTCCGATTCGCCTCATTGAGAGTCGGATAGACGCCATAAATCGGCTCTCCTTCCAACAGCAGCTTCCGCTGGAACTCCTCCTGTTGGTCGTGCTCCATCACCTTCTCCAAAACCTTCTCGACAATCGACGCCGGTATCACCAGTACTCCGTGCCGCTCTCCAACCAGATAGTCCCCCGGCATCACGGTCACGCCGCCAATTCGCACCGGCACCTGGTAATCCACGCTCATCAGCAGCGGACTCACACTCGAAGCATGGCCGCAACGCAAATAGATACTCGCCGGCATCACCGCCAGGTCCGGCACATCGCGCATACATCCATCCACCAGAATCCCGGCGCCACCCTTCATTAGAAACCTTGTCGTCACCATCGCCCCCGATACCGTCGACTTCGTCTCCCCGCCCGCATCGAACACCAGCACATCTCCCGCCTGCGCTTCCTCCGCTGTCCTGTAATTCAACTGCGGCCCGGCCCCGTACAATTTCTCCCGCAGGTCCTTGCGATTCGGCAGATACCGCGCCGTCCGTGCCCGCCCTACCAGCCGCCGATCACCATGGAGCGGCGTCAGTTCATTGATGAAACACAGCGGATAGCCTTCCTGTGTCACCGCCGACCAGGCAGCCTCCAATCCCACTCGCATTAGCTTGTCGAACAGTACGCGGTCCGCCGCGCTCAGCTTTGATGCGACATGCGCTGGAACGCTTCTCTCCGGCGCTTTCACGTTATTCACGGTTGGTTGGGCACACAATGCGCCAGCCGCTAACAGCGCACTTAGAATTCGCATCCCTAGACTATATGCCAGGCCAGCCAGCCACAATTGGTCGAAGTGATGCAATCATATTCGACCTAATGATGCAAAACGGAGCGCTTTTCGACCAGCGCGAACTGGTTTTCGACCATGCGGATCAATTCGGCCCCACAAAAGGTCTTCCAGCATAAGACTGTCCCGCCAGATTCCAGGCTCGTTGGCTGGGCTGGCATCGTTAATGAACTCTCTGCCCCTTGTCCTGTCCGGGAGCCATGTTGCATCTCAAATTCCCACGTAAAAGGGAGCCGCCGCGCCACTGCCGAATGGCGAATCTTCGATCGTCTGGAACCCGCGGTCATCGAGAATTATGTCCGGGCCGCGCCCTTGGGACTGCCCAACCGGATCGTATGGTTCCTGTTCGAGTTCCTCCGCGAAACGACACTGGACCTACCCGATTCACAGCCGCTCACTGCTGTCGACGTTCTGGACCGCAAACGCTACTTTGCGGGTAAGGCGACGTTGTCCAGTGGTCACCGCGTTCAAAAAATCTGCTGGGTACACCACGATTCTGCCCCATGATTCGCCGTACGCCTGAACTGGACGAACTGATTGAACTGCAACTTGCCGCCCCTGCCGCGAAGGTCGTGGGCGCCACCCGCACGCAACTCGTCGCCCGTGCAGCTAGCTTCCTCCTGCTGGCGGATATACAGGCAAGCTTTCAGATCGAAGAAGAGCGGCCGCCGCGCGGCCGGCTGGAACCCTGGAGCCAAGCCGTTGTGGAGGCGGGCCGTCACACGCTATCTCCTGAAGAATTACGGCGCCTGCAGGGCGTGCTCATTCAGGATTCCCGGTTTGTGCGGATTGGGTTGCGGCCGGATGGGGTTTTCCTCGGTGAACGGGATCATCAAGGATACCCGTTGCCGGAATTCATAGGCGCGCGCCCCGAGGATCTGACCGCCCTGTTGTCTGGACTACTGGAAACAAATGAACGCATGCGCGATGCGCAACTCGATCCCGTACTCCAGGCTGCCGCTACCGCTTTCGGGTTCGTATACGTGCATCCATTTCAGGATGGAAACGGCCGGCTGCACCGCTGCTTGATCCACCATGTGCTGGCGGAACGTCGCTTCACGCCGCCCGGACTGGTATTCCCGGTGTCATCGGTCATGCTCGACCAGATTGACAAATACCGCGCTACTCTGCGCGCGCACACTCCTCATGGATTTCATCGAATAGAATCCAACGCCAAAACAAAATGTCGAGGTCGTCAACGACACTGTGGACCTTTACCGGTACTTCGATTGCACACAAGCCGCGGAATTCCTTTACGGCTGCGTCCGTCGCACAGTCGAACACGATCTCCCTCGAGAGATTGATTTTCTTCGCCGTCACGACGAGGCCGTATGGCGGATCATGGATACGGTCGAGATGCCCGATAACATGGTCACTCGGCTGATTCGCCTAATCCGCGAAAATAACGGAAAGCTCGGAAAAAAAGCCGCGAACGCGAGTGGTATGAACTCACGCCGCAAGAAGTTTCGGCCATCGAAGATATCGTCGAATCCGCGTTTGCCGGCCTCCGCGGACACTAACGCCGTTCAATAATAAAGTTATGCTTCGGACGCTCGTCTTTCTCCTAGCCGCGCAGATCTACGCTCAACCCACCTGGCAAACCGCGACTACTCTGCCCGGCGTCGATCTCAAAACCCTCACCCCCGCGCAGCAGAACGTAGCCCTCGCCGTCCTCCGCGACTCCACATGCCCCTGCGGCTGCCCGATGCAAATTGCGCAATGCCGGGTCGAAGACCCCGCATGCAGTCAGAGCCTCAGTCTTGCCACCATCGTCGTCGAAGCCGCCAAGGCCGGTAAAACCGCCAATCAGATCCGCAAGATCATTGCCGACTCCCCACTCGTCAAAGCCGCCTCGCAGCGAGACCGCATCCTCCTGGATCCCGTCACCATCAATGTCCTCGGCGCCCCGGTCAAGGGCCCCACCGGCGCCAAAGTAACCCTCGTCGAATTCTCCGACTTCCAGTGTCCCTACTGCGTCAAAGCCATCCCCCAGCTCGAAGCGGTCATGAAGGCATTCCCCAACGACGTTCGCCTCATCTACAAGCAGTTCCCGCTCGACCAGCACTCTCAGGCCGCCCTCGCTGCTCGCGCCAGCCTCGCTGCCCACGCGCAGGGTAAGTTCTGGCCGCTGCATGACAAGATGTACTCGAACAGCCGGGCCATCAGTCGGCAGCAGATCCTCGCCTGGGCCAACGAACTCGATCTCGACATCCCCAGTTTCACAAAGGTGATGGACGCCGCCGAGACGCAATCCAGCGTCACTCGCGACATCGCCGACGGCAGCCGCGCCGGAGTCGCCGCCACGCCAACCATCTACATCAACGGCAAGAAATACCAAGGCGCGCTCGACCTTGCTCAGATCGGCCCCATCATCGCCGAAGAGCTAAAAGGCAAATAACATGCGCTTCCTCCTCGCGCTTGCGTTAGCGCCGCTGACCTTCGGCGCTGCGTTCCGCGCTGCAGTTGTCAAGGTCGACATCACGCCGGCGACGCCCCAATGGCTCCTCGGTTATGCCGCCCGCCAATCCACTGGCGTTCACGATAAGATCTACCACCGCGTCGTCCTCGTGGACGATGGCCGCACGCAGTTCGCTCTCGTCAGCTCGGACATCTGCCTCATCTCTCCCGCCGAGTACGAAAAGGTCGCCGCCGCCCTCGAAAAGCGCACCGGCATCAAGCCCGTCAATTTCTGGTGGTCTTTCACCCACACGCACTCCGCGCCCGAAGTCGGTCCGCCTGGCCTCGCCCTTGCTTTTCTCGGTGATCGATACACGCACAAGGTCGAAACCGCCTACACCGAAATGGTCGAGGCGGCGCTCATCGACGCCGTCGCGGAAGCCCGCGAAAAACTCCAGCCCGCGAAACTCGGCGCCGCTTGGGGCACGGCCAATGCCAACATCAATCGGCGCGCGCGCGACGTTGAAGGAGAAACCTTCCTCGGCCTCAATCCCGACGGCCCCGTCGACCGTCGTCTCGGCCTCATTCGCATCGACAAGGCAGATGGCGCTCCGCTGGTCCTTCTCGCCAACTACCCCATCCACGGCACGGTTCTCGGCGGCCAGAACCTACTCATCACCGGTGACGCTCCAGGCGTCGTCAGCGAATATGTCGAGCAAAAAACCGGCGCGCCGCTCCTCTTTCTGAACGGCGCCGCTGGCGACCAGGCCCCTATCTACACAACGCAGCCCACCTTCCAAGCCGGCCGTCTCTCGCAGTTCCGTGTCCTCCTCGGTGATCGCATTCTGGAGACGAATCGCCAGCTAAAAACAACCTCTGCCAACGTCACGCTTTCTACCGCCGCCGATGTTGTCGAAACGCCCCGCCGCGCCGGCCTCACTTTTCCCGCCGAACTCGCCAGCTACGCTCCTGGCCAGAACGTCCGCCTGCCCGTTCGCTTCCTCAAAATCAACAAGGACATCGCCGTCTGGTCGGCGCCCATCGAGCTCTTCTGTGAAATCGCCATGCGGATCCGCGATCGCTCGAAGATCAAGAACACGTTCTACTTCGGTTACACCAACGGATGGCTTGGCTACCTGCTCACCCCGAAGGAGCTGAAACTCGGCGGTTACGAGCCCCGCGTCTCGCCCTACACGGCCCAGGCCGCGGACGATCTCACCAACGCCGTGCTCAAACATCTCGGCAGGAACTAGTTCGGCGGCTTCAACTCTCCCAGCGCCTGCTTGCACAGATACGAACCTTGCCAGGCCTGCAAGTCTCCTAACTCCCTCGCGCGCTCGTAACACCACAACGCGTCCCGATAGCGCCCTGCCTGGTAAAGCGCCGCGCCCTTGCTGACCCATGGCCCCGATGCCGAAGGGTTCAGCCGGATCGTCTGGTCATACGCCATCAACGCTTCGTCCAGCCTGCCCAAGTTCAGCAGCGTCACTGCCTTTCCCCACCATGACTCCGGTATCCCTGGCTCCATCGCCAGCGCCCTCTCGAAACACGCGAGCGCCTCCGCCGGATTCCCGCCCTGCGATACGATCGCGTGCCCCCGCCTGTGCCACTCTGCCGCATCCACAACAGGAGCCGGCGGTGGAGGAGGAGGTGGTGGTGGTGGTGGTGGCGCCGCTTTCGCCTCCTCCTCCGCCAACGCGCGCTGACAAATCGCAATCCCCTGCGCCGCGTGTGCGTGCCCCAATTGATTGGCCTTCTCAAAGCATTCCAGCGCCTCACGATACCGTTTCAAATATCCGGCCACCGCACGGCCCTTGCTGTACCACGCCGGCGCAAATCCCGGCGCAATTCGCAGCGCCTCATCATACGCCGCGATCTCTTCCTCGTGCCGCCCCAACTTCCCCAGCACCGCTCCCTTGCCGAACCATGACACCGACTGTTGCGGCGCCGCCTGCAGTGCCTTCTCGAAACACTCCAACGCCTCCGCCGGCTTCCCCTGCGCATCCAGGTCGATGCCTCTCTGATGCCACGAACCGCCCTTCGCCAACTCCTCCTTGCACAGTCGAATCGCCTCTTCCGCCGGATAATTCAACTGCTGCGCCTTTTCAAAACACTCCAGCGCTTCCTGATGCCGCTGGAACGCCGTCGATAGTACGATTCCCTTGCTGAGCCACGCCGGCCCGTACCCGGGGGAAAGCGCGATCGTCTTGTCGTAACTGGCTAATGACTCCGCCTGCCGCCCCAGCTTGTTTAATACGATTGCTTTCCCATACCAGGACTCCGCCGCGTTCGGACTCTTCTCAATCGCTTTGTCGAAGCAGATGAGAGCCTCCGCCAGTTTCCCCTTGTTCGCCATATCGACGCCGGTGTTGTGCCACTGTTCCACCGTTAGACTTGGTTCTTCCGGCTCAGGCTCCAACGCCGCGCGGCATTGCGCCGCCGCCGCTGCTGCCTTTGGATGCCCCAGCTCCCCCGCCCGTTCAAAACAAACCAGCGCCTCCGCGAAACGGTCCGCATTCCCCAGCGTCGCGCCCTTGCTGAACCACCCCGAAACGAACTTCGGGTGCAACCGCAGCAACTGGTCGTAAGTCGCCAGCGCCTCGTCTGTCTTCCCTAGGTCCGCCTGCAAATTCGCTTTTCCAAGCCATGCCTCGTCCAACTTCGGATCCAGCATCACCGCCTGCTCTTCGCAGTGCAGCGCTTCTTCCAGGCGTTCCATCGCCTTCGCCTTCACCCCGCGGTTATGCCATGCCAGAGCGTTCTTCGGATCGATCGAGATCACCGCGACGTAACAGGCATCGCTTTCATCGTCCCGGCCCAACGCCGCCAGTACAGCCGCTTTCCGCATCCATGCCTCAGTGTCCTTCCCGTTCAGGTCCAGCGTTTTGTCCAGTGCCTCCAGCGCTTCCGGAAGCCGCCCCAGCCTCTGGAGCGCTACGGCCTTGTTATACCAGCCGGTCGCGTTGCTCCCGTCCGCGGCGACCTCTCGCTCATAGCAGGAGAGCGCTTTCTCTAACTGCCCCAGCGCCATGAAGACGTTTCCCTTGCCTCCCCACGCCAATGCAAAGTCTTCCCGAATCGCCAGCGCCCGGTCAAAGCAGGCCAGCGCCTCTGGATACCGCTTCAAATCCGACAGCACATTCGCCTTGTTGTACCAGCACTCCGGCAAATTCTCCTGCAAGCCCAACGCCTTCTCGTGGCATTGCAGCGCCTCTTCCAACTGGCCCATGTTCCGCAGTTGGTTCCCATGGTTCGACCACGCCGCCGTCAGCCGCGGGTCCAGCGCGACGGCCCGCATATAGCTCGCCATCGACTCCGCCCGCTGCCCCAGCGCCTCGAGCGCCACGCCACGGCTCGACCACGCCCGCGCCAACTTCGAATTGATCGCCAGCGCCCGGTCCAGACACTGGAGAGCCTCCCCCTGCCTTCCCAACATCTCAAGCGTCGCGCCCTTGTTGTACCACGCCAGGTCCAACCCATCATTCCCGTTTAGCGCCTTGTCGTAGCAGGCCAGCGCATCTTGCAGCATGCCATCCTCGCGCAGGATGTTCCCCTTGTTGGACCACGCCTCCCCATAGTTCGGATCAATCGCCAGCGCCTGTTCATAGCACTGCAACGCCTGCTTCCGCAGGCCCAGCGCTGCTAGAGAAACGCCCTTGTTTAGCCACACCCGCACATCCGGATTGAAACCATCGTAGGGCTTCGGCGCCGGCTTCCCCGTCAGCACCTCGTACATGTGCGCCAGCGGTGCCCGCACTTCGCCGAAGTCCTGCCACCGGTCTTCCGGCCTTTTTGCCAGGCACCGCTCCACCACCATGCGCATTCCCGGCGGTTGCAGTTCGGCAACCGGCGCCGCCTCATAACGATGCTTCTGCTCAAAGTCATCCCAGTTCCGCCCCGAAAACGGCAGCCTCCCGGTCAGCATCTGAAACAGCATCACGCCAAACGAGTAGATGTCCGCCGTCACCCCCACATGCTTGGAATCGGTGAACTGTTCTGGCGGCATATGCGTCACCGTCCCCGCCGCGTTTCCCGTCCGGCTCAACGATAACGATCCCGGCTGAAAGTCGCCTTCCTCCCCCGGCTCATCCGCTACGTCCAACACCTTCGCCAGCCCAAAGTCCGTCACCTTCAGCGTGCCATCGGCGGCGATCAAACAATTCTGCGGCTTAATGTCGCGGTGCACTTCCACGCCCTTCGCTCGCGCATGAATCATCCCGTCGCAGAACTGCACCGCGAATCGCAGCGTCTGCCCGAGGTCTTCAAGTAGACGCGGCGTCCCGATCCACTCGCTCAAATCGCCGCCGCTGACATACTCCAGGAACAGCACCGGCTTGCCTTCAATCTCCTGCACAAACAGCGCCTGGGCAATGTTTGGATGCATGTCTAATTGCACCCACGCCAGCGCCTCCCGCGTGAACATCGGCTTCGTCCGGGGATTTCGCGCGAACACCGCATCCTGAAACGTCTTCGCGGCAAGCGCCTCGTTCCAGTCGTGGTCGTGGACAACATACACCACGCCCATCCCGCCTTTCATGATCTTGTGGATCTCCCAGCGCGCCTCCAGCCGGTCGCCGATCTTCCATTCGCGTGACATTGCCGAAGTATCCTACTCCTGTCGCGCACAAGCAATGCCCGGTGCTATTTGTCGGCGACAATCCGCAATGCGCCGTCCGAATAATCCACGATCGCCGAGCACCCCGCCCGGATTGTCCCACCCAAAATCGCATCCGCCACCGGGTCTTCCACGTGCTGCGCGATCGCCCGCCGTAACGCCCGCGCGCCGTACACCGGGTCATATCCCGTCCGGCATAACCAGGCCACCGCGTCCTCGGTTGCCTCCAAGCCAATCCCCTGCGCCTGCAGTGACTTCTCCAACCCGCGCAGCATCAACCGCACAATCCGCGCCGCGTCCTCCGGCGACAACGGCGAGAATACCACCACCTCGTCCAACCGGTTCACAAACTCCGGCCGGAACGCCTTCCCCACTTCTTCCCGTGCTGCCGCCGACGTCGCCGCAATCTCCTCCGGCCGGAAACCGATCGGAACCCTTCCCGCCGCGCCGCCCACGTTCGACGTCAGAATGAACAACGCATTCGTCGCGTCCACCGTGCGCCCTTTGCTGTCCGTCAGCCGCCCATCGTCGAACACTTGCAGAAACAGGTTTAAGACATCCGGATGCGCTTTCTCCACTTCATCGAGCAGTACAACGCAGTAGGGCGTCCTCCGGAGCGCGCCCGTCAATTGTCCCTCTTCATCGTGCCCGATGTACCCCGGCGGCGCTCCGATCAGCCGCGACACACTGTGCTTTTCCATGAACTCGCTCATGTCGATTCGCAACATCGCCCGCTCGCTGTCGAACAGGAACGCCGCCGTCGCTTTCGCCAATTCGGTTTTGCCGGCACCAGTCGGGCCTGTGAACAGCAGGACACCAATCGGCCGCGTCGCCGCTTTCAACCCGGCCCGTGCCCTCTGCACCACGCGCGATACCTGTTCGCACGCATGATCCTGCCCAATCACCCGTTCCTGCAACTCCTCGGCCATGTGCTGCAATCGCTCCCGATCGCCCTCGCCCATCCGTCCCACCGGAATGCCCGTCCACCTGGAGAGCACTTCCGCCACGGACTCCGCCGTTACCACGCCGCTAACGGTGTCCGGCTTCTCTCCCGGCATTGCGCTCAGCACCGGCACCGCCACCATCGCGCATGTCTCATCCAACAAATCGATCGCCTTGTCCGGAAGCCTCCTGTCCGGCAGATACCGCGCCGACAGCGCCACGGCTGCCTTCGCCGCCGCGGCTTCAATTGGCACGCCGTGCCGCTTCTGAAAGCGCTCCAGGTATCCAGCCTCCAGAATCGCCACGGCCTCTTCCATGGATGGCTCGTCCACACTCACAACCTGGAACCGCCGCTCCAGCGCCGGGTCTTTCTCGATGTACTTTCTGTACTCGGCAATCGTCGTGGCGCCGATGCAGCGCAATTCTCCGCGCGCCAGCGCCGGTTTCATGATGTTGGCCGCGTCCATGTTTCCGGAACTATCGCCCGCGCCCACCACGCCATGGATCTCATCGATAAACACGATCAGTCCCGCGTCCTGCGCCGCCTCCCGCAGAATGCCCATCAGCCGTTCTTCAAACTCCCCGCGATACTTCGTTCCGCTAACGAGCTCTGCAATCTGCAACTGAACAATCCGCTTCCCCGGCAGCGACTTCCCCTGTGCGATCCGCCACGCCAGTCCCTCAACGATCGCCGTCTTCCCCACTCCCGCCTCGCCGATGAGCAGCGGATTATTCTTCGTCGCGCGGCTCAGTGACCGCACCATCTGCAGCAACTCATCCCTTCGTCCGATGCAAGGATGCAACTTCCCGTCGCGCGCCAACTCCGTCAGATCGCGGCCATACTTGGCCAGCAAAGGCGCCGCCGCAACAGAGCCCTTCCGAATCACTGCGGCGTCCACGCCGAATTCCTTGAGCACGCCGGCAAGAGCGTCTTCCTCCGCCAGCGCCATAAGCAAGTGCGTCAGCGTAGGATCTGGCGTCCATGCCGCCACTCGTTCAAACGCGGCGTGGCTGGCTGCCGAACGCCCGATCTTTTTTCCATCTTCCGGCGGCCGCCCTCCATTACCCAACTGCTTCCGCAGCTTTCGCCGCAACTCGGTGACCTCGCCTCCCGCGCTTGTTATCAGTGCGCACGCGGCTTCGGATTCCGCCTTCGCCGTTTCGGCATCCTTTGCGGAAAGCCGCAGCCGCTCCATCGCCGTCTGGGTCAGGCACTTGTCAATCGAGCAGATTCCGATCAGAAAATGCGCAGGTTCGATTTGGGAATAGCAACTCTGTGCCGCCTCAATAGCCGCGACGCGCCACGCTAACTCGATTCCAGGCGATCTCTCTCCCATCGCTTTCACTACAGCGGCTCTAAGTACGGCATACCGTTCGCCCGCAAGTAAACGATAAACGTCACATCCTTCCCTGGCACAAGCAGAATCGGATTGGTCGCTTGCCCCTGCACGGAGACCGGACGCAGCGCTCCTGCAAACAGGCGCAGGAGCCCCTTGTCCGGGGTCGCCACAACCGCTGCCATCCTGGGCTCCGCGGCCCCTGCCGGCGTAAAGTAATGTACCGCGCTACCGGTCGGCGCTCGCTCCAGTTTCCCCAACAGCGTGATCGATAACACTCTCCCGCTCGATCCCACCGGAAACAACAGCTCCGCAAACGCCAAACCCGCATCGGACATCACGAACAGTCCCACACGCCCCGAACCGTCCCCGTTCCCGTGCATCCCAAGTGCCGCGCCCTCCACGGGCCGATAGCCTGGGAGCAACACGCTGTTGAACGCATCCGGAATTCGAAAGTCCTTGTACCGCACATGCTGCACCAGAGCGCCTTCTTTCGTCGACGCCACCGCCGCCACGTGCCCCTCCACATTGTTTGCGGCCGGTCCCAACGTCGCGCCGATCCCGTCTGCCCGTGCATCGAGTGGCAGCGTCCAGGCCATCTCACCGGCCGCGCCCTTTCCAGGCGGGAACAGCAGAAGGGTCACTTCCGCCGGGTTATTCGCCAGCGCCAGAACGTGAATCCCGCCGCCGCTCGTCTTTAGCGGTGGCTGAGCCAGGCGCGTCACATTTGCCTTAACCGTCGTCGCCCGCCGTTCCCCCGCCGACGAGAGCAAATGTACCTCGTGCTTCTGCCGCCACATCACCCATTGCGCCATCTCGTCATAAAAAGGCCCGTTGCGATGCGGAAGTCCGATGTCGGAGGCCTCCGCCGGAAGTATCTCAAGCAAGGACGGCGGTTCCACGCGGGTCTCGGCGATCGAAGGACGCGTTTCCACGTATCGTGTCTTGTAAACTGCGGTGCCGCCCTGCAAAAACAAAAGCTGTCCATTGCCGGCCCGCGATGTCTCAATCCCATAGCCCGCCGCCGCAAGCGATGGCTGGAACCGGTCCACCGCGATCTCGATGACATTGCTTTCGATCACGGCGGCTCCTCCTTGGAACTGCGATGCGACCCGGTATACGCCCGGCGAATGTACTCTCGACGCCGGAATCCGGACGGATCCCGTCCACTCGCCGCCCGCTCCAATGTGAATCCGCTCCGCGGGCGCCGCTATGAATTTCGAAACGCCGTTCAGGTCGCGCGCCGCGATTCGCTCCGGCTTTTGCGCGCCATCCGGCGTAATCAAATAGACGGGGTCCGCTCCCCGTCCCGCCGGATTAGGTAGGTCTGCTGCCGCGGAGCCGTTGTTTGCAATGCGCAGTTCCAATTGTACCGGCTCATCCGGAGCGAACCGGGCCTTGCGGGCTTTGAGTTCGTACTGAATCATTTTCTTCCCAGCTCCTTGCGGAAACCCGCGTGCCAAATCGCACGCCGTGCACAACAGCGCGAAAAATACCGCCGCGCGGCTATGGCTTCTTGTTAAGCGCATCGTCTTTCTTCAATTGCAGTGCGGTCCATCCCCGAAGCCGCAGTTGGCATAACCCGCAAAAGCTCCGCGTCGGATGGTTATAGGACATCGTGCACTTGTCGTCGTCATCGTCATGCCGGTCCACCTGGAATCCTCCCGGTGTATTCCCCGTCGTCGGATACTTCGCGTGCGGCAGGAACAAGTGATGGCCCACTTCATGGACAAACGTCTGCACATCGCTTCGATAGAAAACGAATGCGCACCGGTTTCGTGTCGCGTCCGACACATCAATCGCCTCCCCAAGCAGGTAAATCATATCCCCGATATCCGCCGGTGCCGGGGAAGCGCCGTTCACCTCGTCCACAATCGAATGGACATTCTCGAAGTGCATGATGACGACCCCGTCTTTCGACGCGGCTGTCTTGCCTCCCGCCATCAGGCTTAACCGGCTGACAAGGTCGGTTCCGGGCATCTGGAAATTCATGTTCTTCGAATATTGCACCAGCGTGTGCAGTTTCCAGTCCTTCAGCCAGGTCTGCGTACGCCCAAACCTTGCCATGCGTTCGTCATCGGACTTTTGTACGGTCCCTCCCCCGGAGATCCGCTCCACCCCGCCCATGTTCACCGTGAAGCTCTTCGTTGTTGGCGTCGTCAGGACTTTGTAAGTTCCATCCATCGAGCTCTCGCCCACCCCGGTTACGACGACCATATTGTCCGCCGCAAATCCATGGTCGGCGGTTGTCCAGAATTTCGTTGTGTTCGAAATCTTTGAAGCCCCGGCCTCCTTCGCTGGCGCGATGGTCCGCTTGATTTCCTTGACAATCGTTCCGGTCGCCGCTGCTTCCGCAAGGACGGCGCCTGTGCAATCCACATCGAACGTTGTCGTCGTCTTCGCCTTCACTGCATAGCTTCCGTTGAACCCCGGCTGCACAACGCCGGATATCGTGATCTGGTCGCTCACCGCCAGGCCATGCGCCGCCGATGTTGTGAATGTCGCCACATCCACCATGGCACGCTTCACTTTGGTGATGGTCGCGGTAACGTTTTCTTGGTACTTCAGTTCGCCGCCGCCCGATTGCGCCGTCGCTCCCGCCTTGGCAACGGTGATCACCGTTGCCGACTTCACGTCCTTTACGGTAAAGGTACCGTCAAAACTCGAATCGCCCACGCCGCTGATGGTAATGCTCTTCCCGGTCGACAGCCCGTGCCCGGTGGTCGTCGTGAATGTGATCTCTCCTCCAATGCGGAATACCGGTGGCTTAGCGTCAATGGTGAACGCTGGTGTCGATGGTGCCGGTAAAGTCGTTGTTCCCACCTCCCACGCCAGGTCTTTTTCCGTGCAACTCGCCGCCGCCGCAAGTTCCCGAAAATCCCGATCGGCGTGCGCATAGTAGACGTCGCCTCCGGTCGAAGAGCCGTCGGTTCCCGTATTGGCGAACGTAATGGAGTCCGCCGTCACTCCAGTCACTTTAGACCGCGCATCGTAAGAACCGTCCGTCACGCCGGTAGTCATCACCCAGTCGTCTACTTCGTAACCGTGGCCGCTGCCGATTTGAACAGTCACCACATTGCCCGCCCTGCTGATCGCGCCGATCCCGTAGCCAGCCGCCGCGGAGTTCAATGCGAAGTGCGCCCGCTTCACCATCTTTTCGTACAGCCGCAGCAAAAACGCCGCCTCAGTCGTGGTGTGATCCGCGTCCGGGTCCACGACAATATGATTCGTGAATATCCACGACCCCGTACCCGTCATGGCGTCCTTGCAAACCTGGTTATAGTCGATCGCCGTAGTCGCTGTGACCGGATTCTTGTGCGCCGCGATTAAGTACTTGTCGTCGGCGGTCGTAATATCCTTCAAGTTCAAATAAGCGTTCATATAGTCCGTCTTCGCCGCTCCGAACTGCGTGGAAAAATCGCTGATCGACGTTTTCTTTCTGATGTAGCGCGCAATATGCACTTCCCGCCACACTTGAAATGTGCCGGTCTTTTTCTTGATAGCATCCGGCGCAACCAGCGGCTGCGTATCCGCATCGAGCGTTAACTTATCCTTCGCCGGCTTATCGTAGGCAAGATACACCTGAATCACATAGTTATCGCCAGCCATCCGGCTCGGCTGAAACACGGCCCCCGTGCAGCCCTTCAGTTTCCCGCTCGTCCATCCTTCGCTCAATGACGCCCATTTCCGCGTTGCCGCGGCTTCCACCTTGAAAGGGAACTTCCCGTTCGTCAGCGTCGCGTTCGCCGCATACCCCGCTTGCACCGGAAATACCGGATCGGCGCTGGGACCGCGCTTACCGCCCCGGTCGACGTGGCAGTTGTCGCCCTTCGGCCCCGTCGTCGCTTTGTCGTAATCGATCGCCGCGTCGATGAAGTTCTTCGGAAAGCTCGTCTGTGTGTTCGCCTCGTCCGGATCTTCCCAATCCCACAGAAACTTCGCCTTCCCCAGCGCCACCGCCCCCTTGTCGGATTCGTCCAGCTTCACCTCGCTGTCATCCGATGCCGCCAGCCGGATCTTCGCGACAACCGGGATGCTCGGGCCCTTGCCCCACATCGCCTTGTATTCGGTAAAGCCTGTGTCGTCGTCCATCTGGGTCGCGGCTGTCTTAAACACATTGCTGATTAGAATGACCTTCCGCGGATCGGTTGCCGTGTCCGCCGGAAGCCCGCCATCGGTCTCAATCTGCTTCCGCACCGCCTCGTCGCGCTTGTGTTGATCGTCGTCCACAGTCGCCGCCGGTACCAGTTCCTTTTCCCCTAGCGCCAGTTCGATGCTCTTGATCAATATATGGAAATGCGTCCACGCGTACGGCACGCGCGTCGCCAGTTCCGGCTCCGCCGTCGTCGTCACAGTCAGCTTCACCTTGTAGGGTCCGTGCTGGATTGTCACGTACCCATCCGGAAAATCGGCGTGCTGTGTCGTGTCCACGGTAAGCGCCGTCAGGTCGTGAGTCATCCCGGCGCCGGTCGACGTACCGGTTTGCGCGGTCGTCGGCTTTACCGTTCGGCCGTCCCACTTGACGATATGCTTCCCATGCGAAACCCAGTCCGCGCCCAACACGGTCAGGTCCAGCGTCCACAGCGGTGTATCGTCAAACCGTGTGAAGAACTCAATCTTGCCGCCATCGGCGATCCCGAACTTATCGTCGATCTCGTAGTGGATTTCGATCGTCTCTTTCTCCGGGACGAAATGAAAACCGTCCGATCCGCTATCGGGCGCGCTCGGCGCCGGCGTCTCAGGCGCCAGATAGCTCTTGCTCGTCTTCGCGCCTGCCTTCAAATGCAGATCGAGCACGTGGAACGCGGGAAAGCGAAGGCGGTTGACGTGATCGAGGTCGTGGGCCGTCCGCGCGACCCGGACTGTGCGTTTCATGGCGGGCTCCTAGGTCTTCTTATCGTGACGGTCGCGAATGGAGTCTTGAATGTCGGCAGGTGCTCCGGATGGCGCTGACTGATTCAGAAACGCGCGCTGATAGGCTTTCACGGAGATCGCCGTACGGGCTCCGTTATCGCCCGCGTCGCAGCCCGCGCCCAGATTGTGCAATCGCGCCAGCACACCGGACTCGTGCTTGTGCGATGGCAGGCTGCCAATCTTTAACTCCCACTCCACAAATGCATCCGATGGATCGGCGGCGCGGACCGGATCTTTGAAATCGGCCGCCTTGATCGGAGCGGGATACGGCGGCGGACCCGAAGTGGATGTCGTAGTGGTCGTCGTAGCCGGCGTTGAGGCAGCCGCTTTCGGCGTCACCTTCAACACGCCCTTCTTTTTGTCCACCGGCAGATTATCAACCTTGATCGCCCCATCCGCCCCCGTCGTTCCATTCGCCGTCAGGGGCTCGCTCAGAGCCCACACGGCCTCCGCTAGCGGTTTCGCGTCGGCGCCGAGAAGAACGATATGGAGCGACGCCTTCTGTTCGTCCGGCACGACAAATGTCCAGCGCTTCCCGGTCTTTCGGACTTCCTTCTTGGTCTTCGGCGGCTCCACCACCGTATCGCCCTCCACCAGCATGTTCGGATTCGGCCGCGTCGCTTTCAACGTGCCATTCGCGTCCCAAAGCGTCTGATAATCCCGAATTCCCAGCGCCTTCGCGATACTCAGAATGCAATCCCCGTCGATGACAGTAGCCATTTAGATCCCCTCCACCAATTCCGCCCATTCCGCGTCGCACACCTCGGGGAACGATATCTGGCAATCGCCCCGCCAGATCTTTCCAATCCGGAACACGTTCTTCGAAGTCAATTTATCGCGCGTCAGTTTCTCGGTCCGCTCTTCCCCGTTTGGCAGTTTGATCTTCACCGTCAGATCAAAGACCGCCTTGCCCGCCTTATCCTGCACGTAGATCTCAATCCAGCTCGAAAGCTGAAATTCGACCATCGAAATCTGCCCGTTGGCGATCGAGGCTTCGAACGTCTTCACCTCCGGCAGCTCAAATTCCACCGCCGCCGAACCCGTCAATTCTGTCAGTTCCACCCGCGCTGTCCCCGGCTCCAAAGGATCGAATCCGGCAAACCCGATCTTGTCCGTCCGTTTGTTGGTTCGGTCCACGCTCACGCCAACTCCCTCAATCCCGTTTCCCGCCATATCGGTGACATAAACCCAGAGCGCGCCCTTTAACGCGCACGGCATCACCGATTCGCCCATCGCTTTGGACGGCGAGCATGCATGTTCTACTTCCGAGCCGCAACGCCTGCAGATCAGATGCATAACGTCCTCCGGTGTCGATTAGGAAACGCCACGCGGTATCTCCTTCACAATCGTTCTGCCCCTCACACGCGATTCAAAACGATCGGCGATCAGCGAAATTTTCACCGCATCGGGCAATTGCGGATGCTCCAGCACGTCGCGTGCCCAGAGCCGGTCGGGTGACAACTCGAACTGCTCCCCATATTGCCAGCGCAAGACCACGAAGGTTGCGAGTGCGCCCTCCAGCCGGATACGGAACTTTTGTCCATCATCCACACCGCGCCGCACAAATTCCCGGACCCGTCCTTCCCCTAACTCCTCAAACTTCTCCGGGAATTCATGGCCAATCCGGACCACCAACTGCCCCACGAACCGATCCATCTCGGCCTGGGATAACGCATCAAGTTGAACCTGCCGAATCCGCAGCATAGAGGGATACAAGCGAAAGTATACCTTCCCTTGCCGGCAACCTGCGAAGAAAATCGTTGCGCAGCCCCAATGGACACTCCTGCGGCAGGCGCACCACCGCCCCCCCGTTTCTCAGCCGCTTAAAAGCGGGGCCTAATTCCGCGCCCGCATGCTCCGGCTCAGAAGCCGGAGCGCCCGCCCCGATATCATCCCGGCCACCTGCCCGAGCAACTCCGGAATGTTCTCCGTTTCGATCAGCATCGTGCCCGCCATCTTCGCGGTCTCATACTGCTCCGGCTGCCACGTAGACAAAATCGCCGTCGCCGGACGGTAATCGAGCGCTCGCGCATGGGCCACGACCCGAAGGCCCGACTCGAACGACTCCATGTGCAAGTCGCTTAATACCAAGGAGTACTCCTTGTCGTCCATCTTCGCGATGGCCTCCGCCGCCGATGCGGCCGTATCGACACCGTATCCGCCCGCCCGCAGAACCGTCTGCAGGGTTAAGCGCGACGCCGGATCGTCATCGACAAGTAATACACGTGCCATCTCGTAGGCGATCGGGGCCGGTAAAACGGGGCACTTGGCGGCTGCCATCAGAATCTCCATCACCAGTGTAGGAGATATAGAGTTTTTTCCAAGTACCAAATTACTGGAAGGACTAGGTTCTTCGTTTGCCGGTTTCGTTACCAATGTAATACGACTGGGCCATGACACTGAAAAAAAAGGACTTCCAAGCTAACGATAATTACATCTCAAATACAAAAATTTGCGCATCCGGCACGCCGGAAAATTCCGGGTACCACAACTGATCGCACGGGAGTAGGATCAAAGCCCTATTTTGATTCCCAAAGTCATGCCGTCTCGCAACGGAATCAGGCTCGTCAAAAACCGCGGATCGGCGAAGATACGGCGATTAAACGTATCCACCCCCTCCGTTTCGGCGTCCTGCGGATCCAGGACTTTTGCCTTCCACAGCGTATTGTCGGTCACGAAAACGCCGCCTACCCGGATCCGCTCCGGTGCCGCGGCATGAACGTCCGGATAGCCGTCCTTGTCGACATCGTTGAAGATCATGTCGAACTCGCCCGGTGTCGACGCCAACGCCGTTAGGGCATCGCCCGTGTGGATCGTAATCCGGCCGGCAACGCCAGCCCGCTCGAAATAGCCTCGGGCCTTCGCCGCGTTCGCGGGGTCGCCGTCGGAGTAGTGCACCTCGGCGCCCGCGCCTGCCGCCCGCGCAAGCCAGATGGTCGAATACCCGATCGCCGAGCCCAGCTCGAAGATCCGCCTGGCGCCGGTCATTAGGACAAGCTGCGCCAAAATCGTCGCGCATCCCGGACCGATAATCGGCACTCGATGCGCCAACGCATACGCCTCCATCTCCGCCAGCACCGCGTCCCTCGGCTCCAGCAGATCGGCGATGTACTGTTCCAGCGCGGGGTTCACAATCATGAGGCAAATACCCGTTCGAAGATCTTATCGACGTTGGCTAACTGCCGGTCCATCGAGAATGCCGCCGCGATCTTCTCCAGGCTTAGATGCTGCCGCACCGCCGGGTCGTTCTCAATCGCGTCGCGGAAGCTTGTCTCGGTTTCCCAGGCTTGCATCGCATGGCTCTGCACCAGTTTGTAGGCCTGCTCGCGCAGCATCCCGGCGGAAGCCAGGTCCAGCAGCAACTGGCCGCTGAAGATCAAGCCCTGTGTCATATTCAGGTTGCGCAGCATCCGCTCCGGATTCACCCGCATCCCCTCAACCAGCCAGATCGTCTTCGCAAGAAGGTAGTCGGTCAAAATGCACGAATCGGGAAGCACCACGCGCTCCACAGAGGAGTGGGAGATGTCGCGCTCATGCCACAGCGCAATGTTCTCGTAGCCCGCCTGCACATTGCCGCGGACCACCCGCGCCAGCCCGCAGATCTGCTCGCACGTCACCGGATTCCGCTTGTGCGGCATCGCGCTCGAGCCCTTCTGGCCCGGCGCGAACGGCTCCTCGGCTTCCCGCACCTCGGTCCGTTGCAGGTGCCGCACTTCCAGTGCGATCTTCTCGCACGTCGCCGCAACCAGCGCCAGCGCGTTCAACAGGGCCGCATGGGAATCGCGGCTGATCACCTGCGATGCAATCGCCGCCGGGCGCAATTCCAGCCGCGCGCAAATCTTCTCCTCGGCCTCCGGGCCGATATGCCCAAACGTGCCCACCGCGCCGGAGATCTTCCCGCAGCGCATGTCCTCGGCCGCGTCGGCCAGGCGCTTGCGGTTCCGCCGCAGCTCGTCGTACCACAGCGCCAGCTTCAATCCGAACGTATAGGGCTCGGCATGGATGCCGTGGGTGCGGCCCATCTGCACCGTATGTTGAAACTCGTAGGCCCGCGTCTGCAACGCGGCCATCAGCTTCTCCACACCCAGCAGCAGTAACTCCGCCGCCTGCTTCACCTGCAGCGCCTGCGCTGTATCCACAACGTCGTTCGACGTCATCCCGTAATGAAACCAGCGCGACGCTTCGCTTTTACCGGCCGCCGCCATCTTCTCGGCGACGGCCGTCGTAAAGGCGATCACGTCGTGCTTTACTTCGCGCTCAATCGCAAAGAGCCGTTCCACGTCCACCGCGGCGTGGGCTCGCAGCGCGGCCGCGGCCTCCACGGGCACCTCTCCCAGGCTGGCCAGCGCTTCGCTTGCGGCGACTTCCACCTCCAGCCAGCAGGCGTACTTGTTCTCATCGCTCCAAATACGGCCCATTTCCGGCCGCGTGTACCGTGCAATCATTCGTTCTTCCAGTCTAGTAGTTGAACACCGGCGTCTGCTTCCGCGGCTCCGCCACGTGCAGCTTCGGTTGAAACATCCCGCGCGTGCCCAGCGCCTGTAATGCCATCTGCTCCACAAGGGAGGGATAGTTAGTGTTCTCGCTCAAATGTCCCAGGATCAGCGTCGATACCGTCGAGTCCATGTCCTGCGTAATGAAGTCGTACGCGGCATCGTTCGAAAGGTGCCCCTTCCGTCCCATAATTCGCTGCTTAATCGCCCACGGATACGGACCCACCTTCAACATCTCGACGTTGTGGTTCGATTCCAGCAGCAGCAGGTCCGTTCCGCGTAAGTGCATCTTGATCGAGTCCGGCATATAGCCCAAATCGGTCACCACGCTCGCCCGGACGCCATTTGCCCGCACCGTAAACCCAACCGGATCCACAGCGTCGTGCGGAATGGTGAAACTGCCGATCTCCAGGTCGCCGATCGTGAAGCCGGTACCCGCCGGGAAAGTTTCTTTTTCCGCCCGGATCTCTTCCCAGTCCAACACCTGCGCCGTCAGTTCCGTGCAGTACACTGGCTTGCCCGCCGACCGGGCAATCACCGGCAATCCAAGGATATGGTCGGAATGCTCATGGGTGATCAGGATCGCGTCGATCCGTTCGAGACTTTCACCGATCGATGCCAGACGCGCCGCCGTCTCGCGCCGGCTCAGTCCGCAGTCGATCAATATCCGCGTCCGTTCCGTGCCGATAAACACGCAGTTGCCCGAACTCGATGACGCCAGGACGCAGAACTTCAGTGGGAGCCGCCTTGTCCTATTAGATTACCGCGCTCCGTTGTAGTACCGATTCCGCACAATTCGTGCACATCGGTGAGAGTTTTGTTTGCCGCCACCCACTAATCAATTGAGAGGTAACGATCATGGCAATAACAAAACCGCGCAACCGGTTGGTCAACTTCCGTGTGAGCGAAGACGAGTTTAATAGCCTGCGAGAGGCTTCTGAATCGGGCGGAGCCCGTAGTATTTCCGACTTTGCCCGCTGCGCCGTCCTCACGGGCCAAGGCGGGACAGGAGAGAAGGACGAAATCCTCCGCCTCCGTCTGGCGCTGATCGAAGAGAAGATGGGCGAAGTCGATGCCAAACTGCTACTGATTGCCCGCATGTTGCACGACTCCCCGGCGCCATCCATGATGGCCGCCACAGCCCCGAGTTAAAGCAACAACCGGGGACATAGCGAAGCTGTGTCCCCCAACGCAACACTTGAACCCCACGGGACACTCGCGCCGGACCCGCAAAGCGGGCGCAGATGCGTGTGTCCGCCAACCCAAAACCTGCCCGCAACCGGCGCCGGCGAAACCTACGCCGGCACCGGTTCCGGACTCGGCGCGACAGCCTTCTCCTCAACCAGTTGCTGTGTCGGGTCGATCTGCGTAAACAGGAACGCCGCCACCAGCAGGCAGCAGGCAAGCGGAATCAGCGCCTTGTTGTAATTGCCGCCAAACCAATCCACCATGTAGCCGAACAGCACCGAGCTCAGGAAACTTCCAAGCTGCCCTGCCATGTTCATTGACCCGCTCATCGACCCCGCATACTTCTTTCCGACGTCCATGCAAACGGCCCACGATACCGGCAGCATGCAGTCCATGCTTCCATAACCCAACGCCAGGCACACCACCGCCATCTCCTTGCTTGCCACCTGCGAAGTGGCCAGCATAAACATCCCGGAAAGCGCCAGTCCCGCCGAGCCAATCACGCGCCGCCCGATCTTCAATCCGTACTTCTTGCAAAGGAAATCGCTCGACACTCCGCCGATCAGGTTGCCGCAGGCGCCGAATAGGAACGGCAGCGTCGACCATAGCTTCATCTCGTCCTCGGAGAAACCGCGGCCGCGTTGAAGATAGGTGTGCAGCCAGCTCAGGTAGAAGTACGAGCCCCAACAATAGGTGTGGTACATCAACAGAATCATCCAAAAGTTCCGCGATTGCATGATCTGTCTCCAGGGCAGCGAAACATGCGCCGCGGCCTGCTTCGGAACACCGATTAGGTCCAACTCGTTCTCCGTGATTCCGGCCTTATCGCGAGGGTTGTCGCGCGCATAGAGCCACCACCAGACGCACCACACCACTCCAATTGCGCCGAAAACATAGAACGTCGTCCGCCAGCCGTACATCTGCTGGATCGGCACCACTAACAGTGGCGACAATGCCCCGCCCACACGGGAGGCCATCCATACGATACCCACCGCGCGCGCCCGTTCCCCCGTCGGAAACCACCGGGACACCGCCGCGGAAATGTTCGGATACGCGCCCGCTTCGCCGGCGCCGAACAGGAAGCGCGTCCCAAGCAGCACATAGAAATTCGAAGCGGTGCCGGTCAGCGCCGTAAAAGCCGACCACCACAGCACGATACGGGTCAGAATGTTGCGCGGCCCGTACTTGTCTCCCCAAACGCCGGCGGGGATTTCAAATACGGCGTACGAGAGCGTAAAAGCACCGACGATCCACCCCCAGCCTTTGGGGTCGATCAGAAGCTCGTCCTGCATCCGCTTGCCCGCGACGCTGATGCAGACCCGGTCGAGGTAAGTGATGATCGAAAGCAAAAACAGCAGCGAAAGAATCCGGTAGCGATACGGCATTAGCCGTCCATTCTTTCACAGGTGTTACGATTCCTGCATGCGCCTCGCGTTACTTTTGGCCGCTTCGGCGGGCCTTTTCGCGCAAGCCGATTGGCCGCGATTCCGCGGTCCCAACGGTGCCGGAGTCGCGGAAGGCACTCCGCCGGTCGATTTCGGCCCGGCCAGGAATCTCGCTTGGAGAGTCTCTCCGCCCGCCGGCAAATCGTCGCCCATCGTGGCCGGCGGCAAACTGATTCTCACCGGCCACGATGGCGACCGCTTCCTCACCGTGGCCTATGATGCCGCGTCTGGAATTGAGCTATGGCGTCGCGAAGTCAAGCGCCGCAACATCCAGAAGCGGCACAAACTCAATGACCCCGCCGCTCCAACTGCGGCTGCCGACCGTAACCGCGTGGTCGTCTTCTTCACCGAGTTCGGCCTCGCGAGCTATACGCTCGACGGCAAAGTGGAATGGACTTTACCGCTGGACGAAATGAGCAGTATGCAGGGCGTCTCGGCTTCTCCTGTGCTCCACGATGGCTCGGTCTACCTGGTGGTCGATCAGGCGCGCAATTCCTACGTCCTATCGGTCAACGCCGCCAACGGCGAAACGCGCTGGCGCACGCCGCGGCCGGACGCCGTTGGCGGAATCTACTCCTCGCCGGTAATCTTCACCGGCGGCCCGGAACCGGTTCTCGGCGTCCTTGGCGATATCGAGTTCTCAGCCTACGCACTGACTTCCGGCGAACGCGTCTGGTGGGTCTCCGGTCTCCCGAGCCAAGCCAAAACATCGCCCGCAGTCGCCGGCGACCGGATCGTCATGTCGGTCAACGCGATGGCGGAAGAGTCGCAAATTCCCGTCTTCGCCGCGCTGCTGGCCGGTGATGCCAACAACAACAGACGGCTCGACCGCAATGAAGCGAAGGGTGTCCCGCTCGCTGTCTTCCCGGCCGTAGATCGAAACCGTGACAACCAAATCGACGAAACGGAGTGGAACGACTTCCGGGTGCAGGCTCTGCAGCCGTCCGCCACCGTCTCCATCCGGCCGCGGGGACTCGGGGATATCACGAAGACGGCCGTCGAATGGAGAGTGCTTCGCGCTGTACCCAACGTGCCCTCGCCGCTCATCGCCGGCGGACTTGTCTACACCGTCCGCAACGGTGGAGTGGCCGGCATCTCCGACGCCGCTACCGGCGAGGTGAAGAAGGAATTCCGCCTGCCCGGCGCGCTTGGTGATTACTACGCCTCGCCGGTCGCGGCCGGCAAGCACGTCTACTTCGCCAGCATGGAGGGCAAGATCACGGTAATGGAAGCGGGGGCCGAAGGGCGCATCACCGCTACCATACCAATGGAAGAGGAGATATTCGCCACACCGGCCATCGTCGGCAATGCGCTCTACGTCCGGACACAACAAGGGCTCTATTGCTTCCAAACACCGAAGCCGCTCGCCGTCGACGTGCGCCGCGGGCCGAACGATAAGACTTCCAAAGCAAAGCTTGGAAGAAACCCGGCGCCCGATGCCATTCCTTCTGGATTCGGCGCCCCGTCGTCAGAACAACGCGCTTCTGGTTCAACTGGATGACCTCAACGCCGCCATACTCGAGCGTGTGGGGCCCTGTAGCCTTTCTGTTTTTGAACACTGGCCCTGAAAACTTTCAGATATGCGTGGCCATCGAAGATCCGAGTGGCGCATCGGACGCGAATCTTTACGGTTGACAGGGCGAGGCCACGGCCTCCACGCTGGCCCTTGCTGACAAGGTCGAAGAAAAGTGGTCTATGAGCGTCGAAATCAAACCGCATACTTTGCGCGGTCGATGGGCTTCAGGGTTCGCGCTCCATGTCCACTCGTTATCGAGCACCTATCTTGGGGAAGACGAGTGGGGCCATGCGAGGTACTCTACAACTCGCTCGCCGGTCGGGGAGTTGCTGTACCAGTTGAAATACCGGCAGGAAAATAAGGCGGCCGATCAGCTTGCCCAGGCGGCGGCGAGCTTTTGCAAGAAGATTTGGCAATTGAAAGTCGATGCTATCGTACTTGTGCTCCCATCACAGGCGCGAAAACTGCAACCCGTTCTTCGCGGAACCCGGTTATCCACGCCCGGCTGGATGATCTTATCCGGCGCCGGTGTTCGTTCCTGATCGGGGACGCGAACGGTGCGGACAAGGCGGTGCAACAGTATTTCGCGGAGCGCGATTATTCGAACGTCGAGGTCTTTTGCATGGAGGAGTGCCGAAACAATGTAGGCATCTGGCCGGCACGCAGCATCGCCCCCCCGAACGGCAGGAAAGAGTTCAGCTACTACGCCGCCAAAGATATCGTCATGGCGCAAGAGGCCGGATGCGGCGTGATGCTCTGGGACGGAAGAAGCAAAGGTACGCTTCAGAATGTACTGAATCTGATGGCTGCCGGAAAAAGAGCCCTCGTCTACTTCGCCCCATCCAAGGATTTTCACGTTCTCGCAAGCAATCAGGACTTGCAGACTTTGCTGGCCCACTGTGACAGGAAAAGCATTGAAGCGGCGAGTCGGGCGCTAGGCGTAACGCTCAGCCAACCGTCCTTGCCTCTTACCCACTCGTGATGCCCTCGCCCGTGTTTCAAATCACGGTCCGCTCGAGCTCAAAGACAAAACGAAGGGCCGCGTTGTCGGCGGACGCCGCGCGCTAGTCCGCTAAGGCTTGCGCATCGCCGCTTGCGCGGCCGTGATCGCAAGATTCATCACGTCGGCTTGCGGCTTGCCGGGTTTCTTAACGACAAACGAAACCAGCTCGTTCTTCCGGGCGACGACAAGCTGATTCAGCGAGTCGTTCCAGAAGGCCTTCTCGCCGACATTCGGGACCCACTGGAGATTCTGCGGCTTCACCTTCAGCTCCTGGCCATCCCGGTCAACCGAGTAGCCTTTCAACAACTTCTCAAACCGTGCATCGAGTTCCTTGATCGCATGAGCAACCGGCTCGATGCGGATGCTCAGCGACTCGTTGGCTCTCGGCGGCACGTGCCGGCCGGCCATCAGCGCTTCGCGTAACTGCTGGCCGGTCGGCGGCAGCCCCATCCAGAGATAGCTGCAGCTATCGGCCCGGACAACGCGGATCGGCGTCATCTCGTGAATCTCGAACACTTGCCGCACCTCCTGCTCCGGCAGGTAGGAGCACGGGTCGGGAGTGGCCAAAAACGCAAACAGCAAAGGGATCACAGTTATGCCTTCAAATGCTTGGCCAGAAACGGAATGCCGGCGCCTCCATGAAAGAGGTGCTCGCCGTCGAAGACTTCGAGTTGCGCAAGGTCCGGAACGCCCAGGGCGGTGTAGACCTGCTTCACATGGCCGAACGCCTCCCTGGTGGCGGCGATTGGGAAAATCGGATCGCGCTCGCCGCTCTCACAGTAGAGCGGCCGCGGCGCAATCAGGCTCGCCACATCGTAGTTCTCGCACCAGTTCAGGATGCCCGGCACATAGTTGTCCATGCAGTGGGACAACGCAACGATGGAAGACTTGAAAGTGTTCAAATATCCGCTAATCATCGCGGCCTTGATTCTCGGTTCGAGGGCGGCCGCAAAGGAGGTGGTCATGCCTCCGCCGCTAATGCCCATCAGGCCCACGCGGGAGGCGTCCAGTTCTTTTCGGGTCTCAATCCAGTCGACGGTTCGCACAACATCGTACGACCGCCAGGCGATAATTGTCTCACCCAGCAAAAGGGCGGTGCCGGCCACCGGTTGGCACGCTGATGTGCCGAGGCCGCGCTTGGCGGTTCGAGCATCGCGGCGGCAGCCGAACGCCATCGGCTCCACGGCAACGGCCGCCATGCCGGCTTCCACCACTTGAATGGCGAAGTCGTGTTGATAGCCCGCCTTGTCGGTCCGATCGCGGCCCTTGTCGTCGACGCCGATCACATCGTCCACTCCGCGCCCATGGCCGGGCACGCAGATCATCGTCGCCAGCGGACCCTTGGCGTTCAGCGGGGTCAGCAGGTAGCCGAGCTGCGCCATCCCGGGCTGGGTCTGGATAACGAACTTCTCGCGGCGGTAGCCGGGAAAATCGCGGACTTCCAAAGTGACCGCCTGCAGCGGAGTCTTGTCCTTCGGAAATCCTCCGATGAGGTCAAGCAGTTTCGCCCGCAGTTTCTTCTGCCAGGCCTCGGTCGCTTTCTTGCTGCCCGGCTTGTAGGTCAGGGCGAGCGGCGCGCGCGCATGGCGTTCGATAGTCCACTGCACCGGATCGAAGGCGGGCAGCGAAACCTTGCTCTCGAACCCGTCGAGAGCGCCAGTGTAGACGGTCTCGGCGGCTGGCGCGGCGGCTGCGGTCGAAAGCGCGGCGGCCGCCAGTCCGAACTGGCGGCGATTGACTTTGGCGGGCATTGGCACTACTCCTTGTCGTTGTGATTCTGGATCTTGTTGACCAGCGCAGTCGGAGGGTTCACCAAAAGCGCGATCAGCACAACAAAGATCACGGCAAAAATCATACCGCCGGCGATCAGCCAATCCAACGCGGGTAGGAGTATCACTCCTTCAGTTTATATGTTTACGCCGAGCGCTTCATCAAAGATGCCCTCGGGTAACGTGATCCCGCTGATGCGAAGGCGATCGAGAATGGCCGGGGTTTCGCCGCTCCATTCGAAGCGTCCCTGCACCTTGCCCTCCGCCGAAACGCCGATACGCCGGAAGCGGAAGATGTCGCGGACTTCGATGTGGTCGTTGTGGATACCGACGACTTCGGCGATGTTGATGATCTTACGCGAGCCGTCCTGCAGGCGCGAAACCTGGACAACCATCTTGATGGCGCTGGCAAGCTGCTGCAGGATGACCTTCGTCGGGATCTCGAGGTCGGCCATCAGGATCATCGCTTCCAGACGGGAGAAGGCGTCGCGCGGTGAGTTTGCGTGGATCGTTGTCATCGATCCCTCAACACCAGTGTTCATCGCCTGCAGCATGTCGAGCGCTTCAGCCCCGCGGCACTCGCCGACGACGATGCGGTCCGGACGCATGCGGAGCGCCGTTCGCACGAGTTGGCGCTGATTGATCCCGCCTTCCTTGTTGAGGTTCGGCGGACGCGTTTCAAACTTAATAACGTGGCGCTGCTGGAGCTGCAGTTCGGCGGTGTCCTCGATCGTAATGATCCGCTCGTCCGAAGGGATGAAGCGGGACACTGCGTTCAACGTGGTGGTCTTGCCGGAGCCGGTACCGCCGGAGATAAGAATGGTCGTCTTGGCCTGCACACACGCGGCAAGGAACTGGAGCATCGCCGGCATGATCGTCTGATTGCCGATCATCTCGTCGCTCGTAATAACGTGACGGCCGAATCGGCGAATCGATAGCGAGGGCCCATCGAGGGCCAGCGGAGGAATGATCGCGTTGACGCGCGAGCCGTCCTTCAGCCGGGCATCGACGATCGGTTGCGCTTCATCGACGCGGCGGCCGACCTGAGCCACGATTTTTTCAATGATATGGAGGAGGTGCGCGTTATCGCGAAAACGAACCGGGGTCAATTGCAGACGGCCCTGGCGCTCAATGAAGACCTTGTTATAGGAGTTCACCAGGATGTCGGAAATGCTCGGCTCCTTCAGCAGCGGCTCCAGAGGGCCGAGACCGAGCACCTCGTCGAGGACCTCTTCGACGATGGTGTTCTGCTCGGCGGTTGTCATCGGCACACGCTCATCGTCGAGCAGCCGTTCGACGACACGGCCGATCTCCGTGCGGACTCGCTCTTTCGGAATCGACGAAACGCGATCGACGTCGAGCACGCCAATCAGCTTCTTATGGATCTCGGACTTAAGTTCAAAGTAGCGGTCGGTGGTGCGGGCGGCAGCGCCCGAAGTCGCCGGGTGGCGCTTGCGCGGCTGTTCTCGCTCCGGCGGAGCCGCCGCGCCCGGCCGCTTAGCCGCCGGGACATGAGTCCGCGGAGCCTTTGTCACCGTCTGCGTCGCCTTCGTGGCCATCAACTGGGCCAATGAGGGACGCGCCGTTGGTGGCGGCCCGGATTCGGGTGCTTTGGGGTCGGTGGACACGCGCGGGAAAAATTCTCAAACCCAAGGTAGCATGAGAAGTTGCTGACAAGGCGTCAATTCGGCTTCGCCGCGGCGTTGCAAACCCAGCGCAGGCCGAACGTGTTGTTCCTTCATTGCGACGCGTGGCGCCGCCAGACGCTGCCCGGTGCGGCGGACAGGAATCTGATCGCGCCAAACCTGGCGCGGCTGATGAAGGAAGGCGTCGAG
This sequence comes from Acidobacteriota bacterium, assembly GCA_016185425.1. Lineage (GTDB taxonomy): Bacteria > Acidobacteriota > Terriglobia > Bryobacterales > Bryobacteraceae. Next base: position 13,301 of record JACPNQ010000015.1, on the reverse strand, counting down.
TTTACGCGCGCCTACGTGGCGAACCCGGTTTGCGGGCCGTCCCGCGCCGCGCTGCAGTCGGGCCGCTATCCGCATGCGGCGTCGATGCCGTGGAACGGCCGCCTGCTTCCACTGGAATATCCGTGCCTCTCGCACGCGTTCGCCGAAGCCGGGTACAAGACCGGCTACATAGGTAAATGGCATCTCGACGGCGGAGATCCAGGCGGTTTCACGCCGCCTGGGCCTCGAAGGCGCGGTTACCAGTTCTGGGCGGCTTTCAACCACAACCACGACTACTACAACTTTTACTACTACCGGGACGACCCGGCGCCCGTGAGGATGAGCGGCTACGAGCCGGAGCATCAGACGGATCTAGCCCTGGATTTTATCGACAGGAATCAGCGCTCGCCCTTTCTGCTTTTTCTCTCCTATGGCCCGCCGCACGGTCCTGACCGGCCGCCCGGGAAGTACGCCAAAATGTACACGCCTGCCGAGCTTACTCCGCGAGATAACGTTCCTGCGGCGAACCGCGCCGCGGCAAAGAAAGACATGGCGGAATATCTCGGACTGTGTACCTCGATTGACGACAACATAGGCCGCCTTTTGATGGCTCTCGATCAGAAGGGGCTCGCCGGGAACACGATCGTAGTGTTCACGGCCGATCACGGCGACATGCTGTACAGCCATGGTTTGCAGTACAAAGAGTTCTGGTATGAGGAGTCGGCTGGGGTGCCGATGCTGATGCGATGGCCTGGGAAGTTAGCGGCCGGAACGCAGCAGGACTGGCTGTTCAACAACGTCGATGTCGCGCCCACGTTGCGCGGGCTTTGTGGACTGCCGCCGATCGAGGAGGCGCAGGGCGATGATCGTTCGGCTCTGATCCGCAACAAAGGCGCCGGAGAGCGGCCCGAGTCCCTGTACGTGGAAGGCGCGTTGGGGACGGACAACGAGTGGCGAATGGTGGTTCGCGGTTGGGACAAGCTCGTCGTGAATCGCGAGCTGAAGCCTACCCACCTTTACAATTTGGCGCAGGACCCCTACGAAGCGGACAACCTGACAGTCGACCGCGCGACAGTGCGGCGTCAGGAAGAGTTGCTGGCGCTGATGCGCCGATGGATTATCAAGACCGGCGACCGGGTGCCGTATCCGGGCCGTCACGGAGAATGAGGACACAGAATGGATGAGAAGATCGACGTCATCGCGCACATACACGCCGGCGAAGGAAATGAGGGGGTCGTGCGCGAGGCGCTCGAGAGCTTTGTTGAGCCGACGCGGAAGGAGGAAGGCTGCTTGCGGTATGACCTGTTCCAGGATGTCTCCGATCCGCTGAAGTTCACGTTTATTGAGGAATGGGCAAGCCCGGCCGCGCTCGAGAGGCATTCGCAGTCGGCGCATATCGCGGCAGGCCGTGCGAAGATGAACGGCAAGCTCGCCGGACCGAGTTGGGTGCAGGTGGCCAAGCGGATCTTGTGACGAAACGTTGACAAATTCGGATCGCCGCTGGCTTTCCGGCGTGGTGCCGTTTGAGGTGGACGCCGCTGTGTTTCCAGCCGGAAGTCCGGAGCGCGGAATCATCGATATGGCGGTGGCTAACTTCAACGCTGTCTCCACGACGCTCCAATTCCGGCCGCAATGGATCCGAATCAAAAAAGCAAAGCGTCTCCGGCTCTCGCCGCGGAGGGCGCCGAATTGCACATGGTGCATCTCGGCGATAGCTCGAACGACATCTGGTACTCGGTCTTTGACGGCGGCACTTGGATCGCCAATGTAACGGTTCACAATCAGCGGAGCAAAGCGGCGCCGGCGCTGGCCGCTCATGGCAGCCGGGAACGATGGCATCGGGCGCCGGAAGGATGCAGTTAGTCTTCGTCGCCGGCGGAAATCACCTGATGCAGTCGGTATTCGCCGGTTGAGGCGAGGTCGAGCGTTTATGCTAACAAGATGAACGCGGAGAAGGCCAGGCTGGCGCAGGCGGAGAAGCAGGAGGAGCATTGGCGGCGTTGGGGGACCTACGTATCCGACAGAGCCTGGGGAACCGTTCGCGAGGACTATTCCCCAAACGGAACCGCGTGGGATTACTTCCCGTTTGAACATGCCCATCTGCGGGCGTTCCGCTGGAGTGAGGATGCACTACTCGGGTGGTGCGACAACCATCAGCGGGTCTGCTTCGGTATTGCGCTCTGGAACGGGAAGGACGCAATTCTCAAGGAGCGGCTGTACGGACTGAGCGGTCCGCAGGGAAATCATTCGGAGGACGTCAAGGAACTCTACTACTACCTGGACGCGACGCCGACGCATTCCTACTGTAAGGGACTGTACAAGTACCCACAGGCGGCGTTTCCGTACGCGCAGCTCGCCGAGGAGAATAAGCGCCGGACCCGGCTGGATGCCGAGTATGAGCTGATCGACACCGGCGTGTTCAATGATGACCGCTACTTCGACGTGACCGTCGAGTACGCGAAGGCCGATGCCAACGACACCCGCATTCGAGTGACGGCAGTGAATCGCGGACCCGTCGCGGCGACGCTTTGGGTCCTGCCGCAAGTGTGGTTCCGGAACACGTGGACGTGGGGATGGTCGCGGGACCTGCCGCCAGCGATGACGCGAGAGACGGAGGAGTCGGTTGGACTGTTTGAGTCGACGCTCGGCGACTACCTGTTCACGTGTCCGGGGACGGAGGCGTTGTTATTCACCGAGAACGAGGGGAATAGTCTTCGGTTGTGGGGTGTGCCGAATCGCAGCTATGCAAAAGACGCATTTGGGCAGTATCTGATCGAAGGGAACGTGGCCGCTGTCCATCCGGACGATAGGGGTACGAAAGCGTGCGGCATATACACGTGGCACCTGCAGCCGGGCGAGACGCGGAGCGTGACGTTGCGCCTGGCGCCCCGCGCCGCCGGGCCGATGGGACCAGAGGATGTATTCGCGCTGCGGTTGAAGGAGGCGGATGAGTTCTACGCGTCGATCGCGTCGGTGCCGCTTTCGGCCGATGGATCGGCGGTGTGCCGCCAGGCGTTCGCCGGGCTTTTGTGGACGAAGCAGTACTTTCACTATGTCGTGGAAGAGTGGCTGCGCGGCGATCCGACGACGACGCCCCCGCCGCCCGGCCGGCGATACGGACGCAACTCGGAATGGCCGCACCTGTTCAACGAAGACATCATTTCGATGCCCGACAAGTGGGAGTATCCGTGGTACGCGGCGTGGGACCTTGCGTTCCATATGATCCCTCTCGCAATGATCGACGCCGGCTTCGCGAAGAAGCAGATGGCTCTGTTTCTGCGCGAATGGTACATGCATCCGAACGGGCAGATTCCCGCGTACGAATGGGCGCTGGGCGATGTGAACCCGCCGGTACACGCGTGGGCTTGCTGGCGGATCTACCAGATTGACCGGCGGCTGAACGGGGAGCGCGACCTGGCGTTTCTGGAGCGCTGCTTCCATAAGCTGCTGATGAACTTCACGTGGTGGGTCAACCGGAAAGACGAGCTGGGGAACAACGTATTCGAGGGCGGGTTTCTTGGGCTCGATAACATCGGTGTCTTCGACCGCTCCGCGCCGCTGCCGACGGGTGGGACGATCGAGCAGTCGGATGGCACCAGTTGGATGGCGATGTACTCGCTGAACATGCTGACCATCGCGCTGGAGCTTGCGCAGAGCAATCACATCTACGAGGACATTGCGAGCAAGTTCTTCGAGCACTTTCTCTACATCGCGAGTGCCGCCAACGGACGAACGACCGACGGGTTGTGGGATGAAGAAGACGGGTTTTACTACGACATGCTGCGGTTGCCGAGCGGCGAGTGGTTCCGTATGAAGGTGCGGTCGATGGTGGGGATCATTCCCCTGTTCGCTATGGAGAATATCGAGCCGACGGTGATCGACGCGCTGCCGGGGTTCCGGCGGCGGATGCAGTGGTTCTTACGGAACCGGCCGGATCTCTGCGGCAACATCGCGTCGATGGCGGAACGCGGTATGGGTGAACGGCGGATGCTGTCGCTGGTGGGTCCGCGGAGACTCCGGAGGATCCTGGAGAGGGTTCTGGATGAGAGGGAATTTCTGTCGCCGTATGGGGTGCGGGCGCTGTCCAGGTATCACGCTGAGCATCCGTATTCCTTGAATGTGGACGGGGCTTCGTATGAGGTGAAGTATGAACCGGCGGAATCGAGCACGGGGTTATTCGGCGGGAATTCGAACTGGCGCGGGCCGATCTGGTTTCCGGTGAACTACCTGCTAATCGAGTCCCTGCAGCGGTTTCATCATTACCTCGGCGAGGATTTCAAAGTGGAGTTTCCGGCGGGAAGCGGGAACAAGCTGGATCTGTGGGAGGTGGCGACGGAGCTTTCGCATCGGATGTCGGCGTTGTTCCTTCGGGACAAGGAAGGGAGGCGGGCTGGGTTGGGGCCGAATACGAAGGTTCAGAGCGATCCGAACTTCCGGGACTACGTGCTGTTTTATGAGTACTTCCACGGGGACACCGGAGCAGGGCTGGGGGCGAGCCATCAAACGGGGTGGACGGCGCTTATCGCGAAGCTACTGACTCAGAACGGGGAATAATGGGGAATGCGAATCTTGCTGGCAGTGGCTTGTATTGCGGCGCTTGGCGCGCAGCCCCGGCATGGGGAGCGGCCGCAGCGAATGATTATTCGCGGCGCGACCGTGGTCGAGGGGAACGGTACGCCGGCACAGGGGCCGGTGGACATTCTCATTGAGAATGGACTCATCGCGTCGGTGGGACGTGTGCAGTCGCAAGCCGGCGATGTGGAGATTGAGGCGAAGGGGAAATACGTCCTGCCCGGCTTCATTAACCTGCACGGGCATTTGCACAATGAGCGCGCCGGCGCATACATGGATCCGAACTATGTGCTGAAGCTGTGGCTCGCATGCGGCATTACGACGGTGCGCGATGTGGGCAGTCCGCTGCAGCAGGCGATCGATGTGCGGGCAAAGGGAGAGAAGGGAGAGATCGCGGCGCCACGATTATTCATCTATCCGATGCTGGGGCGCGTTCGCAATCCCGAGGTGGCGGCGCGGAGAGTGCAGGAGATCAAGAGCGCCGGCGCCGATGGGATGAAGATCGTAGGCGCGTGGCGGGACACGTTGCGCGCGGCAGTGACTACGGCACATCAGCTCGGGCTTCCTGTGGCCGTTCACATCGGAGTCGAAGAGACGCGAGCCGGCGATGCGATCGAGCAAAGGGTGCGGAGCATCGAGCATTGGTACGGCATTCCCGATGCGGCGATTCCTGGTGGAGTGCAGAACTTTCCTTCGTCCTACAACTACTTGAATGAGGCGGACCGGTTCCGGTATGCCGGGCGGCTGTGGCGGGAGGCCGATTGGGACAGGTTGATGAAGGTGTTCGACGCGATGATCGCGAATGGCGTTGCGTGGGACCCGACTCTGGAAATCTACGAGGCCAGCCGCGACCTGCAGCGAGCCCAGACGCAGCCGTGGTTCCGCGATTATCTGCACCCGGTGCTCTACGACTACTTCAAGCCAAATCTGGAGAACCATGGCTCGTATTTCCTGAGCTGGTCGTCGACGGACGAGGCGTATTGGAAGGAGAACTACCAGATCTGGATGCGCGCGGTGCGTGAGTTCGGGAGGCGCGGCGGCTTGATCGGCATCGGGGAGGACGCGGGGTATATCTACCAGATGTACGGGTTCGGGTTTATTCGGAATCTGGAACTGCATCAGGAGGCGGGGTTCCATCCACTGCAGATTGTGCAGCAGGCGACCTCCAATGGAGCACGGATACTAGGGCAGGAGAACAAGCTGGGACGCGTGCGCGCAGGCTGGGCGGCGGATATGTTGATTGTGAACGGCAACCCGCTGGAGGACTTCAAGGTGCTGTATCCGTATCCCGCCAACGCGGGCGTGAAGCCGGGTGTGGAGTGGACGATCAAAGGGGGCATCCCTTATTCGGTGCCGCAGTTGATGGAGGAGATCAAGACGATGGTAGCGAAGGCTAGCCGCGCGAAATGATTTCGTTTGAGCACGTATCGCGGACGCGGCTGGTTTTCGGGCCGGGGACGATTCACCAGGTGGGCCGCATCGCGCGGGAGCTGGGATTCCAGCGCACGCTGATCGTGGCCGATGCGGGGATGCACAAGGCGGGACACGTCGCGACGGTTCTGTCGGCGATGGCGGGGGAGGGGATCGAATCGTCCCCTTGGTCGAACTTCGACGCGAATCCGGATTCGCGGATGGTGGAGCACGGGCGCGACTTCGCGGCCAAGTTGGAGGCGGATTCGATTGTCGGGTTGGGCGGCGGATCGTCGATGGACTGCGCGAAGGCGATCAATATCGTGCTGACAAACGGCGGGGCGATCAAAAACTACTGGGGGCACGGGAAGGTGCCTGGGCCAATGCTGCCGATGATCGGTGTACCGGCGACGACGGGGACAGGGAGCGAGGCACAGAGCTTTGCGCTGATCTCCGATGCCGAGACGCACGTGAAGATGGCGATCGGGGACGACAAGGCCGCGTTCGCGGTCGCGGTGCTGGACCCGGAGGTGACGCTGACGCAGCCTTTTGGTGTTCGCGCGACAGCGGGCTATGACGCGATCTCACATGCCGTGGAGACGCTGGTGACGACGAAGCGGAACGCGGTGTCGGGGTGCTATTCCCGGGAGGCGTGGCGGCTGATGAACGGTTCCTTCGAACGGCTGTTGCGCGATGGGCGCGACCTGGGCGCCGCGGCGGACATGCAGTTGGGCGCGTGGTTCGCGGGATGCGCGATTGAAGCGTCGATGTTGGGCGCAACGCATGCGCTGGCAAATCCGCTGACGGCCACGTATGGCACGACGCACGGGCAGGCGATCGCGGTGATGCTGCCGCACGTAGTGCGCTGGAATGCGCAGGCGGAGTACGCGGAATTGCATGCGGACTTGCCGGGGCGGCTGCGGGAGTTGGCGGCGGCGGCGGGGCTGAAGGGCTTGTTACGTGAGTTACCCGTGGAGGAGGATCGGCTCCCGGAGTTGGCTGCCGCGGCTGCGCGACAATGGACTGGTAGGTTCAATCCGCGGCCGTTCGATGCCGCGGCCGCCTTGGAGCTGTATCGATGCGCCTATTGATTGTCTTACTTTCGCTGTCGGTTTTCGCGGAGTGGCCGCAGTTCCGCGGGAATCCTTCGCTGACAGGTGTGGCGACGGGCGCGCTGCCACCGGACAACCTGAAACTGTTGTGGACGTGGGAGGGCGGCGAGTCGTTTGAGTCCTCGCCGGTGATTGCGGACGGGACGGTTTATATCGGGGCAGGGAACGGCGACCTAGTCGCGATCGACATGGCGACGGGGAAGACGAAGTGGAAGTACAAGACGGGCGCCGAACTCGGGGAGTCGACACCGGCGGTGGGCGGCGGGGCTGTATTCATTGGCGATTTGCGCGGCGGGTTCCATGCAGTGAGCGCGGCGACGGGGAAGGTGCTGTGGACCTTTAAGACGCTGTCGGAGATCAAGTCGTCGCCGGTGATTGTTGGCGACCGCGTGCTGGTCGGTTCTTATGATCAGAACTTGTACGCGTTGGACATGAAGACGGGCAAGCAACTCTGGAAGTTTGAGACGGCGGGGCCGGTTCATGCGACACCGGGGATTGCGAATGGCGTGGCTTACGTGACGGGTTGCGATGAGCATTTCCGCGCCATTCGGATCAGCGATGGGAAGGAAGTGTTCCAGGTGTCGAGCGGGGCATACACGGGTGCGTCCCCTCTCTTGATTGGGAGCATGGCGTATTTTGGCACGTTTGGAAACGAAGTCTTTGGCCTGGACATGGCGACGAAGAAGATCGTGTGGAGGTATGAGCATCCGGTGCGGAAGTTTCCGTTTTATTCGAGCGCAGCGATTGCGGCGGGGAAGGTCATTCTGGGCGGGCGGGACAAGATGGTGCATGCGATCGACGTGAAGACGGGGAAGAGCGCCTGGACGTTTGCGACGCGGAGCCGGGTGGAGAGCTCGCCGGCGGTGGCGGGAAATCGTGTGTTTATCGGGTCAAACGATGGGCGGTTGTATGTGTTGGACGCGGGGTCGGGGAAGAAGTTATGGGAATACGAGGCCGGGTCCGCCTTGTCGGCGTCCCCGGCGATTAGCGATGGGAAAGTAGTTATCGCGTCGCAGGATGGACGCGTCTTTTGCTTTGGCGCCTAGCTACTGGCCCTCGCCGTAGATGATGCTTCCGGTGGTGCCGTCGCCTGTTTTGGCGACGCCGATCGTGACGCTGCGCTTGCGTTCGTCGCGTGTGAATACGAGGCTAAGTCCTTGCTCGCCGTTTGTCGAAGTGACGGAAGATACGGATTGGTCGAAGCCGGCGGATTTGTACTTGTCCTCGAAGAAGACCTTGAGATTTTCGAGGGAATCGGTAGAGGTGAAGACGACGGTGCCGCCTTCGCCGCCGTTGGCGCTCGCGGTCATACCGCCAGTGACTTTGACGCTTGGCGGTAGGATTACCCAATTGGGCGTTTTTATGTTTGCGGCGGAGCCGATCACGGCGCGACCCTCATCGGTGTCGATGCTGATTTTGCCGTCCTTGATCGCATCGCCGTCGATTGTGACGGTCTTGCCGGTTTTCTTGTCGCGGATTGTGACCTTGCCGGTGGATTCATTGACGTCGATAACTTCCACGTCGGGGTTTGCGGCGGCGGCGATGCGCACGATGGCCGAGAGCGGGTTCTTGGCTACTTCCGTGGCTTTGTTGACGAAATAGTAGGTGACAAGGGTAAGGCCGATGCCAATGAGCATGGTGAAGACGATGAACCCAATGACAAACCAAGCCCAAATCGGAAGACCCTTCTTCGGGGGCACCGGCGGTTGCGGGTAACCCGGTTGCGGTGGATAGCCTTGTTGGGGCGGATAGCCTTGTTGCTGCGGGGGATAGCCGGGTTGTTGCGGGTAGCCCTGCTGTGGCGGTTGCTGGGGATACTGCGGTTGTTGTGGGAATTGTGGACCCGACATGGGGTAATTGTGGCACACCAAGCCCGGATAATATAGGGGTATGAGAGTCACTCTTTGGATCGTGATCTGCGCCGGCGCGGCGTGGGGGCAGGAGACTTTCACGACCGAAGTGGCGCCGATCCTGAAGCGGCGTTGTGTGGCGTGCCACGGGGCGGCGATGCAGACGAATGGGCTGCGCGTGGATGATGGCGCGGCGCTGATTCAGGGCGGGTACTCGGGCGCCGCGGTGATCCCCGGAAAACCGGGCGAGAGCAAGCTGCTCGCGCGGCTGACGAGTTCCGAGAAGGGTTTCATGATGCCACCGGCGGGGGCGCGGTTGAGTGCCGATGAACTCGCGACGATTACCAAGTGGATTGCGGGCGGTGCGAGAGTGCCCGTTGCTTCCGCGGCTGGGCCGGCGCGGCGCCCGTCAAGCCATTGGGCGTTTCAGCCGGTGCGGAAGCCGGCCGTACCGCAGGGTGCGAATCCGATTGACTACTTCGTTGGAGAGCGGTTGAAGAAAGAGGGGTTGGCGCTTTCCGCGGAGGCGGACCGGGGGACGCTGGCTCGACGGGTGAAGTTGGATTTGCTCGGCCTGGCGCCGGCGCCGGAGGAGGTGCAGGCATTCGTGAATGACAAGCGGCCGGATGCGCTGGAGCGCTTAGTGGACAAGTTCCTGGCGTCGCCGCATTACGGGGAGCGTTGGGCGCGTCCGTGGCTGGACCTGGCGCGGTATGCGGATTCGGATGGATATGAAAAGGACAACGTGCGGCCGTATGCGTGGCGGTACCGGCAGTGGGTGATCGACGCGTTGAACGACGACATGCCGTTTGACCGTTTCACGATCGCGCAGATGGCAGGCGACCTGCTGCCGGGCGCGACTGTTGAAGACCGCGTAGCGACGGGGTTTCACCGCAATGTGTTGACGAATCGCGAAGCGGGCGTGGACCGGGCGGAGGCGCGGTACGAGCAGTTGATCAACCGGACGAACACGCTGGGTACGACGTGGCTGGGCCTGACTGTGGGCTGTGCGCAGTGCCACGACCACAAGTACGATCCGTTCTCGCAGCGGGAGTTCTATCAGCTCTTCGCGTTTTTCAATGAGGCCGACGATGTCGATATCGACGCGCCGATGGCGGGCGAGATGGGCCCGTATTTGAAGGCGCTGCCAGGGTACCGGAGGGATCGGGACAAGCTGCTGGCGGAGTACAAGATTCCGGAATTGCAGGCGCGGTGGGAAGAAAAGATGCGCACGGCGTATGCGAACCCGGGTAAAGACGCGGAGTTCGATTTCTGGATCACATCGATGTCGGCGATGGTGGACCACGCGATGCGGCTGATGCACAAGAAGCCTGTTGAGCGGACGCAGCGCGAAGCCGATATTCTGACCGATTACTTCATTGCGAATCCGGGGCCGGAGAATGGCCGCGACAAGGAGCTGACGGCGAAATTAAAAGAACTACGGGCAAAGATGGCTGAGTTGAAGAAGTCGACGCCGTTTTTGACGCAGGCATATGCGATGGGTGAGCATCCGGAACATCCGAAGACGCACATCACGATTCGCGGAGACTACCGCTCGTTGGGCATTGCCGTGCAGCCGGGGACGCCTTCGGTGCTGCCGCCGATGGAGCGGAAGGATGGCGAGCCGGTGCGGCGGTCGTTCGCACGGTGGCTGGTTTCGAAGGAGAATCCGCTGACTCCGCGGGTTGCGGTGAACCGCGCCTGGCAAGAGTTCTTCGGGCGGGGGATTGTACGGACCTCCGAGGATTTCGGCGCGACGGGCGAGAAGCCGACCCATCCGGAGCTGCTGGATTGGCTGGCCGCAGATTTCATGGAGAACGGGTGGAGCCTGAAGAAGCTCCACAGGACGATCGTGTTGTCGGCGACGTACCGGCAGGCGTCGAAATACCGGCCCGACGCGGCGGAAAAGGATGCGGACAACTCGCTGCTGTCGCGGCAATCGCGGCTGCGGCTGCCGGCGGAGCTGATCCGCGACACGGCGCTGCAGGTGGCGGGGATTCTCGATCCGGAGATTGGGGGCCGGTCGGTGATGCCGTTTCTGCCGAAGGGCGTGGGTGAGTTGGGCTATGGAGGGTCGAAGTGGAAGGAGTCCTTTGGGAGAGAGGCGTACCGCCGGGGACTGTATATCCACTATCAGCGGACGACGCCGTATCCGCTACTGGTGAACTTCGATGCGCCGGATTCGAACGTGGCCTGTTCGCGGAGACGGCCATCGAATACACCGCTGCAGGCGTTGAATCTGTTGAACGATCCGGTGTTTATGGAAGCGTCGAACGCGTTCGCGGTGCAGGCGCTGGCACTGCCCGCGCAGGACCGGATACCGCGGATGTTTGCGCAGGCATTGGGGCGTCCGCCGACGGAGACGGAGCGCGAGGCGCTGGCGCGGTATGTGGACAAGCAGACCGATGTTCTTCGTGCCGAGGGGAAGACGGGCGACCTATTGACGCAGGCGGCGTGGAGCGGCTTGGCGCGGGTGCTGTTCAACCTCGATGAATTTATCAACAGGGAGTAACTGAGATGATCTACTCACGGCGCGATTTGCTCAATACTTTTGCTTACGGCGTGGGCGGGATGGCGTTGGCCGACCTGTTACACGGCGCGGTACCGAATCCATTGGCGGCGAAGAAGCCGCATTTCGCACCGAAGGCGAAGAGCGTGATTTTTATGTTCATGGAGGGCGGTCCGAGCCAGATGGATCTGTTCGATCCGAAGCCCGCCTTGCTGAAACACAATGGAAAGCCGCTGCCGGCGGAGTTCACGAAAGATTTGAAGCTGGCGTTTACGAAGCCGAATGCGGCGGCGCTGGCGAGCCCGCGCGTGTTCCAGCGGTGTGGACAGAGCGGGATCGAGATCAGCGATTATTTGCCCGGGCTGCGGGAGGTGGCGGACGATTTGTGCGTTGTCCGGTCGATGCATACGGACGCTGTGAATCATCATCCGGGGCAGTTGCTCCTTTTTACCGGCAGCATTCAGTTCGGCCGGCCGACGGCGGGGGCGTGGGTAACATACGGGCTCGGCAGCGAGTCGCAGAACTTGCCCGGGTTTGTCGCCCTTTCGAGCGGGGCAGGTACGAGCGGCGGCGCCTCAAACTTCATGAGCGGGTTCCTGCCGTCGACTTATCAGGGGACGATTTTCCGGAATGCGGGCGACCCGATTCTGTATCTGTCGAACCCGGAGGGGATTTCGAAGGCCACGCAGCGGACATCGTTAGACGCGATCAAGGAGTTGAATGAAGAGCGGCTGCGGCAGAACGGCGACCCGGAGATTGCATCGCGGATTCAGAGCTATGAGCTGGCGTTCCGCATGCAGATGAGCGCGCCGGAGCTGCTGGACTTTTCGAATGAGTCGCAGGAGACGCTGGAGATGTACGGGATCGGGAAGGAGCCCACGAACCAGTTCGGGACTAATGCGCTGTTGGCGCGGCGGCTGGTGGAGCGCGGAGTGCGATTCGTGCTGATGATGGATGCGAGCTGGGATACGCACACCAATCTGAATAAGAAGCTGAAGGAGAAGTGCGATGCGACGGACAAGGGCACGTCGGCGCTGATCAAGGATTTGAAGCGGCGCGGGCTGCTGGACGAGACGCTGGTGGTATGGGGCGGCGAGTTCGGGCGGACACCAATCTGCGAGATCCGCAACACGTCGGACCCGGATAATGCGGGGCGCGATCATCATCCGACGGGCTACTCGATGTGGCTAGCCGGCGGTGGCATTAAGGGCGGCCAGACGATCGGCGAGACGGATGAGTTGGGCTTTGCAATTACGCGGGACAAGATCCATGTCCACGATCTGCAGGCGACGATGCTACATTGCCTGGGGCTCGACCATTTGAAGTTGACGTATCGCCACATGGGGCGCGACTACCGGTTGACGGATCTGGAGGGTAACATCGTCCAGAAGATGCTGGTGTAGGACTCCGGCTCCGGCGCCTACCCGATGGCCGGATACACTTCGGGTAGGCGGGGTTGAGTGGTATATGCGGTTGGCAAGGACCTGTGCCGGTCTTTCCGCGATGGCTTCGAGCCAAGACGGAGGACCGGCGGCTAATTGGTTGCGGTGGATTGCGGCGTCGTGGGGTATTTCGCGTTCGCCGGCATTTTCGCGGTGCTATCCGTTGTTCTCCTTGTGGAGGCGCGGGAAATGGATGTGCGGAATCGAGGGATCGATCATGCGTTCGATCCGTTCGCGGCTGAGAAGGCGGCCCTTTGCCGGAGTGAATTCGCAGTAGAAGTCTTGACGGAAATTGAAGGGGAACAGACGGCGCTGCTCCTCGATGAACTCGGGTGTGGCGTAGGGCGCGTCCTCGATGGTGGCTTTGACGCGGAGCCATTTCGTGAGTTTTTGGTCGTGCCAGATGTTATGGAATAGACCGATCTGG
>JACPNQ010000014.1 GCA_016185425.1 Acidobacteriota bacterium | reverse complement strand
TGGTCGCACAAGCCCAGCCGCCGTCTGTACCTCCGCGCCGACTGTCTTGACGATGTTTCCCGCAATATCGTACCCCGCATAGGTGGTGCTCCACGTTCCACCGCTCTGCCACCGCGACACCGACGTCGGGTTGCCGCGCACGGTAAATCCGGTGCCCCACCCGGACTCCTGCTCCAGCAGATCTGTTCGGTCAACCAGCGTCCCGCTATTTCCCGAATACGCATCATAGGCCACGGTCACCTGCGAGTCGATGGTTTCTGCGCCGCTGCTCGAATAGCGCGCTGTCCACTGGCCAATCGGCAACCCCCGCATGTGCGTGGTCACGTTCGTATACGCCGCGTCGTGACCTAAGACCCAGACTTGTACCAGCGGCTACTCAAATCTTACACACCTGGCCCTTAATGTAGCAAAGAGGGCTGATTGGCTTCACCGCCACTCATGTCTCTACTAAATCGGGCCTCAAAAGTGCATTCACGAAATTGGCAAACGGTTCATTGAGATCTTCCAATTGGCTGACCGTAACTTGCCGATAGAAAATTGTCTTCTCGTCATCAAGACGAACCACTTCTAGATCAAATTCGCCGCTGATCCAGCCGGTAATTCTTCCGCAACTTGCAGTTCCGAAATAGTCCGCAAATGCGGACGGTACATTTGAGCTGAGTGAAGATTGTTCCACAGTGAACTCTACACGTTGCTCTCGAAGGCTGGTACCTTTGTCGCCAAGCCATTTCACAATTCCCTCAATTTTAAGATCTGGCATCACGGTACTCGTTTCACTACCTTGATATCAGTTGCGGGTGGCATTTGCGGAACAGATCGACCCTGCTTTGCAGCGAACCGGCCCTCCAGGCTATTGGGCCCCGGTATCTTCGCCCAACCAGGCTGAGTCGCCTTAACGCTTTCAGCCGGGACATTGAATTCAACAAATGCACTTCCTGGCCTTGCTCCCCTGAATGCAGCCGGATCGGCCGGAAGAGTTACGTGAGTGGTCCCAGAAATACTCTCCTGAACCATACCTGTTTTTTGCATCGCTTCGAGCTCTGAAGCGCCCATCCACCGTCCCACTCGCGTTAGATTTGTCGCCGCAAAGGGTCCTTCGACAAACAATAGAGGGGCAATGGACATTGCCGTGCTGAAGGCCATACCCACTTCTTCTTCTGTGTTTGCGGGAGCTTCGAGCTCCGGCTTCGGAATGTGAGAGGGATCGACACCCTGGTCACCCGATAGGGCAGCCCCATAGAGAAGCGTCTTACCCTGATTCTTAAGGTTGACAACTGAATATCCCCGTTCCCGGGCCTGGCAAGCCCGAAATCCGAGGGCCCCCGGCGCACCATCGCCGCGCTTGCCCTTCGGACAATAACTGGCTGCGGCTTCCGATGCCTGCTTCTCTTTGGCCGAGGAGCAGGCATCCTGCTGGTGGATCTGACAGCGAGCCGAGGCGCTGTGATATCATCCCGCCACCATGCGAGGACTCCCTGTCGCTTCTCTCCTGATCTCCCTACTTATCCCACCGGTTCACGCCCAAGCCCACGCAGATGGCAATGTCGTAAATGGCATTGAACGCCTCCTCTACATAGCCAACAAGACCGGCGTCAGTATCTACGACATCAACGACGGTCATAAATTCATCCGGAAGTTCGACGTCCCGGATACCGCCGACTACAAGGGAATATCCGCGTCCGTTTCCCTCGGCAAGCTCTATCTCACTTCGAACCTGAAAGACGAGCTACTCTGCATCGACCTCGCCACCAGCAAAGTCGATTGGCGTCGCCACTACGACGGCGGCTATGCCGACAGCCAGGCCATCACTCCGGACGGCAAGACACTCTACGTCCCAATGCGGGATAGCGACAGTTGGTGGGCCATCGACGCCGCCAATGGCGACGTCAAAGCCAAGATCAGGACCGAGCACGGCAAGAACTATACGGATCATCCGATCGGTGGCATCGGTCCTCACAACACCTGGATGAATCCTTCCGGAACGCGCGTCTACATGTCCATTCTCACCGTACCGTGGATCTATATCGCGGACACCAAAACGAATCAGGTCATCGGCAAGGCGGGCCCCTTCGGCAAGGGCATTCGCCCGTTTGTTGTCCGTGACGACGAAAAGTTCATCTACGCGAACGTCGATTGGCTGCTCGGCTTTGAGGTCGCCGAAGGCAAAACGGACAAGGGATACGGCGGCAAAGTCCTCCATCGCGCCGAGTGGCATACACCGCCCGGCCGTCTTGAGCAGATGCCCAACGCCCCGGCGAAAAAACCGCACAGCACGATGAGTCACGGCATCAACCTGCGTCCTGATCAGAAGGAAGTTTGGTTCGTCGACGGCGTCTATGGCTACGTCTACGCCTTCGACGTCACGCAACTCCCGCCGAAGCACGTCGCCGACATGCCCATCTTCAAAGAGCCGTCCCAAACACCCAGGCCCGGCTGGGTTTCGTTCAGCCTGGACGGTAAGTACGCCTACCCCGATGGCGGCGCTGTCTACGATGCGATGACGCACAAAGTCGTGACCTATATTCCTACCAGCGAAAAGATGATCGAAATCCAGTTTCGCGACGGTAAACCCATCAAGGCCGGCCATCGCTAAGGAAAACGTGCCATGAAGCTACTCGCGCTCCTGTTTCTCTCGTTACACGCCTTCGCGCAGTTCGAACAAGGTTCCATCGTCGGCACCGTCACGGACCCGCAGAAAGCTCCCATCCCTAACGCAATCGTGCAGATACGCAGCACCGCCACCAACGTAAGCCGCGAAGTCACCACCTCCATCGGCGGTGAGTACAATTCCCTCCCTCTTCCTCCAGGCCCGTACACCGTCAACATTCGCCAGCAGGGCTTCCGCGAACGGACCGCCGAGGTCACCGTCGGCGTCAGCCAGCGCCTCCAGCTCGACTTCGCACTCGAGCTCGGCACCGTCACCGGACAAGTCGTCGTCGAGGCGAATCCTCCCGCTATCGAAACCGAATCCTCCGACATCGGCCAGGTCAAGCAGGCCAAGGAAATCGTCGACCTTCCCTTGAACACCCGCAACTTCACGCAACTCGTACAGCTCGCCCCCGGCGTCCTGACCGGTGTCGGCGGAGCATCCGGGGTCCTCGGTTACACGAGCGGGCGCGGTACCAACGGCGCGGTCATCAACGGTGCTCCCGTCGAAGATGTCACGTACCTGATCGACGGCATCAACAGTGTCGATACCGACGCCGGCGTACTTATCTTCTTCCCGCCCGTCGACTCCATTTATGAGTTCCGTGTGCAAACCAGCTCCGCCCCCGCTGCATACGGTGGTGGACAGGGCATCATCAACGTCACCTACAAATCCGGCGCCAACAACTACCACGCGACTGCCTACGAATTCCTCCGCAACGCCGCCTTCGACGCAAAGAACTTCTTCGATTCCGCGAAGGATCCCATACCCCCGTTCAAGCTCAACCAGTTCGGCTTTAACCTCAGCGGTCCCGTGCAGATTCCCAAGCTCTTCAACGGCAAGGACCGGCTCTTCTTCTTCGTCGACTACGAAGGCAAACGCGTCCGCCAGGCGCAGACATTCCTCAGTTCCGTCCCCATCACGCCATTTCGCACCGGCGATTTCTCAACCCTCCGCACCATCGTCAATGACCCTCGCTCGACGCCGCGGCTGCCTCTGCCGGGCAATATGATGCCTGCTAGCGCCGTGAACCCCACCTCCGCCCGTATGGTGAAGCTCTACCCGGAAACCAACCTCTCCGGCCAGATCAACAACTACCTCTACAATCCGGTCCAGACCGTCGCCGTCGATCAGACCAACACCCGCATCGACTACCGCACGGCCAAGTCCTCCATCTTTGGCCGGTTCTCGTGGGAAGATTCCGACGCCTACAATCCGGGCAATCTTCCCGAACCCGCCATCGGCGCCGGTCCGGGCCGCCCCGGCCAGGTCATCGTTCCCAGCAAACAGGTGGTCCTCGGCTACGGCCGCACCATCGGCGCCAGAGCCTACTACGAGATTCGCGCCGGTTACGCCCGCATGTTCCAGGGCATCTACGATTCCGGCACCAAGTACGGCAATATCGCCGAACAGCTAGGCATCCCCAACGCCAATGGCGGTGGCGCCGCTCCCGGTCTCACCACCACCAACATCACCGGAATGACCGGTCTCGGCGATGGATCGGGAAGTCTCCTCAAAGTGAATAACAACTGGGAGCTCGACCAGGCTTTCAGTTGGGTTCATGACCGCCACGAATTGAAGTTCGGCTTCGACTGGATGTCGCGCCGCTTCGCCTTCTACTCCCCGGGCGCTCCCACCGGCCAGTACACCTTCTCCGGCATCTACTCCAACTTCGGCCTGGCCGATTTTCTCTTCGGCAATCCCATCAGTTCCCGTCTGGATGTCACGAACTATTTCAACCTGCATCGCTTCTATCTGAGTTGGTTCGTCCAGGACAATTGGCGCGTCAATTCAAAACTCACGATCAATATGGGCCTCCGCAACGACAGCATTACGCCCTGGAAGGAACGGCACGACCGTCTCAGCGGCTTCGTGCCTGACAACGGCGGCACCCTCGTTCCCGTCGGCACCGCGCCGTTCACCGGCCGCAGCGTCCTGCAGGCCCGTCCATGGCAGCTCGGCCCTCGCTTCGGCTTCGCCTACACCGCAACGCCCAAGACCGTAATCCGCGCGGGAGGCGGCGTCTTCTATAGCTTCAAGAGCGTCACCTCCGGTAACTCGCTGGCGAAGAATGCCCCCTTCTCGGGCACGCTCGTTACAGCCAACGACGCCAACAACTTCACCGCCGCTAAATCCATCTCGGATGGCTTTCCCGCCGCTCGCCCCCAACTTTGGCCTGTCGCCGGAACCGCCTTCTACTACTGGCCGCAGGACAGCAAGACCTCGACGATGTATGAGTGGAACCTCAACGTGCAGCGTGAGCTCCCGGGCAAGCTTGTCCTCACGCTGGCCTACGTCGGCGGCAAAGGGACCTATGTCGATCTCGTGGGCCTGAACATTAATCAGGCCGTCCCCGGCTCCGGCGCCGTTGGCCCGCGCCGCCCCTATCCGAACCTGAGCGATGCCATCGGTGTCGCGCCCTGGGGAAACAGCACCTACAACTCGCTCCAGACCACCTTTGACCGCCGCATGGGCGCCGTACGCTTCACCGGCGCCTGGACCTGGGCGCATTCCATCGACAACACCAGCGGCGAGTCAAGCAACAGCCCCATTCAGAACAGCCGCAACATCCGCGCGCAGCGAGGCAGCTCTACATTCGATGTCCGCCACAAACTGGCCTTGAGCGGCAACTACGAACTTCCCTTCGGCAAGGGCAAGCGCTTCATGAACAGCGTACCCACTGCGGCCGACTGGGTGCTTGGCGGTTGGCAAATCAACAACATCCTCACGCTTCAGTCCGGGCTTCCTTTCACGCCCGTGATGCAGACCAGCACGCTCAACACCGGGACCGGCTCCCAATTTCCAAATCGCATCGGCTCCGGCGTCCTGCCATCCGGCGAACGGTCCATCGACCGCTGGTACGACGTTACCGCCTTCGCCCCCCCTGGCAACTTCACCTTCGGGAATTCCGGCCGCAACATCCTCTACGGCCCCGGTACTAAGCAGCTCGATATGTCTCTCTTCAAGAGTTTTCCCTTCAGTGAGAAGCGGCGGGCCGAGCTAAGGGCCGAAGCATTCAACATCACCAATACGCCGCAGTTCAACAACCCCAGCAACAGCATCGGCTTCGCAGGCGCGGCGAAAATCACCAGCGCCGGAATTCCAACGGTCTATCAGCGCACATCGAGACAGATCCAACTCGCCCTGAAACTGTATTTCTGAGCGATGCCATTCGATCCGCCTCCGGAAACGCCAATCGGTTACTATCGCGACGTCGCGCGAATCTTCGCCTTCCATTGCAACGGCTGCCACGGCGAAGCCGGCGGTCTGAACCTCCGCGGCTACTCGCAGGCGATGGCCGGAGGAAACAAAGGCAAAGTGATCGTCGCGGGCGATGCGGAGAACAGTCTCCTCATTCACTTCATCGAAGGCCGCCGCGGCGAGGCTCATCGCATGCCGGCGGGCGGCGCACCGCTGAACAAGGCACAGATCGCCGCCATCCGGCTATGGATCGACCAGGGCGCCAAGGAAGACGGCAAATCCGCGCAGCACCTGTATCGTCTGGATGGTCTGAGAGTCGTTCCCGGCAAAACCACCAGGATCTCCTGTCGCGTACCCGTCCAGGCCTACCTCGTCGTGACGGCGTCCGACCCAGCCACCAACAGGACACTTTGGACCGAGGAAGCCTCCATCAAGTCTCCGAAGGAGCAGAACGATGCCGCCGAGCCCGGCACAACCATCCATTGGGATATCCGGCCCGGCCCAGGCTGGCCCGCCGTCATCGCAATCGTCGTAACGCTCGACTACGCTCTGGCCCCGCCCTCGGACATTGGCCTGACGGCCGAACTCCTCGATCGCTAGATCACTCTGCCCGCAAACTGTCCACGGGATCGATGCGCGCCGCACGCAGCGCCGGCGGCAGCGCTGCCGCCACAGCCACGAGCACGAGCACCACCACCGGACCTAGCACCGCCGACGGATCCGTCGCCTTCACCTCGTACAACATGCTCTCCACCATGCGGCCACAAGCAACGCCGCCACCGAGTCCAATCGCCAGCCCCAACGCCACCATCGCGAGCGGTCCGCTAGCGACTTCCCGCATCACAACGAGCGGCCGCGCTCCCAGAGCCGTGCGAATACCGATCTCCTTCGTCTGCCTCGTCACCGCATAGTTCAGCACGCCATACAACCCAATCCCTGCTAACGCCAGCGCGACGATGGCGAAGAACAGCGACAGCGTCGCCAGCAAGCGCTCGCGCAATACTTGCCAGCGAACAAACGCCGATTGCTCCTGCACTTGCACCACCCTTAAATCCGAGCGTACATCCCCAACGGTACGCCGCAATAGCTGCATCGCTCCCGCCGGCTCGCCCGCCATACGGACGAAGAACGATACGTGTCCCCGATCCTCCATCGGCAGATAGACCATAGGCCGCATCGGTTCGCGAATGTCGCTATATGTGGCGTTACGCACATAGCCCACAATCTCCGCATCGGACGCCTGGTCTTTGCTGAGCCGCACCGCAATCACTCGGCCCACCGGGTTTTCGCCATGAAAGTAGATCTGCGCGAAAGCGTCGTTTACGATTACCTTTCCGGGAAGCGGCCGCTTTGCCTCATCCAGCCGCGGCGGGACATCGGTGGCATGGAAGTCGCGGCCGCCCAGCATCTCAATGCGCATCGTGTCGAAGTAGGAGGGCGTAACCCCCAGCGCGTACGGCGCCCGCGCTTCGGGCGCGATGCCCGGCACGCGAACAGTCAACGTCCAGCGGTTCCCGCTCAACGGCGGCCAACTCGCCATCGCCACACCCTGCACGCCGGGGGTCCCCCGCAAATGGTCCACCACCTGCTCCCAGCTTTGCCTCGGTTCCGCCTTCCGCGCTTGCACATCCGCCACCAGCAGACGCTCCACCGTGAACCCTAGCGGGCGGTTCGACAACCGGTCAAACGTAGAAACGAATAGTCCCGCTATGAACTGCACCAGCACGCAAAACGCCATCTGCATCGCCAGCAGGACATGCATGGTCCGCCGCCGCGAATGGGATTCGGCGCCTCCCCGCAATGCGCTCATCGGCTTCACGCCCGATGCCCGTAACGCCGGCGCCAGGCCGAACAGAATCGCTACAAAAAATGTGAGTGCAACGCTGAATCCCCAGTCTTCCCAATCGGCTCCCAATGGCAGCCGCACCGGGTTCTGCGGGACCTGTAGCATCGCCACCACCACCGGCGCCGACCACGCCGCAAACAACGTTCCCAGTGCCGTCGCCAACCCGGCTAGCAACAAACTCTCCACCATCACCAACTGCACCAGCCGCCATCGCCCCGCTCCGATCGACACCCGCAGCGCCATCTCCCGCGTCCGCGCGGCCGCTTGCGCCGTCAGCAGATTCCCGGTGTTCGTGCACGCAATCAGCAGCACTAAACCAACCAGCATCGATAGAATCCACAGCGGTCGCCGGTACTGCCTCTGCACATCGGAAACGCCCGACTGCGCCGGCAGCATCACCAACTCCTCCGCCATATACCGGTCCACAACCGCCTTGGGCGTGTCCGCGGCGAAGTTCTTCAGCCCTTCCTCGTGCCTCCGGCGGAACACCGCCTGCATGATCAAGCGCGCCTGCTCCGCGCTCACTCCGGGCTTCGGACGGACCCAAAGCCGGAACCAGCTCCAGCCCGGACTGTTCAGAGCTTCTACATTCATTACTGCCGGTACAAACACATCCGTCATCGCGCCGGGTTCGGAGCCGACGAATCCCTTCGGTCCAACCCCAATTACCTCCCACATCGTCCCGGCCATTCGAAAGGTCCGGCCCACAACCTCCGCGTCGCCGCCGAACCGCCGCATCCAGAATTCATGGCTCACAACCGCCACCGGATGCCCGCCCGGCTTCAGATCGTCGTTCGGCCCAATCAGCCTCCCTAGCGCGGGCTGCAATCCGAACACACCGAACAGATTCCCCGATACGAACTGCCGGTACACTCGTTCCGGCTCCGCGCCAGGCGTTAACACCGCCTCCTGGCGCGCCGTCATCCCGGCTACCAGCAGTTCCGCGCGGTCTGCGGCGGCCTCCCGGTAACTGACGAAAGTCGGATAGTCGAACTCGTCGCGATAATCCGCCTTCCCTTCCCGGTCAATGTATGTCGACGCCACATAGTACAGACTCTGCGGGTCGGCCACGGGCATCGTCCGCAGCAGCACCGCGTGAATCAATTGGAACGCCGCGGTGGTCGCGCCGATCGCCAGCGCGAGTGACAGAATCGCCGCCACGCTCACGGCCGGCCGCTTCCGCAATTGCCGCCAGCCGAACACCGCATCGGAGGCGAGAGCGTCCAACCATCCCAGCAACCGGATGTCCCTGCTCCGCTCCCGATGTTGCAAAGCGTTGCCGAATGCTTGCCGCGCCTCGTCCACCGAACGCCCCCGTTCTTCCGCCTCCGCCAGATGCGAGGCCATCTCCTCCGCCCAATCCTCGTCGATCCGCTGCTTCCGGAATAGATTCAAAAACCGTCCAAACCAACGCATCGCCGCCTCCCTACGCCAACTTCAACACACGCCGCACTGCATCGGTTACCGTCGACCAACGCGCCTCTTCCGCCGCGAAATGCTTCCGCCCCAGCGCCGTCAATTCATAACTCCGCGCCCTTCGTCCGTTCTCTTTCACAATCCATTTCGCCTTTAACAACCCCTCCTGCTCCAAGCGGTGTAACGCCGGGTACAGCGATCCCTCCTCCACCCGCAACATTTCCCCCGAAACCTCTTCAATCGCCAGCATGATTGCGTAACCGTGCAGCGCCCCCCGCCGCGAGAGAATCTTCAATACCAGCAAATCCAGCGATCCGTTCAGCGTGTCCGTCTTCATACCAAGTTGTCTATATACTAAGACAGCTTGGCAGGAGATGCAACAGCAACCGGCCGCCGACGCCCAGGCCGTTCGCCCCGTGACGGCATCCCTTGAGCCCGTCGCTGCGCCGTGATATCAATCGTCGCAAGGAGATTCCATGATCGTCGTTCGCAACTGCTTCACCGCAAAGCCAGGCCAGGCCAGCAAACTCGCCGCCCAACTCAAGGAGGCGATGACCGCCGCAAACATGCCGAAAGCCCGCGTCCTCACCGATCTCACCGGCGACTTCAACCGCGTCGTCCTCGAATACGAAGCAGAAAACATCGGCGAATTCGAAACCCGCATGAAGCAGTACATGTCCGACGAAGTCCTTCGCGAAAAGATGAAGGGCTACACCGACCACTGGCTGACCGGCCACCGCGAGATCATGCAGATCGCATGAAGTCAGCGCTTCTGCTATCCCTGCTGACCGCGCGCTTTCCGCCCAACTCCCCCTGCTCACCACAGTCCACGCATACCCGTGGGCGCGGCCACAGGTCCGGCGGGCGACGTCTGGATGGCCGGAAAAGACGAAGTGATCCGGATCGGCGCCGAGGGCAAATTACTCGCCGCCACTCGGATCGAAGGTCCCGGAGAAATCACCGCTATCGCGGTCTCCGGGGGGTGGACGCGCCGTGATTACTAAGCCGGACTCCGTTTCCAGCAACCTCTTCATCCTCGACCGTGACGGAAACATTCGGGCCACCCAGCCTCTCACAGGCGTTCCGGCCGCCATCGCCGTGGATAATCAGGAAAACATCTATATCGCCGGCCGCGCCGTGAATGGCTTCACCGGCAGACGCCTACCTGATGAAACGAAATTCGGACGGAACGCCGATCTGAGCAACGCTCCTCGGCGGCCGCCGCGCGGATAGCGCCGCCGCGATCGCCCTCAATCCATCCGGCTCCATTTGGATCGCGGGCGAGACAGCTTCAACGGACTTTCCCACAACAACCGGCGCCCTGCAAACTACCTTCGGCGGCGGCGAGACCCTCGGGCCGTTTGAATGCGGCGACGCCTTCCTCACCCGAATCGACGCCGACGGCCGGCGCCTCGAATACTCCACCTAACTGGGCGGCCGGCGATTCGACCGCGCAACCACACTCTCTGTCACGGCCTCCGCCGTCGTAATCGGCGGCTCCACCGAGTCGCTCGATTTCCCCGCCACCACGGGAGCCTGGCAGCCCGCTCTCAAGGTCACCAACCCCAACGGCCTCCCGCTCACCAATGCGGATGCCTTTGTCACCGTGATTTCCCGCGCCGGTTCACTGCTGTACTCTACCTACTACGGAGAAGACGGACGACAGTCCGCGGTCGCTGCCGCCACCAGTGCGGCCGACGAATTCGTAATCTCTATCGACGGGACACAACGCCGCTGCCTCGCGCGCGTCTCGCTCCAGCAAACGCATGTACGAATTGGCGTTCGGTTCACACCTGATTGCGTCGTCGATGAGTCATACACACTCTTTGCGCCCGGGCGTCGACGTTCTCCCCGTGTTGAATCTGCAACATTTTGCCTCCGGCGGCGCTGGTCCCCGCGTCGCCGGTGCATAGGGCACAACAGATCTCCGCTTCCGTCCGCTCGCCGCCGCCGATTCCTTCATCTCCGTCTATCCCGCCGGCAACATCAATCTCGAAAACCTCTCCGTCTTCCTCGGCCATCGTGAACTGCCGATTCTCTACCGGGGTTTCGGCCAGATCAACGTATACATCCCGCCGGACATGCCGCAAGGTACCCATCCACTCACCATCGGCCTCCCCTTCTTCTCATCTATCCCTGTTCCAGTGGATGTCGTGGAACGCTGGCCCGCGCTCGCGGACGCCTCTGCGAACGAGGATGGCACGGCGAACACTCCTTTCAACCCCGCCACGCCCCTGGCCCAAACACCGGACAAGGCATGGAGATCCTCTCCATGAGACGCATCGCCGATGGCCTATTCGAATCGAAGTGAAGACGCGCATTCCTCAAAATGCAAAAACCGGAAAAGCGCAGGTTCGACTTGTCCTCCGCGTCACTGGCGGCTTCCTACTTTCCAACCTGATTACGGTAGTGGTTGAATAGCTATTCCACGTCCTTTAGGGTCTCCTTCATCCAGCTCTCGTGGGTCCACTCGACCGGGTCCACAAAGGCGCTCCCAACCATCATCCCCAGGTGCAGATGGTCGCCGCCCGCCAATCCGGACATCCCCGACTTCCCGATCTCCTGCCCCTTTGCCACCGTGTCCCCCTCCTTCGCCCCGATCTCGCTCATGTGCCCGTAGATCGTCAGGACGCCCATCCCGTGGTCGATCGCTACGCAGTTCCCGTAGATCCCCAGCCTTCCGGCAAAGACCACGCGCCCGCGGTTCGCCGCCGGGACAGGGGCGCGCTTCACGGAGGCCATGTCGATCCCCAGGTGCCACTCCCGGTTGAGCGCCTTCCCGCCGTACTTGTAGGTCCTGTGGTCGGCAAAGAGCGCCTCCGCCTTCCCGCGCGGCAGCAGGACAAACGGGCCCTCCCAGCGCCTCTTCCCCTCACTCTTCGCGGCAAGTTCCGCCAGCGCGGCGTCGTTCGCCCTCCGCATGGCCGAGTTGATCCGCGCGAACCGTTCCGCGGCGTCACCCCTCGCCCCTGGATCGAGCTCGCCCAGCACCTTGTCCATCAGCTTGTCCCCAAGCTCCAGCGTGCGCTCCCGGAACTTCACCTCCGTCACCTTCAGTGGAAACGGCGCAGTCACCTCGTCCCCGATCGGGCTCCGCGCAAATAGCAGCGGCTCGATATCTCCGCCGCTCTCCGGCGGCACGGTGAACAAACTGATCCGCCGCCCGGCGTGGCCTTTCATAGGCCAGCTCGGGAAGGTGAACCTGCCCACGCGCACCCCGGCTTCGCTCCAGCCTCCGCCCACGGTGAACTGGACCACCCCCGTCCTGCCCCGCTTCACGAAGACCGTCTCTTTGTCCGCAGTCACTGACGGCTGCTCCAGCACGACCGGCAACTCGTGGGACACCCTCTCCACTAGCCCACGCAGGTCGTTCGACTGCACTTCAACCACCACCACGGCCTTCCCGGCCGCGAGCGCCGGCACTTCCTTCTTGCTAATGGCCAACGATACCTGCCCCGGACCTTCCGGCGGCCGGCGGAAGGCGAACCGCCTCGGCGATTCCGTCCGCTCAAAGGCCAGGGTCCGCGCCCCTCCCTGCTCCACGAAGACAGCCACTCTCCTCGCCCCATGCGGGTTTGTCCAGCGGACGTGCAGCGGCGTCGAGGGCCCCAGCGCGCGCGGGAAGCCTCCCATCACCTCCACCATCGGCGCCGTGGACTTCGCCCACAAATAGCCCAGAGCGCCAATCGCCCCCAGGCCCATCAAAACCGGCACAGCCCGCAGAAAGGACCGTCCGGATCCGCCGAGATAGCTCGGCTCTCGCAATCCGTAATCTGGCATCTTTTACAGCACATCCGGGAAGCTTGGCCGCAGCTTCCGGAACACTCCATATCCTAGGTAGAAGGCCCCAAGGGCCATAATCGACAACTGCCCCAGCACCGCCCAATCCGGCGTTGTTTCCGAAATGAACAAGAGCCGGTATTCGCCCACCAGCTTGAAGATCGGGCTCTTCTGGAGGATCGTCACCGCCGCGGGCGGCAGCTTCTCGGTCGGGTAGCAGATCGGGGTCAGGAAGAACAGCAGAGTCAACAGGAAGCCGTTCACCTGCCCCAAATCCCGGGCAAAGAGCCCCACCGCCGCCCACGCCCAGCAGAGCCCCAATGTCAGCACGATCTGTGGCACCACCAGCACGGGCAGCCACATCGCCTCCGGCGGTATTCGCTCCCGCGTTGCCATCAGGAAGAACAGGTAGACGACGAGAGCCAGTGCGCTCGAGACCATTCCGGAGAAGACCAGGTTCACCGGCAGGATCTCGACCGGGAAGACAAGCTTCTTGACGAAGTTGCGGTGTTCCAGGATCACGCTTGGCGCACGTCCCATTGCCTCGCTGAAGGCCAGCCAAGGCAGCATCCCGCAAAGGAAGAACAGGACGTAGATCGTCGGGTTCTTGCTGTCGTTGAAGCGGGTTTGCAGCACCACGCCGAACACGAACCAGTAGGCCAGCATCAGCAGCAACGGCTGCGCCAAGGTCCAGAAGCGGTCCCCGAAAGAGCCCTTGTAGCGGCCTTGCAAGTCCCTCTCCACCATCGCGGCGATCAGGCTCCGGTTACGCCACAACACCGCCCACGGCTCCAGTACGAAGGAGGCAAGCCGCCGCGGCAGTCCGCGCAGCCGCAATATCCGCAGGGTCGTCCGCCGGTCGCCGGTCACTTGCATCTCGCCGCCGCGCATCGCGACATCCACTACGCGCATCCGCGCGCCGCGCGCATACGCCCAGCCCCGCTCAGGGCTCACGGTCGACACGAGCACGCGATAGTCACCGTCTTCGGCCGGGACGGGCACCTCGGACTCGCCCGCTTCTTTCACCCAGGGCCCCTCCTCGATCAGCGCGCCCGTTCGCGCATCGAGCAACTGCCAGCCGGCCGCCTCATCCCGCACCGGAACTAGTGCCACCGAAAGCATCCTAGTGCCCGCCCTCATAGAGCCACGCTGGATACCGCTTGACGACCGGGCCCGTCTTCTTCCCGACCGCGTAGATCCCGTCCCCGCGCAGGTGCTTCGGCAACTGATACTGCTCGAGCAGGTGCACGATCCACCGCTCTTCCGGGCGCGGCTTGTCCAGGAACTCGCCCGTTTCTAGGCGCTCCACGTCGAAGCCGCTGTCCTGCAGCAGGTAGTGGATCTCCCGCGGAGTGTACTCCCGCGCGTGCCGCGCCTCCACCTCGGCGCCCGGTTCCGCGGGCTTGATGTAAGCCGGAAAGAAGCCAGGATGGTAGCCTTCCAAAATCGCCCGTAGCGCGCGTATCGATGCGACGTTCGGGGTCGTTAGCACCAGGTGTCCGCCGGGCCGCAGGATGCGATTGATCTCGCCCATCATCCACATCGGGTCTGTTGGCAAATGCTCCAGCAGTTCGCAGCACAGCACCGTGGCGAAGTGCCCGTCCGGGTACGGGAACGCGTCCTTCCCGGCGTCAAAGAGGTCCACCTCGCAACGGAACACCTCCCCGCTCGCAGACTGGACCTGCCGGTGGTCCACCTGTCCCGCCGGGCCGTAATAGCACCCCCGCACTTCTCCATACCCGAGCTTCCCTCGTAGCGCCGGCGTCATCTGCATATACGCGCCCATCTCCAGCACACGGTCACCGGGACCGCCACACGGAGTGATGTTCAGCGTGCGCTCAAGCCGCGTGATATGGGTCTCGGCATATGAGGTCGACTCGGCGTCCCGCGCCGCCCAATCCCGAATGTAGGCAGGCTCCACCTGCTTCGGCGCTTCCGGGTCCGGCGGCAGATCGACGACGGCATCGAGCGTTAACTCCTCAGCCGTTTTGATCGCGGGCGCGGGCTCCACGTTCACCCACGGGCGCCCTTCCCGCACGGCCGCGGCAAACTCGCGGTACGCCGTCGCAACCCGGCCCCAATTGCATTCTTCCGCCACCCACTGCCGCGCCCGCTCCCCCATCGCTCGCGCGACTGCCGGCCGCGACACGAGGAGGTTCAGATACTCGAATAGCGTGTCTTCTTCCGCCGCGTCTACCGGCGTCTTCAGGCAGATCGCGTCCGGATATTCCGCGAAGCTCCCGACATTGCTCACGATCACCGCGCGCCCCAGCCCCAATGACCGCAGTAGCGTACCGGAGCTCTCCCCAACAGTCGGGAAGCGCAGGTTCAGCACGATATCGCATGCCGAGATATACCCCGTGAAGTCCTCGATCGGCACGAAGCCCATCAGCCGGACATTCGCCTCCAGCCCCATTCCGCGGACCAGCTCCGCCACAGGGAAGTCCGGGTGCGCCTCGCCACACAGAATCATCTTGACGTCAGGGCGCACGCGCACCAGCCGGCGCATCGCGCGCAGGCTTTCGGCGATCCGCTTATACGGCTTCAGGAACCCGAAGACGCCGATGAGGGGAGTCTTCTCGTCCAGCCCCAACTTCGAGCGGAAGCCCATGCGGTCGCCGCCGGGCAGCCATGCGCCATGAGGAATCCGCGCAACCGGTCCGGCGAACCCGGCCCGCCGTACATCGGCCTCGACCGCGCGGCTATGGACGATCACCGCCTTCGTCCGCTCCAGCAGCCGGCGCAGCATCGGCACGCCGTCGTAATCAGGCCCGGTCTCCAGCCGCCGCACCCTCTCCGCGAAGGTGCGCGCCTCCGCCCCGCCGTCGTATCCGCAGGCCTCGACGTATGCGTCCCAGTCATCGCGCCGGATCGTCAGGTCCGTCATCAGGTGGTGCAGGTTGGACTCGTGCAGCACCACAATGCCTGGCTGCGCCACGGCGGTCTCATACACGTAGTCGTGATAGCCGTTGTTGCCGATCTGGTACAGGACCGCGTCGTAGGCACTTGCGTCGAAGCCCGGCCGCGCCGCGGCAACCACATCCACCTCCGCACCCGCGCAGAGGTGTTCCACAAGCACGGCGGAATAGTCGGCAATGCCGCTCCTGGCAGGCGGCATAGGGGAGAAATGCGCGATCTTCAGCGGACCCACTCCATTGAGAAATTGCCCATCGCAAACGGCACTCGTATGAGCGCCGGTGTCCTCGCCTCATCCCGGGCCAGGAAGAGCTCTAACTCCACTTTACCGTTCGCGGTGGTTATGGTCACCTTAAATTTGTCGGCGCTGAGCGGTGCGTCCGCCACACGGATCTGCTCGGCGCCCGCGAACTGCGTCTTCACGTCGTATCCCGCTCCGAAGTACAGCTTCTGCGGCCCCGGGATGCGCCCGCGCGCGACTTCCTCTCGAACGTAGAACAGATACGACAGGGCGTCCCGGGAACACGGGGGCACTTCGAACTCGCTCGTGCCGCCGCCATTCGCCGTCACGCGCTTGGCTTTGCCGGCCGCAAAGGCCGTCTTCTCCTTGCCCTTTCGCGGTCCGTGCTCGAACTCCTTCTCGAGCTCCTGCGTACAGTACTTGTCATCCACAGTGGACTTGTAGCGGTCCAGGATCCGGAATCCCGGTATGGCGGCCTCCACCTGGAAGTCCAATACCCATTGGCCGGTGTCGCGGCTTGCGCGCAACTGCGCCTCGCCCAGCCCCAGCCCGCTCGGCCACTTCACTTCATAGCGGAAGGACTCCTCACGCGGCCCGGCGCCATACA
This sequence comes from Acidobacteriota bacterium, assembly GCA_016185425.1. Classification (GTDB taxonomy): domain Bacteria; phylum Acidobacteriota; class Terriglobia; order Bryobacterales; family Bryobacteraceae. The sequence continues at coordinate 166,550 of JACPNQ010000014.1, read as the reverse complement.
CCTCCACCGCGAGCAAGAGTCCAGCCAGGTACAGCTTGTGCATCGATTACCGCCGTCCTACAGGCGCCGCTCTCTGCGCCTGTTTCGCGCGGATGCCGGCTACTTCATAGTAGACGTCCAGTGTCTGCTTTGCCGTTCCCTTCCAACTGAACCTCGACGCGTTCTGCTGTCCGAGCCGCTCCTTGCGTGAACGGAGCTCCGCGTTGCGAAGCAGATCCCGCATGGACCTCATCATCTGCCCGGTCGAATGCGGATCGAATAGCACCGCGGCCGACCCCGCTACTTCCGGCATAGCGGATGTGTTCGAGCATGCCACCGCGCGGCCGCACGCCATGGCCTCCAGGATAGGAATCCCGAACCCTTCGTAGAAGGACGGGAAGACGAAGATGTCACAAGCGTTATAGAGCTGCAGGAGCTCGGCGTCGTCGACATATCCGGTGAAGTGGATGCGGTTCCCGAACGGCGAGTTCTCCGCCGCCTGATGCACCTTCGGCGCATACCAGGTGTCCTTGCCGACCATGACGAGATGTTGCGGCAACTCGGGACAGTTCGCGACGAGCTCCTCAAAAGCGCGGATCAAGCCCAAGGTGTTCTTGCGCGGCTGCAGGTCGCCCACGCAAAGGATGTAGGGCTCACTGATCTGGAACCGGCCTTCCACGAAGGACTTCGCCTTCGGCCGCGATACCGGCTTGAAGATCTCCGAGCACGCGGCGGGCACGACGGCGATACGGTCGGGATCCAAGCCGTACGACCGGGCGATGCCCTGCCGGGAGAATTCGCTTAACGTGAGTATCTTCGCCGCCCGCCTTACCGTCCGCTCCACGGTGAATTGTAACTGGACGCGCCGCGACCTGGTGAAAAACTCGGGGTGTTCCAGGTAACTCACGTCGTGGATGCTGACCACTACCGGTACGGGGCAGAACAGTGGCGCCGTGTACTGTACGTGCAGCAGATCCGGCGCGTCGGCGCGTACGCGCCTGGCCAGGTCCACCCCCAGCCTGAGGAACGGATTCTCGCTCACTCGCCACGTCCGCACCCGGGACGGTACGTACTCTTCCGCGCCACGCACAGAAGTGTAGGCTATGAACTCGGATTTCTTGTCTAGTGCCGCAAAACCCTCCAGCAGGCTACGAACGTACACCTCATTCCCCGTTAGGTGCCTGCCGATGGCATGTGCGTCGATGCTAAATCGCATGAACGTCCTTCCAGTATAGACTCCACCGCCTACGAGGCCGCCAGAGGTCCAGGTGTTACAGGAATTGCACCTTGTCTAATATTTCCCATCCGGCGCGCCTGTGAAAGCGCTGTTCATAGGCCTTTCGGCCCGCGTCCTCCAAGCACCGGCGCTTGGCGGGATCGCTCAGTAGCTCGGCCACCGCCCGCTCGAAGGCCGGAGCGCCGTCCGCGAGCCGCAGACACACAGGTAAACCTTCGGCTCCGAGGCTCGTCGAAACCACTGCCGTCCCCGCCGCCCACGCCTCCAGAATCTTGATGCGGGTGCCGCTCCCTGAGAGCAGCGGCACCACGGCGAGCTTCGCCTGCGCGATCTCCGCTAACGCATCAGGCACGGCGCCGGTTACTTCGACCCGCGAGTCCCCGCAAACAACCCGCAGTACCGCGTCCGGGTTCATGCCGACCAAGCGCCATCGCAGTGCCGGGAATCGCTCCCGCAGCTTTGGCCAGATACTCTCGTGGAACCAACGCACGGCCTGCAGGTTGGGGTGGTACTCCATGTTCCCGGAGAACACCAGAGCCTCGCCCTTCTCCACCTCTGGCCGGTCGATCCATTCGATGGTGTTGGGATAGACGACTACCGGCACCCCGGATACGAGAGCCGCGTCGCCCTCCGAACAGACGAGGCAGCCATCGAACTTTGGCAGCAGTTCCGTCTCCAGCTTTCGGCTCAGCCTACCGAATCGTCCAAGGGCCCACCCAGTCAACGGTCCCGATGTTTGCGCCAGCGTGTCAAAGAACCGCGACTCGATGTTGTGCAGGTCACACCAGACGCGGCTGGCGTACTGCCGCATCAGGCCGACATATGGCGCGACCCAGAAGTGCTCCAGGATCGCGAGGTCATAGTGCCGGCCGCCGAGGACGGCACGCACCGCCGTATCGAACCCGGCCAAGCGGTCAATCAACGGCGGCACGCCGCGCAGCAGCCGCCCCGCGTTCCGCAGCACGCGCGCCGCCCGGGAACGGCCATTCGCGGGCAGCGGCACGCAGAGCGCTTCGCGCACGAACCCCGGCGGCGCCTCAAACGGTACAAACGTCAGGACGTCGACGGCGCAGTCCCGCTCGACGAAATACTCGATAAGCGAGGCAATCCGCTGCGCGCCGCCGCCCAACACGGGGTACGGAGCTTCCGGGCAGACGACGAGGACCTGCTTTTTCACTTTACCGATATCTTGCGCTCCTCCGCCATGCGCAGGTGCTCGGGCTTGGGCAGCGAGGCGTTGGCGATCTTGTTCGGCTTGCCTTTCACTTTGCTCAGCGTGAAGGCGTCATAGAGCGCGCCGCGCGCCGTTCGCGATTCGTACCGCAACTGGGTTCCGTCGATGCGGATTACCTGGTAGAGCTGCGTATCTTCGGCGGCCCGCTGCATCCATGGTTCCCGCTCGAGATTGTACATTTTCGGCCCCGACACCGAAACCACATACACTGTCCCGCCCTGCACGCCGCTTGTTCCGGAGGTCACATTGCTGCGGCCGTAGGTGTGGTCGTGGCCGGTGAGGACCATGTCCACGCGGTGCTTGTCGATCACGGGCTGCCACATCGCCCTCAGTTCTTTGTTGTCGCGGCCTTTTGCGGTGGAGAGGATCGGGTGATGGAAGGTGAGAATGGTCCATTTTTGCGGATTCCCGCTCAACAGCGCATCGAGCCACGCGGCCTGCTCCCGCTGCCGCTCGTTCGAGTTCAACGAGACAATCCGCACCCCCTGGATGTCCATCCAGTAGTTGGTCTCCTCCAGGCCCTGCAGGCCGTTCGCTGGCAGCGTGAACTGCTTCCGCCAATGACCGGTCAGCTTGCGCACCTTATCGGCGCCCACGGGGTACTCGTGATTTCCGGGTGTCGGCACGGAGAAGACGGAGCGGTTGATCCAGCCGGCGGCGGCATGCCATTCGCCCCACTCCGAGTCCACGATGCCGCGGTTCACGAGGTCACCGGCATGCAGGATAAATCGAGCCTTTGGCGCCTCCGTGTACCCGTTGCGGATGAGCCGCGACCACATGGAGTAGATGTCGTTCTGGGCATCGCCGACGTAGATGAACTCGAGCGGCGCAGGACCGGACGCGGCCGTGCGGAACTGGTTCCAATCACTCCAGTTGGCGCCGTCGCCGACGCGGTAAACGTATTGCGAGTCCGGCTGCAATCCTGTGAACTGCACGGAATGGACGTTGGCGGCGCCGGGGCTCGCGTCGAGCTTTTCCGTATGCGCGTTAACGGCATGACCCTTTGTCCGGAACAGCGGGCCGTCCTCGGCGACGGCGATCTCCGCCACAGCGCTGGCGACGCTGGTATCGGTTCGCCACGTTACGGCAGCGGTGGTTGCCGGGTCTCCCGCCCATGTCAGGATGATGCGGTCGGGCAGGGGCGCCGCCTGGTAGATGACGGCCTCTTCCACTTTCTTGCCCTTCTGCCCCGCTATCGGATAAGCGAGCGCCAGCAGGGCCGCACCGATACCAACGCCAATCCAGCGAACTCGCGATTCCCTCATCTGCCTCCAACCATTCCAGCACAGGGGAACCGCCCGCTGGATGTACATTCAATTACATGCTGCCCTTACAAGGAAGAGCCGCCATTGTGACGGGCGCCAGCCGGGGAATTGGCCGGGCGATCGCGCTGCGGCTGGCAAGGACCGGAGCGCGGGTCGTCTTGTCCGCGAGGGATGAGGAGTTGCTTGCGGAGGCAGCCGATGAAATTGGAGAAGGCGCGGCGGTCGCACCGCTCGACTTGCGGCTACCTGAGTCGCCGGCGGAGTTGGTCCGTTTGTGTATGAGGCGGTTTGGGCGCGTCGACATTGTCGTCAACAACGCCGGGGCCACGAAACGTGGCGAGTTTCTGGACCTGACCGATGCCGATTGGGAGGATGGCTACGCGCTAAAGCTGCACGGCGCAGTGCGCCTGACTCGCGCGGCGTGGCCGCATTTGAAGAGCTCTGGCGGCTCGCTGATCAACATTGCTGGAACGGGCGGACGAACTCCGGGCGCGCAGTTTACGATCGGAGGTTCGGTAAATGCGGCGCTTCTCTCCTTCACGAAGGCGATGGCGGACAACGGGGTTCGCGATGGGGTGCAGGTGAATGCGATCAACCCCGGCACGGTGCGAACAGACCGATTCACAAAGCGGCTGGCGGCGTTGGCGGCGGAGCGAGAGATTGCGGCCGATGCGGCGGAAGAGGTGTTTGTGCGCGAGGCGCGGGTGACTCGCGTTGGCGAGCCTGAGGATATTGCCGGATTGGTAGCGTTCATTACTAGCCCGGCCGGCCGGTTCCTGCATGGAGCGCTGATCGATATGGACGGCGGCGCGACGAAGACGCTTTAGGCTCCGGTTACTTCCTTCAGCAAGTTGAAGAACGCCTTCTTTCGTTCGGAGTTGATGCCCCAGTTCACGGGCGGGCACTGGTAGCCGTCGGCATAGTCGCTCTTGCCGGGGTCGAAGTAGCCCCAGCCGCAGTACTCGCCGATGGCCGCGACCATGTTGTTCATCGGCTGATCGAAGTCGAAGTGGTCATCCTCGTTGAAGAGCACGGGCATGGGACGGTAACCTTTGACCTGCCGTACCTGGCGCACCATCTCACCGATGCGCTTCGGGTCCTTGACGCCGTTGCCGTGCATCAGCAGATAGTCCGATGTGGTAACGACATTTTCAAGCGGTACCGCGCCGCCGCCATAGCTGGTTCCGACGAGGAGACGCCGGCCATCCTTCGTCATCGCTTTCGCCATGTCGATCAGCTCATGCACGCGATCCGGCATGAGGATGGGATGGTCATACGCCTTGACGTTGCATTCGTTGTCGATCTCAACGAGCACGTTGCGATAGCCCTTGTCGAGCAACCACTGGGTGGCGTTGGCGACGCTGCGCTTCACGGCCGCTTCATCCTTTACGCGCTGGTCCTGACCGAAGTAGTAGTAGCCGATAATAGCCACCATGCCGAGCTCATCGGCGCGGTTGAGGATACGCTCCAGCCGCGCCATGAAGGCCGGGCGCAGCGAGCCGTCCGGGGCGATGGCACCGGTCTCCCACGGCTGGCCCTTTGAGTAGCCCTCCGGACTGCCGCCCTGGAGGTTGATGGTGAACGCGAGGAGGCCGTGCTTGCGCCAGAGCGGCATGGCGGCAAGGAACTCGCGGACGTTGCGCCCGGCGTCCCACTTCTTGGTATCGGGATAGGCCCAGCGCACGGCGGTCTCCGGGTTGAGGTCATCGAAGATGCCCTGCACCATGCGGGAGTTCATCAACAGGCCTTCGATCTTGTGTCCTTTCCACGTGCGCCCGGCATACGTGGGCTTGCCGTTGATGAAAAAGCGATCGCCTTGAATCGACACGGCGGTTCGCCGCTTTGGGGCTGCGGAGGCGGCGCCCGCGGCAGCCAGTATCCCAATACACTCTCGTCTGCGCATTGATAGATTATGTCGCGAAACCGCTACTCACACCGGAGCGCTTCGAGCGGGTCGATGCGAGAGGCACGGCGGGCGGGAAGCCATGCCGCGATGATGGTTGTCCCCAGCAAAACGAGCGCGACGGCGAAGTTGGTGAGGAGGTCCTGGCGGGTGACGCCAAAGAGCAGGGACTCGATGAACTGACCTCCGGCCCAGGCAGCACCGAGTCCAAGGACGATACCTGGCGACACGGTGAGGAGCGCATCGCGGATGACCTGGCGCATCACCGTTCCAGGCTGCGCGCCGATGGCGAGGCGGATGCCGATCTCGCTCCTGCCCGCGGCGACGAGATACGAGACGACGCCATAGATGCCGAAGCAGGCGAGGAAAAGGGCGATGCCGCCGAAGAGAAGGCTGGCGCGGGCGAGAAGAGTTTCGCGGGAGAGGTTCATCGCGAGCGTGTCAGGCAGCGTGTTCGGGCCGCGCATGTAGAGACGCGGCTCGACTTCGAAGATCGCCTGGCGAACGCTGTTGACGAGAGGGGCCGCGGCGGATTTCGTGCGGACCTGGAGATAGCTGTATTCGCCGGGAAACTGGTCGTAGGACAGGAAGGCCATCCGGATCGGCTTATCGCGGGGACTCACGAAGCGGACGTCGCGGATTATGCCGATGATCTCGATGGGTTCGTTTGGAACGCCGCGGGCGGATAGCGGTGTGAAGCGCCGGCCGATGGCGTCGCCCTCGGGGAAGTAGCTGCGCGCGAGGGATTCAGTGACAACGGCCACTCGCGGTGCGCCGGCGCGATCGGCGGGGTCGAAGGCGCGACCGATTTCGATGTGGATGCCGGTGGTTTGGAAGTAAGCGGGCGTGACGGAATTGAGCCAGATGGACGGGTCACCGGGGCTGGCGGCAGCGCCTTCCATTTCGATGGGGGCCATGCGGGAGCAGCCCATGAGGACGGAGCAGAGAGCAAGGCTGGCGGATTCGACACCGGGGAGGACGGAGAGGCGATCGATGAGGCGTTGGGCGAGACGGTATTGGGCTGCGGGGTCATTGTAGCCAGCAACGCGAGCGTCCAGCGTGGCGGTGATACCGCGGATTCGCTCGAACCCGCCGTCGACCGAGCGGAGACGATAGAGGCTTTGCGCGAAGAGAAATGACATGGCAACGAGGACGACGGAGAGGGCGGTTTGCAGTGCGACCAGCGCACGGATGGTGCGGCGCGTAGCGGCTGACCCGGTGGTACCGCGGGATGCGCTACGGAGGGCGGGTTCAATCTGGACGCGGGAGACGCGGAGGGCCGGGATGAGCGTGCAGGCGGCGGCGGTGACGAGGGAGATTCCCAGTCCGAAGGCGATCATGGGCATATCGAAGATGAGCTCAGGGTTGACTATGTCACTCGTTGGCTGCAGGCTGAGCAAAGCCCGTGCGACATGGGGAGCGAAGAAGAGGCCGATTGCGGCGCCGGCGGCGGTGAGGAGCAGTCCTTCCAGAAAGAGCTGGCACACAAGGCGAGCACGGCCACAGCCCAGCGCCTGCCGGACTGCGATTTCCCGCCCGCGAGCGGTGCCCCGGACGAGGAGGAGGGTGGCGGCGTTGAGGCAGACGAGGAGCAGCATGATGCCGACGGTGATGGCGAGGATTTGGAGCTGCGTGCTCAGAGACCTGCGGTAACCGGGGAAACCGCTGCGGCCGGTTTCGAATGGGCCGACAGTAAAGCGGCGGCGGGATGTATTGGTCTCGCTTTCCATTTGCGCGTTGATGACGCGGGCTTCGGCCATGGCCTGTTCGATGGAGACACCCGACTTCAAACGGCCCATGACACTGAGCCAGCGCCAGCCCTGCTGGTAGCGGACGTCACCGGACGGATTGGCGAGCGGCTGTGTGTTCATGGGAACCCAGAGATCGCGGGCGCGGCCGGGCAGGTCATCGCGGTAGGACTGTTGGGCGACGCCGACGATGGTGAAGGGCGTACCCGAGAGATATATCCGGGTCCCGAGAATACTGGAGTCGCGATGGAACTGGCGCGTCCAGAACCCGTCACTGATGACGGCTACGGTACGGGGATCGCCGGCCTGGTCGTCCTCCGGAGTGAGCAGGCGGCCGAGCTGGGCGGTGACACCGAGCACCTGAAAGTAGTTGCCGGTGACGATGCCGCCGCTGACGCGGGAGAGCTGTTCGCCGGAAGCGGTGGAGTAGGAGGTGCTGGTGAGGGAACCGGTGCCGAAGATGCCGCTGAAGGACGTTTGGGCGCGGCGGAAGCTTTCGAGGCCGGGCAGCGACCAATAGGGGTTCAAGACGGCGAGGCGGGCAGGTTCGGGGACTGGGAGCTCGCGGACAAAGAGGGCGTTATAGACGCTGAACATCGCGGCATTGCCGCCGATGCCTAAGGCGAGGAGGACAATGACGGCTGCGGTGTGGCCTGGGCTGCGGCGGAGGATACGCACAGACTGGGTGAGTTCACGCCAGGCGTCTTCCCAGGCGAGTGCCCAGGTATCGCGGAGTTTTTCGCGCGTGGCGGTGGCGTTGCCGAATGGCGCCTTCGGTTCGCCCGCGGCGCGGCGCATTTCCATGTGGAAGGCCAGCTCGTCTTCGAGGTCCCGGTCGAGCTGGCCGCGTCTTCCGAGGGCGCGGAGCCGGAGCCGGAGGGCATGGAGCCACTCGTTCATTGGCTCTCCAGGATACGCATGACTCCGGTAGTGAGGCGGCTCCAGTGCTCGCGTTCCGCCGTCAGCGCTTTGCGGCCGGCGGGAGTGAGACGGTAGAACTTCACGCGTCGATTGGTGTCCGAGAGTCCCCACTCCTGTTCGAGAAGGCCTCGCAACTCCAGGCGATGGAGCGCGGGATAAAGCGCGCCCTCCTCGACCCGCAGGGCTTCCTCCGAGACCGTGTGAATCCAGTCGGCGATGGCGTAGCCGTGCATCCTGCCGTTCCGGGAGATCGCCTTAAGTATAAGCACTTCGAGCGAGCCGGGGATGAGGTCACCGGAACGCGGGGCCGGCATTGGCGGCTTAGGCATAAACAATTTATGCCTAAGCCGCTAAGCCATTGTCAAGCGCGCTTCTTGGGACGGCGGATGGAGTAGAGCTTGCTTTCCGTGCGGAGGAGGAGGCGGTCGTCGACGATGGCGGGCGTTGCCTGCGCCATTTCATCGAGGGGATTGGCATGCAGGAGTTGAAACGTCTCGCCCGCGGCGATGACGAAGGTCTTGCCTTCTTCGCTGAGACAGAAGATTTTGCCGTTGTAGGCCCAGGGCGAAGTGGTAAAAAAGCCGGCCTCGGGGTCAATGCGCGACTTGTAGCTGAGTTTGCCGGTCTTGGCGTCGAAACGGCTGAGGATGCCGGTTTCGGTCAACGCGTAGATGCCGCCGTTGTAGGCGAGGGGCGTGGGCAGGTATGTGCCGCCGCGTGCGTCGGACCAAGCGACGAACTCGTTCGACTTGTCCATTCTGCCGAGAGTAATATCGCCCTTCGCCCCGGGGCGGACGGCAAAGAGAGCCTTGCCGCGGCCGGCATCAATGTAGAGCATGCCGTCATAACTGAATGGGCTGGGCACGGGCGTAACGGACATACCACCGAGCCGCCAGAGCTCCTTGCCTTCGAGGTCGTAACTGACGGCAAAGGCCGGGCCGATGGTGACGATTTCGGTACGCTGCGCGTTGGTCCAGATGAACGGCGTGGTCCAGGCGGAGCCCTGTGAACGTCCGCCGCCGGTTTCGCGGATATCGCGATTCGTGCGCCAAAGCTGCTTTCCAGTGCGCTTGTCAAACGACGCCAAGTATTGCTGCTTTTCGTTATCGCTGAGGACGATCAACTGGTTGTCATGGAGCACCGGGGGAGCTGCCGGTGCCGAAGTCGAGATAGATGGGATTGGCTTCCAGCGCGGCCTTCCACATCTGCTTGCCCTTCCGATCAAACGCGTAGAGGCCGAGGTTAGCGATGTAGACATACACGTTCTTGCCATCGGTGACAGGCGTTTCCGATGAAAAGCTGTTCTTGCGATGACGTCCACCGGGCGGGCGGCCTGCGTAGAATTCCTGCTTCCAGATCGTCTTGCCTGTGCGGAGATCCAGACAATAGAGGAGGTAGTGCAGCGTGACTTCCTTGGGCAGTTCGATGTCTCGCTCGGTAACCTTCTCCAATACCTGGGCCTGGGTGAGCCCCTGTTTCATCAACTCCGCGACATACTCATTGCTATATTCGGTGCCGGTCTGCGGCTGCTTCGACTTGCCGTCGGTTGCGACGGCAGTAAGGAAAACGTGGTTGCCGGCGACGATGGGCGATGACCAGCCGCGGCCGGGAATATCGGCAATCCATTCGATGTTTTCGGTCTTGGACCAGCGTTCGGCCAAGTTCTCGCTGGCGCCGACGGGATTCGCCAGCGGGCCGCGGAACTGCGGCCAGTCCGGCTCGTTGGCGCTTGCAGCCACGGCAGCCAAAACGAGAAGGAGGAGAGGAGAGACCATACCCACATAGTAAGTGCGTGGATGGCTAGCGATAGTCAAGCGCTCCGGGCGCGCCGCCCTCCACGCAATGATAGGTGCGGCCAGTGGGGAGGTTCTTAAACTCGTCGCTCCGGCCGCTGGGCCAGTAGACGACGACGCGTTCGACTGTGGAGAGAGTACCGACGCCGAACGTGGCGGCGAGAGAACTGGAAGAAAGATAGCTGGAGCCACATCGAATCGTGCGCATTTGCGGCCCCCCGGTCCCGAAGATGCGAATGACCGCGCCAATTGCATCGCGGTTCGACTTACGTCCCTCCAAACGGAACCGGATAGAGCGATGGCCGTTCGACAGGTCGTTCCGATAGAGGTAAGCGGGACCGCCGTTGGTGGTAATCAGCACGTCGAGGTCGCCGTCGCGGTCGAAGTCGCCGAGAGCCAGGCCGCGACCGACTTTGGGCGCGAAGAATTCGGCGCCCACCTCGGCGGCGACATCGCGAAACCTGCCACCGCCGAGGTTGCGGAAAAGGTTCGGCGACTGGGCGTGGACGATGCCGCGGTTGAGATTGCGGACCGTATCGTCGATGTGGCCATTGACGGCGAGGAGATCGAGTTGGCCGTCGAGATCCGCGTCAAAAAACAGGCAGCCGAAACCGAGGTGTGAACGTGTTGGCACGCCAACTCCGGCGGCATAGGCACGGTCTGAGAAACCGTTTTCGACGGCTTCGTAGAGACCCATCATTTCGTTATCGAAATTAGTGACGGCGATGGCTTCGCGTCCTGTGCCGCGAAAGTCGCCGGCATCGACGCCCATACCGGCGCGGGCGCGGCCGTCGTCACCGAAGGCGACGCCGCTACGTACGGCGGACTCGCGGAAAGTGGCGTCGTGATTGTTGCGGTAGAGTTTGTTGGGCTGGGTGTCGTTCGCAACGAAGAGATCGGGCCAGCCGTCCTGATCGAAATCGAGCATTGCCACGCCGAGCGACTTGGAAGAGGCATCGAACAGCGCGCTGCGGGCGGTGATGTCTTCAAAGGTGCCGTTTCCACGGTTACGGAAGAGCCAGGAGGTAGTGCCGCGGAAGGCCTCCGGGGTGCAGTATGACTTGGTCTTTCCGTCGAGGCTACAGAAGACGTCTTGCGCCGCGGCCCAGCGGACGTAGTTACAGACGAATAAGTCGAGGTGGCCGTCGCGATCGATGTCCACCCACATGGCGGAGGTAGAAAACGACTGGCGATTGCCGAGTCCGGACTGGGCGGTGACGTCGAGAAACGCTCCTTTTCCGTTATTGCGGAAGAGGCGATTCTGGCCGACACACGTGAAGTAGAGATCAGGGAAACCGTCGTTGTTGTAGTCGGCGACGGCGACGCCGAGGCCGTACATTTCGACATCGAGTCCGGCGCTTTTCGTGACGTCGCTGAAGGTGCCGTTCCGGTTGTTTTTATAGAGGCGCGGCGTGGAGCGCTGGCGGCGATGACCGGGCCAGTCCTGGCCATTGACGAGCAGGATGTCGAGCCAGCCGTCGTTATCGTAATCGAGGAAGGCGCATCCGGGGCCCATCGTCTCCGGCAGATACTTGGCGCCGAATCCGCCGGTGTTGTGCTGAAAGGAGAGACCGGCGGCGCCGGTCACATCGGTGAGCCGGAAGCCTGGGCCGGCGGGGGAGGCGGCGAGGGCGGCAAGCAGCAGGTCGCGGCGTGTCATGGCATGCCGGCGAGGCCGTGGCGGATGGCGTAGACGACGAGATCCGCCGTATTGTGAACGGCGAGCGCGTCCATGATGTTAGCGCGGTGGACAGCGACGGTGTTGACGCTGAGCTGCAGAGTGGCGGCGATCTCCTTATTCGAACGTCCAGCGACGATGTGCTGCAGGACTTCCAGCTCGCGGGTGGTGAGTTGGCGCTTTCCGGTTGTCTCCGATGCGGCCTGCGCGAGGCGCGGGTCCTGCACCCAGCCGCCGGCGCGCACGGCTTTCACGGCCTCGACGAGCTCGAGATCGAGCGCGTTTTTCAGCAGGTAGCCGGATGCGCCCGCTTCCCTGCTCTGCGCGACATAGGCCGGTTCGGAATGCATGCTGAGGATGAGGATCTTCGCGCCGGGCTGCAAGGCGAGGATCTTGCGCGCCGTCAGCGCGCCGTTCTGGCCGGGGAGCGCGTAATCAAGGACGATCACGTCGGGCTTCAGTTGGAGAGCAAGCTCCTCGCCCTGGGCTCCGTCGCTCGCCTCGCCGGCGACTTCGATTTCCGGATCGTCTTCCAAAAGCCGGCGGAAGCCGCGACGGACCAGCGCATGGTCGTCGACCAGTAGAACGCGGATCTTAGGCATCGGCGCCTCCGCGCGGCGCCGCGGCCAACGGCAGCGTGAGGGCGATTCGCGTGCCGCTGGGAGGCGCCGTGCCGATATCCAGCTTGCCACCGACCAACGCGGCGCGCTCACGCATTCCAGCGAGGCCGATGCCGGGTTTGAAAGAGACGGGAATGCCTCCGCCAGCGTCCTGAACGGCAAGGACCAAGCCCGCCGGGCCGTTCTGCAATTGCACGGTAACCTCGCGCACACGGGTGTGGCGGGCGACGTTGTTCAGCGCTTCCTGCAGAATGCGGAACACATGAATGGCCGCCGACGGTTCTACGTCCGGCAACGACTCAGGCGATTGATAGCGTACGATGATGCCGTTCTGCCGCTGAAAAACGGAGACGTACCATTCGATGGCGGCAGCGAGGCCCTGCTCCTCCAGGATCACGGGTTGCAGCGACTGGGAGAGACCGCGAATTTTTTCCAGCGCCTCCTGCACGACGGTGCTCGTTTCCCGCACCTGCTCCTTGAATTCAGCGGGGGCGAGGCGATCCGCGCGCTTCAGCATGGCGCCGACTGCGGTGAGGATCTGGCCGAATTCGTCGTGGAGGTCGCGGGAGATGGCGCGGAGCGTGGCCTCCTGTGTTGCGATGAGCTGCCGCGCGAGCTCGCGACGCTGGTTGGAGAGCTCGGTGACTTGATCGAAGAGGGCGCGGTTGGAGCGGATGACGGTGATGCCGACGGCGAGCACCATCGCCACAGAGAGGGCCAGGAACCAGTAGGCGTTACGCTCGATGCCGTCGTAGATTTCGAGAATTTCCTGCGCAGCGCGTTGCTCCGCTTCATTGTTCCGCACAAGCAGCCGCGCAGTGAGGGCGCTGAGCGCTTCCTGGCGGGGGAGCAGCGATTCGCGGATGAGTTCACGCGCCTCGCGTTCCTGGCGGGACTGGGCGAGCTTGGTCATGTGTTCGACGGCATCCCAGAACTGGCTGAACGAGGAGAGCAGATAGGCTGTCTGCCGCGGATCGCGCCCGGCGCCGGAGAGCGTGGACTCGACGCGGATGGCGTCGTCAAGATTGCCGTGGATGCGATCAAACTGGCCGGACCAGGCGGTGAGCGGGTAGCCGTCCAGGTTATCGAGCATGTCGCGCATGGCGAGGGCGAGGGCATTGAGGTCACCCTGAATGCGGATGAGTTGCAGGGCACCTTTACGGTTCTGGTCGATGGTACCGGCCTGCACCTCGCGCATGCGGCGCACCGAGTTGAGCGTGTATGCGGCGTAGGCCGCGATTACGACAAGCGTGAAGAGAACACCCGCGACAAGGCGACCGGTTGGGGATCTCATGGCGCTTGCCGTGTTGCGGACATAAACGGACTGTAATTCATATAACCTTTGTGGCGGCAGGGGACAATAGTAGAAATCAATTAGCGAAAGCGTTCAAAGGCCGTGCGGTAGACAGCGAGAGTTTCGCGGGCGGTGCGGGCCCAACTGAACGTTGCGGCGCGTTGGAGTCCGCGGGCACGGAGGCCACTGCTCCATCCGGGGTCATTGAGGATACGCTCCATTGCGGCGATCCATTCTTCCGGCCGTCGGGCATCGCAGTGGACGGCGGCGCCGCCGGCGACTTCGACGACGGATTCGTCTGTTGAGGTAATAACGGGTACGCCGCATTGCATTGCTTCGACAACGGGCAGACCGAAACCTTCGTAGAGGGTTGGGTAGACTACGGCGGCGGCTCCGCTGTACAACGCGGCCAGTTTCGATTCGTCGACTGGGCCCGTTAATTCGAGGCCATCCTCCGGCTGGAATTGCGGACCATCGTCGCGGCGGCGTCCGGCGAGGACGAGACGAACGGGATGGCGCGCGCGAACAGCGCGCCAGGCGCCGACGAGCATGGGAAGATTTTTTCGCGGTTCGAGCGTGCCTACAAATAGGAAGTAGGGTTCTTGCGGAGGGGCGACCGGAACCGGCCGGAGAGAGCCGGAGGCCGCGAGAGGAACGGCGACAATGCGAGAGGGGTCCAGGCGGAAACGTTCGATGGCGTGTTTTCGCACGGATTCGCTGAGGGTAAGGATCATGGTTGCGAGGCCGAGGCGGAGCAGCCATGGTGTGCGGCGGCGAACGCGGCCGACACCTGTGCCGTGCCAGGCAGTGTCCATCCAGGGGGAGAGATCGTGCAGCGAGAGCACGGAAGCGCAGGCGGGTACATACGGGACGGAGAACTCAGTCCCATGAAAGACATCGAACCGTTCCCGGCGGAGGGCAAGCGGCAATCCGGCGAGCCACCATTTGCGATCCAGCCATCCATTGCGCGGGCCGATGGCGCCGGGGACAGGCTGGTCGGTCAGGTAGTCGAATGTATCGCCGGAGTCTAACGCTTCCAGCGCGCCTTTTAACTCCCGCACATACCTCGGTACGCCGCCCGTACCGGCTACCAGCGGCGTTGCATCCAACGCCACGCGCACCTACATGATTCCTTTCTTCAAGTTACTCACATAGCCGGCGGCGCGGCCAGGCGGGCCGTCCGGCAGATCCTTTATCTTTGGGCGGATGTCGGCGGGCGCGCGAGTGCCCATGGCGGCCAGGCCATTGAGCGCAAGTATAGCGACGTAGACACCGTGTTTGGAAGCGTCGCCGAGATCTAATAGTGTTTCGGCCGCGGCGCGGGCTTCGTCCGGACCGCCGAAGCAGCCGGCGGCCTCAGCGGCGATGGCGCGGACGGATGGGGACGGGTCTGCTGCCAGTAAGCCGGGGCTTTTGCCGCGCATGATGTAACCGAGAGCGGCCCAGTAGCGAACGGCGGAGGAGTCGCTTTTCAGCCCATCGGCGGGCGGCGGGCCTTCCATGGAGGCGGCGCGATCGGCCATTCCTTTTACTTTCGCGACGTCATAGTCACTGACGTCCCCATGCAACTCCGCTTCGGGCAGGAAGCCTTTATCGCCGGATGTAATCAGCCAGTTATCGAGCGCCTTGCGCATCCGTGCGATTATAGCCTTTTCCTTGCCAGCCAAGTTATCGATTTCGTCGCGGTCGCGGCTAACATCGTATAACTCCTCAAATGGCTTTCGCTCCCAGAACCTTTTCTGCACGGCGTTTAACTTACCCGCGTCGTACAACTCCTTCCAGACGCGCGTGGTTGGCGTTTCAAACATGTAGGCGATGTGCTGGCCGTAGATCTTATGCGGCATGTAATTGCGGATATAAACATATCGTCCGTCGAATGCCGAACGGACCATGTCAACCCGCTCATCCATGCGGCCGCGGAATCCGAAGACATACTCGCGCGCCTTGCCGGCGGTGAAATCGATGCCCTGGTGATAGGGCGGGGGCGCGGCGCCGGCGAGGCGAAGTACGGTTGGAGCGAGATCGACGAACGATACGGGGCGCCGCGTCTCGGCGCCGGTCTTGTACTCGGGCGGGCGGAACGCGGAGAACGTCTCGGGAATGGATAGGATTAGCGGCACACGCAGCCCGGAGTCGTACGGCCAGCGTTTGCTGCGCGGCATTCCACTACCGTGGTCGGAAAAGAAGAAGACGATGGTGTCGCCAGTCAGGCCGTCATCAGATAACTCTTTCAGTATCCGGCCGGCCCAAGCGTCCATCGACTCGATGTTGTCGTAATACTGCGCCCAGTCCTGGCGGACTTCGGGCGTGTCGGGATGATAGGCGGGGACGCGCACGCCTTCAAACGAGTGCTTCCATTCGTGGGGGCGGGTGCGGATCTGGCTTTCGTGGGTGCCAAGGAAGTTAAAGACGCTGAAGAAGGGCTGGCCTGGCGGGCGTTTGCGCCAATGCGCTCGTGGGCCGCTTTCGTCCCATACCTTCCCGGTCAACTCCAAGTTATAGTCCTCTTTGGAGTTATTGGATGTATAGTATCCAGCCTCCCGCAATAACTGGGGAAACATCTTTCGCCCGGGGCCCATATTCACCAGGCTACGCATATGCTCCGCGCCCATCGCCGGCGCGTACATGCCGCTGATGATGGTTGTTCTGGCTGGGGCGCAGACGGGCGCATTGGACCAGCAACTCCTGTAGCGCAAGCCCTTTGCCGCTAATGCATCCAGCAGGGGAGTCTTGGCGAACGCGTCACCGAAGCAGCCGATATTCGGGCTCATATCCTCGCAAGTTATCCAGAGGATGTTCGGCCGCTTCGGCTGCGCCGCCAGCGCCAGACTTGCCGCCCCGCCCAGGAATGCCCGTCTCGTCATCGATACTAATGCTCCCGTGCGAAAATCACGATGTATACAGAAATCGTTTGCTTCTGGCTAGCATATAATTAACCGTGAGGTCGTAGTTGTCGAATTTTGCGCGTCTTGTTTTCTTGGGTTTAGCCCCACGAACTCCGCGTGAGCCAGGGAGAGCCAATTTTGAACCCCGCCCAACGCACTGCCCATTTTGACGAACTTAACCGCCTCGACGCGGAGATTCGCCGGTCCACCGACGTCTATACGCTGCGCCCCATTCACGAGCGGCTGGAGGAACTCTCCCGGCTGTACTCGTCCGACACGGCTATGATGAACGCCATCGGGTCGTTGAAGTCGACGATGGTGGCGCACGGGCAGCAATTGATGTCGGGCGTTACGCCACCGCCGGTGAGCGGCGCCGGCCCGTTGCAGCCGCCGCCCACTGCCAACATGCTGCCGACGCAGGTGATGCCATCGTCGAGCATCCCGGCTCCGCCACCACCTACCGGCCCCGGCCCGCGCATTCCGTCGGGCGTTTCTCCCGCGCTTCCGCCGAAAGCTCCACCCGTCGCGTTCAACTGGAAACGCGCGGCGGCTGTCGGGGGCGTGATCGGGCTCCTGGTCGCGGCGGGCGGTATCTACACGATCCAAAACGCCCGCAAAGCGAAGGACCCGTTGGCTAATTCGGCGCACGTTAAAGTCGCCGTGAAAACGAATCCGCCCGGCGCATCGATCCGGGTTAACGGCGAAGTGAAGTGCACGTCGGACTGCAACATTGAGCTGACGCCCGGTCCGTACGAAGTTCAGGCAGTGCTTCCGGGGTATGAGACGGCTTCTTCGAAGCTGGAGGTGACGGCTAGCAACCCACCCAATGTCGATCTAACCCTTCAGCCTCTGCCCCTTTCGGTCCGTCTGTATACCGATTTCAGCGCGGGCAAAGTTACTTTTGACGGCGCGCCCTACGGCGACCTTCAGGACGGCCAGCTTATTTTGGATCGTATCGCCGCGGGGAAGCACACCATTAAAGTCACCTCCCAGGCCAATGAGGCGCAGTTCGAGTTTGACGCACAACCGGGGCGGCAGCCTGTGATCGCCGGACCCGTTACCGCGCGCAATACACTGGCCATTCTGGTAGCCAACGCCGGTCATCAGACGAAGGTCCACTCTTCGGTTCCATCGCTAAAGGTTTCGATCGACGGCAACATGGCAGGCGATGCGACTCCGGCTGGTCTGGACGTCAACAATCTGCAGCCGGGGGACCGCGAGTTCTCGGTCGACGATGGCGGCACGAAACGGAACCTGCTGGTTTCCGTGTCCGCGCAGCCGACGCTGACAGCGTACCTGAAGCTTGATATTAATGCCGGGTCGCTCCTGATCGCTACCCCCGGTGAGGATGAGGTTTCCGCGTTTCTCAACGATCGCCCCGCGCGCGTCAAATCGAAGGGCGGGCAGATGCGGCTCCCCGGGATTCCGGTTGGCACTTACATGGTGCGCGTGATGAAGGACGGCTACACGCCCGATCCGCCGCAGAAGGTGGTGATCGCGAAGGGCCAGGAAGCGCGTGTCGAGTTCAAATTGAAGGTGGTTCCTCGTGTCGCCACGCTCCGGCTTCGCGGGGCCGCAACCGGCACGCAAGTGTACGTCGACGGGAATGGGATTGGCGCCGTGCCCGCTTCCGGCGCGTTCGAATTTGCCCAAGTGGCCCCCGGCGAGCATGTTATCGAGCTCCGCCGAGACCGGATGGCTCCCAAGCGCATCGCCCGCCAGTTCCGTGCGGGTGAGGCGATCGAACTTTCCGGCGCCGACGTAACGCTATCGGCGGCAGGGGCCACGCTGCGCTTGAATGTCACGCCTGCGTCCGCCCAGGTGACGATCAAAGGACCGAGCGACGCCGCCCCGCGCCCTGTCAACGGCAACACGCTGCAGCTCGGCGAAGGCACTTACGTGATTACGGCCAAGGCGCCGAACTACGCTGACCGGTCGCAGACTGTTGTGCTGGCCAGCGGCGATAACAAGTCCATTGACCTGCCGTTGACCGAACAGAAGACGGCCCAAAAGCAGCAGCCGCCCCAACGGCGGACCGGCGGCATGGCCGACTTCGACGATGCCGGCGCATGGATCCCCGAAGGCGGATGGTACAAGCGCAAGGGAGGCGGCGTTGTGACGTACGCCATCACGCCGACGCAGGGCATGTTCACCTTCAATATTTCGCGGATTGAGGGACGGAGACTGCAATGGGTGGTTGATGTGCAGGATGCGCGCAACTATGTGCAATTCGTGCTGGAGCGCAAGAACTTCATCCGGCGCGAGGTCATCAACGGAAGGGACCGCAACGAGTTCAAGATGGAGCACAAGCTACCCGACACGAAGAACTACAGCGTGCAGGTGGATATTAGTCCCAATACCGTCAAAACGTTCATTCTTGACGGGACGGAATGGCGCACGATCGATTCCTGGTCCACAAACAGCCGCACGCTCACCCAAGGCAAGTTTGGACTCTTCATCCCGAGCAACGACGTATTCGGTCTGACGAACTTCCGCTTTATTCCGAAGTAGCGCGGCGTTCCTCAGTCATTGCGGGCGCCGTGGCCGTTCCTACTATCCATGCGAGCACCAGTGCGTTTGCGGGGATGTACAGATTGAAATCGACGAGCGAGTGGATGGCCATTGCGACGGCCGCGCCCCATGCCCCGGCTACGAGGAGGCTTCTCTCGAGACCTCGCGCCATCCAGTAGAAGCATCGCGCGATGACGGCGAGGGCGGCGGCGAATCCCAAGACGCCTAGTTCGGCGAGGTACTGGAGATAGTCGTTGTGGGCGTAATCGACGGTGCTCATTGGGGCCACGTTTTTGTACTGGTAGAAGGCGGATTGATAGGCGCCCATCCCGACGCCGCTCCACCAGTAGCGGCGGATCATCGGCAGGGTGTCGCGCCATATCTGGGCCCTGGAATCGGCCGAGATATCTTCCGTCCGGGCAATCGCGGCAAAGCGGGCGATCCATTCGTCTGTGGGCAGTACAACGAAAGCGACAGCCAGCACTATGCCGACCAGGGCCGCGGCGGCCAGCCTTCCCTTCCCGCCCAACAGAAGCACTCCCAGTACAAAGAGGCCGCCCAGTGCGGCGAGGAAGCCCATGCGGGAGAGGCTGATTACGGTTCCGATGATGAGCAATCCCGACAACGCCAACATTGCGGCGGCTCCCCACCACCGTTTTACCGGCCCCCGCCAAAATGCCGCTCCCCCCGCGAGCGCGAGCGGAAGCACCATCTCCAGCAGCCCGGCAAAATGGTTCCGATTCGGGTAGGTTCCGGTTGCGGAGTCCGCCGGGCCGGCACCGGCGCGCATCGCCAGGAACTGGAACAGTCCCAGGCCACCTTCCAGTGCGGCGATTGCCAGCAGCGGCACCACGGCGACCCAGATCTGCCTTCGGAATCGCCATCCAAGTTCGCGGGCGAGTAGCAGTGCCGTTCCTATGGCCGCGTTGGTAAACACATACTCCACTGTCCGCAGCGGCGCCACGGAAACCCACTTCACCTGGATCGCCGTCCAGAGGACGAGGGCGCCGGCGCCGCCGGCGAGCCACCGGTCCGCCGGCGCGCGCTTGTACTTCGGCGTCACGAGCCAATACAGCGCCGCCGCCAATCCTAATCCCGCGAGGCTGAAGCCGAACTCGGGCTGGGTGACGCCGCCGAAGAAAAATACCGCACCCGCCACGCTCAGGCCGGCCAGCACCAGTGTCAGAACATCCATTTCATTTCCAAAAATACTTTCGGGCCGGGGCCGCTCTCTTTGAAAGGGAGCAACCCCGGCCCGGAAGATAATACCAGAGAATCGTGCTTTCGATTACGCGGCGCGGCGGCGCAAAAACGCCAGACCTGCCAGGCCCGCGGCCAATAGCGCCAAGGAACCCGGTTCCGGAACGTTCGCCGCCTGGATGTTCACGCTTCCGCAACCGGAGGAGTTGCCGACCGCGTAACATACCTGCGTCGTCCTGTTCGCCAGCGCCTGCACTTCCGCCTTAGTGCCGTCGAGCTTCTGCTGATTCGTACCGGCGATGCTCGTGTCGAGGGGCTGCACGAAGCCGGCACCGACGTAGTAGAGTTCTTTAACCAGCGTGCTAGCGGATTGCCCGCTGTTCAGGACGTTGTTGCCGGCATCAATCCCCACGAGAGTAGCCCGGTAGGTGCCCGTGACGCTTGAAGTGCCGAGGGCTTGGCCGAGGTAAGTCTCGGTGACCTGCAGGTTGGCTAAGCTAAACGTCGCCGCACCACCGCTGTCCGTGATAATCAACGCAAAATAGAGAGCTGTGCCCGATTCACCGGAGAACGGTCCGGGGGTAACTCCCTGCCAGGACTGGAAGCCGCCGGTGCCGGATTCAATAAACTCGCCTCCCGTCAGGCTCGCGCCGTTTGCTAACGGAACGTATGCGGAGACGCCGGAGCCGGGGGTTGTATTGTTACGCAGCCCGGTAATTACGTTCGCCGCCCACGCATTGAAGTTGGCCGACGTAACGAAGTCGGGTCCCAATGTCGGGATTACGGTCAGTATTGGGGCCGAGAATACACTTCCCGCCGCCAGCAATCCTGCAAGTAGAAAATTCCTCACGATCACCATTCCTTAGGCATTTGGCATCTGGCCGCCCTCCATGGAGGCGGCTCTTGCTTGAAGCAACTACTAGGGTTGCCGGCGAGAAACCGGCGTCAAATCTTCGGCCTTCACAACCGTAATCACCGGGGCCACGGGATTCGTTACGGTAGACGCCAAACCGGTACGCGCGGAAAGCACGTCTCCCTTAACGGCCACTTGTACCTTGCTTCCCTGCGACATGGCGTATTGCATCGTGCCGCTTACGAGTCGAACGGTTCCTTCTTCGACCTTGGCTTGCGAGTTTTTGCCCAAAACGATTTTGCTGCCGTCTTTGAGGGTCAGCACGGCAGGCGTCGCATCACTGCGTAGATCATCGCCCGCGCTTACCGGCCAGCTCTTCGTTCCGGCGACCGGAACCGGCTGTCCATTCAATTGCAATCCCTTGCTTGCGCTGACCGAGCCAGCGGTTTCCGCCGGCGCCGCGAACGCGGCCGCACCAAGGGCGATCGTCATTATTATCTTTTTGCCCATCCAAAGTCCTCCGTGTTATTAAATTCTACACCATCACAAGTACTAGTAACTAAAGACCATCAAAATACCTGTCATACAATTGGCCATTTACTGTCATACACCGCCGGCCGCCGCTTTTCGGACTCCCGGCACGTGTAACTTAGCGTCTAGAAGTCCTTTACGAAGCGCATCCAGGAAAGGACCCATGGCGGCCTGGTGTGTCTCGACTGCGAATGGCCGGGTCAACCGGACATAGTCCCCATCTGGTAATGGTACTTCGGCAGTCCATTCGGGGCATATTGAGCCGGCCGCAAGCCGCACGCAGAACTGTTCTCCGTTCAGTTGCATATCAATCTGATGAAAGCCGATCTCTCTTGCAGTGTCCCGGACTGCGATCCAGACGGCATTGGAGTCAGCCGCCAATCGCAGGGACTCATCGAAATTGCGGATGATGAGTTGGCACACAAGCGCACGGCGGAACCCCCCGCCTAGAAGTAATCGGCCAGCCATGTTGATTTCTACATAGCCCAGCGACTGAATTCCTATCCAGGTGACAGCGCCGAATAACACTAAAATGACTCCGGCGTAACTATCCCGGACGACGGAACTGACCAGACTGAGGATGGCAAATACAAGGGAAACACCGTAGAGCAATAACGCAGCCTGCCGGACAGATAATCCGCGATCAAGGAGGCGGTGATGCACGTGGCCGCGGTCGGCGTCGAAGATGGATTGCCGGCGGAGGAACCGGCGCATTACAGCGAGCCCGGAATCGAGTAACGGGATGGCCAGGGCTAATAGCGGGGCGGTGACTCCGAGAATGGTCACGGACTTCTGCGACCAGAAGATACCGATACAGGCGAGTAGAAACCCGATTGTCAGCGATCCGCAGTCGCCCAAGAAGATTGTGGCGGGGTTGAAGTTATAACGCAGGAACCCAAGCAGAGCGCCAGCGAGTGGAATCACCGCCATGCAGAGAGCGATGTTGTTGGCCTGCAGGCCGGAGGTGACAATCGTCAGAGTGGCAAATAGAGTGACGCCGGTGGCGAGGCCGTCCATGCCGTCGATCAGGTTGACGGCGTTTGTCACCATCACCATCCAGATCAGCGTGGCGGGCAACTCGGCCCATCCGGGAAACACCCAGCCGGCGATGCCATGCATCTGCACGCCGCTGGCGAATGCCACGCCGGCGGCAATTAGCTGACCGGCGAGTTTCTTCCATGCCGTCAGGCCGTACAGATCGTCGTAAAGACCGACGGCCAGAATAACGAGGACGGCGGGCGCCATGCGCGCCACCATCTGCAGATCGACGAGGCTGCCGCCGCGGAAGCCGATTGCGAGCAGCACACCGTATGCTCCGAGGTAGGCAAGCACGACGGCGGCGCCACCGGTCCGCGGAATTGGAGAACGGTGCATTTTGCGCCGCTGATCGGGCGTGTCAACCCAACCTCGCCGGACCGAGAAATCGCGGATCAGCGGCGTCAGAACGAGGGCCAGCAGGAAGGAACTGAAAGCAAGCGTGATGAGCGAGTACATCTACTCCGTTTGATCTCCCGCGATTATGTCGACTATCTTTTCCACCTGACCGCGCCGGTCGAATTCCCGCTCGAAGACATGCCGCGCGATATGGCCTTTCTCTTCAACCAACTCGGGATTCTCACGCAGTTGACGGAGGAGTTTGGTGAGTCCCGCGCTATCTCCGTTTGCGACGCGCCAACCGACGCCGTGTTCGTCGATCATGCGGCCGACAGTGGACTCCGCCGGTCCAACATAGATGACCGCGCGCCCAGCCGCGAGGATTCCATAGACTTTGCTGGGCACGATGGTTCCAACCGTTTCCGGCCGCTGCGTGACGATGCCGACATCGTTGGCCGCGAAGGCCGCCTCCAATTCGCAGCGCGGGTGGTATCCGCCAAATTCGCACCACGCCAGGCTTTCGCAGGTTTCTTCGAGAGCCTCTCTGGCGGGCCCGGCACCGCTGAAACGGAAGAGAAAACCATCATTCAGCTCACGGATGGACGGGATGAGCGTGGCAAAGTCGTGCGCCAACCCCATGTTGCCGGAGTAGAAGACCTTCAGCCGCCCATCCTGGCGGAACGGAAGGCTGCGGATGGCGTCGCCATCGGCCCAGTTGTGAATCACGAATATAGGAACGCTGCCGATGCGCCGCTGCCGCAGGCGCCGCTCCATACACGGGCCGAGGGCAATGATCCCGTCGGCTCTCCGGCGGGGGAAATCGGCGAGCCAACCGGTAAGCCGATCCAACAGGCCGCGCCTGGTGAAAACGCCGAGCTCGACGGCGACATCCGGGTAGAGGTCCATCTCCCAGATGTAGTGGCGGGCGCCGCGCAACTGTGCGACCCAGCCCAGCAGGCCGAGTAGCGGTGGTGTGGTCATGGTCAAGATGACATCCGTCGCGGCGATGCGCAGCACCTGACGCGCCGCGCCGATGACGAAGGAGGCGTAGCTGACAACCCGGCGGAGTTTTCCATGACCGAATCCGAAAGCGGCGATGCGGCGAATTTCTACTCCCCCAGGCGCCGCCGAACCCGGGCCGGGTGCGTATTGGGGAGGCCCGCAGATGACCTGTGTCCGAACGCGGGCTCCGGCCGCCGCTGTCACATCGCACAGCAACTGGCTGGTCGCGGCCTCGTCCGGCCAGAAGAACTGATTCACGAAGACCACACGTTTATCGCGGCCGGATGTCATGACTCGCGAGCATCGAGCCGCCGGGCTGAGAGCCGCGCCTCGTGCAGTTTTGCGTCCACGAGAAACCGGTACCAGAAGCCCTGCAGAAAGTGGTAGATCAGCCCTTCTCGTCCGTCGAGGAAGCCGAGCCGGAGGATGTAGCGGTAGAACCAATACAGGCAGGCGCGATAGAAAGGGGGGAGATGGAGATAGACATTCTGCTTCAGCCAGCGTTTTCGTCCTGCCTGTCCTTCCAATGACCCGGCATTCCGCAGGAGCGTTTGAATGTCCTGACATTCGCGGCTGGCGTACCAGTTGTGTTTATTGGTCCACTCGTTCAGGTCTTTGGGGATATCGTGGATCAGGTCGCCGGAGACCTTGATCGTTGTGCCGGTTTGCAGCACCATGTGCTCGTCCATCTGGGTGTCCTCGCATCGGCCGATGCCTTTCCGCCAGACACGAAGGAGCCAGACCGGGTAAGAATCGCCGTAGCGGATGTCCTTGCCGAGAAAGCGGATCCGTCGAGGAATCATGACGCCCGCTACTTCGGCGGTAACCGAATCGCAGGCCGCCAGCAACTCGTCGCGCAGCTTCGGACTGATCCGCTCATCCGCGTCGATGCGCAGAATCCATTCCGCATTGGTTGGAATGTTATCGAGAGCCCAGTTGAACTGCGGGGCGTAGCTGGCGAATGGGTGAGCCAGAACGCGCGCGCCAAACTCTTCGGCGACTGCCACTGTGCGATCGGTGCTGCCGGAGTCGATCACGTATACTTCATCGGCGAGCCCGCGCAAGCTCTCCAGACATGCCGGCAGATCGCGCTCCTCGTTCTTCGTTAGTACAATCGCCGCGATCGGCCTGTTAGGTTTCAATTCCGCCCTCCTGCAACGACGCGGGGCTTGAGGACGCGCGCGGGATTGCCCGCCACAACCGTCCAGGCGGGAACATCCTTGTTAACGACGGATCGCGCGCCGACAACCGCGCCATCGCCGAGTGTGACACCGGGGCCAACAAACGCTCCCGCCGCCACCCAGGCACGCGCGCCGATCTGAATCGGCCTGGTAACGAGCGGCATGGACAAGACCGAATAGTCGTGGGTCGCGGCGCAGAGGTGCGCGTACTGCGATACGGTCGCGAATTCACCGATTGTAATGGGAGCGACGTTATAGC
This sequence comes from Acidobacteriota bacterium, assembly GCA_016185425.1. Classification (GTDB taxonomy): domain Bacteria; phylum Acidobacteriota; class Terriglobia; order Bryobacterales; family Bryobacteraceae. The sequence goes on along the minus strand of JACPNQ010000014.1, from coordinate 141,082 downwards.
AGTCGACGGAAGGCCCCAGGCAGGCGTGTGCATCCATGCGGAGATTCCAAGGCGCCCAGACTTTCGCGGATGGATAGATGTGAACTCCGGGGCCCAACCGGGCTCCAAAGCAACGCAGCAGGGTACGGCGCCAAACATGCAGTACGCGCGGCGACGGGCGGAAAAGAAGCAGGTGCGCGGCATTCCAAACGGCCCGAAGAAGGCGGTTAGAGAGGCTATGCGGACTTGGGAAGGGCGCCATCGCGAGTCAGTTCATCACGCAGTCCGGCATCGGACCGCGATCCAGCGCCCAGTCGTATACGGCGCTCATCTTTGCGGCGATGGCCGGCCATTGATGTTCTCGCTCCACGAGCGCGCGGCCGCGCTTACCCATCTCCATGCAATCGGGGCCGCTCATCGAGAACAGGCGTCGCAGTTGGTCCGCGATGCTCGCGGCATTCGCGTCCATAGCGAGCGCGGCGCCGGCCTCGAAACCTTGCGGAAGGTTGCAGTGGGCGGTCATGAGCACCGGCAATTCGTGCGCCCACGCCTCCAGCACCGTCATGGGCAGGCCTTCGCTTAGGCTGGGGAGAATGAACGCATTGGCGTGGTGGAAACCGGCGGACTTGGCGCCGCCATATTGTGGTCCGATGAAGTGCACTGTCTTTTCCAGCCCAAGAGAACTGCTGCGCATTCGCAGTTGCGCCTCATGACCGCCCTGATCCCAGCCGCCGACTACGAGGCTCCAATTCGCGTCGATGGCCTCGCGCTCCACCTGCGCCCACGCCTCCAGCAATGTATCCAGCCCCTTTTTTGGGTGCAGCCGGCCAAGGTAGAACAGCACGCGCGAGTCCGGGGCGATACGGCCTTCCCACGGCGCGGGGGTGTCCGGCGCCGGGCCTGGGAGCGGAACACCGTTGGGGATCACGCAGATGGGATTGCGAAGGCCGTAGGAGCGAAACGCGGACGCTTCCGCCGTGTTGAGCGCGTGCAGACATTTCGCGCCGCGCAAGTGGCGATCCTCGTATGCGAAGCCGGCGACTCGTTTCTTCCACCGCGAGTTCGCCAGTGCCCAGGGGTCCAACATGCCGTGCGGGGAGACGATGTAGGGTCTGCCGCCGCCGGCCCAACGGAGCGCGGCGATCGACGGATACATCCACAAGCCGTGGACATGAACGATGGACGGCTCGTAGGCGCGCAGGGCGGGCAGCAGTCCCGGCGCAAAACTCAGTGACCGTGGACCGGCCGGATTAAAGACCTCGACCGGCACATCCGCCCATTCGCTCCGGTCACGCTCCGTGTCGGCATCCCGCATGGTGAAGACCCGGACGGCGTAGCGGCGCGCACCGGCTAACGCGGATGACAGATTGCGACCTGCATCGAACACTCCACCGGCCCTCCGCGATGCGGAGCTCGTCAATACGCCGACGGGAACCGGCGGGCTATCCGGCACACTCATTTACGCTCGCCGCCACGATTCGCGCGCAGTTCGCGGGACTGTATTGCATCGCCACCCGTTTGGCGGCACGTCCCTTCGCCTGCAAGGAATCGCGCGGTGTACGGACAATCTCATTCAGGATTCCTGTGAGTCCGGTTTCATCCCACGGGGAAAAGGTCCAGCCTGACTCCGGCTGCGCCAAGTCCGCCGCGCAGCCGCACTGCGAGGATATCAGCACCGGCAAACCGCAGAGCATCGCCTCATTCGCCACAAGGCCCCAGGGCTCGCGCGTGCTCGGAAGCACGAACGCATCCGCGGCCTGGTATATCGACGGAAGCTCGGCCTGCAGGGCCTTTCCCGGGAAGCGCACGGACCCGGCAATGCCAAGATCCGCCGCCAGCTTTCGCAGCTCCGCATCGAGCGGTCCATATCCGACAAGCATCAGTATCAGCTCCGGATTTTTGTGATCCTGGTCCACGCCTCGAAACGCGCGGAGGAGGAACGGCAGGTTCTTTTCCGGCGAGAACCTGCCGACGTAGAGGAGCAGCTTCTTTTCGGGTCTCTCGATAGGGTCGCGTATGGCGAGGAAGCGATCGGCATCGACGACTGCCCGTCCGGTGAAAATCTTCGCCGCCGGCATTCCGAGCTTCTCGATATACGCTTTGCTGGCACTCCCATAGACGTGGGCGCGATCGCAACGAGCGACAAAGATCCGCTTCGGAAATTCTTTCCACGCACTCCGCGGTTGATCGAACTCGTTGGATTCCGCCCACAGAATGCAGCGCGCCTTCGCATACCGAACCCACAGCCATGCCGTCCAGGCAGCGACGCCGGAATACCCGCTGATAATCACCACGCGCGGGGAGAGCGCGCGCAATGCCCGCCATACAAACCGCGCCGTGCCGATAGCGGAGGCTTGCTCATAGGGTCCGGGATACCCAATCCGATACCGGTATTCGCCGCGTTGCGGCAGCGGCTGCTCCAGCCTTTCGATACTCGAGCCGGCAGTGAATAGGACTTCAAAGTTAAGCCCCTGATTGGCGAGCTCCAGGAAGAGTAGGTGCTGGTAGTGGATCGGGTGATTGTGGATGATCACCAGATCGGTCATCGTGCCGGCTCACCGTCAAAGCGCTTCTTGATGGTCCGGGCCGGTACACCTGCGGCGATAGCGAACGGCTCGAGTTGGCGCTTGACTACGGCGTTGGCGCCAATGATACAGCCCTGACCGATCTCACTGCCCTTGAGGATGGTCACGTTCGTGCCGATCCATACGTCGTCCTGAATGCGGACGGGGCTTGTCACCATACCCTGGGCATGCATGGGGACGTCCCCGCGGCCATAGCAATGATCGAAGTCCCGGATACTGACCGACTCCGCCATCATCACGTCCCGTCCGATCACAATCGATTCTTCCGCGGCAATAGTCGCAAAGTCGCCGATAGAGGTGTTGGATTCAATTCGCAGTATTCCGTCTACGCCGGACTGCAAGTACGAGAAGCGGCCGATGTGCACGCTGTCTCCGATTTCGCATTTGCCGAACAGGAGAATATTCCGCGGCCAGCCGAAGCAGGTGAGACGCTTGCCGACCTTGGCGCGCCAGATGAATACGAGAACCTGCTTGAGAAACCAGCCTCTCACCAGCGCCGTGCCGCGCATTGCCGCGAACGCCAGCGCGGCTGGCGGTTTCTCCTTGGAGAGGCGCTTGAACCAATCGCTCATTCGCCGGACTCCAGTAGGCTGATCACCTTGCTCCAGGTTTCACGCGCCACGTCGAATGAACAGTGCGTCAGCGCCAAATCGCGGGGAGTGTGGCCGCGGCTCCAGTTGCGGCCCACCGCGCGGGCTCGCTGGATTGCGGCAAGCCAGCGCTGTGGATCCTGCGGGGAATCGACCGTGAGATACGGTTTCGCGCCACCGGTGAAAGAATAGCCGGAACAGGAGTGCGCGCCTGACGTGACGATAGAACAGTTCATGGACAGAGCCTCGCAAAAGCTCGTAATACCGACTGGCCACTGGCTATCGTCCACGATGTTCAAGACTAGTTCAGCCTCCTGATAATATTGCCGCAAGCGCGTGAATTCGACATCCTGATGCACCTTCACCCACGAGCTGGGATTCGCCGAATGATAGCCGGCAACCTTGGGATCGGAGGAGACGCGGATGAAAGGCGTTTTTGTCTCCTCCGCGATTCGGACGATGATGCCCTCATAGCGCTTGTGGTTGCCGACGCAGAGGAAATAGGGCTCCCGCCAGTCCGATCGATTAGCCGGCTGGAAGAACTCGGTGTCGATGAAGTGCCCCAGCCACACCACCGGTTTACCGGGGAACAGGTTTCGCAGATAGATTTCCGATTGCCGGCTGTAGGTAACGAGGACGCGGCTTCTGCCCAGTACGCGGCGGTACAGCCAACGTTTTAGGGGTTGTTGCGCTTCGAGGGGACGCCATTGATAGAGCGAGCACAGCGGGAGGGCTCTTTCGGAAAGAAGCGATAAGCAGGACTCCAGCCGTCCTACGTTGAAAACCAGAGCACCGCGCTTTCGGCGGTCTGTGCGGCTGGTGGAGCGGAGGTCGCCGAAGGTGGATGCGAAACGCGCGGCGCCATCGGCCGCAAAAACCGGCGCTGCAAACCATCGCGGGTGGGCGCCGCCCGTGGTACGCGCGATCTCCTCAACGCCGGGCCGCATCAGTAGGATCATGCGGCGCTGCTAACCGGCAACCGGGCTCCCGATTCCGTGCAACAGCGGCCGCCGGACGGTTCGACCGCCCTTGAGTATGAGACTCAACGCCAGGATCGCAAACGGAAAGTACAGCGACATGGTGAGGCTCATCATGGAACGCAGGCACTGCGACACATAGAAGAGCACGATGAAGTAGACGCCAAGACCAAGGGGCCGCCGCATGACGGTGGAATAGCAAACCGTCAGGAGCCGGTAGAGTGCGAAAAGGAAAAACAGACTGGCGATGGGACCAGCCCACAGACCGAACAGAGCAATTGACTCGCCAAGGAAGGTCATCGTCACGTAGTAAGGTTTGTAATCCAGCCAGAAGTCATCGAGCAGGGCAGGCTTGTCATTCCAGAAATACCGGGGAATGGGATTGACCGCAATCGTATAGAAAAAGTGGCTGGCATCGAGCGACTCGTTGGTAGTTTCCGCGATGTAGGCGGCATAAAGGATCCGGTAATAACTATCGTCCTGGTGATATTGGATATTGCCGACTTCGACGGGCTGCCCCCGTTCCAGTAGCGCGTTGATCCCGCCGCTGCGGTATTGATACATCATCGAAAAGACCACGGCGATCAGTGCGGCCAGGGCCACCCACACCGCGCACCGCCGGAGAAGACTCACGCTGGCGTATGAGTAGCGCGCGCACGCATAGATGAGCGGGACCGCGAAATAGGTGCGGGAGCCGTAGCTGTATAACAGGGCAAGGATGAGAAGAAGACCGGCCGCGGCGCGGATGCGGCGGGTGAAAGTCGCCGCCGGGCTGGTGAGCAGCGTACCGAAACAGACTCCGCTGGCGGGAAGGAGGATAAGTGTTGCCGCCAGGATGAATGTTCCGTCGCCCAAACTCGCACCCGAGCTCCAGGAATTTCCGCCTCGAGGGCCCAGGGATTGCGAGATTGCCTCCGCAACGTCCCACTCTGTCATCACCAGGCGTTTGACGATATCGAGGATTGCCCCGCCCCATCCGACGAGCTCACAGCGGATCTCGGCAACTCCGTTATTCCAGTACCGGGGCGAGATATTTGCGCCTGGGCTTGGGCGAAGGGAGAGGGCCGTAGCGACGGTGAGTACGTAAACGGCGAGGACGATGAGCTGATACGCCAAGAGCTGCGCGGGCGGAATGACTGCGACAACGCTATCCTCATAACCGCGAACCAGGAAGTCAGAGAAGAAGCTGTAGGTAAGCGCGATGCAGAACGCCGGCGCGGGAGCCAACAGGTTATACAAGTGCCTGTAAACGGTGACCGCCAAGGCGGACCCAATTACGATCACGTGCAGCCAATACAGATTGACTATCTCGTTCATAGGCGGCGGCCGGCGAATCGTAACGAGAGGAACGCGTCCGCCGCCAGGCTAATACAGGCCAACGGAAAGATCAGCCAAAGAGCACCCGTCCGTCCCATCGTAAAAAGACCCGCGAGTAGAGCGATCGCATTTGCCGTCTGCAGGATGGCCCGCCACTTCTCCATACCGAGGCCGAGAAGCAGGAATCCATTCTGCTGGGATGCGACGATGAGCGTGTAGAACGCCGCCATCCATGCGATCAGGTGTTGCGGCACGTCAATGTGATGAGCCGTGTAGACACCGATGAGAAATTGACCCGCGACGATTAGTATGGCCGCGCCAACCGCAAACGCGCCGATGGTGCGGAGCAGCAACGAGCGGTGCTGCGCGGCAATCCAAGCGGTATTCCGATCCTTCATGGCGATTGTATAGGCGGCGATGTGGGGCTGCCCCCAGCCGAAGCAGAGATTCACGCCGATCATGAAGATGGAGGCCGTGACACCATAGACGGCCGCGGCCGTGGGCCCCATCGTGCGAGTGACGTAGACTACCGGCGTGTAGAAGATGGCGAGATCGCAGAGTTGAATAACAATCAACGAAGCCGAGGACGCGATCAACCTCTTCGCCGGAATGCGCTCCATCATCTCACCGCTTGGCCGGAACGATCGCTCTCTTGTGAACGTGAAGAGATATAGTCCGGCCGCGGAGAGAATGGGCGGCAGACTCATTACGCCGGCATATCCGGCGAGAGAAATCGGTGCACCGGTAAGGCGGTAGACTGACAAAACGATCAGGCTGACCAACGGACTGACAGTATTCGCCACATAGATTCGCTCCACTTTCAGCGTTGCCTGGTTGAGGATGGCCGCGGCATTGAGGGCCGTTGCGACGGCGAGCGACAGTCCGGCGGCAAGAAAGCAGAGGTCGATCGCGGTGCGCGGCGCGCTTCGAGACTCGCCCGCCAGGAGGTTTGAACTGGCGGAAGCCGCATAGGCGAGCAAAAACGCGGTGGCTAGCGCCATCGCTAGGGTCAGATAAAGGCGATTCGCGAAAGCTACGACAGCGCGGGCGCCTGCGGCATCGCCGTCACCGGCCCGCTCGGCCAGGCGACTAAGGGCGATCTGGCCGATGCCGAGGTCGCTGACGGTGAACCACGCCGTAAAGCTCCCAATGGCCAACCAATATCCGTAATTCTCCGTGCCCAGCAGACTGATGGAAAGCGGAACGGTCACGGCGCGGAGCGCGAGCTGCGCGAGCCGAGCGCCCGTGGAGAAGTAGCCAATCCGCGCCAACGTCCCGCGCATGGCCGTGGGCGCGGCCCCGGTATTCAGGTTCATCGCGAAATTACGCCGCAAGATTACGCGTTCTTGCCGCTGTAGTAGCTCTTGTACGACTGATAGTAGCCCTGACGGTAGCCGTAGTATCCGCCCGGCGATGCCTTGGGGTTCCAGTCGTTCAAGATGGTTCCCAGGATCCTGGTCCCGTCCTCCTGCAGGCGCTGGCGTACGGCGAGCGCGGCGTCGCGCGTCGTCCGCGCGGTGCGCAGAACGAGGACGACACCGCCGGCCATACGGCCAAGAACACGGGCATCGGGAATCTGTAACATCGGCGGTGTATCGATGAGCACAACATCGAACATTCTCGTGAGCACTTCGACGTACTCCTCCATTCGGCCTGAATAGAGGAGATTCGTGATGGACGCGACGGCGGGGCCGGCAGGCATAATAAAGACACCGTTAACGCGAGTGGGGAGAATGACCTCTTCGAGGTCGACGTCGCCGGGACTGCGGGTGTCGAGAAGCAGAGTAGTTAGGCCGGTGTCGTTTGGAACGCCGAAGATGTCGTGCTGACGCGGCTTGCGCGTGTCGGCGTCGATCAACAGCACTCGCTGATGGATCTCTCCCAGTGCCGCCGCGAGGTTACTGACAACGGTGCTCTTCCCTTCGCCTGGCCCCGAGCTGGTGACGACAAGCGCGCGCGGCCGTTGACCGTTTTCGCCGGAGAAGAGGATGGAAGTAAGCGTGGCGCGAAAGCTTTCGGCCAGCATCGAGGTCTTTTGTTGATGAACGGTCAGTTCAATTCGCTGGGTCAGCTCTGCACCGCCCGGATTACCCGACAGCAAAAGCTTTTCGTTGTGAACCGCGGCTTTCAGCTTTCGCTTGGCGTAGGAGCCCACCTGGGCCTTTTCCGAGGGAATCACACCTAACTCCGGTAAGTTGAGATAGAACTGAACGTCACCGGGATCGCGGAATGTGTTGTTCGCCTTATCGGTGGTGACGACAAAGGCAACACCGCAGAGCAATCCTCCCAGCAGTCCAAGGAACGCGTTATTGGGCAAATTGGGACGCGACGGCGCGCCCGGCGTGCGGGCCGGGTCGACGACGCGGATATTGCTGGCGCGCAGCGCGCCGGCGAGAGAGGCTTCCTTCACCCGCTGCAGCATCGATTCGTACAACTGCCGGTTGGAATCGACCTCGCGTTTGAGGATGCCATAATGGACGCCCTTCTCGCCTTCGTCGCGGACGAGCCTCGCCTGTGTCTCATAGTCGGCGCGAAGAAGGCTTTCCTTCCGGACTGCTTCGTCATTTTCATTTTTGATTTTGGCCAGGATCGCCGCGCGCTCCCGTTGAACCTGGCTTTCCAGCCAGCGTACTTGCGGGTCCAGCTTCTGGAGCTTCGGATACTTGTCGTTGTACGTAGCTTTCAGTTCCGCGGCCTGGCGCTGGAGCTCCGTCAGCTTGCCTTGCAGGTCACGGAGACCTGCGTCGTTAATGACGTCGGGCAAACTCTCCGGCGAAGCGTTCTTTGCCATCTCAAAGCGGCTCTGCTTGGAGACTCGTTCCGCCGTTGCGGCGCTCAGAGCCTGTTGCAGTTGCTTCAGTCGATCTTCACTGACGCTGCTCTTTTCGGCCGTGAAGAGCAACCCGCTTCTCCGGGCATAATCCTGGAGCTGATCTTCGCTGCGCTCCAGCTTGATCTTCATTTCGTCCAATTGGCGGGCCAGCCAGTCCCCGGTCTTTTGGGTCTGCTGCCATCGCGCTTCCATGTTTTGCTCGATAAACTCATTGGTCAGCACGTTCACAAACTCGGCGGCCATCTGCTTATCCGTGCTGTCTGCCGAGATTTCGATGATTCGAGTCTGCCCCTGCGCTCGCGCGCGAACGGAGCCTCGAGCCATTGATAGCGCGGTCACCCGGCTATCTTCCGCCTGCTGCTCAGGCAGATTGAGCGCCCGGCGCCACGCGCTCATGCGCCCGGGCTCCTGCGCCGGCGACGGCGGCAGGTTCTGGGACATCTTCTTGGCTGCGCGGTCGAGCAGAGTCATGCTTTGCAGCACGCGGATGTGCGTTTGAATGTCGGTCATCAACATCCAGCCGCCGGATTCGGACGAGAACTGCTGAACGCTCTTCATGTTCAGGAAGTCCTGGTTCGTGTCCTGGATTTCGACCGACGTACGGGCTGTGTAGACGGGAGTCATCGGCAGCGTGATCAAAACAGCCAATATCAGGCCGATCGCGGCGATCAGTGCAACGACGCCGCGCCGGCGGCGAAGAAGCCGCCAATATTCCACCAGGCCGCTCGTTTGCTGTTCGCCCTCCTTGCCCTGTCCGGGCGGGATGGGATAGCTCGGGACATAGCCGGGCGGCAGAGTGAATGCCTTATAGTGAACGCCCGGCTGCAGTTCAATCGGTGCGGCCCAGGCGCCGGGATCGGGCAGTTGGCGGGGAATCGAGATTCTGCTCCCGCCGGAGATCTCCGACTGCGCATTGCGTCCGGGCCGGGACGGCGCTTCGCCATCAGGCGACGATGCTTCCGTTCCGCTTCGCGAAGCTCCAACAGGGGTTCCGGTTACGGACGCTCTTCCGCGCCGCCATGCATCCGCCGCGTCTTCCGGTAGTCCGGGATTCTGCGTTCCGTCGTTCATTCCGTCCATTAGAATATTTATTCCTCCGCCGGACGCTATCGCCGGAAAATCGCAAGGCCGGTTCCGATGGAGATTGCCGCTTCCAGGGACCGTAATGCGACCTTCTTCCCGACGCTTGACGGGACGAAGAGGATGTCGTCCGGCTCCATCGGCACATCGGACTTCTTGCCTTTTAGAATGTCGCCGAGGGCAACGAGGATCTCCTGCCGTTCCCCGCCATTGGCCGGCTTACGCAGGATTTTCGCGGTATTGCTCGATGCGTCTCTGTCCAGTCCTTCGGCCATGGAGAGCGCCTGCAATGCGGTCACCTTCTCGCGATCACCGAGGACAATGCCACCCGACCGCTTCACGTTTCCGACGACGTAAACCAGCTCGGCTTTAGGAACGGAGATGACGTCGAAAGGCTGAATCTGAATGTTCTCCTCCGGGCTTTCGGCGTTGAGAATCCGCTTCACACTCACCTCGGCAACACTAAATTGGCCGGTGCTATCGGGCTTCGCGCTCGGTAGCGGGATGGAGCCGTACTCGACCTTGCGAGTGATCTTGATCTGATGTCCGGCTTCCGGCTTCAAGCCGCCGACGACCGATATGACTTCCAGCAGACTCTTTCTGCCCTGCAACTGGTGCACGCCGGGGGTTTGCACTTGTCCGATTACCGAGATCGGCTGGCTCTTGTACTCGGCAACGGTGACGGTAACGCTGGGGGTCTTGAGGTATTCCTTCAATCGCTCCGCGAGCGTCGCTTCGACCTGCTCGACGGTCTGCCCGGCTGCGTGAAGCCGGCCGACAAGCGGCAGGTTTACCATGCCGCGCAAGTCGATTCGGTACATCCGGTCTTTGCCGGATTGGCCCTCGGAAAACTCCTCGAGATCAAGAACGTGAATCGCGATCTGATCGTCGGCACCGAGAATATAAGTGCTCTTCCGATTCTGATCCCCCGCCGTCTGACTCCAGGCCGCCAAAATCGCGAGTAGAAGGAATTTCAACCGGCCCACGTAGCCGCCCCCCTGCCGCGTTCGAGGCGGCTGGAGATCTCCTCCATCTGCTCTCCCAATCGGGCGACCTTCTGATCGAGCGTCCGCACGCGGTGCTCGAGAGCGTTCGGGTCGGCGTCAGGCGTGGAAGGAGACAGCATCCGGAACATGGCGTCCCTTGCCAAGTCCGAGACACTCCGCGCGCCTTTGGCTTCGCAAAGCTCCTTCAGGCGGCGGTACTCGTCGTCCAGAAGTCGAATGCTGACCATTTTGGTTCGTCGTTTAATCATTGCGGCCATATGGGCTCCAGGTCTAAGCGTTCGACGCTCACCGCCACCGAACGCTGCAAAAGTTCAACATTCACCACGACACGATGACGATCACCGGCTGTCGCCAAAATCCCTTCTACGTCTTTCAGGGCTCCCGCCCGCATCCGCACTCGTTGCCCGGCGCTGAGATAAGGCCACGGCAGGGTTTCGCTCCCGCAGCCGGCAATCCTGTGAAGAGCATCCATTTCGTGCGGTTCCACCGGGACCGGGGTTGTACCCGTTCCAACAACCTGGACGACACCAGGCGTCTCAAGAATCGGCCGAAATCGGGGAGCCTGTAGCAGGCAAAATACGTATCCAGTGAATAACGGCAGGTCTAAAACCTTTACCCGATCCGACCACTGGCGGCGCGCCTTGTACATCGGCACGAAACAGCGGACGCCCCGGCAGTCCAGCGACCGTGCGGTGAGGCTTTCGAAGTTCGACCGGACTCGTACAGCAAACCACTCGCCGTCGCGTCGCTCTGATTGCATCAGTCACGCTTTCCGCCTGTACGAGGACAGGCTTCGCCCTTTTCGGTCCCAGGGCGAAACTCGGCTCTGGCCGCCAGCGCAATTTACAGTTTTGAATTCTTTAGCATCGGCGAATGTACTGCAAATGTCAATCGAGTTCGCTTACAGAAGGCAGCAATGCATACTAGATGGAGTGATGATTCGCCTTATCGCCATTGCTCTCGCGGGGATAGTCCTGGCGGGCGGCGTGGCATATGTTTTTGGACATGCCGCGGGGCTTCCGTCGGGTCACCCCATTTGCCGACTGGGGATATGCGGGAATTTACTGAAAACCGCCTCCAACGAACCCCTTAACCCATTTGTGTGGAGTGATATAGCCGAGGAGAGGGCGGCGGCGGGCGACACGACCGGCGCACGGGATGCCTTCGGGCAGGCGGTGAAATTGGGGCCGAACGTTCCTCCCGTGCTGATACGGGTCGTCAATTTCGCGGTCGCAAATGGGGAGCTCGAACGTTCCACACCCCACGTCCGGCATGTTCTGGAACTGACGCCTGCGTATGACAACGTCATTTTTCGCTACCTGTCGCGAAGCGAGATGACGGTGGGCCGGATCCTTAAGGAAGTCATACCCGATCCGGGTAGCGGGCTGCCGGATGAGTTGACCAAACAGTCCGATGCGGCGGGGAACCATGCGTCGGCACCGGGCGGTGAGGGACGGCCGAGGGGCGACGCGGCGCGGGCCTGGGTCGCTTACCTGATCGCGGACCGCCGGCCGGAGGCGGACGCGGCGTACGCCTGGATGCGGCAAAGAGACGCAGTGACACCGGCGCTGCGGAACCAATGGATAGAGTATCTGGTTGGTGTGAAGAAGGATTACGCCGGCGCTATGGAGAGTTGGGCGGGGGCGGAGAAACAGGATGGGTATCCGTGGACGAACCGGATCTTTAATTCCCACTTCAGTCGCGAGGTAACGGGGAGCCGGATGGACTGGATCCTGGCGCCGCATCCGCATGTAGCGGCCCAGTTCGAGGACGGCTTGTTGCTGACGTTCGACGGTTTGGAAAACACCGCCTACGGCAACCTGACCGAACAGACGTTTCTGCCGGGTGGACGGTGGAAGTTTTCGGCGGATGCGGTGGCAGACGGTCTCAACACCGACCAACGGCCATTCTTCCGAATCTATGACGCGACCGATCCACGGCGTCTGGACGTTTCGACGCCGATGGCTCCGGAGCGAATGGCTGTGGAGTTCACGTCGCCGCCGGGCGGGAGCTGGGTATCGGTGACCTTACAGCGACGGCAGTCGGAGAAGTTCGATAACAAGATTCACGGCACGCTCCGGGTGCGGAAGGTGTGGATTGGGGGCGCATGAGCTGTTGCTGCTCCATGCGTCACGCGCGGCGGTGGAACCAGTCGCGGAATTCTACTTGCGGGCGGCCGCGGACCTGCATCCGGTCAACATTCTGGATGAAGGCGTGATGGAAGACCTGCGGGAAAAGGATTGGCCGCGGGTTATCTCCAGGCTGCGGGACTTGATCGGTCAGGCGGTGGAAACATACGGCGTAAAGACGGCTTTGGTGACTTGTTCGGCGTTGGGGCCGGAGGAGATGGCGGCAATTCGAAACGGTTGTACCGCGCGTGTCATCAAAATCGATGAGCCGATGCTGAAGCGGGCGGCGGTTACGTTCGCGGGCAGTATTGGGTTGGTCGCCACGTTCGAATCGACAGTCGAGACATCGATTGCGTGGCTGCGGCATTACCGGCCGGGAGCCGGAATCGAGGTGAGTTGCGATGCGGGCGCACTGGAGGCATTGTTGCGCGGAGAGCGGGAAGAACACGACCGGCGGCTCTTGACGTCGGCCGAAGATCTGGCAAGACGAGGTGCAAGCGGAATCGTGCTGGCGCAGGTTTCGATGGCCCGGCTGGCGGACGAGATACGGCGGCGGACGGGGTTGGAGATACTCGAAAGCCTAACTACGTCTTTGGCCGGAGTACGCGGCTAATGATAAGCTGTATGACCGCGCCTTCTATTGCCGCATAGAACCATGCCCGCCCAGCCCACCCTTCCTAAAATCTGCATCGCACTGGGTCTCAACTCCGTTGAGAAGCTCATGGCGCATGCGAGCAGCGAGATTGAGAGCGGCGAAAGGTTTCTTGAATTTCGCCTGGATTATCTACCTAGTCCGATGGACGGCGTAAGGGCGTTGCCGCGATTCCTGGAGCGCAATCCGGAGTGCACCGTGCTGGTCACTTGCCGCCGGCACCAGAACCACGGGAAGTTTGACGGCAGCATCGGCGAGCAGATTCGGATCCTGGAAGCCGCGGTAGACGCGGGCGCCATTGCAGTCGACCTGGAAATTGAAAGCGCCGAGAACGCGGCGGAGAAGTTGGAACGGCTGCGCAGCACTTCGAAGCTGGTGTTGAGCTATCACAACTTCGAGGGCACGCCCGCGATTGAACCGGTCTTCAAGCGAATGTCGAAGATCCCGGCCTATGCCTACAAGATAGTGACGACGGCGCGGAAGCCGAGTGACGCGTACAAAATGCTGGCCCTGGCGAAGGCGCACCCGCGCGAGAATCTGGTGGTGCTGGCGATGGGTGAACCCGGTTTTTCGACGCGCGTCCTGGCTCCGTCGTTCGGCGGCCTCTATACTTACGCCGCGCCGAACGCGGCGGAAGGGACGGCGTCGGGCCAGGTGAGCGCGCGGATGCTACGTCATCTATACCGCGTCGACAAGTTCACGAAGGCGGCGAAGATTTTCGGCGTCGTTGCCGATCCGGTGCGGCATTCGATTTCCCCGAACGTACACAACCGCGCCTTTCAACACAAGCGGCTGGACGCCGTGTATCTGCCATTTCTGGTACACAGCAATCAACTGAAGGACTTCTTTCAGATGGCCGACTCGATGCCGCTGGCGGGCGCGAGCATTACGATCCCTCATAAACAGAAGATTCTGCGCTATCTGGATACGGTGGAACCGCTCGCGCGGCGGATCGGCGCTGTCAACACGATCTGGAAGAAGGCCGGCAAGTGGCGCGGCACGAACACGGACGCCGAAGGAGTGACGGTGCCGCTGGCGAAGCGATTGAAGCTCGCCAAAGCAACGGCGCTGATCGTCGGCAACGGTGGCGCGGCGCGCGGAGCGGCGTTTGCGCTGGCCGATGCGGGCGCGAAGATATCGCTGGTTGGGCGCAATCTCGACCGGGTGCGGGCACTGGCGCGGATATGCAACGGCGACCCGCTGTCGCGCGAGCAAGCCGCGGCAAAGATGTTCGACGTGGTGGTCCACTGCACGCCGATGGGAATGTGGCCGCATCCGGAGGAGTGCTTCTTCGATGGACGAGTGCCGGGCAAGCTGGTGTTCGACATGGTCTACAACCCGCGCGAAACGCTGTTGCTGAGAAAGGCCAAGGATCAGGGCTGCGAGACGATTGACGGGCTGGCGATGTTCCTGGAGCAGGCGGCGCGGCAGTTCGAAATCTTCACGGGCGAAACGGCGCCGCGCGCGGTGATGGAAAAAGCGGCGTTGGAGTCGCTGGCGGGCCACTAGTTCAGGTTAGAATTGCCATATGCGGCGACGAGACTTGGCATGGGCTTTGCTGGCAGGAGCGGCACCGGCGCCGGCAGTACCGGCGCAGACTCCTTCCGCGAAGACTACGGCCAGCGAGGATTTGGCGGCCGCGAAGGAGCGAGTAAAGGGAAACGGGGCGGAACTGGCCAAGTTTACGGTTCCGATCGCGACGGAGCCGGCCTTTGCCTTCAAAGCCTAATTCGCCCGGCGTCTTTTGGCTCCCGATCGGAGAGTTACACGCGAAGTTAGTCGCGAAGGAGTTCTCGTGCGAGGAACTTACTAACTCCTGGCTGAGCCGCCTGGAGACCATCGCGCCAAAATATAACGCGCTCGCGCTGTCGCTGCGAAAACCGGCGATTTCGCGGGCGAAGGATATCGATAAAGAACTGAAGCGCGGACGGACGCGGGGCGCCCTGCAAGGCATTCCTTATGGCGCCAAGGATTTGGTGAGCTTCGCGAAGTTTCCGACGGGTTGGGGCGCGAAACCGTACGCGGGACAAGTGTTCGACGAACATGCGACGGTGGTTAAGAAGCTCGATAAAGCCGGGGCGATTTGCATCGGGAAGCTTGGAATGGTGGAGCTTGCCGGCGGCGGTGGATACCGGTATCCGGCCGCGTCGGTGACGGGACCGGGGTTGAATCCCTGGGACACCGGCCGCTGGAGCGGCGGATCGTCAAGCGGTCCGGGATCGGCGGTGGCGGCGGGGCTGGTGAGTTATGCGTTGGCGTCGGAGACGTGGGGATCGATAGCGGTTCCCGCCGCGTATTGCGGAGTGACGGGTTTGCGTCCCACCTACGGCCTGGTGAGCCGGGCGGGCGCGATGGCGCTTTCGTGGACGCTGGATAAGATCGGGCCGATGTGCCGGAACGCGGTAGACTGCGGCCTGGTGCTGGCGCAAATTGCCGGAGGCGATTCGGGCGACCCCGGTTCGGCGGGAAAGAGCTTCTATTACGCGCCGGAGTACGTGCGGCAGAACAAAGACATAACGATCGGCTATGCGCCGCGGGACTTGGAATTGATTGCCGATCCGGCAGTCGTGAAGGTATTTGCCGATACGTACGCGGTGTTCCGCGAGATGGGATTCCCGATGAAGGAAGTGTCGCTGCCGGCAATGCCTTATTCCGAAGCGGCCAGCACGATCATCGGTTGCGAGGCGTCGTCGATTTTCGAGGAGCTCATCTCGTCGGGCAAAGTGGATCAGTTGGCCGATCAGAACCAGATTCAAGGATTGAAGGCGGCGTTTGATTACACCGCTCGCGATTACCTGAAGGCGATGCGTGTACGGCGGATGGTGCAGGACGCGTGCCGGACGGTTTTCAATGATGTCGATGTGCTGCTGGCGCCGAGCCGGATTAATGTCGCATCGGCGATCGAAGATCCACTGGATAAGCTGACGGGAATCACGAAAGAGGGGGTGACTTTGCCGTCGCGCGGGCTGCGCGATTTGAGTCCCGCGGGGAACCTGGCCGGGTTACCCCTGTTGTCGATGCCGTGCGGGTTCGTGAATGGACTGCCGTTAGGAATTAGCGTCGTTAGCCGGCCGTTCCAGGAGAACCTCATACTGGGCGTAGGGCAGCGATATCAGGAGCGGACGGACTGGCATAAGCGGCGTCCGAAAGTGGATTAGTTAGTCATGGAGCAATTGCCGGATTTGTTGCGGTGGGGGATTTTTGTGCTCGCGATTGTGTCGGCAATGACCGATCTTCGCGACCGGACGATTCCGAATTGGCTGACGATTCCGGTGACGCTGTTTGCGTTGGGCGCGCGGTGGTATCTGGGTGGGTGGCCGCTTTTGAAGATCGGACTGTTCGGATTTGCCGTGGGATTCGGGGTGTACTTCCTGTTCTTCCTGGTCGGCGGCCGCGGGGGTGGCGATGTGAAGCTGATGGGGGCCTACGGGGCATTGATGGGGACGATGAACTGGATCGCGCTGGCGATCCTGGCGGGGGTTCTGGCGGCGGTGCTGGCGGTAATCATGATCTTTGTGAAGGGGCGCTGGAGGCAGACCTGGGCGAACATCCGGGGGCTGGGCGGGAAGGATCGAATTACTCTGGAAAGCAAGGACATACTGGCCATGCCACACGGGACAGTGACGGCGGTACCGGCGTTGTTGATGGCGTGGGCGTTTGGGCTGCCGGCAGTGCGATAAACGGAAGCCGTGCAGTGCTTCAAGTGCCCGTCAGGTCATGCGGAACACGCTAGACCGGGCGCGCGAAACGGCTCAGAAAATGTACTTCAGCGCAATCTGAATCGTGCGGTTGCCGCTCTTACTGGTCACAAGCCCGAACTGCCCGCTCGTAGGATTCGAGTTCGCGCCGCCCCAATTCGGGTGATTCAGCAGGTTGAAGAACTCGCCGCGAATCTGGAAGCGCTGGTGCTCACCGGTGGGGAAGTTCTTGCGGATACCCATATCGAAGGCCCAGAAGCCGGGGTTCATGACACCGTTGCGAGGCTGATTTCCCCAAGTACCGTTAGCCGGCCGGGCGTATGCGGTTTTGTTGAACCAGACGGCGGAGTCCGTGAAACCGGTTCGGGTAACGTCATAGGGGTCGCCCACTTGGCTGTAGAACTGATTGCCCGAACCGGAGCCGACGCCCGCATTGTCCGCCGTATTGCGAACGGAGAAGGGTCCGCCGGACTGCCACTGATTCATCGCCGAAAGCTCCCAGTTGCCGAGCGCCCGGTGGAACATCGTGCCGTTGCCCTTCAAGAATGGAAGCTCATAGATGTAGTTCAGGATGAGAACGTGCGGACGGTTTAAATCCGAAGTGCCGTTGTAAGCCCTGTCGTTGTAAGCGTCCGGCAATACATCCGTTAAGTCCGACGAGTTGTCGGTGGCCTTCGAGTACGTGTAGGCAACGCCGAAGGCAAGGCCGCGGGAGAAACGCCGCTCGACGCTGATCTGCAAGCCGTGGTACATCGAGGTACCGGAGTTTTCGGAAATACCGACGACGCCCATGCCGGGATACGGCCGGAGGGCGTTCACGTTGACGCCGGGATTCGCAAACGTCGTGCCCGTGAGGAGCTGATTGATATTGCGTTTGCGCTGATTATGAATGCCGCGGCGGCCCACATAGCCGACTTCCACGGCGAGATTCCAAGGCAGTTGGCGAGCCACCGTGGCGTTCCAGTTCCAAGCCATCGGGACTTTGAGCACCGGATCCTGAATGGTCATCGTGAGAGGGAACACGCGCTGTGTGGCGCCGGCCGGCGCGTCGACATTGCCGTTGCTCACCGTCTGTTGAAGCTGGAAAGGCGGGTTGCCGCCAAGGGCCGTATCGCGATTGATCATGGTGCGGTTCGCGAAGGCGCCGAGGCCGGCGCGGACGGATGTCTTGTTGTTCACGCCGTAGGCGGCGCCGAGGCGCGGCTGAAAGACTCCATAGTGGGTTTGGGAGAAACCACCGGGAAGGTTGTGATAGAGGTTCTTGAAGTTGGACAGCGTGGGGAATCGTTTGAGAGCCTCTTCGCTCGGGCCGGAGCCGGGCAGCGTGATGCCGTTGTAGGGATCGCCAGAGACGATATAGCCGGCGGATCGATCGATAACGGCGGCCTTGGACGCGTCGAAGAACGCCGGGTTGAACATCGACAGCGTCCCCCACCGGCTGTGCCACGGCGGCCAAATGGAGTGCCGGAGGCCGATTTCCAGCGTAAGTTTTTTGGTCGCTTTCCAGCTATCCTGCACGAACCAATCGATGCCTGTTGCCACCCATGGCGTCACGGTTTTGGCGGATGTTTCCGAGTAGTCGTTGAAATAGCCCAGCGCGGCGTTGGCGACCGCGATACCGGAGGTGTTGGGATGGCCGGTGTCGATAAAGCGGAACTGGCCGCCCTGGTTCACCGTGGCCGGGGCGGAAGCGGTGGTGAGCTGAATGCCGTCATTCTGGCCGGAACGCTCGATAAAGATGCCGAACTTCATCGTGTGGTTACCGATGATCTTGGTCATATTGTTAGACCACGCATAGACGAAGCCCGACCAGTAGCCGGGATAGGCGGATGAGTTGTTCAGACTGTAGAACGGGTCGATCTGTATGGTGGGAAGTTTACCCGGGAACTCCTTGCCAACCGGGAAGATTTGCGGGTAGTTGATCCCGTACGTCGACCGCTCGCAAGGCGCGCCGCAGGCAGGGTTATAGGGAATATCGCCCTTGCCGTCCGAGTTCGCGGAGAAGTTGAACTCGTTGAGGAACGTGGGGCTGATCGTTGAGGTCAGACTAATTGTGCCGGTGCGATTGGGCCGGGACCACAGCGCTTGAAACGTGCCGAGCGAGCTGTCCTGGAACGGCTCATTGAACCGCCAGGGAACATGAGTGCCGCGGAAGGAAAGGCGGTGCGCGGAGTTGAGGACGTAGTCGACCTTAACGGTATTCTTCAGTGTATTGGACCATCGCGCGCCGGAGCCGATGAAGTTGGCCCCGGTCTGGGCAAAGCCGGGAGTAGGCTGCGGATAGGCGCGGAGGAGGGCGCGGCCATTGGGGCTGAGGCGATTCAGCGGAATCATATTGCCCGCGAATGGCAGCTTGCTATCGGGATCGGTCACGGTGCGGACGCGGCCGTAAAAGATATTCGAGGCATTGAGAAGCTCGCTGAAATTGCCGTCGCGCATGAGGAGCGACGGGACGAGCGCGGTGGGATTCTGCTCCTCCCGGCGGCGGATCCACTCCTGGGCCCAGAGGAAGAACAGCTTGGATTTGTCCCTGTTGAACTTTCCGGGAATAAACACCGGACCGTTGATGTCATAGCCGAACTGATTGAAGCGGAAGGGCGCCGGACCACCGAATTCACTGCGATTCGGGCTGTGGTTGCGGGTCCAGGTATTGGCGTCCAACGCGGAGTTGCGGAAGTTTTCGACGAGATTTCCGTGGAAGGACTGGCCCCCGCTCTTGGTGACAAAGCGGATCTGCCCGGCGGAAGAGCGGCCATATTCGGCGGAGTAGTTGGCGGTGAGAATCTGCACCTCCTCCACGGTGTCCACATCCTGCGAACCAAGCATCGACCCGGAGGAACGCGTGCGCGTGGCAACCGCGCCGTCAACCATAACCACATATTCGTCCGCGCGGCCGCCATTAATGGAGAAGCCGCCGTTGGAGACGCTGTCGGGATCAAACGTGCCGATAGAGCCGCCGCGAACACCGGGTTTCAACAGGGCGAGGTAGATAGGGTTGCGGCCATTCAGCGTGAGGTCGGCGACTTGCTTCGAATTGATGGTACGGCCGACGACGGCGGATTCCGCCTGCACCAGCCCGACAGTCGCCTTTACCTCGACGGTTTCCGAAACCGACCCAACCGTAAGCTGGAGATCCACGCTGAGACGCGTCGAGGAACTGAGCGTAATGCCCGTCTGGAGCACTTTCTTGAAGCCGGCCGCCTCGGCGGAAAGGCTATAGCTTCCGACCAGGAGATTGGGAAAGACATAATAGCCGCTGCTGTTGGCTTTGGTGCTCTTCTCTTCACCGGTATGCTCGTTGCGAACGGTGACCGCGGCCCCCGAAATCACCGATTCGGATGGATCGCGCACGAAGCCGGCGATCTGGCCGGTATCGAATTGAGCGAAAACGCTGACGCTCAGGAAACAGAACGTGGATAGCCGCTGAAGCATCGGAAGATCCCTCAAATTGGTATGACCAAGCGAAAACTGCAAGCGATCATACAAGAAACGCCTTACGAGCGCATCGGGTAAGTCCCTAAATGAGGTTTTTACGCCCTAGCCCAAAAGTTTTTGCCGCGGGTTGCCGATCAAAGGAGAGTTATGACTTCAGACGCCTTGATTTGGATGCTGCTCCCGGTATTTGTCGCGGCCGGCTCGGCGCTGCTCTCGTTTTTCATCATGCAGGCGAGGATGGATGTCGCCGTGGCGCGGGAACGGGAAGTGCTCGCACAAGTGCGGGCGCAGTTGAGCGCGCAGAAAGAAGTGATGGAGGAGCGCGTCGCCAAGACCGAAGAGGAGACGTCGCGCCGTTGCTTCGACAACTTCCTGGCGGACTTCCGCGTGGAAGAAAGGCACTACACCAAGGAATCGAAGTCTCTCTTTGTGAGTAAGAAGGCGATGGTATTGCAGGAGCGGCTATTCTTCCGGAACATTCCGCTGTCGAACTGGGTAGAGCACGAGATGACCCTCGAAGAGGGCGGCGACATGGCCAAACTGGCGCAGGCCACCTCGATCTTCATGCCGAAAGGGTTGATGGGCGGCGGTTCTTCGAAGGAGCCGGTTGTGATGCCGAAGCTGCTGCGCAGCTAGCGGCCCGAATCTCCGGAACGCCTAGAACGCGCACACCGGCGGGCGGATTCGCCGCGGCGTGCACCAAGGCGGCGAGCATCTGCTCGCGCGTAATCAGGCCCAGTCGTTGCGCGCCCTCACGCCAACCGGGCACTAATCCGGCCACTTTATAGAGCGGAATCAGCAGGTACGGCCAGCGGTGTCCGGGACCGAGAACGTACCACGGGCGAAGAATCGTCGCGTTGAGGCCGCTTTCTTTCAAGCTCGCTTCACACTCGCGGCGGACGGCAATATAGTCGTGCATCACCGGCGCCGGATGGGCGACGCTGACGTAGACTACGTGTGCCGCGCTTGCGGCGCCAGCCGCCTGCAGCGAGGCGTGGAACGATGCCTGGTCGATAGTGCGGAATTCGGCCGACTTGGCGGGGCCGGGATGCGCGACGCCGGTTAGGTGAATATAGGTGGCCCCAAGCGGAACGGTGTCCAGAAACGACGAGGCGTCCAACGCATCGCCAGTCACCGGTATACAGCCGAGAGGCAGCTTGTGAATCGATTGCGGGCGAGTGAGCGCGTGAACCTCGAATCCGGCGGCGACCAGCAACTGCGTAAGCGGACGGCCGAGATACCCCGTGGCTCCGCTGATGAAGACCGTAGACATGACTGTTAACCTTCTATACGGAAGCGGAGCCGAAGTGGATTCACTACGGTTGACGCACCGTAATCTGCCGGGTTGGACTACAGACGGCGCCCGCGCAGACCGAGAGATCCGCCGTTATGCTCTGCAGTGTGGCGGGCACCAGCGCGTTCACCTGTTGCAATCCGATGAAGCCGGGGGCGCTGCCGGCGTAAAGCGGCTCCACGGTGTAGTCGTGAATCTTAACAGTGACAGCGCCGCCGAATACCTGCATGCCGGTGAGAAAGATCTGCACAGCCGTGCCGGATAACGCCGGGGTGGATGCCGTGTTGACGCTGTTGTCCTGATTAAGGATCGCATTCGGGAAGATGCCGGGCGAAACCGTAGTGAGGGTGATAACCTTCGCCGGGCTGTTGCGGGAATCGACGCTCACAAACAGGTTCACGGTGCCCGAGTTTGGAAGGGTGCCGGGAACTTCGAAGTTGATCTGCGTGTCGTTCGAGAAGAAAATACGAGCGAGGACGTCGCTGACGCGAACCTCCACCTTGTCTCCTTTTAAACGATTCCCGAACAAAGTAGCGATCGTCCCAGGCGCAAGGGCGGTTTGCGCGAACGTCGCGGCGTGAGTAACGCTGCTGATTTCGGGCGGAAGCTGCGGAGCCGGGCCTATTTCGCGTGCTTCCATACGCACCGGAAGCGTCGCACTGCCGGCGAGCGGACCAGCGTCGATGAACAGCGAAGCTTCATAGATACCCGGCTTCAAACCCGCCGCCGTCGCGTCCACGCGGATAGTCCCATTGCCGATGCCGGACGGCGGGTCAATGGAGAGCCAGCCTGAACCCGTCTTGTATTGCACGGCGGCCGCCCAGTTGAGCAGGCCGCCGGCATCATTGCGGACACGGACGAAGCGCGTCTGCGGAAACTGGCCGATGATCGGGTTATAAACGAGGCCTTCGGTCTCGACGGCAAGCTTCGGGAAAATGCCGGAATTGCAATCGCCCAGTGCCTGGCAGTCCGAAGGCGGATTCAGCGCCTGGAAGCGCGGAACGGGGTTATTGGACGGTGTCGCATCGCTCGAGATCGGTCCCAGACTCGCCGCGACGTTCGCGGAGACGGAGCCCCCGGTAGGGCGCTGTTCGAGGGCGAGAAAAATCGGAAGTTGGACCGATTCGCGGGCGGTTGGGTTAGAGTCAATGACCTCAAAGACCGCCACACCCGAGCCCCCGCTAAGAAAGACCTCCGACATCGCACTGAAATCTGTCACCGTGGCGGCCGGCGTGAAGGAGAGCGAACCGCCGGCGCCGTTGACGTCGGTATTCTTGACTCGGGCCAGCAGCAGTTGGCCGGCGGCGGTAGGCGTCCAGCGGCCGCCATTCGGCGTAAGGCCAAGGTCGCCCGCGGCTGTCGGGATCGTTGCCGTCGAACCGGCCAGCCCGTCGGGCACAAATAGCCTGGCGCCGGCCGGGAAGTTCGAAAACCGGGCCATGATGCGCGTGCCTTGGTCGGCGAGTGGAATCTTCTTCAGGAACGATTCGGAAAAGCCTTCCGTGAACCGCATGGAGGCGAACCGGGTGCCGGAGTTCAGCAAGGTGTTGAACGTGATGTCGCTGGGGAGCCCGGAGACGGTACAGACAAAGGTCGATGAGTAGGCGGCAAGCAGGCCGCGAGTGGCAATGCCGGCGGTGAGCGGGCTGTTGTCGACGCGAATAGCGGAAGGGCCGTTGGTGGCAAGGGCGAGTTGGAACGGCTGCTCGGGAGCTTGCGGCGGAACCACACGAACGTTGGTGATGCGGAGCGTGGCGTTCCCCGTTGGGCCGAGGTTGAAATTCATGCTGGCAAAGGCGAATTGATTGTTCGCCAGGACCTGGGCTGTCGCGCCTGTGGAGACGTCGCCGGCGCCAACGTTAACCGTCAGAACGGCATCCAGCGTTCCGGTACTGGTATTGAGCTTATTGGTGACGTTCCCGCCGAAGGAGATCACGCGAATATCGCCGCGGACAGTGCCGTTGGGGGTACCTCCCGTGCAGTTGAGGACGATGTCGCCGACTCGCTCGGCGAGCCCTTCGAGATGGACAAGCGCCGGAACCGCGCTGGCAACGCAGTTCAGTGGAGAAAACGATTGCGCAGGGGCCAGCGCGGCCAGCAAAGTGAACAGGCAAACAGTTCGCATGAGAGGATCTTTTGGGGCGCGGGGGATCTTCTACACGATACAATGATGGTGTGGATTGCAGTTGTGTTACACGGTAAAATTCCATGTCGACCCTCGCAGCAGTGAATGTAGTGGAAGAGATTTTAGCTCTGAAGCAGGAGCGAAACGCTGTCATACTGGCCCACCACTACCAGGAGTCTGAGATTCAGGAGATCGCCGACGCCATTGGCGACAGTCTGGAACTGGCGCGGAAGGCGAAGGAACTGCAGTGCGATGTGATCGCGTTCTGCGGCGTGTGGTTTATGGCGGAAACGGCTAAGATCCTGAATCCTGCGCGAACCGTGGTTGTGCCGGATCGGGAGGCGGGCTGCTCGCTGGTCGATTCCTGCCCGGTCGAGATGGTGCGCGCCTTCAAACGCAAGTACCCCGATCATGTGGTGGTCAGCTATATCAATACCTCGGCCGACGTGAAGGCGGAAAGCGATATTATCTGCACCTCTCGCAACGCGGTGCAAATCGTTAACTCCATTCCGGCGGAAAAGCCTATTCTGTTTTTGCCTGACATCAACCTAGGCAATTACGTCAAAAAGCAGTCCGACCGGACTAACATGCGCATCTGGCAGGGCGCCTGCATCGTTCACACGACCTTTACCGAACGGCGGCTGCTGGAGACGATGGCGGCGCACCCGGACGCGCTTGTCGTGGCCCATCCGGAATGCCCCACTTCCGTCCTGCGGCATGCTGGATTTATTGGCTCGACATCGGCGCTAATCGACTACTGCGTGAAATCGCCGGAAAAGTCGTTCATCGTCATGACCGAGAGCGGCGTGCAACACTCCTTACGAAAGCTGGCGCCGGAGAAGACGTTCACGTTCGTCACCAATGAGAACTGTAACTGCAGCGAATGCCCGTATATGAAGCGCAACTCTCTGGAGAAGCTCCGGGACTGCCTGGCCACGCTGTCGCCCAAAGTGGAGCTGCCGGTAGAGACGATGGACAAGGCCCGCCTGTCGATTGAACGGATGCTGGCTCTAAAGTAGAGAAACAATGGCACTGATCGACGGTTATGACCGGCTGCACGATAACTTACGGATCAGTGTGACCGATCGCTGTAACATCCGGTGTTTCTATTGCATGCCGGAGGGGCCCATTCCGTTTCTCGATCGCGAAGAGATTCTCTCGTTCGAAGAGATTGAGCGGGTGGCGCGCGTGGCCGTATCGCTTGGCGTGCGGAAACTGCGGCTCACCGGCGGCGAGCCGCTGGTGCGGAAGGATCTGCCTGTGTTGGTCGAGCGGCTCTGCGGCATTCTGGGCGTAGAGGATATCGGGCTCACCACCAACGGCGTGCTTCTCGAAGGGCAGGCGGAAGCGCTGTGGAATGCCGGACTACGGCGGCTGAACTTCCACCTGGACACGTTGGATCGGGCTCGATTTGAGCAGATCACGCGGCGGGACGATTTTGGCCGGGTGATGGCCGGATTGGAAAAGGCCCTGGCGTTGGGATTCCGTGTAAAGATCAATGCCGTTGCCGTGAAGAACCTGTGCGAACCCGATGTCGTTCCGCTGGCGCGATTCGGGCGGGAGCGCGGCGTGGAGATACGCTATATCGAGTTCATGCCGCTCGACGCGCAGGGCATTTGGGACAAGGACAAGGTCCTGCTGCAGGATCAGATGATGGAGGTGCTGCGGCGGGAAATTGGTGAGTTGATCGCAATTCCCGATCAGGACCCGCGTGCCCCGGCGACGGAATATCGCTTTGCCGATGGCATTGGCGCAGTCGGTTTCATCAGTTCCGTGAGCAAACCATTCTGCCTGAACTGCAACCGCCTGCGGCTGACGTCGGACGGGAAACTGCGCTATTGCCTGTTCGCCATCGAGGAGCTTGACGTCAAGGGATTGCTGCGCGGCGGCGGCTCCGATGAGGACGTGTCGGACGTAATCCGGGAGACCGTACGCCGGAAATGGATCGGCCACGAAATCCATTCCGCCCGGTTCGTGGCACCGCCGCGGCCGATGTATTCGATCGGCGGCTAGTGCCGTAGCGAGCGGATCGGGTCGATGCGCGATGCGCGAAGTGCCGGAATCAGGCTGGCCCCGAGCGCGATCGTCAACAGGAATAGGGCAGTGCCGGCGTACGTCCACGGGTCGTTCGGCTCGATACGGAATAGCAGAGACTTTGCGTATTTGCTCAGGACTACCGCCAGCGGAACGCCGATCGCGACGCCGGTAAGGGCAAGCACGGCCGCCTCCCCCAGCACCAGCCTGTGAACGGCGCCGCGCGGGGCGCCGAGCGCCATGCGGATGCCAATCTCCTTCGTCCGCCGCGCAACGTGGAATGCCATGATGCCGTACAAGCCGATGCCCGCAAGAATCGTCGCAATCAGGCCGAATGAGGCGCATAGCGCGGACACCACGCGCTCCATCGTCAGCGACACGTCAATCTGATCGCGCATCGTCCGCATGTTGCTGATGGCGAGCGACGGATCCCGCTTTTTGACGATGGCGCGAATGGCGGGAGCGAGCGTTTCGAGCGGCGCCTGGCTGCGGATATAGAACGTACGATTCTGTATCGAACGGTCCTGCGAAGACGGCATGTATACCTGCCGCTTATTCCGCTCATCCCGCATATCGAGGTGCGCGATCTCGCGGATCACGCCGACGACGGTCATGTTCGGAACGCGGTCGATACGCCGTCCGACTTTGCGGCCAATCGGGTCGCGATCCTTGAAGTACATCCTGGCGAATGTCTCGCTGATGATAGCCACCTTCGGCGCAGTGGCATTGTCCGCATCCGTGAAATCGCGGCCCTGCAGCAGAGGGATGCGCATGGTGTGGATGAAGCCCGGGCCGACGGCGTTCACCAATGGGTTCATGTTCTCATCGGGCGCGGGCTGATAGCTCTCCACAACGAAAGTCGACGAGTTCTGGCTATCGGCAAGGACCGGCTCGGCCGCCATCGAAACTTCATTCACGGCTGGCAGACTCCGCAGTTCCGCCAGCAGATTGTCGAGCAATGCGATGGCGCGATCCCGATCATATCCGTTCATGGAGGGATTGATGGAGAACGTGCTGAGGCGATCCGCGTCGAACCCGGGGTTGTTGATTCGCAGGTTGTGCAGACTGGTGAGAAACAGCGACGCGGCCGCAAGCAAGAGCAGCGACAGGGCCACCTGCACAACGACAAGCGCCTTGCGCAGCCATGCCGGCGCACCGGCGGCGGTCACCGCGCCGCCCTCATCCTTCAGCGTCGGAGCGACATCGGGACGCGTGGCGGCGAATGCCGGAGCAAGGCCGAACAGAATGCCGGTCAGAATCGACGTCGTGAGCGTGAAGAGCATGACGCGCGCATCCGGCGTGGTCTCCAGCGGGAGCGATCGCGAGTCGCCAAAATTGGCGAAGGCGAGAAGCGCGTCGGTCGCCCAGTTGGCCGACAGCAGACCGAGGACGCCGCCAATGCCGGCCAGCAGTATACTCTCCGCGAGCACAAGCCGGACAAGCTGCCAGCGATTCGCGCCGAGCGCGAGGCGGACCGCAATCTCCTTCCGGCGCGTCGTGGAACGGGCGAGCAGAAGGTTGGCAACATTCGCGCAAGCGATCAGCAGCACACCGGCAACGAGCCCGGAAAGGAGCCACATCGCGATCTCCACATCGTCACGGTTGCTGAGGTTGCCGCGCGAGGCGGGATGGAGCACGAAGCGCCGGCCGAGAAATCGCTGCGTCGTCTTCTCGGTCGAAAACTGGATGGCCTTGCTTTCCTCGGCCAGGATGGGAACGATCAGCCGGTCAATACGGGATTTGACCTGGTCGGCGGTGACATCCGGCTTCAACCGGCCAAAAAGCTGTAGAAAGAATAGCTTGCGGTCTTCGAGACGTGCCGAGTTTGGCATCAACATCCGCTGCATCGCGAGCGGCAGGTAGAGATCGGGCGGGTCCAGGAGGTCGGTCCCCTGGAAGCCGGGCTGCGTCACGCCTAAAACTGTCATCGATTGGCCGTTCAACAGAATCTTCTTGTTCACCAGGGATGTGTCGCCGCCGAACCGCCGCTGCCAAAATGCGTGGGAGAGGACGACGACCGGATGCCCGTCCACGGTCTTATCGTCATCGGGCGTGATCGGACGCCCGATGACCGTTTTTACGCCGAGCGTCTCAAACCAGTTACCGGAAACCAGCAGCGTCGGAACCATCTGGCTGCGGTCGCCCGCCGAAAGACTCGCAGAACCGCTGAATTGGGCGGCGAGTCCTTGAAAATCCTTTGCCCCATCGCGGATCTCACGAAACATCGGGTTCGAAAAGGGACGGTTGCTCCAGGTCTCACCCTGCCGCGGTCCCGGGAGTTCAAGCTGCACCAGGCGCTGGGGTTCCGGCAACGGAAGCGGGCGCAAAAGAAGCTGATCGAGCAGCGTAAAGATGGCAGCGTTCGCGCCGATGCCGATCGCGAGCGAGAGGGCGGCGACGATGGTGAAAACCGGGTTCTGCCGTAAACCGCGAGCAGCGTACAGGAGATCCTGAAAAAACATCTTGATTTAGTAACGCACGTTGCCTGCCATCGTAAGCCGTTGAAAACGCGAATACGGTCGATGGGACCGTATTCCTGCGTGGGACGGAGTGTGCGATGACGGACAGCCTATGTTATGATTAGAAGGTGTCTGCGGCGTGCCGAAGAGGTGTGCCCATTTGGAGAATTAGCAATGGAATGTCCCGTAACTGGCATCAAGACGCGCTTCGGCAATCGTGTTTCGCACGCGAATAACAAGACCCGGCGCACTTGGGAGCCGAATATGCAGTCGAAGCGCTTCTGGATTCCGAGCGAAAATCGCTACATCCGGCTGCGCCTGAGCGCGCAGGGTATCAAGATGGTCGACAAAATCGGCATCGAAGCCGTACTCGCCAGCATGAAGGCTAAGTAGCCCAGAGTTCAACAGTAGGCAAAGAAAGGGCCCTTCCCCGCCGGAAGGGCCCTTTCTTTTGCGGGGGCGGTGGCAAGATTCAGGTCTTGGCGAAATAAAGAGCCGTAGCTCGTTCCAGGTCCGGCTTCGTCATCGATATCGCGCGGCCCTCGTAGCGCGAGATCGACTCCAAAATATTGCAGATATCGCTCGGGTAGCAGGCACGTAGCTCGGTGCGCCCTTCCCGCAGGCAAAGCTTGCGCAAATAGTCGGCGCTGTCGGCTTCCGACGGCACACGCCGCGCGGCGACGACGCGTTCAAAGATCTGATCGAACACGGACGGGCTCACCGATTCCACATAGATCTTGTTCTGAATACGGCGGAGGAAGGCTTCGTCCGCCAGGTCGGACGGCTCGAGATTGGTCGAAAACACGACCATTAACTCAAATGGAATCTGGAACTTGACGCCATAACGAAGAGTCAGGTAATCGACGCGCCGGTCCAGCGGAACGATCCACCGGTTCAGCAGGTCGCGCGGCGACATGAGCTGGCGCCCGAAGTCGTCGACGATGAACAGGCCATTGTTCGCCTTCATCTGCAGTGGCGCGGAGTAGATACCCGACGCCTCATCAAGCCGCAACTCAAGCATTGACGGAATCAGCTCGCCCCCCACCACGATGCACGGCCGCTTGCAGAGCACCCAGCGCGGATCGATCTCCGGATCCATCGTCTCCAGGGAGTGATGGACAACGGGATCGTAGATCGAAATGATCTGGTTATCGACTTCCACCGAGTACGGGATCAGCACCGCATCCTGGTAAACCCGGAGCATTCGTTCGGCGATCGACGTCTTGCCATTGCCCGACGGCCCGTAGATAAAGATGGAATTCTGCGAGATCAGCGCCGGTCCGAGCTGATCGAGTAGCCGGTCGGTAACGATAAGGTCCGTAAAGGAAGTACGCAGCGCGCGGCGATCGATCTGCAGTTTCGCCGACTGCTGACGGGTGGCGGCATGGTATTCGTTTAACGAGACCGGGCACGCGCCGGCATATTGAGAAATCTGAAAGCGTTCACTGGCAAGCTGGCGGCCCGTGGACGACAACGTAAAGAAGTAGTCGTTGCCCGTCATCCCCTTTACTTCCACCAGTTGCTGCTTTCGCATGTACTGGAAGATATGGTCGATAACCGGTACGGCGACCCGCAATTTCTTGGCCAGAGCGGAAAGGGTGGACGTTCCCTCCAGCATCAGGCGGCGGACAACCAGGTCAAGCACGAGGTTTTCGCTAATACCGAGCGCCTCAATGTTTTCCGGCGTTCGCGGGGAAAAGCTGCTGATTGGTGATTTGGCAGGCGGCGCGAGGGTGGCAGACATAGAGCGTCCTCCTTATATCGGCCGGTCCCCTGCCCAACTTTACCCCTGCACGATTCGGAGGGACGAAGCGTCAACCTTACGTGGGATTTTGTCTTCGGATAGTTCTGACCGGGCTCACCGTCCTGGCGTGGGCCGGAGACCCGTCCGCCCGCACACTCACCAAGCAGGGTGAGAAAGCGGAAAAGGACGGCAGCGTGGCGGAGGCCATCCTGCTCTATAACCAGGCCGCCGCCAGGGGATCCGCCGCCGCGGCGGTCCGTGCCCGCTCTCTGATGAGCCAGGCGATGCGGGAGAGCGTTTCGACGGCGCCGCTGGCTGCCGCTGTGACCGCGAACCCGGAAGACCTTGACCCTATCTTCGCGCCGATCTCCGAGCGCGATATCCGCGAAGCGCGCGAACTCCTCCCCCCGCCGGAGCTACTCCTCCCGCCCAACCCGTTCGTCGTCGACCTCCGCGAAAATCCGCAGAAGTTGTGGGAGTCGGCGGGCAAATTATTGGGAATCGAAGTGCTGTTCGACGGCGAGTATCCGCCCGGCGCACAGACCGTCCGCTTCCAGTGCACCGAACAGAGCGCACGCCAGGTGTTGCACGGACTCTCAGCCGCCACTGGCAGCTTCGTCGTGGTGCTCGGCCCGAAAAAGATCATGGTGGTGAAGGACACCACGCAGAAGCGGCAGGAGCGCGAGCCCACCGTCGCCGTGATGCTCACGCTGCCGGACCCAGTCACCGTCCAGGAGTTGCAGGAGGCCGCACGCGCCGTCCAGCAGGTGATGGAGATCCAGAAGTTCGCCATCGACAATACGCGCCACATGGTGCTGATGCGCGACCGCGTCTCGAAAGTACGTCCGGCGCAGAAACTATTTGAGCAACTCCTTGGCGCCCGGCCCGCCGTCGTCATCGAGCTGGAGCTCTATGAGGTGCGCTCGGACCGCACAACCGACGCCGGACTCGGTCTGCCCACATCGTCCAAACTCTTCTGGTTGAGCCGGTTCTTCAACAACAATCCCGACAAGATCGACCCCGGCGCGGCGATCGCCACATTCGGCGCGGGCAATGGGCTGATCGGCATGACCATCGCCGATGCAACTGTCACCGCAACCGCCCTGAAGAGCTACGGCGCCTCCCTCCAGCGCGCCTTTGTGCAGTCCGTGAGCGGATTGCCCGCTCAACTCCTGCTCGGCGAAAAGTACCCCATCCTCACCGCCGGCTACTTCGGCGATAGAAGTGGCGGCACCGCCTTCACGCCGCCTCCCTCGTTCCAGTTCGAGAACCTCGGGCTAACAATGAAAGTCACGCCTTACGTCCATGACGAGGAGGAGATGACACTCGAAGTGGAAGCCGAGTTCAAGCTGCTGACGGGCTCCGAAATCAACGGCATTCCCATTCTCGCGAATCGCAAATTCAATTCGCGCGTGCGGCTGCGCGACGGCCAATGGGCAATTCTGGGAGGCTTGGCGCAGGACTCGCGAAGTTTCAACAAGTCCGGCATCCCGGGACTGATGCAAGTGCCCGGCGTGGGCGCGCTGCTGCGGACAAATTCGATCGAGAGCGTGGAGGGATCGGTGATGGTGCTGTTGAAACCGAGGCTGTTGGGGTCGGGAACGGATCTGACGCCGGAGGCTATTTTCCTGGGACCGGAAGGCCGCCCGGCGATGATTTTCTAGCGGAGGGCCGCGTCAATCGACGCGATATTTTTGCGGGCGAAGTCGGCTTCGGCGAGGTCGGGGTTGATATCGAGGACTTTCTGGAAGTGGCTGCGGGCGGCGGCGAACTGCTCCGCGCTCTGCAGCTTCTGCGCGCGCCTGGCATAAGCGAGGGCGAGCACATAGTGCACGTAGGGCTCCTGGTTGTCATAACGCAGCGAGCGCTGGCAGTAAGCGATCGCTTCATCGAAGCGCTCCCGCTTCCGCTCGCAGTCGCACAGGCCGAAGTACGCCAGGCTTCGCATATCGGACCAGACATCGCGCTGCGCCGCCCGCTTCTTCCGGCCGATCCCGGCCAGATACCCGAGCACATAGTAGTTCATCTTCCCGGCCAGCTTCGAGTCGAAATCGCTCAGTTGCAGATATTCCTGATACTCCCCCGCCCCCTCTGCGTATTTGCCCGACATCCGGAGACTCTCCGCCAGCCAGAAATGAGTCTCGGCATTCTTCGGACTAATCTTCAACGCCTTCTGCGCGGAATCGATCGAATCCGGATAGAGCTCTTTCATTCGCAGTGCCTGCGCCAACAGCGAGAGCGACATCGCGTGTCCCGGATCGCGTTGCACCGCGGCATTCAACTGGCGGATCGACTCATCCACATTCCCGTTATCCAGCAGCATCCCCCCAAATGTCGAGCGCGCCTCGAGATAGTCCGGGTCGATCTCGATCGCCTTGCGAAACGACTTCTCCGCCTCCTCCATCTGGAACAGGTCGCGCTGCACGCGGGCGAGATAGAGCCAGGCCTGGCTAAACTTCGAGTCGGCGGCGATCGCCGCCCGGAACTCCCCCGCGGCTTTCGTATACGCCTCCTTGTTGCCCTTGTTGTAGAGGTCGACACCCTTCTCAAACGGTTCGACGGCGGCCTTCGTGCGCCGCCGCGGAATCGTGATCTTGATCGAAATCGTCGACTCTTGCCCCGGATAAACCGTCTCCTCCCGCGGGCCATCCGGCTCATATCCCATGCGCACACCGCGCACACTATGCACACCCGGCGGAAGCCCCGGAAGCCGGAGCGGGGAGCCCTTGCCGATCACGCCCTTGCTCGCCCCATCGACGAAGACCTCGACGTTATCCATGTTCGCCTCGATCACCCACGTACCGAACTTCGGAGCGGGCGCTTCGCCCGGGCTCACCCGGCTCGGCAGGAACGCAAGCAGCATCTGCGGATCGAAGTTTCCCTTGTCCACTGTCGGATTCTGCTGTCCCTTGCTGGCTTCCCGCACGTTGCGGCGAACATATTCGGCCAGCTCGTCCGCGGTGACGATCGAGTCCTTGTTCTCATCGGCATACCCTTCCATGCCGCGCACGACATAGTAGGTGAAGATCCCGTGCCCGCCGCCCCAATCCTTGCTCTCAAACGACCGCTCCCGCGCCCGCGACGCCGTCATGGAAAACATCGAACGATTCAGGTCCAGCAGCGAGCGGTTCACGATCTCACCCTGCTCCGGCGTGATCGCGCCGGAATGGCAGGAGTCCGTCAGCAGCACCTTCCACTTCGCCTGCACGCTGGACCCAATGATCTTTCCAAGCTGGTCCATACCGTAGCCGGTTCCCGCGATGTTGCCGGGCTCCAGGTCATACGGAGCCAGAAACGCCTTGCCCGATTTGGGGTCGACAAACCCATGCCCGGCGAAATACACCAGCACGCGATCATCCGCCTTGGCCACTGACGGCAGCCAGCTCTCCAGCTCTTTCTTCATGCTCGCGAGCGTGGCTTTGGCGCCCGTAAGTTTTCGCACGTTTTCCGCGCGAAAATTGCCGCCCTCCGGACTAATCAATACCGAATAAATCGCCTCCGCGTCGCGCTCGGCAAATGCCAGCTTGGCCGCGGGCGGCAGATTCTTGTAATCGCCGACACCGACCACCAGCGCGTAACTGCGCGGAATCGTCTTCCCGCCGGGCGGTTTGACTGGTTCGGTGACGATCGGATCCTTCTCGAACTTTAGATCGCGCTCTTTCTTCTGGGCCTGCTGGGCCAGGAGAGAAACGGCGGCGAGAGCAAACAGTGTAAGCCGGCGCATTCTGGTTCCTTACTGGTGCGCAATGCGGAATTGATAGGTGATGGGCGCGTTCGCGGAGACCTTCACCGGAGGTACGGACACAATGGATTGATCGCCCTTGCGGACGAAAAAGAGCTCACGGGCCTGCAAGCCGGGAACGCGATTCGGTTTCAGCCCCGCTCCCGAATCGACGCACTCGCCGCGCGCCTTCAAGACGGTATCGTCGCAGCGCGGCGACAAATTTCCGGGCACCCCATTCGGAGCGGGAGGCGGAGGCAGCGGCCGGTACTTCGCCGGTTCGCCGATACGCACCGGGCTCAGCACCCAATAAACCGTGTCATATCCTTTCGGTCCTATGATCCGGAAAGCACCCGAAGTCGATGGAATCAAGTACTCGCGCCCCGGTTCCACCTTGTTATCGGTACCCGCCTCTTCGCTCGGAAACAGCGTCGATTGCTGGCCCGATGTCCCTTCGTTCACCACGTACAGATATCCCGGCTGATTCGATTTGAAGCGGAAGCGAAGCTGGTCGCCCTCCTTAAATACATGCCCCGGGTCCATCGTCTTCCACGCGCCCGCATCCCGCTTTTCGATTGCAATTTCCAGGCGCTGCTGGGCCGCGGCGGCCAGAGCGAGAGCAACCAACAATGCGATTCGCATCTTATTTGTGCTCCAGCTTCAGATCGACGATCACCTTCCCATTCGGTCCCGCATTCTTGTTCACGACGTAGACCGCCGTCTCTTTCTGCTGCGTCGGGCTCGGCTTGGAATCATCCACTTTCTCAAACACCAGGTCGCGCGCCACTAACTCGCTGCGCACCTTGCCCACCAGGGCATCGTCGATCGGCCGGATCAGCCCGGCCACCTGAATCGTCTTCGCCGGGCGTGGCGCGGCCGGCCGGCCGGCCGCGGGCTTCACCGGCTCGGGATCCGGCTGCGTCACGGTATAGATCAGATCTTCGAAATTCTTTTCAGGTTTCCGGGAGAGCACCAGGAAGAGCTTCTCTTCCCCGGCCTGTTCGTCGAAGTAGAATCGGCCGCCGTTCGGC
This sequence comes from Acidobacteriota bacterium, assembly GCA_016185425.1. Classification (GTDB taxonomy): domain Bacteria; phylum Acidobacteriota; class Terriglobia; order Bryobacterales; family Bryobacteraceae. The sequence goes on along the minus strand of JACPNQ010000014.1, from coordinate 106,392 downwards.
ACTTCATAGCGCCGGAACGCCTGCACAAAGTTGTCGCCGCTCGCCACCTCGGTGACGGGGAACAACACTTTCCACAGCCCGCTCGATCCGCGGGCAATCACGTACAGATACGCGTCGTCATTCGCTTCCACGGTGATCTTCAACCGGTCGCCCGAGCGGAATGTCGAGCCGCCTTCCACTTCTTGATAGGCATTGTTGTCCCGGCTCAGCAGCAGGCTATAGCGCAACCCCAATGGGGGTTGCGAGCTGACGTAAGCCGCGGGGATGATCGCCGGCAGCTTCACCTCGGGCGTATGAGCGGGCGGACGCGTGATGACGGCCTTCGCCTGCTCGGCCGGCGGTGGAGTTTTCGGCTGCTGAGGCCGAGGAGCGGTGGGCGTACCTGCCTGCGCGGCCGCCTTTGCCTTGATCGTGGGGGCCGCGAAAAATAACTCGCGGGGAGTCAGGTCCTGGGCAGCCAGCGCCGCGGCGGCCAGCACCCACAGGGGGAAGTGATACGTTTTCATGGTGTTGCGGACCTTTTTCACTGAGTGTTACTTGCGTTCTTATGGTACTATTTGGTGGGTTAAGGGAGGTAACCACCCGGTGCTTAGACCTGTAATCGCCCTTGCTGTACTTCTATCCTTATTAGCGCAATCGGTCACCTATGGCTATCAAGATCCCCCACAGATTCAAAAACTGAATATTGAAATCGTGGAGGGTGAGGGAGCCGTCAACAACATCCGCCAGCGCATGGCGCGTGAGCCGATGGTCCAAGTCACCGACGAAAATCGCAAACCTGTCGCCGGCGCGGCCGTCGTATTCCTGCTGCCGAATCAGGGCGCGGGCGCCACCTTCGCCAACGGCGCGAAGTCCCTCACCACCATCACCGACGCCAACGGCAACGCCGTCGCCCGAGGCCTCCAGGCCAACCGCCTCTCCGGCCAATATCAAGTAAGGGTCACCGCATCGCACCAGGGCCGCACCGCCTCCACGTCCATCAATATGTCCAACGCCGCTATCGGCGGCGGCATCGCCAGCGCGGCGGCGCTGAAGTGGCTTCTGATTCTTGGCGCCGCCGGCGGCGCCGCGGCCGGTATCGCGGTCGCCACAAACAGCGGGGGAGGAGGACAACGCTCGCCAACCACCGTCACACCAGGCACGCCCACCGTAGGAGCACCGCGATGAAACCCCTGCTTTGTGGACTAATGGCGGCCGGCGCACTCGCGGCGCAGAGCGTTGGCGGACCCGTTCTTGGATATGTTGTCGACGGCGAAGCCCGGATGCGGCCGCTGTACGGTTCTCCATCCGCCGCCTATATCGGGGAAGCCGTTCGCGACGGCGTGAAGGAGACGTGGGGCACGCTTGCGCTCCTCGCCGATGGCACCGCGTTGCGCAACGGCATCGCGCTCGAAGGAAAATGGGCCTCGTTGGACTCGGGCGCCTTCAGCGATGCATCGGGACGCGAGTTGCTCATCGTCCCCGATACCGCCGATCCATGGCGCCTCACCCTCCCGCAACAAGCGCGCGCCGTGCGCGTTTCGTCGAACGGTGATCGCGCAATAACCCTTCTCTCCGATGAAAGTGTGGCCCTATGGTCCACTGGCGGCAAAGCCGAGTTTCGCATCTCCGCCGGCGCCTGGTGGAGCATCGCCTTCGCCGGGCAGCGCGCCATGGCTTATGATCCGGCCGAGCACGCCCTCTTCTGGCTCGACGGCCCCGCCGGCGCTACCCTGTTGCGCAAGCTCGATGGCTCCGGCGGCAGCTACTCGCTCGCCGTCGATAGAGCGGGGAACAACGCGATCCTCGTCGGTGAAAAAGCGCTCGTCGTTCCCCTCACGGGCGGCGACATCCGCCAGTTCGACGTTCCCGAAGGCGCAGCGCGTCTGGAGGCCTTACAGGGCGGCCGCGCATTCCTGCTCATGCGCGATACTACGAAACCGATCTGGCTATTCGATCCTGGCGCAGTTGATCCCGTATTAGTCATCCCCGCGCTCGCACCTGCTGTCTCCGATGACAAAGGAGGCCAGCAGTGATCCGCCGTCTTGCCTTCCTTTCGTTTCTGACCTCCGCCGCGCTCTTTGCAACCAACCCCGACGGAACCTGCAACATCACGACGGCCGGCGCCCTGCCGCAAGCCGTCCGCGCCTCGGCCGTCTCCTACACGATTGCCACTACCGGCTGCGGTTCTCCGATGCGCTCAGCGCAGATAGCCACTGGCGCACTGCCCGCCGGCCTCACTCTCACCAGCACCGCCACAGGCGCCACCATCTCGGGCACCCCCACGGCTTCGGGCACGTTCACGTTTGCCGTGCGCTTCGTCGACGTCAACTACAAGATCCCGAGTAAATCGTTCGTCATCAAGGTCAACCCGCCGCTCACGATTGACACCCTCGCGCTGGCCACCGGATCGAACACATCCGCATACTCGGACACCGTTCGCGTCCACGGTGGCGTCGCGCCATACACGTTCACTGTCGTGGAAGGAACCATCCCGTCTGGCCTCGGGCTCAACTCCAGCACAGGCGTGATCTCCGGCACTATGCCCCTCACCGGAGGGCAATTTCGCATTCGCGTGACCGACTCCGCGTCCACGCCCAACACCGCCGAATCGCCCTATGAAATCTCCAATGGCGCCCGCTTCACCACGGTTGCCGACCCGCCCGTCGCGTCCATCGGGTCGCCCTATACCTTCGACCTCGACAGCACCGGCGGCGCTACTGGATTCACGCTCGCCCTCGGGCAACTCCCGCCCGGCCTGAACATCGACACCAACGGAACCATCACCGGCACGCCTACCACCGCCGGCGATTATCACTTCACAATCTCCCAGTTCACGCTCGCCTGGCGCAGCTACCACATTCTCGTCAACGGCACCGGATCGGTAACCGGCACGCCACGCGACGCCGAGGAGTCTTTCGCCTACGATCACAGCTTCTCCGCCACCGGTGGCGTCTTCCCTTACACATTCGCTGTCACCGCAGGTTCGCTGCCGGCAGGGATCACGCTCGATTCCGCATCCGGCGCGCTGCTCGGCGAACTCCCCATCGGAGCTGCTGGCTCCAGCTTCACCATCACCGCCACTGACACCAGCGGTCGTACCTATTCGCAAGGTTTCACCATCACTCGCGCCTTCAAACTCACCGGCACACCGGGAACGCCGGCAACAGCTAGGGCCTTCACCAGCGGCAGCGCCTCGCCATACGTCCTCACCCAGGGCAGTGGCACAAAGAGCTTTCTGAAAGTCGGCGGCCCCGACGGGGGGAGTTTCGTCGTCGACTCCGCCACCGGCACCGCCACCTACAACTTCTTCACCTCCGGTGCCTTTACTCCTGTCGTCCTTGGCACCGACGCGCTCGGAGGCGGCGTTATATTCAGCACCGTCACCTACACCGTCGTAGGCGCCCTTAAGCTCACTTCTCCGTTCGAGCTTCAGAACGGAAGGGTCGGCATAGCCTACGGCGATACGATCGCGGTTGAAAATGGAAACTTCACACCGCTGACGTTTTCCATCGCAACAGGCACGTTCCCACCGGGCCTCAACCTGAATGCCTCCACCGGGGTAATTTCAGGCACTCCCCTGGCCAGCGCGGGCAACAATTTCTATGTCTTTGGAATTACCGTCACCGACAGCGCAGGCCAGACAGATAACAGGAGCTACTTCATTGGCATCGGCGGGTTCAACATCACCGGGTCGATGCGAATTGACACTACCAATCCGCCGCACGGAACGCTCAATGTTACCTATCCGAATGTGACTTTGATACAGAGCGGATCTAGCACTCCCATATGGACTCTGTTCAGCGGCAATTTACCAACCGGCCTGGGTCTCTCATCGGGGGGTATCATTTCCGGGACGCCTACGGCCCTCGGCAGCTTTACCTTCCAAGTGCGGCTGTCTGAAGTGTCGACGGCAGGGACTCGCATCGACACCAAGCAGTACACCATCATCATCTCGAATCCGATGACCGGCTCCACCGTCCCTGCCTCGCCGCTCAACACCACCACCGGCTCCAGCATATTCGTCGAAGTGAACCCAACCGGCGGCCGTGCCCCGTATACGCTCTCGCTCAATAGCGGGCAGCTTCCGGATGGGGTATTCTTCCAACAGGAGGGTTCCACTGCTATTAGTGGCACCCCACAGGTGCCGGGCACCTATTCATTCGACATTCTCCTGACGGACGCCGATGTCCGCCGTGTTGTCATTCCCTACCAGATCATCGTGCGCGACAGGGTAAGAGTCCTCACCACTACCCTTCCGGCGGGGACCACTGGTGTTGCTTACGCCACGACGCTCCAGGCCACCGGAGGCACCGGCACATATACCTGGAGCCCCGGATCAGGCGGTCCTCCTCCAGGACTTACGGTCCAGTCCAACGGACAGATCACCGGCACACCCACTACGCCCGGATCCTACACCTTTGCCATCGCTGTGCAGGATTCTCTCGGCAACAGTGGCGGCGAGGCCTTTCTCAGCATCGACATCGCTGATCCCATTGTCATCACCAACAGTGTTCCGCTTCCTCCCGGAACTCTGAGCAACTCCTACAGTACCCCGATCACCACAACCGGTGGCGCCACGTTGAAGACGTACAGCATCAGCTCGGGAAATCTGAACCCGCTCATCGTCATCAACCCCGGTACCGGCGTCGTAGCCGGTCCCGCTCTCGTCGCCGGCACATACTCGTTTACTGTCCGCGTCGTCGACGACGCCGGCCGCGTCGCAACCAAGGCGGAGCAGCTAACCGTCCTCGCCCCCACCGGCATCTCCCCGGCGACGCTGCCGAATGGCACCATCAACACCGCCTACAGTCAGCAGTTGACGATGGTCGGCGGTATTAGTCCCGTCAGTTGGACGATCATTAGCGGATCCCTTCCGGCCGGTATGAACCTGGGCTCCGCCACCGGTCTACTGAGCGGCACACCTACTGCCTCCGGCCTGTTCAATTTCATCGTGAACGCCACGGACACGCAGAGCCAGTCGGCCCAGGCCTCCTACTCTCTCCGTATCCTGAATGTCCTGACGATCTCCCCGGCGGCTCTTCCGGATGCAACCGTCGCCATTGCGTATTCCCAGGCGCTCACGGCAACCGGCGCAAACCTTCCCGTAACCTGGTCGGTGACAACCGGTTCTCCTCCGGCAGGCATCACGCTTAACACCTCCACCGGCGTTCTCTCCGGAACTCCGGCGGCAGCCGGAACTTCCAACTTCACAGTTCTCGCCACGGACTCGCTCGGGCAGACCGGTCAGCGGGCATATGCTCTCCTCGTCGCCGCCAGCGGCTTCGCTATCACCACTGCGTCTCCTCTCCCCGATGGGTTTGAAAACGACTCCTATACTGTCCCGCTCGCCACGAATAGCTCCACACCCAGCAGCGTCTCCTGGGCGGTCGTAGCTGGCTCGCTGCCTCCGGGGCTGACCCTCGGCACAACTACAGGGAACATTACCGGCGCGCCCACTCTGCGCGGCGCGTACTCCTTTACCGTGGAAGCGTCCATGCCATTTACGGGTGGCGTTGCGCTCGCCACGCTGCGGACACAAAAAGCCTTTACCGTCACCATTCAGGAAGGCTTGCGCATTGTCACCGGCATCCTCAGTGAAGCCGTGCAAAACAAATCCTACTCTGCCCTGCTCGTCGGGGCTGGCGGACGCCCCCCTTATTCGTGGCAGATCGTGGGCGGCACGTTGCCGGCCGGACTGGTACTGAATGCATCGACCGGCGTCATCTCCGGCACTACCAGTGTCGCGGAAGGCTCCTATCCACAGGTCGTCCGCCTCACCGACTCCCGCACCGTCTCGGTGCAGAGGACGCTGTCGTTCAGCGTCGTCGCGCCACCGCCGCCCTCGCTCTCCATCAGCCCGGACACGCTGCCCAACGGACGCGTGAACCAGGCCTATAGCGCCGGCTTCTCCGGCTCCGGTGGCACGCCCGGATACACCTTCGGTCTCGCGGGCGGCTCCCTCCCGCCGGGCCTCGTGCTCTCCGGCAGTTCGCTCTCGGGCACGCCGTCCGCCGATGGAACGTTCCGCTTCACCATCAACGTCACCGACTCCGCGGGCCGCGTCGCCGGCAACGCCTACTCCGTTGTCATCGAACCGGCGCTAACGCCGCTTTCCGTCACGCCTTCCTCCATCGCGCCCACAGCACAGGTCGGCCAGCCGTTCTCCCAGCAGTTCGGCGCCACCGGTGGCAAGGCCCCCTACACGTTTGCCATCAGCGGCAACACACCGCCCGGTACATCCTCTAATTCGGCTGGCCTGTTAAGCGGAACTCCCTCCACCGGCGGAACGTTCACGTTCTCCGTCGAAGTCACCGATTCGCTTTCGCAAAAAGCAAGCCGCTCCTACACCATCACTATAACTGGCGGACTGACCATTACCACCACGCCGCCTCTGCCCGACGGCACCGTCGCCAAGGCATACGAACTGACCTTCGGCGCATCCGGCGGCAAGCCTCCCTATAGCTGGACCTTCACCGGCGAGGTGCCCCCAGGCATGTCGTTTGACTCCGCGTCCGCCCGCTTCGCCGGCACGCCCGCGGCGCCCGGATCCTATCCGTTTACTCTCGAAGTGCGGGATTCGCTGCGGGCCTCCGCGCAGGCATCGTTCACGCTGGTTGTTTTCGACAAGCTCGAAATTACTAACTCCCCGGCCGACATGCTGATTCCCGCCGGCCAGCCCTTCACCTTCACCTTCGCCACGAAGGGCGGCAAACCGCCGGTGACGCTCTCCATTGCATCCGGCGCGCTCCCTGGCGGCCTTTCCATGAGCGGCGGCGGTGCCGTCACCGGCACGCCCAACACCGCGGGCACCTTTGCGTTTACGGTGCAGGCGAAGGACGCGCTCGGGAACGAAGCCACCCGCGCCGCCACGCTTCGCGTCGGCGCACCATTGACCGTCACCACCGCTTCCCTTCCCTCCGGAACGGTCGGCACGGCCTACTCTTCCTCGGTCGCCGCAACGGGCGGAGTCCCGCCTCTCGGAAACTGGTCCGTCTCCGCCGGATCGTTGCCGGCCGGCCTCTCGCTCGCCGCCGGCGGCTCCATCAGCGGCACACCAACGTCGGCCGGTACATCGTCCTTTACGGTTCGCATTACGGATTCCGCCGGAACCGCCGCCACGCGGGCGCTCTCCATCACCGTCAACCTGCCCGCCGTTCCGCCGGTCAATATCCTCGGCCTGCCGCAAACGCTGCCCCCAGGCGCACAGACCAACATCACCATCCAACTCGCCACGCCGTTCCCGGCTACGGTAACCGGCACTCTCACGCTCATCTTCGAGCCCAACGCCGTGAACAACGCCGACGATCCGTCGGTGCAGTTCTCCAGCGGCGGCCGCACTGTGACGTTTACCATTCCAGCCAACCAGACCAACGGCACCTTCCCGGTGAGTCCGTTGCGGCTGTTGTCTGGCACCGTGGCCGGAAACATCCGGATCCGGACCACGACGGAACCCGCATCGGCAACGCCCGTCCCGGACACCGTGGTGCCCATCGCGCGCAGTATCCCGGTCATCACGGCCGGCACTGCACAGCTTGGCAGCGGCACATTCACACTGGTGATCGATGGGTTCTCCAACACCCGCGAAATCTCCAGCGCCACGTTCCGGCTGACGCCCACGGCGGGTGCATCGCTCCAGACCACCGATGTGCCGGTCGCCGTCGCGGCCGCCTACACGGCGTGGTATCAGAGCACCGCTTCCGCGCCGTTCGGCGGCCAGTTCCGGCTCACGCTGCCCTTCAACGTCTCCGGTTCGCTGAACGACATCGATACGGTGATCGTCACGGTAACGAACGCTGTGGGCACGTCGCAGCCGTTCACCATACGGCTACGCTAGCTACTTCTCCACGGCCTGGCTCGCCTCATACTCCATGGGGCAGCCAAACCCGTCGATCTCCACACCCAACCGCCGCAGCGCGTCGAGCGCGGTCAGCCGCCGGTACGTATTAAAGGTAATCACGTGCGCGAACGTCCCGCCGAACGTGAATTTCTCCGGCGGCTCGCAAAGCGCATCGACGAAGGTGTCGTCCCACGCGCCGCGATTGCGAATGTCGTTGAGGATCGATTGAAAGCCGTTATCGGCCCTCTGAAAGCGCTCGGTCAACCGCGCAACGGAAGAGGGCGGCCCGCCCATCTGGGGCATCTCCCCTCCGCCCATCGCCGCCGCCCAGACCTCTTTCGTAAAGACCAGCCGCTCTAGAATCTCGCGGAGATTGCGGTCTGCCTTCTCCCACGGCAACAGCTTCACGGCGGTTGAAATCGGACGGTCGAGTTGTTCATCGGTCAATCCCGCCGCGTGCTCCAGCAGGCGGCGCGTGTGATAGGAGTCGGTACCGGCAAAGCGGTCGAAGAGATCCATGGTTTCAATTCCTTTCTTTGCGGAGAAGTAGTGAATGCCATTCGCGGCGGCCAAATGAAAGTGCGATGGCGACAGGCGGCGATACATGCTTGGAGAGAGACGGAAGGCCTTCCGGAACGCGCGGGTGAACGCTTCCAGCGACCCATACCCCGCATCGAAGGCAATCTCGGTGACCGCCGTCCTGGTGTTGGTCAGATGCCAGGCAGCGCGCTCGAGCAGCAGCCTCCGCCGCATCGCCGCCGGCGTCTCATCGGAGAAAGCACGGAACAGGCGGAAGAAGTGGCTGCGTGAATGGAACGTCCCCCGCGCCAGATCCTCGGACGACTTGGCCGCATCCAGGTTTTCCGTCACAGCGCCCGTCAGCCTGCCGCTGTTTGCATCCATATCGCTCATGGGAAATGTAGCAGGAAAGGGCCCAACTACACTTGATCGGGAGTCTCATTTTCCCGCGTGCGCGGCGTCCCCCCTCACCTCCCCAACCACTCCTTCACCGCCGATCGCACCGCTCGACGAATCTCATCACCCGGATTGTCGTCCGCCTCGAGCATCCGGATCACAGCCATCGCCAGCGACGGATCGCTCGGACAGGATTCAGCAACCCACGCCTCACGCTCCTCCCGCGGAAGGTCGAGTGCGGTATGGAACAAGGTTTCGGCCTGTTGCCACTGTTCGGTGGTCAGAATTGGGTGGGCGGTCATGTTTGCTCCGGAGCGGTAAGCCATGCTCGTAGCCACGCAGTGGCCGCGCGAACATCGCGGGTAACGGTTACAGGCGACATGTTCTCCACCTGCGCAATCTCATCGGCGGTCAGGCCGCCAAAAAAACGCATCTCAAGCACGCGCGCCTTACGCGGGTCCAACTCCGCCAGCGCGTTCAACGCTTCATGGATCTGCAGTACGCTCGGATCGGCCTTCGCCGCGACCTCCATCGCGCCATCCAACGGTATCGGCGCGTTCTCGCCGCCACGCTTCTGCGCTTGCGCCTCGCGAATAAAATCGACCAGAATCTGCCGCATCAACCGCGCCGCAATATAGTAAAAATGCGCCCGGTTCGCCCACTCTGGCTGATCCTGCCGGACCAGCCGCAGGAACGCCTCGTGAACCAGCTCGGTCGGGCTTAACTCCGCCCTCCTCTCATTCGCCAGCCGCGACCGCGCCAGCATCCGAAGCTCCGAATAGACCAGCGGCGTCAGTTCTTCCAGCACCGCATCGTCCCCCGCCCGCCACTGGCGAAGCAAGAGGGTCACTTTTCCTGAAACTGACTGGTTTTCCATGGTTCGCTCCGCTTCGCCGACTGGTCTATCACAATTCGCGCGTCATCGCGAAGGATACCGCGACGAAGAATAGAACGCAGTCTTGTCATCCGGCGGGAAAGTACCCATTCTTGACCGGAATTAGGGAGATTGTTAGCCTGAAAGCATGAGCGCAACCGCCAACGAGGTGGGGAGGCGGATGCCGCCTGCCGCCGGAAATCTGCTTGCGGCCATCGGCAACACACCCCTCTTCCGGCTCAAGCGCGTCACGGAAGGGCTCCCAGGCATCGAAATCTACGCCAAAGCCGAGTACTTCAACCCCGGCGGCAGCGTCAAAGACCGTCCCGCCCTGAACATGATCAATACGGGCGAAGAGCAGGGCAAGCTCACGCACGATAAGATCATTCTCGATTCCACGAGCGGCAACACGGGTATCGCCTACGCCATGGTCGCCGCCTGCCGCGGCTACAAAGTGAAGCTCTGCCTTCCCGCTAACGCCAGTCCCGAACGCAAAAGCATCCTCCGCGCCTACGGCGCCGAGTTGATTCTCACCGACGCCGGCGAAGGTTCCGATGGCTCCATTCGCCGCTGCCAGGAGATCTACGCCGAAGATCCCGATCGCTATTTCTACCCCGATCAGTACTCGAACCCCGCCAACTGGCAGGCGCACTACAACTCCACCGGCATCGAAATCCTCGAACAGACCGGCGGCCGCATCACCCACTTCCTGGCATCCCTCGGAACCAGCGGTACATTCATGGGAACATCGCGCCGCCTGCGGCATGAAAAGCCCGGCGTTGTGTGCGTTAGCGCGCAGCCGTCGTCCGGATTCCACGGCCTCGAAGGCTTGAAGCACATGCCCACGGCCATTGTGCCGAAAATCTACGACCCGGACCTCGCCGATGACAACGTCTGGGTCGAGACCGAGGACGCATATACAATGGTTCGGCGGCTTGCTCGCGAGGAAGGGCTTCTCGTCGGCATCAGCGCTGGCGCCAATGTGCATGCAGCGCTAGAGTTAGGGCGGAGGCTCGCCAGGGAAGGCCGGGAGGCCGTAATTGTGACCGTTCTGTGCGACGGTGCATCCAAGTACATGAGCGAGCCGTTCTGGAACGAATGATCAAGATAGAACAAGAAGCTTGGGACCTGATGGTCGCGCACGCGCGGAAGACCTATCCCAATGAATGCTGCGGCGCTATGCTGGGTCCAATCGACGGCGGCACGAAGACGGTGCGCGTCGCGTTGCCGCTCGAGAACGCCTATCCGGGAGCGCAGCGCGAGCGATACGAACTGCGTCCGGAAGATCTGCTGTATGCCGAGCGGGAGGCCCGCAAGAACGGAATGGATCTGATTGGAATCTTCCACAGCCATCCCGATTGCGACGCCTACTTCTCGAAAACCGATTTGGAAAATTCGTGCCCCTGGTATTCGTTCGTTGTGCTGTCGATCCAGAAGGGCCAATTTCATCACGCCAATAGCTGGCTGCCCAACATGGAACAGACCGAAGCAGCCCAAGAGGAGTTGGAACACCCGAATGCCTAAGATTTTGATCCCTACGCCGCTGCGGCAGTTCGCAGACAAGAGAGACACCGTGGAAGTGAGCGGCGCGACGGTGGGCGAGGCGCTCGCCGCCTTGACCACGGCCCATCCCGACATGAAGAAGAACCTGTTCAACGACGAAGGCAAGCTCCGCAGCTTCGTCAACGTGTACTTGAACGACGAAGACATCCGCTTTCTCGAAAAAGACAAAACCGCTGTCGGCGCCGGCGACACCATCTCCATCGTTCCGTCGATCGCAGGTGGCCGGTAAGCAGCATGTCGTCGTTATCGAAAGAAGAGATCGGCCGGTATAGCCGGCACCTGATTATGCCCGAAGTGGGCATGGACGGGCAGTTGAAATTGAAGAACGCCAAGGTGCTGCTCATCGGCACCGGCGGTCTCGGTGCGCCGGTCGCCATGTACCTGGCCGCCGCCGGCGTCGGCAAACTTGGCATCGTCGACTTTGACACCGTCGACGTATCCAACCTGCAGCGCCAGGTCATCCATGGCACCAAGGACATCGGCAAGAAGAAGGTGGACTCCGCGGAAGAGACGATGAAGGACATCAATCCCTTCATCGAGATCGTGAAATATGAGGTCCCGCTCACCTCCGCCAACGCGCTCGAGATCTTGAAGGACTACGACATCGTTGCCGACGGCACCGACAACTTCCCCACTCGCTTCCTCGTCAACGATGCGTGCGTGCTGCTGGGCAAGCCCAACGTCTACGCCAGCATCTTCCGCTTTGAAGGCCAGGCCACCGTGTTCTGCAAGGACGACGGGCCCTGCTATCGCTGCCTGTATCCGGAACCGCCACCCCCGGGACTTGTTCCGAGCTGCGCCGAAGGCGGTGTACTGGGCATTCTGCCCGGCGTCGTAGGGCTCATACAGGCCACCGAAGTCATCAAGCTCATCCTCGGCGAAGGTCAGCTTTTACAGGGCCGATTGATGCTCTATGATGCGCTCGCCATGAAGTTCCGCGAGCTGAAAATCCGGCGCAATCCGGAATGCCAGGGAAAGTGCTCGGTCGTGAAAGAGTTGATCGACTACCAGCAGTTCTGCGGTGTGCCGCACGAGGAGGCTCCGTTACCCGCTCCGGTTTCTTCCACCGACATCACCCCGCAGGAAGTGAAGAAGCTCATGGATGCCAACGCGAACTTCACGCTGGTCGACGTGCGCGAGCCGCATGAATATCAGATCTGCAAGATCGACAAAGCAAAATTGATCCCGCTTGGCGACGTGCCGAAGCGCCTCAATGAGCTCGACAAGAACGCCGACATCGTCGTGCATTGCAAGATGGGTGGGCGTTCGGCGAAGGCCTGTGACGTATTGCGCGCGAACGGATTCACAAAGGTTCGCAATATGACCGGCGGAATACTGGCATGGGCGGACAAGGTCGATCCTTCGCTTCCCAAGTATTAGTCTTTTTTGCCGCGGCCGCCTATCTGGGCTGGGGCGTGTGGTCGGTGCCTCTTGCATCCGGCTACATCGATCCGGTGCAAAAAATCCGGCCGCAGGACGAAGCGCTCTACAGCGGCATTAGTATCGGAATGGCCGAGCGAGGCGAATGGCTCACACCGCGCTTCCTCGGCCGTTTGGCTTTTGTGAAACCCATCATGGCGTTCCTGCCAACGGCAATCGCTGTGAAGCTGTTTGGCGAAACGCTGTGGAGTCTGCGTCTGTTCTCGGTGCTCTGCGGAGCGGGCGCTCTGTTGTTGTTGTATCGATGGCAAGGACTTTCCGCCGTGCTGCTGTTAGCGGCGAACCCGCTGTTCTTCCTTCTGGCGCGGCGCAATCTCACCGATGCGCCGGTGCTCTGCGCGGTGTTGTTGACGATCGTTTTGTGGACCAAATCGCCGCGCGGCGCGGGCGCGGCATTGGCGTGGGGCGTGTTGACGAAGAGTGTCGCGGGCGCTGTGCCTGCCTTGTTTTTATGGAAAGGGTGGACGCGAGTGGTGGCGTTTGCGGTCTTGTTGATTCTGCCGTGGCACTTGTACCAACTCGCCGCCAATCGCGACTGGTATTGGAAGGAGCACGTGCTCGACGAGCATCTGCAATGGGGCCTGAAGACCCCGGAAAATGCCGCGGCTGAAAATCATCTTCGCTTCTACGCCACGCGCGCCTGGGCTATCGACCCGGCGCTCACTCTACTCGCACCGCTCGCCTTCGGCTATTGCCTGTACCGCAAGCGATACGTCGAAGCATCGTGGCTCGGAGTAAGCGCCGCGGTCTTATTCGCCTTCGGGTATCGCAACGCGACTTATCTGCTTCCGGTCTTCGCGGCCGCGTCGGCCGCGGCCGGATCGAGGGTGCATTGGGGTCTCGCGGCAGTCGTCTTAGGGTATCGTCTTGTGTCCGCGGAGGTGTCGTTCGTGCCTCCGGAACCGGTGCCAAATAGCGCACTTTTGACACGTTTTTGCACTCTAAAACGCACAAAAACACTTCTTATAGATGGTGTGGAAGACCAATTTGTAGCCTCCACCATGCATTTTCCCCGGATACAATACATGCTCCCCGGCGACGCCCGAACGCTCGCGCCCTCGAACATCGACTTCCCCGCACGGCGGATTATCGTCGACGCGAAAGACTTCCAAAACCGCCCCGAGCCCGAGGAGACGGTGGTGGTGGTGAGATCGGCGGCGGACATCCAGACGCTGATCGATAAAGCGCCGGATCACGATATCCTGCTGAAAGAAGAGCGGTTAAAGGATCTGCGTCTAGGCGGCAGAAAGCTCTTCGGACCGGAGAACGGCTGGGTAATCGCCTTCGCTCAGGCGAAATGATTGACCGGACCGTGGCCAGCCCCAAGACCAGGGTTTGTCGCAATGGCCTTCGTGATGAAAAGCTTTGCTTTCTCAACAGCTTGCGGAAGAGAGAGGCCTTTCGCGAGGAGCGCGGTGATCGCCGCGGAATAGGTACAGCCGGTGCCGTGGGTGTGGGGAGTATCGGTGCGTTCGGCGGTAAACCACTGGACGAAGTCCTTTGTTACCAGGACGTCGGAGGCCTTGCCGGACAGGTGCCCCCCTTTCACCAGCACCGCGAGTGGTCCTTCTTCCAATAGCTTACGGGCCGCGGCAATCATCTCCTCTTCGGTCGTTACCGGCAGTCCGGTGAGGGCGGCGGCTTCGTGGAGGTTCGGCGTAACTAGTAATGCCTTTGGAAATAGCAGCTTACGGAGGGCAACGGCGGCTTCGGCGGCAATCAGCGGCGCGCCATGTTTGGAGATCATCACCGGGTCGACAACGAGCGGGGTACTTCCGATGCAACCAGCTACCGATTCAATGATTTGCGCGGATCCGAGGGCGCCCGTTTTCATCGCGGCGGGAGGAATATCGGCCATTACCGCTTCGATCTGCTCGCGCACCAAAACAGCGTCCAAAAGCTCGACTTTGCTCACGTTTTGCGTGTTTTGCACGGTGATGAGCGTGATCGCCGCTTCGCCGTAAACGCGGAAGTGGTGGAAGGTTTTGAGGTCGGCCTGAATGCCCGCACCGCCCGATGGATCCGATCCGGCGACGGTGAGTGCAACGGGGGTCATGGGATGGTGAGGCGTTGTAAGCCGGTACGGCCAACGGCGTTAGCGATTTCGACGAGTACCGAACCCACTATTGTCGCATCGCCGGTAACCGGGAATGCCGCGCGCAAGCGAAACACACCGCCGAGCGTGCTTTGTTCGAAGAAGGCTTTGAACTGATCGGCGGGAGTCGTGGTGATGACGCCGCCGAGCGCGTTGCCGGAGCGGTCGAAGAAACGGAAGTTGAGGGAGCCGGCGCCGCGCGTGTTGTCGAAGCCAAGGATATCGACTTCGAGTGTCGAGCCGTTGCGGCGGGCGGTGGCTTCATCGACAACAACGGGGCCGGGCTCAAAGCGGTATGTTTCCGTTGTTGTGCCGGTCTCGGTGATTGCGTCGAGACGGAGTGTGCCGGCTGTGGTGCCGGTCTGAAGAACTGTTTCGGAAGAGCCGTTGAAGGTAGCATCGCGACTGCCGGCGGCGATGTCGAACTTGATTTCGCGGGCGCCGTTCGCGAAGACGATCGCGGGATCTTCGTTTGTGCCGGTGAATGTTGCGCGGAGTGTACCCGTGCCTGGTCCTAGCGCAGGTTCGGCGAGCTGCAGACGAATCTTCCATTGCTGGCCGTTGTGTGGCGCCGCATCGCCAGGGACGATTTTCGGCGGAGAGAGTTGAGGCCGGAAGATCGAAGCGACGATGTTGAAGCGGCGCGGGCCCGCAGTAAGAACAGCCGGCACTTCGCCTTCGGCGCCGGCAGTGAGAGTGACAGGAATCGGCAGTGCCGCGCCTGGAGCAAGCGTGAAAGGAAGAGTGGGAGCGGAGAGCGTGAAGCCGGATCCCACGACAGATAACTCATCGATCGCTAGAGGAACGGAATAGGGGTTTCCGATTTCCAACGGTATGGTTAGCGTCTGGCCGGCGGCAACATCGACCTGCATGCTGGGAATCGGTGTTCCTCCAATGAGGATGGATGGAGCGGGCAGGGCGTTGGCGCGGATCAGGGCGGTTGTCGTGTTGATGGTCAACGTCGCGCTGTAGCTGCCTTCGGCTCCTGGGGAGAAGCGGACGGTGAATTCGTGGCTCTGGTTGGGCGAGAGAGTAACGGGCACAAAAGTCGTAGAAAACCCAGCGCCGCTGACCGATAAGTTTTGTATGGGAAGAGAAACACCGCTATCGTTGACGGCGCGGAAGCGGTACTAGGTTGTGTCGCCGACAGCAGCGGCACCGAGGTTGACGCTGGCGCCGGCGGAGGTTCCCTGCGGAGTGAGGAGTTGCAACGCCAGCAGCAGGATCATTCGCGGCTCCGTTGCGGAAGGACGAAGAGTTCTACGCGGCCCGGGGTCAGGCGGAGGAGGTGAGCACGGCCATTGACGATCAGGTAAGCCCAGTTCGCGGCGGCGGCGCTCATCCGCTCGGGCTCGTAGGGAAGAGTGAGTTCTTCCTGGGAACCGCCGGGCTGAGTGATGCGCAACTTGCCCTCGCTCCAGGTGATGGCGCGGCCGGCTAACAGTTGCGATTCGGGCTCGTCATCGAGACGGATGGTTTCGTTCGGCAGGTAGGCGGTCGATCCGCGAAAGTTGGCGCGGGTAGCTGCGGTTGGAAATGCGTAGGTGCGGCTTGCGCGCGTGGCGGTCAGACGGCCGGGTTCCAGGCGCCATTCGATTTCGCCGTCGTTGGAGTAGGCAAGAAGAGAGGGGCCGGGACGTCCTGGAATGAAGTTTCCAGCAACACCGTAGATGGGGGTTAGCTGTCCCGCCTGATCGAGAACAAAGGCGAGGGGCGGCGCGTCGAGGGCGGCAAGAAGGAGGATAAGGGTCTTCATGGTGTGCCTACCGCGATGCTGGGATTGCCGATGGATATCGTGGGCTGCGACAGAGAAGGCGGTGCGGTGGTGGATGCGGAGTGGCCGCCCTTCGCCGCGGCGGCAACTCCGCCGGCAGCGGCTCCTCCAATGAGCGCCGCGAGGAGAATCCACTTCGATGTCGATGGGCGGTCAATGCGCGACGGCCCCTTAGCTGGATCGGCCTGACGGCGTTGCGCGGCGCTGACGGGTTCGGTAAGGTATTGCGTCGATAGGATGCCGGCTCGCGCTTGTCCTTTGTTCGCCGTTATCCGAACTTGTACGGGACCGGCTGCGCGGGACCATTGAATACCCCGAATGGCAGCGCGGCCGTCGGCGCCAGTCATTGCAACTTCGGTTTTCATCCCGTTGCCGAATTGGCCCGTCGGGCCTTCTTCCGGAAGACGGACGGAAACGGACACACCTTCGACAGGACGGCCGGATTCATCCGTTAATGAGATGACGATGGGCTGGCTGGATCGGGTTCCCACCGTGTGGATAGACCCCTCTCCTTCCAGCACGCGGATTCGCAGAATTGCAGGAACGGATTCGGACTGGACTTGCCCTCCGTCCGCGGGTGCCGGCGGAGCGGAGTAGGCGACTTGTACCGCAAGGCCTAGCGATAGCAGGAAGGCCACGGCACGGCGCCGGGGAAGCATTTAACTACTGCGTCTGTTGGACGAGCTCCTGTTGATGGTCGGAATTTGCGACGACGCGCAGTAGAACGGCGGTGATGTTGTCCGGACCACCTGCCGCGCGGGCACGCTCAATGAGATTCTTGCCTTTCAATTCCAGATTATCGTCATTTGCGAAGATCTCCGCAATCCCATCGTCGCCGACAACGCCGTGCAGACCATCGCTACAGAGCAGGAACTGCATTCCGTCGGAGAGCTCGACGACATAGGAATTGATACGCAGCTGATCGCTAACCCCAATGGCCATAGTGAGAACGTGGCGCATGGGGTGGGTCTTCAACTGCGCTTCCTCGATGCCTAACTTCTTACCGACTTCCTGCACCCAGGTCTGGTCTTCCGTGATGATGAGAAGCTGACCCTGGTGATAGATGTAAGCGCGGCTGTCACCGACGCTGGCGATGTAGGCCTGCTCGCCGGTGTCAAGAACGGCGGTCAGGGTTGTCCCCATGCCTTCGAGATTCGTGTCGGAGCCCGCGGCGGTGAGGACGCGGCGGTTCGCCTCTTCGAGAGCCGTGATCAGCACATCGGGCGTGGAAAGGTCACTCGACCGCCAGACGACTTCGCCGACGGTCTCAGCGGCAAGCTGCGACGCATGTTCGCCAGCCTGGGCGCCTCCCATCCCATCCGCGACGAGGAAGAGGCCAAGGGATGGCGCGAGGAGATAATAATCCTCGTTATTGGGCCGCACGCAACCCGGGTCAGATAGACCGAACGCTTCCAGCATGAACTTTCCGATTATACGTCAGGATGATGACTCCGCTAGGCGCCTGCGCCAGGGCACACACTGCGCCTAGAGGGTAACGCGGAAAGCGAGCGGAAATCCCCTCGCGCTATTCCGAAGAATTTGCGATTTTTTTAAGGACACCGGCATAGCGATGGCAAACAACTTGAATTCAAAGGTTTACAACGTGAATGCGGTTCCGGACAACGCAACCGTTCCGCTAAAGGATAATCCGGAGAGCAAGCTGGAAGACCCTCCCGTCATTCAAGGTGTTTGTGATTTTTCCAAAGGCGGGGGAGGAGTAGTTCCGTTGGGGCTCATCAAACTGGGGAGTATTAAAACCGTTATAGGCTTCGCCGCGCAGTTGCAGGGTAGTTTCGCGCGGCGCGCGAAGGCGCCAGCTCTTCTGCAATGCGAGATTCCAGTTGGCGATTTTGCTCTTCCGCATCACGTTACGTCCGAGGTTCCCTTCCTGCGCGAATGGCGTGAGGTAGGAGAACCTGTTGCGAGAAAGGATGAGCGGAGCGGTATCCGGGTTGCCGATGGTCGACCCGAGAATGGACGGATCGAGAATATTCGGGCGGTCCCCGCCCGAGCCGTCGACGTTGCCGAAGCCGGGAGCGTCGGAGCCGATGTAGAGTGTAAACGGCGTCCCGGTGCGGAAGGTGGAGATGCCGGAAAGCTGCAGGCCGTGCCAGGGGATATCGTACAGCCAGCGGAGGGCGACGGCGTGGGTGGCGTCGAAGTTGGAAAGGCCTTTGCGGCCGGCGATTTGATTGTACTGATACTGGGCCCGGCCGTTGAGCATGTCGCGATTGGCGGCCGTGGCGGTGTAGTCGACACCCGTGTCGATGGCCTTCCCGAAGGTATAGGAAGCATTGACGTTAAGGCCGCGACGGTACGGGAAGTCGTAGCTGACCTGTGCGCCATCGTAGTAAGCGATGCCGTTGTTTTGCACGGTGCGGAGCTCGCCGACCGAAGGATTCGGACGGCGGTCGTTGATGGTCGCCGTTGTGTAAGGGATAGCGGGATTGGGCACAGCGCGGTTGAGGACGATACCGGTGAGGAGTTTCATTGAGCGGCTGCCGGTGTAGCCGAAACGGAGTACGCCGCGGGTAGCGGACTGGCGTTCGAAGACGAGGGAGTAGAGATGCGCGTACGGGGTCCTGAGATCATTCGGGAGAACGGTGAGCGCGGACTGCGGTTTGGTGTGATTGGCAAGGATGTCGCGCAGCGGATCGAGCAGGTCCGGGTTGTTGAGGCTGTAGTAGGTGGCGTACGGCTCATTGGAGCGGACCTGCTGGTAGGTGACAGGCGGGATGGGTGAGTAGCTGAGCGCGTACATGGTCCGCAGTGCCCAATTGTTCTTCATGCGCCAGGCGAGCGAGAGGCGGGGCGCGAAGTTGTTGCAGTCACAGGGATAGGGGATATGGCCGCGGCCGGTAATTTCAGAGGGACTGCCTTCGGGGCTGTATCGCAGGCCGATGTAGAGCTGCAGATTTGAGAGCAGCTTGATGCGGTCGGCGATATAGAGATTACCGGAGGTTTGGCGAAACCCGCGGGTCATGTCGCCGATTACGACTTCGTAAGTGGAGGGAATGCCAAGGCGGAAGTTTTCGATGGCGGTTCGACCGAAGTTGTTCTGGAACTGGTAGTAGCCGCGGATATTGGCGGCTTCGATGCCGTTTAGCTGGAGGCGTTGTATGTCACCGCCCGCGTAGATCTGAT
This sequence comes from Acidobacteriota bacterium, assembly GCA_016185425.1. Taxonomy (GTDB): domain Bacteria; phylum Acidobacteriota; class Terriglobia; order Bryobacterales; family Bryobacteraceae. The sequence goes on along the minus strand of JACPNQ010000014.1, from coordinate 86,768 downwards.
GGCGGCCGCCGCCGACCAGCCTGCTGTAGACGAAGCCGTAGCGATAGGTGTTTTGGGCGCGGTCGACGGGGAAATTGGAGTCCGGTCCGAGCTCTTCGATCTGATAACCGAAGCGGATACGCGGTCCGACGGCATTGGGCTCGGAGACGAGGAGCGAGAAGTTGCGCTGGAATTGCGCGGTCAGTTGCAGATTGCCGCGCGTGAGCGTGGCGCGGGCCGTATGGTTCTTGAGATCGGTGTCGGGGTTCTGGCCGGCAACCAATTGAAACGCGTCGATCTTCTGATGGTTGGCGGAGTAGAAGAGGCCGAGGCGGTATTGGGAGGTAATGGATTTGTCGTAGCGAACGTTGAGATCGGTATCGTCGATGCGCTGCGGAGAGTTAGTGTTGAGGGCGCGCACGTCAAAGTCGGTGCGATTGGGGGCGATGGCAGGATAGGCGAGGAAGTAGCGGTTGATGAGTTCGCGGACGCGGGGGTCCGTAGACGTGGAGGTGCGCTCGGAGAGGAGGGGGACGAGGACGTTTCCGTTCACCATGCCGCGCACCTTGCGCTGGCCGAGGTTGACGGTGAGGTAGCCGGCTTTGCCGAGGTCACCGGTAGCGCGGCCGCCGTAGGCGTTCTGGTGGCTAGGTTGAACACCGCCGACCTGGAAAAATGTGCGGGCGTTGAAGGCGCTGTTCTGATGGCGATAATAGAGCTCCCCGTGCCAGGCATCGGGGCGGGCGGGCGGATTGAAGAGGAACGCGCCGGCGGTAGGGCGCCCCTGGTCGGCGGCAAAGTAGTGAGATTCAACGGCGGCTTCGGTGACGAGCGCGACCTGGCTGCCGGCGCGGATGGCGAGTTCCTTCGCGGCGTTGGTATCGATGAGATAGACGGCGACGTTTTCGTTCCGCATGGAAGTAGCGGCCATGCGTTGGGGCTTGGCTGGAGGTGGAACGGGTGCGGGGGGAGGCGTTTGCGCGGCGGCTGAGAACGCGAGGGCGAGCAGCGGGATTTTTCGGATCACTTCTTTTCGATCATCGACTTGAGCTGGCGGAATACGGTCTCTTCGTATTCTTCCTTAATGCGTTCGAGTCCTTCCTGTTTGGAGTTGCCGGGGCGCGGCGATTCGCGCTTGAGGCAGAAGCCGAGGAGCTTGGTGGCTTGGTTGTCCTCGGGAATGCGTTCGAGAACGGCGCGGAAGCGGTCGGCGGCGTCGTCAAAGCGCTTGGCATGCCAGAGGGCATAGGCCAGATTGAAATGGTAGTCGGGGTCGGCGGGATCGCCTTCGAGGGCTTTTTCGAAGTTGACGATCGCGGGCTGAATCTTGCCTTGGCGAAGTTGGCTGGCGCCGAGATTGCTGAAGACCTCGTTAAGAGGCACGGTAGCGGCGACGGTGGAGAATGCCGTTTCCGCGGCGGCGTATTCGGCGAGGTAGTGGCGGCAGATGCCGGTGTAGTAGAGGGCTTCGGTGTAATGGGGGTCGGTGGCGGCGACGCGTTGGAACCACTGAGCGGCTTGCTGGTAGTCCTCCTTTTCCCAGTAGTGGAGACCGAGTTGGAAGCAGGGTTGGGAGAACTTTGGATCGAGGCGGGCAGCCTGCGTAAAAAGTTTGTGACGGGTGGCGCTGTCCTTGGCGAGGAGGCCGCGGATATAGTTCTCCATGGCATCGACGCGGACGTTGGGACGGCGGGCGAGGAAGGCCGGCTCGGCGACAGCGGGTTGAGTGACGATGGCGGTGAGAACTTTCCAGGCGAGAGTGTTTTGGAGGGTGGTGAGGTCTTCGAGGAGGCCCTCGGCGGTGAAGGGGGCGGATTGACGGACTTTACGGAGATCGATGACGCGGACAGTGAGACGGACATTGGGCTTGATCTTCGAATCGGTGATTTCGAAAGAGCCGAAAATGGCGTGGGAGGCGTCGAGCTCGTCGGCGATCTTGACGACGGATGCGCGAGAAAGAGCAGCATTGAGGCGGAGGGAGAGGCGCTGGCAGGCTTCGGCGCGGTCGATGCGGTCGAGGGTGACGAGGCCTTCCCCGTGCAGGGCGTCAATAATGCTTTCCGCGACAGATTCGCCGACCCAATCGAGGGAACGATCCTTCGAGGCGTTGAACAGCGGGAGGGCAACGGTGGCGTCGGCTCGCGCAGCAGGGGCGAGGAGGAGCAGGGAGAGCGCCACGTACAGCAGGCGGGGCATTTTTCTTTTAGTTTAGCGCGGTGGGAGGAGGGAGAGCATCAGAGTGGCGCTAGATGCCCGTCGCGTCCCATGCAATGCCCTTGCGTGAGCCCGCGAACCCGTCAGAATCCGTCGCGTTCGTCGGGCTCGACGTCTGGCACCTTTGCCGGCACTTCGAGAAACCTTGCCCGGTCACCCCGCTGAGCGCGTCTCGCTAGCCGCTCCCAAGCCGCAATATGCTCAGCACTTGCGGTGGCGAATACGCCGGCGACGCTGATGCTTTGCGACCGCGGGATCTCGGACGCTCTATCATAAAGATCCTTTGGGACTTCGACGCTGACGATCACCGAAACTCTCCAAATCTGATGCAAGAATTCGACCGGCTGAACCACCGGAACTCCATAAGCCGCGGCTCCAACAAAGTCGCGTTTGTTGAACGTGACGATCGCCGCCCCGGCACGGGCCGCCAACTCCAAGATACGATCAGCATCGGGATCGCGCAACGTCGGGCGCAGCCGGAAATTAATACCTTCGATTCCGGATCGTTGGTCGCGCTCTTCGGCCACTATAAGGCCTGCCGTCGCTTCCCCGCTTTGAATCGTAACTGATTGTTAGCTCGGATAGTTGTGGAAGTTGTTAGCACTAAGCGGCGCCAGAGGGGTTGCCTCACTATTGTGTGTTGTAAACTGAGTCCTGCGCTATTGGATTCGCCTGAATAGCTGTTTGACGTTGACCGCCGTTGACTGCGCGCTGATTGTCAAATACCTTCACAAAGTTGTTGTTGTTCGGCTTCGCTGCGTCGACGGCTTTGCTTTGGGTGGCGCTGATCCCGCTTTGGGATGGCTTCGACGAGGCGCAACATTACAGCTACGTGCAGGCGTTGCGCATCGACCGGACGCTGCCAGTGTTCGGCCAAACACGAATGACACCCGAGGTGTGGGAGTCCCTGCTCCGATCACCCGTGAGTCCCGCGGTCAAGATCAACTATCCGGTACTGCGGACATTTAGCGAAGTCCGCGCGAATCTACCGTGGGAGGAACCGCCGCACGGAGAGCCTGTGAATTACGAAGCACATCAAGCACCGCTTGTTTATCTTGGACTGGCTCCGCTAGAAAGCGCACTTGGAAAGATGGGAGTGTCGATCGGCTGGCGATTGCGCGTCCTGCGATTCTGCCTCCTCATTGGCGCGATGGGTGTGTTCTGGAATGTGGTGGCCCTCAGCCCGCATCGCAACGCCGCATTTTTCATGATCGTTACGACTGAGATGTTTCTCGCGTCCTGCGGCCACGTGGCAAACGATGGAATCGCGGTTCCGATCTTTGTGTGGCTCTTCTTCGAGAGTGAGCGGAGAAGCCGGGCGGCCGCAGTACTATTGGGAGCGGGGCTGCTGGTAAAAGCCTACTTTCTCGCGTTTGTGCCGCTCGTTGTATGGCGCCTTCGGCGCCAATGGCGGTGGCTGTTTGCCGCGGGGATATTGCCGGCGTTCTGGTATGGGAGGAATCTACTGCTCTACGGCAATCTCTCCGGCATGCAGGAGCAGTTGGCGGGGATTCCGACCGGTGAGTTGCTACGGGCTGGTCTGCAGTTGCCTTGGACGCGTTCGCTGGGCGAGACCTTTCGCGGAGCGCTCTGGCTAGGGAATAACAGCTTTCTGCAGTGGTCCGTGTGGCAGGTGAATGTGTTCATGACGGCAGTGCTGGCGGTAGCTTGTGTCGCGGTCCGGAGGAATGGTGCGCGGAGGAAGTGGCTACTCATGTATGCGGGATGCTATGCGGCCGCGTTGGCGTTCGCGGCGGTTCAGACATTCATCTTCACCAATGGCGACGGCGTCGCGGCGAGCCCTTGGTATGCGACGCCGCTATGGCTGCTATTGATTCTGGCGGCCTTTTCGGGAGATGCGAGGAGTTGGGGGTTGTCGGCGCTGGTTGCGATCTGGTGCTACTGGTTTGTCGCCACGTTTTGGTTCCGCTTGATCCCCTGGTATGCCGGCGTGATGGACGGACCGGCTAATTTGTCGAATCTTGCGCGATGGTATGGAAGCTCTTTTGGACAGATACGCCATGAAATTGGCGATGGGGTATTGATGCTGGCGTTGTGGACGAGCTTGCTTGCAATTGCGACGGCGGGTGCAGTGGGTCGCGGTCTGTGGAAGGGGCAGAGGAAGATTGAGGTTGGAATGAATTGGCGTTTAACACCACTTGGCGCCGATGAGTGTGGTTCCGCCGTGCGCGATAACAAAATGGACGGTTCCGTGCATGGACAGGAATGAGGTCATCAATAAACTCCGAGACCATGAATCCGAGCTCAGGGCGGCGGGGATACTGAGTCTCGCCGTTTTTGGATCTGTTGCGAGAGGCGACAACTCCGCGACATCAGATGTCGATCTTTTGGCTGAAGTCGATAAGACGCGACGCTACACGCTACTGACAATGGGGAGGCTCGAAGGCCAGCTCAGTGACCTGCTTGGAGCACAAGCCGCTCTATCATCACCCGAATGGCTAAAGGATCCGCTCAAGAATCAGGTTTTGAAAGAGGCTGTGATTGCGTTCTAAGAGTCCCGAACAACAAGACGAAGGCAGCCGTTGAGCGTAAGCTGCAAATCCTCACCGAGGCCATCATCCGCTTGGAGCCGGACAGCCCAGAGACGGCCCCGGATATCGATTGGAAGGCGTACCGGGGCATCGGCAACTTTATGCGCACCTATCATCGAGTTTCCGATGAGATTGTTTGGAATACGGTAGAGGACGATCTGCCGTTGCTCAAGAAAATCGTGGAAAGGGCACGCGAGCCGCCGCGCGAACGCGATGCAAATAACGAGTGAACCGAGTTCCTCCACAAAAAAGCCGGCCCTTTGGTAAAGGGCCGGCGAATCGGAGGGGATGATGCCAATTGGGAATTGAGTGTACTGTCCCCCTATTAATTCACTACCAGCTTGGTGTTGGTGCCGCCGAGACGGATCTCGGTGATCCTCATCTTGCCATCCCCATTCGCATAGCGAATCGATGTGGCGGAGAATTTTTCGCCGCCCTGTTCGGCCTTGACCGCGGCTTCCGCTTTGGTTTTGCCGTTCTGAAGGGTGAGCTTGTCCCCCTCGACGCGGACCTTGTACTCGCCGGGCTTCAACTCAACACCATTGAGAGTCGATGGTTGAAACAAGGTGACCTTCGAGGACATTGCGCCGGCCCAGACGAGGGATACCGCCGCAACAAGACACACAATCATCTTCTTCATGTTTCCAGGCTCCTAACTGTCGGAAGCAATCGCTTCCCGTTATTTTCTTTTTGTTACTCGCGCATTACGAACTGGATTTAGGTTCTTTTAGCGCTTGTCTGCGATGTCGACTCGATCACATCGCGGTCTAGTTGCATATACGGTTCAGTCTAAAAAATGTTCCGGGCCGGCGCAACATTTTTTGAGGAACTCCGCGACAATTGTAACAACCTGGTCCTGGGCAGATTTATCGGAGCCGAAACCATCGATCCACACCGCATCTTTTTCACCGCGGAACCAAGTCCACTGGCGTTTGGCGTATTGCCGGGTTCGCACTTTCATCTCTTCGAGCGCTTCCGATTCGGAACAATCCGGATCGACCAGGTAGCGAAGCGCCTGCCTGTAGCCGAGCGATTCGAATGGTTTGGCGGATGGGCTGACGCCAGCATCCAGGAGGTGCTTCACTTCGCCGATGAGACCACCATGCCACATCTCCTCACAGCGTTGGCTGAGACGTTTGTAAAGCTCTTCGCGCGGCGGATTGAGGGCGAGGACCAGTGTGTCGTAGCCCGTTAACGGCGCCAGCCCGGCATTGGAGAAATGCTCTTGTCCCGAGCGGCCGGCAAGAAGACGGAGCTCGAGGGCGCGAATGGATTTGTTGGCGTCATTGGAATGGATGCGGCCGGCGGCCTCCGGATCCAGCCGTTCGAGCAAGCGGCGAATGGCACCGGGGTGGCGCGCTTCGCGCGTGGAGAGACTGTCGCGGAGATCATCGTCGCGGCTTGGTCCCGGGGAGAGGCCTTGTAATAGCGCACGGAGGTAGAAGCCGGTACCGCCGCAGAGGATAGGAAGGCGCCGCCGTCCGATGATTTGCGGAAGAATAACGCGAACTTCGGTGGCGAAGTCACCGGCGGTGAAGAGGTCGGTGGGGGAGCAGAGATCGATCAAATGATGGGGGATACCGCGTTGAAGCGGCGGAGGGACCTTGGCCGAACCGACGTCGAAACCCGCGTAAACCTGCACGGAGTCAAAATTGACGATCTCGCCGGAGAAATGTTCGGCGAGGAGGAGGGCGAGGGTAGATTTCCCCGCTCCGGTGGGTCCGGCGACGGCTACGAGCGGTAGATTGGGCATCTCGCGAAATTCCAGTTTAGAATGAACGGGAATTTCGGAACCATTGGGGGTGCTTGGGAATCGTATACTAAGAAGCAAATTCGCCTGTTGCCGCTTTGGTGGACAGAGAAGGACAAAGAGAGAATGGATCGCAAACGAGTTGTGCGCTGGCTTGGCATTGGCCTGATGGCTGCGTCAGCGGCCATGGGCCCGTTGCATGGCCAGGCTACGGATGCGGCGAAGAAGAAGGTCCTTTCCGACAAATCGGCGGCATATTTCAACTACGCCATGGGTCATCTGTATGCCGACCTGGGGGCGACGTACAACAACCGCGCGGAGTATCTGAACAAGGCGATCGACTACTACAAGAAAGCGATGAAGGAAGACCCCGCGGCGGGGTTCCTGGGCGAAGAGCTTTCGGACCTCTATATACAGACGGGCCGGCTGCGCGAGGCTGTGCGGGAGTCGGAAGACATCCTGAAGGCGAATCCGAACGACCTGACGGCGCGGCGGATTCTGGGCCGGATTTCGGCGCGGCTGATCGGCGATCCGCAGCAGCGCGGCATGAACCAGAAGATGCTGGAGCAGGCCACGGAGCATTACAAGAAGATCACCGAGATTGAGCCTACCGACACCGAAGCATGGTTGATGCTGGGGCGGCTGTACAAGATGGCGCAGAATTCGGTGGAGTCGAAGAAGGCATACGAAGAGGTGCTGAAGACGGACACCGAGAATATCGACGCGCTGAGCGGCCTGGCGATGGTGATGGCCGATGTGGGCGATACGGTGAAGGCCGCGGAGCTGCTGAAGAAAGTCGCGGAGAAGAGCCCGAATCTGCGGACGTTGACGCAGTTGGCGGCGGCGTATGAGCAGATGCGCGAGTACAAGCTGGCCGCACAGACGCTGAAGCGCGCGGTGGAGATGCAGCCGGAGAACAACGAGCTGCGGCGCGAGTATGCGAACATTTTGACGCAGGCGGAAGATTACGAAGCAGCGTTGGCGGCGTTTGACGAGATTGTGAAGGAAGAGCCGAAAGACGGCGCGTCCTGGCTGCGGATTTCGCAATTGCACGCACAGTTGGGCCATGTGGACAAGGCGTGGGAAGCGCACAAGAAGGCGGCGGAGATTGAACCGTCGAATTTAGAGGTCCGGTACAACGCGGTCGGGCTGTATGAGGCGCAGGACAAGTTGCCGGAGGCGATCTCGGCATTGAAGGAAGTGTTGAACGATTCGTCAACGCGGTCGTCGAGCCCTGAAGGGAAGAAGAACAGAGCGAGGCTGATGGAGCGGCTGGGCATGTTGTATCGCAACAACGGCCAGTTCAGCGACGCGGCCGGCGCGTTCCGCGAAGTGGGCGAATTGGACAAGGACGCCGCGATCCGTTCCTCGGCGCAGGTCATTGAATCGTGGCGGCAGGGCAAGGAGTATCAGAAGTCGGTTGCGGAAGCGGACGAGGCATTGAAGAAGTTTCCGGGCGACCGGATGATCCGGCTGGTTAGGGCATCGTCGCTGGTGGAATTGGGCCGCGGCAAAGAGGCCGTGGACGATGTGAAGTCGATGTTGGACGGAAAGAACGACCGCGACACGCATCTGCAGTTGGCGCAGATTTATGACCGGATGAAGAACTATCCGGACATGGCCAAGGAACTGGATTCAGCGGAGAAACTGGCGAAGAACGACGAGGAGCGCGAGAGCGTGTGGTTCTCCCGCGGCTCGATGCTGGAACGGCAGAAGAAGTTCGATGAAGCGGAGAAGGAATTCCGGCGGGTGTTGGAGCGGAATCCGAATAACGCGCCGGCGCTGAACTATTTGGGCTACATGTTTGCGGACCGGAACGTGAAGCTGGCGGAGGCGGAGAAGATGATCCGCAAGGCGCTGGAGCAGGAGCCGGGAAATGGGGCGTATTTGGATTCGCTAGGTTGGGCGCAGTACCGGCTGGGCAAGTACGCGGAGGCGGAGGAGTCGTTGAAGGCGGCGACAGAGAAGGTGCCGCGGGATTCGACGATTCAGGATCATCTTGGGGACGTGTATTTGAAGATGGGGCGCCTGAAGGATGCGATCACGGCGTGGGAGAAGTCTGTGCGGGCGTGGCAGAATTCCAGTTCGGCGGAACGGGATGGGTTGGATATTACGAAGGTGCAGAAGAAGTTGGAGGGGGCGAAGACGCGGCTTTCGAAAGAGGGTGGCGCGGGGCGGGATAAGCCGCAGCCTTAGTCCGCCGGAGGCCTCGGCTGGGATCCAGAGTTCTCCGTGTGGTCGCGGGTGCCGACGGGCGATTTGGCGCGCGTACTCGAGCGTCGTAACAAAGATCGGTTCGCCGGGGAGTCGTGGCGGGAACGCCTGGAAGTTGGCGGCTTGGGTCTTTTCGAATTCGTAGCGGCCTACGGGACGGTAGAGAGTGGTGGTGATATAACTACGTCTACCAGACTTGCAGGCGGTGGACTTGCGGCGGCGCGCGGAGAGATATGGCATCCAAAGGCTGGAAGATTAAGGTTGGATTAAATTGGTCTTTGACACTATTTATTTGCTTGGGGCAGGAGTGGCGGTTTTGGGGTGGGGATGCCGGCGGACAGAAGTATTCCGCGCTGAAGCAGATCGATAGATCGAACGTCGCTAAGCTCCAGCCGGCCTGGACGTTTCAGACAGGGGAGATTGCGGACGGGAAGAACTCGCTGATGCGATCGACCTTTGAGGCGACGCCGCTTGTCGCCGATGGAGTGATGTACTTGACGACGCCGTTCAACCGCGTCGTCGCGCTACGGCCGGAGACCGGAAAAGAGCTGTGGGCGTTCGATCCGGCCATCGATAAGTTGAAGGCCGCGAGCCTGCATATTTCGCGCGGCTGCTCCTATTGGACCGATGGGAAGAAGAAGCGAATCCTGCTGGGGACACAGGCTGGGCGGATGTACTCGATCGACGCGGAGACCGGGAAGCTGGATAAGGCGTTCGGCGATAACGGATCGGTTGACCTGCGTGCCGGCGTGGCCGACAAGTTTCCGGACCGCGCCTATGGTGTAACGTCGCCGCCGGTTATTTTCAAGAACCTTGTCATCACGGGCGCTTGGGTTTCGGATGGCGATCCGCAGGGACCGGCGGGAGATGTGCGTGCGTTTTCCGTTGCGACTGGAAAATTGGTGTGGACGTTTCATACTGTGCCGAGGCCGGGTGAGTTCGGACATGACACCTGGGATGGCGATTCCTGGAAGGACCGAGGGGGAACGAATGTTTGGTCGGTGATGTCGCTCGACGTGCAGAGGGGGTTAGTGTTCCTACCGCTCACTTCGCCGTCGCCGGATTACTACGCGGCGGGGAGGAAGGGCGCGAATCTGTTTGGCGATTCCGTCGTCGCGCTTGATGCGGCGACGGGGAAACGCGTATGGCACTTTCAGACCGTTCATCACAATATTTGGGATTACGATTTGCCGGCGCAACCGGCACTGGTAACGGTGAAGAGCAACGGCAGAGTCATTGATGCCGTAGCACAGGTGACGAAGACGGGATTCACCTTCCTGTTCGACCGGGCGACGGGGACGCCGGTATTCGCGATTGAAGAGACGCCTGTACCGGCCTCCGACGTGCCGGGAGAGGCGGCTTGGCCCACGCAGCCACGGCCGGTGAAGCCGCCGCCGTTTGCCCGGCAGAGCATGAAGGCGGAAGAGTTGACGAACGTGACGCCGGAATCGCGGGCTTACTGCGAGGGCATCGCGAAGGACGCCGTGCTGCGGCCGATGTTCACGCCGATTGGATTGCAGACAACGGTGCTGTTTCCGGGCACGAATGGCGGGACGAACTGGGGCGGGGCGTCGTTTGATCCGGAGACGCGGACGCTGTATGTGAACTCGATGGATGTGGCGATGGTATACAGGCAGGAGAAGCGCCCGGAGGGGTCGCTGGTGGCCTATCGGAATCGGGGTGTGGGAACGAATAGCTCGCGGTTCTGGGATCCGAATCTGTATCCGTGCCAGCAGCCGCCGTGGGGACATTTGACGGCGATCGATTTGGACAAAGGCGAGTTTCGCTGGCGGATCCCGCTGGGCGAATACGATGAGTTGACCAAGCGAGGCGTGCCGCAGACGGGGACGCCGAATTTGGGTGGGTCACTCGTAACGGCAGGCGGACTTGTCTTTATTGCCGCGACGAACGACGGACGGTTCCGCGCGTTCGATAAAGACACGGGCAAGAAGCTGTGGGAGACCCGGCTACCGGCAAGCGGTCATGCAAACCCGATGACATTCTGGAGCGCGAAGACGAAGAAGCAATACGTGGTCATCGCGGCAGGCGGCGGGAACAAGTACAACTCGACGTTCGCCGATTCGCTGATGGTCTATGCGCTGCCGTGATTTTTACGATAATGGACGCATGCGGATTTTGATTGTGTTGGCGCTCAGCGTGGCCGCGTTGTGCGGCGCGGAGAAATTTGGCAAGGGATTGACGCTGCAACAGGCGACTCCTTTGGCGACGATTCTTGGCACGCCCGATGAGTATGTCGGCAAGATGATTCAGGTGAAAGGGAAAGTGACCGAGGTTTGCCAGATGATGGGCTGCTGGATGCAGGTGCAGGACGGCGAAAAGACACTGCGGGTAAAGGTAAAGGACGGGGAGATTCTCTTCCCGAAGAATTCGGCCGGGCGGAGAGTGGTTGCCGAGGGCGTGCTTAAGAAGATTGAGCTGAATCAGCAACAGGCCGTGGCGTGGGCGAAGCATGAAGCGGAAGAGCGCGGGCAAAAGTTCGATCCGGCGAAGATCAAGTCCGGAATGACGATGTATCAGATACAAGGGACGGGAGCAGTACTGCTGGACTAACGATGAAGAAAACGATTTTGGGGCTCGCGGCGTATGCGAGCCTTTCTTGCATTTGGGCGCAGACGCATGTCGCGCCGGCTCGCCCGAAGCTGCTGCTGATGATCGCCGTGGACCAGTTCCGCTACGATTACCTGACGCGATTCCGGAAGGAGTATAACTCGGGGTTGGCGCAGCTATTGACGCAGGGGGCCGTGTTCACGAACGCGAACTACGAGCACATGCCGACGGTGACGGCGGTGGGGCATGCGACGATGCTGACGGGCGCGTCGCCGGTGATGAGCGGAATCGTCGCGAACGACTGGTACGAGAAAGAGATCGGGAAGATCACAACGTCGGTGGCCGACGAGAAGAGTGAACTCGTGGGTGGCGATGGGATTGGCTCGACGCCGAAGCGGCTGATGGTGAGCACCGTTGCGGATGAGATCAAGATGTCGGGGCGCGGGGAATCGAAGACGATCGGGATGTCGTTGAAGGACAGGTCGGCGATTCTGCTGCCGGGCAGGATGGCGGACGCGTCGTACTGGTTCGCGGAAGAGAACGGAAGCTGGGTGACGAGCACCTGGTACATGCAACAGTTGCCGAAATGGGTGGCCGATCACAACGCGAAGCGGCCTGCGGACCAGTATCTGGGCAAGCAATGGGTGCCGATCTGGGGCGGCAGCCCGCTGCACAAACTGCCGGCGATCCCCGACACGATGTTCTACAGCAACGTGGAGAAGAGCCCATACGGGAACGATATTTTGGAAGAGTTCGCGGAGCTGGCGATTGAGAACGAGAAGCTGGGGCAACACGCGGGAATCGATGTGCTGACGGTGAGTTTTTCGTCGAACGACAAAGTTGGCCACGCGTATGGGCCGGATTCTCCGGAAGCGCGTGACCTGTCGGTGCGGACCGATCGCGTGTTGGGCAAGCTTTTCGCTTATTTGGACAAAAAGATTGGCATGAAGAATGTGCTGGTGGCGCTTACCGCGGATCACGGCGTGCCGCCGATGCCGGAAGTGAGCGAGAAACGGAAGATGCCGGGCGGGCGGCTCAAAGACAAGGACTTCGCGGACCTGGTGGACAAGACGCTGTCGGCGAAATTCGGGCCGGGGAAATGGTCGGTGGGCAAGAAGGGCGAGCAGATTTATATCGAGCCGGCGCTGCTGGAACAGTATGGCGCGGAGAAGGTTCGCACGGCCGCGGCGGAGGCGTTGCGGAACTTTCCGCATGTGCTGCGTGTCTACACCAAGGACCAGTTACTGCGCGGGCAGATTACGCCGGACAAAGTAGGTACGCGGACCGCAAACGGGTATCATCCAGTGCGAGGCGCCGATGTGGTGGTGGTGTTGGAGCCGTACTGGATGTATGGAACGGATACAACTTCGCACGGCGCGCCGTTCAACTACGACACGCATGTTCCGTTGATCCTGATGGGGCAGGGCGTGAAGCCTGGGAAGTATCACCAGGCGGCGGCGGTGAACGATCTGGCGCCGACTTTAGCGACAATTTTGGAGGTGGAAGTACCCGCTGGATCGATGGGGCGCGTCCTGTCAGAGGCACTGCCTCACTAAGGCATGTGATACTCTGGTGCTATCGATTTTCGCTTCGCGGGAACTCAGGAGAATTCTGTACATGTTCGGTATTCGTATGGCCAATTTGCTGCTTCCGGCAGTGATGCTGGCTTGTGCCGCCACGGCTTCGGCACAGGTGAAGGTGGCGATTATTAACCTGCAAAAGGCGGTGCTGGACACTGCGGAAATCCAGAAGGCACAGAAGGAACTGGAGACCAAGTTCAAACCGCGGCAGGATAAGGCTGAGGCGCTGCAGAAGGAATTGCAGACAATTCAGGGACAGTTGCAGACGATGGCCGGCAAGTTGACTCCGCAGGCGGAGCAGGAATTGAACGTGCAGGGCCAGCGGAAACAGCGCGAACTGCAGCGGCTGACGGACGATTTGCAGGCCGATGTGGACCGCGACCGCCAGGACATTTTGAGCCGCAGCGCGCAGCGGATGAACGATATTGTGAAGAAGCTGTCGGAAGGCAAGGGGCTGGACGTGGTGGTGGATGTAACGAACGCCGTCTACTTCAAACCCGCCTTGGAGATCACAGCGGAGGCGACCGCCGAGTACAACAAAGCGTACCCGGCCAAGTAAGTTCTCCGCGAGGGGGACTTTCATGAGCGATTACCTGGACAATTACGGCGTGGTGGACGCGCGCCGTGAGAAGCGCACCAAGCGGATTTTATATAGCCTGCTGACCATTGCCGTGGTGGGAGGTACGCTTTGGTTTTTCCTCCGGAATTACAGGGAAGAGGCGCGCGTTAAGGAGTTCCTGGCAACGTTGCAGCGGCAGGACTACAAAGCGGCGTACGGGATGTGGGGATGCACGGACGCAACGCCATGCCGCGATTACAAATACGATCAGTTCCTGCGGGATTGGGGCCCGCAGAGCGACGCGGGAAACGCGGCGGCGATCCAGCGGTCCAAGGTGAAGAGCTGCGATAAGGGCATCATTCAAATCCTGCAGATCAAGGGGCAGGATGTGAATCTCTATGTGGACCGGGGAACGCTGGTGATCGGGTTCGCGCCGTGGCCGGTGTGCAATCCGCGGATCAGGGTGTAGCGCCTACCAGCCCTTGGCCTTGCGGAGTTCGGTGACGTGGGCGGTGTGATGCGCGCCGTGCCAGGAGTAGACGGCGAGGAGCCAATCGATACTGTGCTGGCCGCTGGCGGGGTGGGTAACGGGGCGGGCAAACTCTTCGGGAGTTAGCGAGCGGAGAAGCATGCTCCAGCGCACGTGGAGAGCGTCGAGGATAGCGAGGCTGAGGCCTATGGGCGCTTTGGCGCCGTCGGAAAGCTCGGCCCAGAGCTGTTCCTCGTAGGGCTTGATGGTGGGGTTGTCCTCGGTGAGGGCAAGACGGAAGCGGCAATAGGCATTGATGTGGCTGTCGGCGACGTGATGGATGAGTTGGCGGACGGTCCAGCCGCCATCGCGGTAAGGTGTGGCGAGTTGCTCATCGACAAGTCCGCGGATGGATTTGCGGAGCTCGACCGGAGTGTTTTCGATGGCTTCAATCATCGTGGAGCGCTGCTCGGGAGTTAAGGGGCCGTCGTATTGAAATTTGCCGATGGGATAGCGGGGATCGCCGGACATGGATTATTGCTCCTTGCGGTTGATGAGGAAGGTGGCGACGTGCTCGAAAAAGGCACGCAGGGTCTGTTCAGCTTCGGCGGGAAGAGCGGCGTTGGTGAAGGCGTTGTTCATCAGCGCGATCCAGCGGTTGCGGGCGGCTTCATTGATAGGGAAGGGCATGTGACGCATGCCGAGGCGCGGGTGGCCGCGCTGCTCGATATAGGCGGGCGGTCCGCCGAAGCGGAAGATGAGGAAGCCGCGGAGCCGCGCTTCGGCCCCAGCCAGGTCGGCCGCGGGATACATGGGACCGAGAATGTCGTCGTTGGGGATTTGTTTGTAGAATTCGTGAACCAGGCGATGGAAGCCCGCTTCGCCGATGGCCTCATACACCTGGTCGTCGGGGAGAGTTGGGGACACAAAACCATTATGTGATAGAAGTAGCGAATGCTCACTTCCCGACGCACCTGGCTGGCCGGAGCGGCGGCTCTTCCATTTGGCTGTTCGCGCACTGGGACACGGCCGAATCTGCTGCTCGTCGTGGCGGATGACCAGTCCTGGCCGCACGCCGGAGCGTACGGCGACAAGTTCGTGCGGACGCCGGTGTTCGACCGGATTGCAAGCGAAGGCGCGTTATTCCTGCACAGCTTTTCGGTGTGTCCATCGTGCACTCCGTCGCGCACAGGCCTGTTGACGAGCCGGTATCCGTGGCAGGCGGGCGAAGCGGGAGTGTTGTACGGGACGATTCCTCCGTCACTGCCCGTTGTGACGCATGTGCTGGAGGACGCCGGGTACCGGACCGGATTTACCGGGAAGGGCTGGGGGCCCGGGGATTGGCGCGCGGCGGGGTTGTCGCGGCATCCGAATGGGAGAGAGTTCAATGCGAAGAGGCATGCCGGGCCGATTGCGCCGGGTCTCGATAATCGGGATTACGCGGCGAACTTCGCGGATTTTCTGGCGGACGGCGATGAGACGAAACCATTTTTCTTCTGGCTGGGGAGCACGGAGCCGCACCGTGTTTACGACGCCAAGGCGGGCGAGCGCATGGGAAGGGACCTCAGCGCGTTGCGCGTGCCGGCGTACCTGCCGAATACCGAGACGACCCGGAAGGATTTGGCCGCATACTACTCCGAGATCGAGTGGTATGACGCGCAGTTGGGCAAGGCGATTGCAATCCTCGAGCAGCGCGGCATTCTGGACAACACGCTGATTGTCGTGACCAGCGACAACGGCATGCCGTTTCCGCGCGCGAAGGTGAACCTGTACGATGGCGGGCTGCGCATGCCGCTGGCGATACGGTGGGGAGCAAAGTTCGGCGGTGGACGGAAGGTGGACGCGCTGGTGAGCCATGTAGACATTCCGTCGACGTTGCTGGCTGCCGCGGGGCTGCCGAATTTGAGCGGCGCGGCGGGGCGGAGTTTGCTGCCGCTGATTCAGGGCCAGAACGAAACGGCGCGGGAATACGTGCTGGGCGGCTTGGAACGGCACACGATGTGCAGACCGGACGGAGCGACGTATCCAGCACGCAGCCTGCGCACGAAGGAGTATTTGTACATCCGGAATTTCGCGCCGGATCGATGGCCGACCGGCGGCAGTTTCCTATCGAGCAACAAGACGACGCACGGCGACATCGATGCGGCGCCGGTGAAGGATGAACTGCTGGAACCGGCGAACGCGGACCGTTTTGCGAGAGAGCTGCAATTATGCGTGGGAAGGCGGCCGGAGGAGGAACTGTACGACCTGAAGGCGGATCCGGACCAGATAGACAATCTGGCACCGAAGGGAACGAACGCGGAGACGCTGCGGCAGTTGCGTGAGCTGTTGGAGAAGGATCTGCGTGCCACCGGCGATCCACGAATCGAGGGGCGCGATCCATGGCAGGGGTATCCGTACAGGCAGACGGCGGGCTACGGGGCGTCGTTCAATTCGGCGCTGCCCGAAGAACGGCGGAAAGCCGCGAAGGCCGGCTCCACGCACAAGCCGGAGTGAATCAGTAGACCTGCATTGACTCTTCGAAGAGCCTGGCGAGGTCGTCATTCGCCGCGGGGCGCGGAGAGAGTTTAGTCACGCGGTGCTGCGGCAGCGTGCCCTCGACGAGAGCGGGAATGTCGGCGGATGAATAGCCGAGCGCCTTAAGGCCGTTGGGAACTTTGAGGCGCTCCATGATGGCGATGATGCGATCGGAGAGGATGCGGCCGGCGTCTTCGGGCTTTGCATTGTGCGTGTCCACACCGAGGGCAGCGGCGGCGGCAAGGTGGCGCCGCGGGCAGGCGGGCGCGGTGAAGCGGAAGACCGCCGGAGCGTTGAGGATGACCGAGAAGCCGTGCGGAATCATCGATGGATTGTCCGGGTAGCCGGACTGACGATAACCTTTGCTCTTCACCATGCCGGAGACCGGGTAGGACATGCCGTGCGGCAGATGCACGCCCGCATTGCCGAAGCCGACGCCCGCATAGGCGGAGGCGAGGATCATCTGCGCCCGAGCTTCGTCATCGGACGTATCTTCCACGGCGCGCGCGATATAATCACCGACCATGCGCAGCGCCTGCATCGACCACACATCGCTAATGGGGTTGTTGCCCTGATAGGCGGGGCGAAGGATGGGGCGGTCCGGCGCCGGGCGTTCGGTGTAGGGGATGGCGGTGTAGGATTCGATAGCGTGGCTGAGTACATCGAGGCCTGTGGCGGCAGCTACTTGCGGCGGCATGGAGCGCGTGTTGTCCGGGTCGAGATAGCCGAGCGTGGGTTTCAGGCGCCGATGCGCAATACCGGTTTTGGCGTGGAGATGCGCGAGATCGAAGATAGCGACGCCGGTGGTTTCGCTGCCGGTGCCGGCGGTGGTGGGTACGGCGAATAACGGCTTGACGGGGCCGGGGACGGGTTTACCTTTGCCGATGGGCGGGTTGACGTAGTCGAGGAAATCTTCCGGAGGGTGGCAGGTGTAGAGGTTGACGGCTTTCGCGGTGTCGATGACGGAGCCGCCGCCAACAGCGACAATGGCGTCGAATTCCATGTTGCGGGCGAAGTCGATCGCTTCGCGGAAGGAGATGTCGGTGGGTTCGACGTGCACGCGATCGAAGAGGGTGTAAGCGACCTTGTTATCGGAGAGAGACTGTTCGGCCGCGGCGACGGGCGCGAGGTGGCGCATGCGAGGATCGGTGATGAAAAGGACCTGTCGCAGGCCCAGTTCGGCGATGTCCATGCCGATTTCGCGAGTGACACCGGGGCCGAAGCGGATGGCGCTGGTGGCCATTTCAAACGCAGTTTCATTGCGGGACATGCGGACTGCCATTATATGCCGCGTCGGTGTTTCATCTCCTGGCCGATAGCAGTAAGGTCGTCCGTTGTGAGGATCCGTTGCGCGATGGCGGGGAAACGGGCATCTTCGTTGCGGATGTGTTGACGGTAGAGAGAGCAGAGCGCGGCGGCGAGTTCGGTGTAGCGCTGTACGTCGGAGGCGGTGGGCGGGTTGGCCATCTTGGCGACGTGTCCTGTCAATTCGGCATAGAGTCCTTCAGTCTGTTCATGCTCGGTGTGGAGGTTTTCGAGGAACTGCCGTTCCCCGGGCGCGAGGTGCGCGGACATGCGCGGGAAGAAGCTCTCTTCCTCGTCAGCGGTGTGCTTGACGCCGTTGGAATCGAAGAAGCGGAAGGCGGAGCGGATGGCGGTGAGCGCTTCGTCCGATCGGGTTTGCAGATGCCGGCCGGCGCGTTCGAGGGTATCGAGACGTTCTTCAATGCGGCGATGGCAGGCGTTGAGGTGCTCGATCGGGGAATCCAGCGTGGGGCCATGTGTTTTTGGTTGGATGTTGATCATGAGAGGGCGGCGCGGACAGCCTTTGCTACGGGATCGATGATTGACTTCTGCGAGGCCTTCGCCGGGAGTGAAGTCAGAAGTACGAAGGTCGCATCCTTCGCAGTGTCGGCCCAGCAGGAAGTGCCGGTGGAGCCGCCGTGGCCGAAGCCTCCGTCCGTGATCGCCCAGCCGATGCCGTAGGGCTTGTCGAGACCCTTGTTTTGATTCGCGATCATGCGCTGGGCGGTTTCTTTTTTCACTGGTACGCCTGTTGGATGCAGGAAGGCGGCAAGAAGCTTTGCGATGTCCGCGGCAGTGGAGTGGACGCCTCCCCAGGGGGCGCCGAAGTCACGCCACCACGGGCTGTTCCAATCCCAGGCCGCCGTTTCGGGTGTGCCACCGGGCGGATCGGCAAACTCGGCTTGAATGCGCACTGTTTCGGTTGGCTTGAATTGACCCATACCGAGCGCGGAGCGACTCATTTTCAAGGGTTGGAAGAGTTCCGCTTCCAGAAACTGGCGCAGCGGTTTGCGAGTGATGCGTTCGACAATTCCGGCGGCCAGCAGGATGCCCATGCTCTGGTAGCTAGTGCGCGCGCCGGGCGGGAAGAGCAGCGGCACGGTGAGGGCGCCTTTAACGAAGTCGGCCATGGGCGCGTTGCGCTCCCGAAGGGCAACGTTGTCGGGAAGCATGTCGGGCAGACCGGAGGTGTGGGTGAGCAGGTGGCGAATGGTGATTTCGGAGCGGCCGCCGCCGGTGAAGTTGTCGAGATACTTGGAAACCGGATCTTCGTATTGCAGCAGGCCGCGGTCGCCTAGGATCATGGCCGCCGTAGCCGTCATCGGCTTCGAGATGGAGGCGATGAGAAAAGGCGAATCCGGCTTAGCCTTGCCGAACGCGCGCTCGAATATGTCTCCGCGCTGCTCGACACGGAGAACGGCGGCATGGAGTTTGCCGGAGGTGACGGCTTGATCGAGGATCTGTTCCGCGGCGTGGTAACGGCCCGGGCTGAAGAGGGCTCCGGCGAGCATCGCCCGGCGGGAAAGGAGCGGAGTGTTCACGTTGGCGATCATACTGCAACTGGAATCAGATGCGGTGAAAGCCCTTCAAAATATCGCGGGTAGAATACCGCAATGCGATGGGCCGGCCATGCGGGCAGTTGGTCGGATGCTCGCAACGGGCAAGCTCATTGAGGAGCCATTCCATTTTCTGCTGATCGAGGCGCATGTTGATCTTGATGGCCGCGCGGCAGGCGATGGTGGCACAGACGTTACGGCGCACTTCATCGAGCGTCGCGCCGCGGAGTTCGCGCTCCGCTGTTTCGAGGATTTCAAACAGGATCTTTTCGATGTCACCGGGCTTCACCGCGGCGGGCGCGGCGGAGATGGCGATGGTGCGATTGCCAAAAGGCTCGCTATCGAAGCCGCTGGCCCGGAGTTCATCGGCGATCTGCGCGTACTCGATCTGCTGACCGGCGGTGAGTTCAATGACGATCGGCATAAGTAGCGCCTGCTGTTCGACACGGCCGGCGGCGCGCTGCCGGAGAACCTGCTCGAAGAGAATGCGCTCGTGCGCGACATGCTGATCGATGATCCAGAGTCCGTCACGGCCGGCGGCGAGGATAAAGCTCTCGTGCAGTTGACCAAGCGGGCGAAGATCTTTCAACACGTCGAGCGATTGGGCAACGTCGAGAACAACGCCGTCGGGCAGCCCCCCGTGGGTGTCCGGAATCCGCGTGCGGACCGGAGTAGAGGGAACGGCCAGTTCCGCGGGCGGAGGATCTTGAAATTCGAAGCGCGCCGCGGGTGCAGGCGGCTGGTGGAGCGTGAAAGTTGGGAGATCGGCAGTGTTGACGCCTTGCGCATCGTCAGGGGGAATGACCTGACGGATGGCGGCGTTCTCCATCTGCTGGGAGAATTCGCTGTACGGCAGGCGGGCGCCGAGTTGCGGCTGCGCGGGGAGCGGCAATGAGCTCAGGGGGCGGCTCTGCATGATGGAGCCGCGGATCGCGTCGCGAACAAAGTCATGCACCCAACTGCCGTGGCGGAAGCGCACTTCAGTCTTCGATGGATGGACGTTGACGTCGACTTCTTCGGCGTCGCAATCAAGGAACAGCAGGGCAAACGGAAACGCGCCCGGCGGCATCAAGTTGTGATAGGCGGCTTGCATCGCATGGAGTAGCAGCTTGTCGCGAATCAGCCGGCCGTTCACGAACAGGTAGATGGAGTTGCGGTTGTACTTCTGGATCTGCGGACGTGAGACGAAGCCCCGCAGCAGAAAGACGCGGGTGCGCTCTTCTTCCGGCAGGCCCTGCGGCGGCTCCGGGATGAGGAGTTCCTTCTCGTGCTCACCGATGTCGATCAAGTCGTCGAGCGTGTGGCTGCCGAAGACCTGGAAGACACGCTCCTTCAAGGTAGCGACAGGTGTGACGTGGAGGAGTTCGCGGTTGTCGTGGCGGAGCTCGAATGTCTTGTCCGGGTGGGCGAGGGAATAGTGCGTCACAAGCGACGCGATGTGGGCGAGCTCAGTCTGGTCCGAACGGAGAAACTTCTTGCGCGCGGGGACATTGAAGAACAGGTCGCGGACAGTGATGACGGTGCCATTGGCGAGAGCGGCTTCGTCGCAGCGGATCATCTTGCCGCCGTGGATTTCGACGCGTGTTCCGGTGGACTCTTCGGGCGCGTGCGACTCCAGGACAAGGCGCGAGACGCTGGCAATGGATGGCAGCGCCTCGCCGCGAAATCCGAGGGTGGCGATGGAAAACAGGTCTTTGACACTATTTAATTTCGACGTGGCGTGACGTTCGAAGGCGAGCATGGCATCGTCGCGCAACATGCCGCAGCCGTTGTCGGTGATGCGCAGCAGGCGCCGCCCGCCCGATTCGGCCTCTATCGATATGGATGTAGCGCCCGCATCCAGCGAGTTTTCGAGCAGCTCCTTGACGACGGAAGCCGGGCGCTCCACCACTTCTCCTGCCGCGATCTGGTTAGCAACAGCGTCCGGCAGGACACGAATTCGACCCATTCTTTCGAGTGTAGCTGTTAGAACTGGAACCGTAGTCCCATCTGCAACTGCCGCGGGTTGCCGACCGTACTCGTGATCGTGCCGACTTGCGCGTTGCCGATACTGGCATTCGGTTGCCCGAACTGCGGATGGTTGAATACGTTGAAGGCTTCGGCGCGCAGCTCAAACCGCATCTGTTCCTTGATGACGAAGTTCTTAAACAGGGACATGTCCCAGTTCCAGCGGCCGGGGCCAAACAGTATGTTGCGGCCCGCGTTCCCGTAAGTGAAGGGGGGAGGTGTCGTGAACACCGTCGGATCGAACCAGCGCTGCAGCGTGTGAGGGTCGTTACCCTTGCTACCGTTGGAATCCGGCCGGCTGCCGGTGCCGTTCGTGGTGGACGTCTGCAGCACGGCCGAAAACGGCAAGCCGGACTGAATGGTGAGGATGCCATTGGTCTGCCAGCCGCCGATGATCGCGTCGGCGATGCCGCCGTGGTTGAGGAACGAACGGCCTTTACCGAACGGCAGCGAGTAGAGGTAGCTGGCCGTCAGGCGGTGGCGGATGTCGATGATGGAGTTGCCGCGCTCAGCGCGGAGGTTGCGCGGATCCTGTGGAAGCGGACCGGCACTACCGCCGCCGAATTCGAGCGGGACGTTGTCGATAGCGTGGGACCACGTGTAGCCGAAGAGGCCGTTGAGGCCTTTGGCCATACGCTTGTCAACCGTCACTTGGAGAGCGTAATAGTTGCTGAGGCCATTGACCGTGAAGTAGTTCACATTGGCTAAATTCGGAGCAACGGCAAACAGCGGACGCCGGGTATTCAACGCCGCAGCCCCAGGTATGGGCTGGTTCGCGTCGAAAGTATTGTAAAGGTGGCGGCCAAGGTTTCCGACTAGCGCGGTCTTGATCACGAGGGCCGCCGGAGCGATCTCGTGCTCCGCCGTCAGGTTAAACTGCTGTGCGAAAGACGGACGGAAGTTGGGGTCGACCGCGCTCATGGCGCCGAACGGAGCAGTCTTGAAGTCGACGGGCACCAGCGGCGCGAAGCCGTCAACTACGCGAGTGCCGGGATTGATATCCCCTGGAGTGATCGTGACGGTGGAGCCGAACGGCAGATTTCGGAACAGACGCATGCTCCCGCCTTCGCTGCCTGTCGGATTGTAAAAGAGGCCGTAGCCGCCGCGAATGACAGAGTGGGAACCCAATTGATAGGCGAAGCCGAAGCGTGGGCCGAAGTTCTTGTAGTAGGGCTTAACGCCGGCGTATTTATCGACGCCGTTCTGGCCGGCGATGTCGAGCTTGGCGGTGATGACATTGAAGTTCGACCAGCGGTTGGCAACTTCGCTATAGGGGCTGTAGTAGTCCCAGCGAATGCCGAGGTTGATGGTGAGCTTCTTATTGACACGCCAATCGTCGGCGAAATAGGTGCCGATTTCGGAGCCGCGCTGGCCGGGCCAGTTTTGTGTGTAGTCATGCTGGATGGTAGTGGCGTAGCCGAGGATAAAGCTGGCCATCGAATCGCCCCCGGACCCAGCGCGCGAGTCGGTGAGCGCGGGCGAGAAGTTGAACCGGCCGTTGCCCGCGTTGGTCTGATAGATCGTCAACTGGCGGCGGCGGAAATCGCCGCCGAATTTTAGAGTGTGGCGGCCGATCGTATAGGTCACGTTGTCGATGTACTGGAACAGGTTCTCGCGGCGGAAGATCGGCAGCGAGCGCGTCTGGCCGGTGCCGATGTAGCTGGACGGCGAGAAGATGGGCATGTTCTGCTCGTTGGGAGTAACGTTCGCGTTCGGGACACCAAGCTGATTGCCGAGCCCGCCGCCGGGCTCGTACTGGTCGGCCGTGTAGTCGACGCGGAAGCGGTTGAAACCGACGCGAAGCTCATTGACGAGGCGCGGCGTGAAGACCTTGGCATAGCTCGCCACGGCGTGCTGCGTGGGCGCGAAGGACGTGCCGGCGAACGAGGCTTCGTCGGCCAGATTTACAGGCTTCGAGATACCAGGGATACTCACCGGCGGGTATGTGCTGGGGACTTGCGTCTCGGTGTTCTGGATGGACCAGCGCGCGAAGAAGTTGTCCTTCGGCGTGATCTGGTGATCGACGCGCACGTCGCCCTGGTTCCACTTCTGGTGCTGGACGAGGTTAGTCAGATAGTTGTTGAAGCGGGCGGTGCTGGTAGGCGTGGGATAGGCGCGAATCATCTTGATCGCAATCGGGTCAAACCGGTTGGCCGGGATGATGTTCCCGGGGAACTGGTCGCGGGTGAAGCCCGAACCGGCCGGCCGCGTGGAGAGTGGATCGTAGACGTTGGCGGTCTCGGTGAAGTCGCCCGTGCGCATCTTCAGCGTGGGTATGTTACCGAGCAGAAGTTGCTGCGAGTCGCGGCGGTAGCCTTCGTAATCGACAAAGAAGAAGGTCCGGTTTTTGCCGTTGTAGAGCTTCGGGAAGATGACCGGGCCACCGAAGGAGAGGCCGAATTGATTCAGCCGGAAGGCAGGG
Organism: Acidobacteriota bacterium; assembly: GCA_016185425.1. Taxonomy (GTDB): domain Bacteria; phylum Acidobacteriota; class Terriglobia; order Bryobacterales; family Bryobacteraceae. The sequence goes on along the minus strand of JACPNQ010000014.1, from coordinate 63,076 downwards.
AATGCAGTGCCTTTCGGGCTGAAGAAGTTGCGTGCGTCCATCGCTGAGTTGCGCAGGAATTCGAAGGCGCTGCCGTGGAATTCGTTGGTGCCGGATTTGGTGATGACGTCGACGACGGCGCCGGAGTTGCGGCCCACGTCGGCGGAGTACATGTTGGTCTGGATCTTGAATTCGCGCACGGCTTCGACGGCAGGCCGGAGCACGATGGAGAGCGTGAGGCGCTCGTTGTTATCGATGCCGTCGTAGAGGAAGTTGTTGGACCCTTCGCGGTTGCCGTTCGAGAAGATCTCGGTGCCGGGCCGGCGATCGTCCGGACGAGTGCCGCTCATGATGGTGCCGGCGGCAGAGAACCCAACGCCGTTGACGCCAGGGCTGAGTGTTGCAAGCTGAATAAAGTTGCGGCCGTTGAGTGGAAGCTGATTGACGAGCTTCTCGCTGACGACGGTTCCAAGCGACGAGGACTCCGATTCGAGCAAGGGCGCGGCGGCGGTGACTTCCACTGTCTCGGTGACCTGGCCGACCTGCATGGTGAGGTCGACCTGCGCCTGCTGATTGATCTGGAGGGTGAGGCCGGATTGGGACAGCTTCCGGAATCCGGCGGCTTCCACAGCCAGTTGATAGTCACCAGGCGGGAGAAGGTTGATCAGGTACGCACCAGTGGCGTTTGAAACCGTCTCGCGCGAGACGTTGGTGGATTTGTTGGTGGCGGTAACTTTTGCATTGGCGACGCCGGCCCCGCTTGAGTCGAGTACGGTGCCACTGACTTCGGCCGAAGCTACTTGGGCATAGGCAGGAACGATTGCGGCGCAGCATAGCGCCGGTAAGAATAACCATTTGAACATGAGGCTAACTCTCTCTTAAAGGTCCCCAAGGACGACTGCAAGAAGTATATATCAACTGAAATGTCAGATGGTTTGGCGCCATGGAGCAAATACCTGTTGACGCAAATGGTCTTAACATCGTATTCTCGATATGAAATGTCGAGTATAGTAATCCACGCACCTGTCTCCTGTCCTCAGATGCGCGGTTCCCGCTGTTGTTGTCACTGCTAGCAGCCCGCTGACAACCCCTGTAGAAATACAAACCACCGCGCACCACCTGCTCACCGTGAGCGGGCGGGAGCCCCATTTTTCTTTAAGGAAAGAACGTATGCTTCTCTCGTATGAGAGCCGCGCACGCGAGCTCTTTTATTCTCTTTTTCTGCTGAGCTTCTCTCTCCCGGCCCAGCAAACCGCCACTCTTACCGGAAACGTCACCGATCCTAGCGCGAGCGCGATTGGCGATGCCGCAGTGAAGCTGTCCAATTCCCAGACCGGCGAAAACTATAGCGTTACCACGGCAGGCAACGGCGCATACACGCTTCCCCTCATCAAGCCCGGCCAATACGAACTGACCGTCAGCGCGCAGGGTTTCAAGCAGTATCATCGCCAGGGAATTCGCCTGGAAACGGGTAACACGGCGCGCATTGATCTGCAGTTGGAAATCGGCACCGTAGCGGATAGCGTCACTGTTGAGGCCGACGCGCCGCTGCTCAGCGGAGATACATCGTCCCTCGGCTCGGTTGTGCGGAACAGCACCATCGCGAACATGCCGCTAGTGGGGCGTCGCGCCGCGCAGCTTGTACGGTTAAACGGATTCGTTGTGCAGAATGGCAGCGGGTCGACATTCGCCATTGCGGGCGGCCGCGGCGATAACGCTATGTGGACCATCGACGGCGGGAACGCGCAGAATATCCTGCTGGGCGTCGCGACCCTGAACTACGATCCGCCCGTAGAATCGCTCGAGGAGTTTAACGTAGAGGTAGCGAACTATAAGGCGGAGCTCGGGCGTACCGGCGGCGGCTATATCCAGATGACCACGCGCTCCGGGACGAATCGTTTCCACGGCTCCGCCTATGAGTTTCTGCGCAACGACGCGCTCGACTCCCGCAATTTTTTTGCCGCCTCGAAACCCCGGCTTCGCTACAACCAATTCGGCGCCAGCATCGGCGGGCCGATCCGGAAAGACCGCACGTTCTTCTTCTTCAACTACGAAGGCACCCGGGACAACCGGCAAAATACCCTGTTAGCGAGCGTCCCGACAGCCGCCGAAGCAAGCGGCAACTTCTCCGCCAGTTCCACCGCCGTACGCGACCCACTCACCAACACGCCTTTCGCCGGCAACATCATTCCATCGAGCCGCCTGGATCCGGCCGGCGCCGCAATTGCGAAGCTCTACCCGGGGCCCAACGTCGATGGCGCGCGCAGCCGCAACCTCAACTTCCGCGCGAACCAGAACGTCCGCAATCCATCGAACTCCTTCGTCACGCGGATCGATCACACATTTTCCGATCGCGACCGCGTCTACGGGCGCCTGCTCACCAATACTTCCTCCACACTCAACGCACCTGTGTTTCCAGTGGCTGGCGTGGATCCGTATCACTCCAGGAGCGAAGGCAGCTACTATAGCTGGTCCGCCACCTGGCAGCATAACTTCACGCCAACGACCATTCTCGAAAGCCGCTATTCGTATGACCGCCGCAAAGGGATCAGCCGGTCCGGCGGCGCCGATCTTGGCCTGGCGCAGAAGTTCGGAATCATCGGCACCAACGATCGTTTCTTCCCGCAGTTCAGCATCACGGGCCTCACCGGATTCGGCGTGGGTAACCATGAGCGCCTGCAAGTGCCGATCCGCGGCGACCATATCACCAGCAACCTGACAAAGATCTCCGGCAGGCACACGTGGAAGTTCGGCGGCGAGTTCCGGCGGTCGTCCAATGACGACGTCTGGAGCGGCTCAGCCGGCGGCGTATTTGCTTTCAACAACACAGCCACTGGCGATGCTCTGGCCGCGTTGTTAACCGGATGGGCCGCGAGCGGATCACGGGCGGAGGCTCCACTCATTCGCAGCCGCGCCAACGCGTTTGGCGCATTTATCCAGGACGATTGGAAAGTCACGCCGCGTCTAACCATTAACGCCGGCCTGCGCTGGGATCTGGATTGGCCGCGCTGGGAGTCGGTCGATAATCGTCAAAACTCGTTCGACCGTTATGCGATCAATCCCGTGAGCGGCACACCCGGCGTATTGACCTGGTCCGGCCGCAACGGCCTGAGCAGATACGCGCACAACTTCGACAAGAACAACTTCGGGCCACGGCTGGGATTCTCCTACCGCGTATCGGATAAGTGGGTGATTCGTGCCGGCGGAGCAACACTGTTCATCGGTCAATACGACCAGGCCACGCCGATCGTGGCCAATATCGGCTTCGGCACACGCGGCGACTTCGTTTCACCGGACGGCGGACGTACCGCGGCGTTCCTGCTCCGCAATGGCCTGCCCTATATCGCCCCGTTGACGGAAGCGAGCCTGGTCCCTGGCTTCGGCGCGGTGAAAGTGGGACAGTCTCCAACCCTGGCAGTCGAATTCTTCGAGCCCGGCGGCCGCGCTGTGCCGTATCTGAATACGTTCAACTTCAATATCCAACGGCAGCTCCCGTTCCAATCGGTGCTGGAGATCGCCTATCTCGGCTCGCTTGGCCACAAGCTCGGGGCGCCTACATCGCGTTCCATTAACCAGGTGCCGCAGTCGTTAATCGGCACGAACGGCAATTCGCAGATCCTCCGGCCATTCCCGCAATTTTCCGATGTGCGCGTCATCTCGCCCACCATCGGCAACTCGAACTACCATGGGCTGAACATCCGGCTCGATAAGCGGAGCTCCCATGGCGTGCAGTTCGGCTTCAACTACACCTGGTCGAAGGCGATTGACGATGTTCGCGCGCGGAATGAGTTGGGCGGCAACGCCGGGGACAACGCGTTCGGCAACCAGTACGATCGTGCGGCCGACCGCGGGCTTTCCGGCAACAACATCGCCCATCGGTTCGTCAGCAACGCGACCTGGGCGCTGCCGTCGCCTGCCGGCAAGGGACCGCTCCGGCAAGCGTTCGGCGGCTGGTCGACGTCGCTATTGTTTGAGGCCCGTAGCGGAGCGCCGTTCGGAGTGATCGAAAACAACGGCGCCGCTATCTACCCCACCGCCGCGGCTGTGCGATCGAACGTGGTCACGCCCTATCAACAGAACGCAAACTGGCGGGACAACGTGCTCGCCGAGCCGTTCTTCAACACCTCCAGCTTCGCCGCGCCGGCACTCTACACGTTCGGCAACGCAGGCCGGACTGTGGCGAGCGGACCCGGCGCGGTGATCGCGGACCTGTCGTTGCTAAAGGACTTCGCGATTGCTGAGGGGCACCGGCTGCAGTTCCGCGCCGAGTCGCTCAACTTCATCAATCACGCCAACTTCGCGCTGCCCAATCAGCAGCGAGGGAATGCGAATTTCGGCCGGATCAGCAGCCTGATTGGAGGGAATCAGGCGCGAATCATTCAGTTGGGACTGCACTACAAGTTCTGACTTTGGGGGAGCCTTCCAGCTCCCCCCTTGCTTTCTGCCATCAACTGCGATATCAGTTTTAGGCGCTTAAGCGCTCAAGGAGCAGCAGGGATGCAGAGAGTTCTCGTTTTATCAGCCGGCCTAGTGGCGTTGGCTGCCTCGCTATCGGCACAATCGTTCACCGGTTCCATCTCGGGACTCGTGACCGATCCGACAGGTTCCGTCGTCGCCGGTGCCAACATTACGGTCACCGATCTTCAACGCAACACCGCTTTCCGGACACAGTCCAACGACACCGGGTTCTACATCGTTTCGCAGTTACAGCCCGGCACCTATGGCGTATCCGCGGAACATGCGGGCTTTAAGAAACACACCGTGGACCGCCTGCCCCTCACCACGCAGGAACGCGCCACAGTCAACATCACACTACAGCTCGGCGCCACAAGCGACCAGGTTTCCGTTACCGGCGAAGCGCAGCTCGTCGAGACCGGCACCTCCACACTCTCCGGATTCGTCGAGAACAAGCGAATCCTCGATCTGCCGCTCAACGGCCGCAACATCTTTTCGCTTTCGGCCCTGGTACCGGGCGTGTTCTTCGTTCGCCAGACGAGCGGAGTCGCCGACAGCTTCACTGCAAATCGTTTCATCGTGAATGGCGGCCAGGAATCGACGTCGGACATCATCCTCGACGGCGTCACGGCAACGGTCTCCCATAACATCACCAATATTCCGGCGGTCAGCGCGATTCCGTCGGTTGAGGGCGTGCAGGAGTTCCGAATTCAAACGAACGCATTCGCGGCGGAGTACGGCCGGTCGGGCGGTGGGCTCGTAACGATCGTTACCAAGTCGGGGACGAACTCGCTGCACGGCAGCTTGTTCGAGTTCCTCCGCAATTCGAAGCTCGACGCCAACAACTTCTTCAGCAACCGCGCCGGCAGGCCGCTTGCGAGTTTCAAACGCAATCAGTTCGGCGCATCGGCAGGCGGGCCGATCTCGTTCCCGAAAATCTATAACGGCAAGGACAAGACGTTTTTCTTCATGCTCTACGAGGGCCAACGGATCAAGGCGGCGAGCCTTGCGCAGCACACGGCTCCGACCGAGCTCGAGCGGGCCGGCGACTTCTCGCAGACGCTGACGGCCGCCGGCCAGATGCGTCTTGTTTTCGATCCGTTCACCACGCAGGCCAACCCCGCGCAACCCGGACGCTTCATCCGCACGCCGTATCCGAATAACCGGATCCCGGTGAGCGCCATTAGCCCCGTGGCCGCCAAGGCGCTCGCTTACTATCCCCTGCCGAACGCGCCGGGTCTGCCGTTCACGCGTCAAAACAACCTGGTGCTGCAGGACGCATACCCGCAGCCGCAAGACAGGATCGAGATGAAGGTCGACCACAATTTCAGCGACAGGCGGCGGTTCTTCGGCCGCTTCACCTTCATGGATTCGGTCTATTCAAAGCCCAACTTCTGGAAGAACTTGGCCGATCCGGGCTGCTGCGACCCGATGAATCAACGCCTGCAAAACGCCGCAATGGACTACACCGAGAATGTCGGCACGACGACGGTGGTGAATATCCGATACGGCCTGGGCCGCGTGTCGGGCAACCGCGTTCCGTGGAGTTCGACGTTTGACGCCGCCAATGGATTCAAGACGACTTCGCTCGGCTTGCCTTCGTACATCGACAGCATCTCCGATCACCAGGTATTCCCAACGATCACGTTGCAGGACTACACACAGCTCGGACCCAACGGCGGCGACATCTACTTCATGGGGGATACGTCTCATTCGTTGATCGGCACCGTCTCGCGTGTGCAGGGCCGCCACTCCATGAAGTACGGCATCGACGCGCGCTTCAACTATGTCAACTACGGCCAGCTCGGCACGCCTAGCGGCACATTTGACTTCACTCGCGCCCAGACGCAGGGACCCGACCCGCGCACGCCAACTGCGGTCGGCGGCGTAGGCTTCGCCTCGTTCCTCGTCGGCTTCGGCACCGGCAGCATTACGCACCAGATCCGGCCGGCGAACTTCAACCGTTATTTCGCCTTCTACGTGCAGGACGACTTCAAATACAACTCAAAGTTAACCATCAACGTTGGTTTCCGTTGGGACTTCGAAGGCGGCGTGACGGAGCGTTTCAATCGGATCACCGGCATCGATCCTATTGCGAAGAACCCGCTTGCCGATACGCTCAAGATGGACCTCCGCGGCATCGCGCAGTTCGCAGGCGATACGTTGGGCCGCCGCGGCGCGCGGAATGTCGATCCGAAGCAGTGGAATCCGCGGTTGGGCATCGCCTATCAACTCAACGACAAGACCGTCATCCGTGCCGGTTATGGGATCTTCTTCGGACTGCCGTCCTATGCGGCGAGCTCCGGCTACACGGGCGGCGCGTTCTCTTCGTCGACGGCGTGGATCTCATCCAGAGACGGCGACGGCATCACCCCGTCGAATCCTTGGACAAATCCGTTCCCGTCGGGCTTCTCGCTGCCGCTAGGCGCGAAGGCGGGACCAAACGCCGCCCTGGGCCAAGGGCTGAGCGGTGCGTGGGCGCCGTCTCTTCGCCCCATGTACAACCAGCAGTGGAACTTCACCATCCAGCGCTCGCTGCCGGGCAACGCAGTTTGGGAGGTCGCCTATGCGGGCAACAAGGGTACGCGCCTCTCGCAGACTTATCAGTTCAACCAGCTCGACCCCTCTTATCTCGCAATGGGCGACAAGCTCCTGGAACAGGTACCGAATCCGTTCTATGGCGTCATACCTTCCACACTCGCGCTTGGCACGCCGACCATCCAGCGCGGCAACCTGTTAAGGCCCTATCCGTTGTACAGCGGCGTCAGCGCCGTCAACGGCGGCTACGCAAACTCCAACTATCACGCCGTCCAAACCCGCTACGAGCGCCGCTTCAACGCGGGGCTGAGCTTCCTGCTCTCGTACACGTTCTCGAAGACCATCACCGACGCAGCCGATGGCCTGTGGAACCGCGCGGACCTCATCCGCTCCTTCTACTGCCGTGCTTGCGAGCGGTCTGTCTCGTCGTACGACCAGCCCCATCGCGCCGTCATCAACACAACGTATGAACTGCCCTTCGGCCGGGGAAAGGCATTCGCATCCACAATGAACAAGCCGTTGAACGCGGCACTCGGCAACTGGCAAATGAATGGTATCGTCACGCTGTCGCAGGGCCTCCCGCTCTTTAACTTCGGCGTGGCGAACAACACCTGCTTCTGCTTCGGCGGCAGCCAGCGTCCGGACGCTACCGGCATCAGCCCGCGCGTCGACAATCCTACGGTCGACATGTGGTTCAACCCGGCGGCCTTCGCGCAACCGGCGCCGTATACCTTTGGCACCCTCGGCCGCAACATCGCCACGGTTCGGCAGTCCGCTTCCCGCAACATCGATTTCTCCGTCTTCAAGAGCTTCAAGCCTGTGGAGCGGATGCGAATCGAGTTCCGGGCCGAAGCGTTCAACCTCACCAATACACCGATCTTCGGCCTGCCCGGACTCACTCTCGGTAGCCCGACGTTCGGCGTCGTGACCAGCCAGGAGAATGGCCCGAGGCAGGTTCAGCTCGGATTGAAGATACTTTTCTAGACCACAATAGATCGATGAAGGAGGCGCCTTTGTTTTGGCGTCTCCTTCATTTTTTGGTGTAAGGACTTTCTGACATCGATCTCGTCAAATCGCTCCTATACTGACGGCATGAAGATGCGGGTCTTAACACGACGTCAAACTCTCGCCACTCTAACGGGCGCAGGCGCGGCCGCCTATTTTATTCCCGCCTGGAATGACGCCGTAGAGGCCGCCGACACAATCACTTGCGCCGCCGCGACGCCTACTGTAACCGAAGGACCTTATTGGGTCGATGAAAAGCTTTTCCGTTCCGATATTCGTACCGACCCAAGCACAGGAGTCGCGCGCGACGGCGTCCCGCTCACGCTGACAATCTATGTGCAGAACCTCAGCGGAACGGCGTGTACGCCCGTCACCGGCGCTTATGTCGACATCTGGCATTGCGATGCGAAGCGGATCTATTCCGATGAAGCCACATACAATCCAGGCGGCGGGACGGGTAATGTCACGACGACCGGACAGAGATTCCTGCGGGGCTACCAGATCACCGATTCCGACGGCAAAGTGACGTTCACCACCATCTTCCCCGGATGGTATACCAGCCGCACCATTCACATCCACATGCGCGTGCGCACTTATAACGGCGCCACCGTATTGAGCAACTTCGTCAGCCAAATCTTCTTCGACGAAACGGTCAATAACACCGTGCTGGCGCAGTCCGCCTATTCCCGAACCTCCGTGCGAGACACGACAAATGCAAGCGACAATGTCTACAGCGTTGCGAACAATACGCGCATGCTGGCGGCGGCGACGGGCAGCGTGTCCGCCGGGTACGCGGCATCGATTACCGTAGGCGCGGCGTTCCAGACTCCATCCGTCACCACACCGGCGATTACGTCCGGTGGTGTCGGCAATGCCTTCAGCGGCGGAGCCGGCCTGAGCACCGGTTCATGGATCAGCATATTCGGAACGAATCTCGCTTCGGCGGCGCGCGCACTCGCCAGTGCGGATCTGGTCAACAACACGATTCCCACGTCCCTCGGCGGTGTAAGCGTGCAGATCAACAACAAACCGGCCTTCGTACAATATGTCAGCGCGACGCAAATCAACGTCCTTGCGCCGAATGACTCCAGCCTGGGCTCTGTTGGGGTAACCGTCACAAATGCGGCGGGCACATCGAATAGCGTCACAACCACACTGCAAAGCGTGCTGCCGGGACTCGCGACTCTGTCCGGTTACGTCCGCGCCGTCCGCTATCCCGATGGCGCCATCATCAACGGCACGGGAAACGCCGAGACTGGGTATGTAACGTCGGCCGCCGTTGGCCAAGGGACGATCCTATCGCTCTATGGCACAGGCTTCGGCCCGAGTTCATCCACAGAAGCCACGGGCCTGGTTTTCACCGGTGCGTATCCGGCCACGAACCGCGTTACCGTAACCATTGGCGGCCTCTCCGCGGATGTGAGTTTTGCAGGCTTGGTGAGCCCGGGCTTATATCAACTCAACGTTACTGTTCCCTCCAATCTGGCCGACGGCAATCACGCGGTCGTCGCGACGGTTGCAGGATCCAGCTCTCAATCGGGTGCCTTGCTGAAAGTAGCCGCTTCGGCAAAACTGGCGTTCCGCAGGACGGGACGCCGGCCTGCACATAACGTCATGGCTGCGGGGACTGCTGCCGGCTGATTAGGGCAAGCTGAACGCCATGATGTTGGGTCCGGCGGCGAAGGCGATGTACTGCTTCCCGCCGGCCATATAGGTCATCGGGGATGAGCGCCAACTGTGCCCGTCGCCCAGCGCCGCCGAAGCGTTTGTCTGGATGTGCCAGAGGTCCCTGCCGGTCTTTGCATCGACAGCGCCCAACGCGCCGCTATCCTCACCGAAGAAGATCACGCCACCCGTGGACAGTACACCGCCCCAGCTATCCGCCGGACCAATCTGCGGTACTTCCCACACACGTTTTCCGGTCTCGATGTCCAGCGCACGCAGGAACATCCGGCCCGGCTCCAGCGGGATCGGTTTCGGATTCCAGTTCGGCGGCTTCACGTAGATGCCGCACGCCTCGCGCGCCATCAGGTAGAACAGCCCCGTCGACGGATTGTGCGCCATCGACGGCCAGTTCGTCGCTCCCAACACATTCGGACATACCTTTGTTCCATCGCGCGTTGGCTCCAGTCCAGGGACCACGATGGGCCGCCCGTCCGCGCCGATCCCTTTGGCCCACGTCAGCCGGTCGACGAACTTTTCCGCGAGGATAAGTTTGCCGTTTGTACGGTCAAACACATATAGAAACCCGTTCCGGTTCGCCTGAATCAGCAGCTTCTTCTCTTCACCGCGGTATTTTCGATTCACGAGCAGCGGCGTCTGTCCCGCGTCCCAGTCGTAGAGATCATGCGGCGTGAACTGATAGTGCCACTTCAACCGTCCGTTCGCCGCGTCAAGCGCGATAACGGAATCCGAATACAAGTTGTCGCCCTTGCGTTCATCGCCATTCATTGCCGGATAGGGATTGCCGGTGCCCCAGAACACAGTGTTGGTCTCGGGGTCGAATGTGCCGGTCATCCACGTCGCTCCGCCGCCGCCGAAGCGCGCCAACGCCGTCCCTCCCCAAGTCTCCGATAATGGCTCGCCGGGCTGCGGCACGGTCCAGAATCGCCACACACGCTCGCCCGTCGATGCCTTGTAGGCGTCCAGGAATCCACGCATGCCAAGATCGCCCCCGGAAACACCGGCCACAACGAGATCGTTCACCACCAATGGAGCGGCGGTGTTCCCGATGTTGCGTTTATCCGTGACGCCCTGTGTGATCTCCGTCTCCCACAAAAGCTCGCCGGTCAACCGGTGCAACGCCAGGAGATGCGCATTGTCGGTAACAACGAATACGCGATCGCCCAGAATCGCCACGCCTCGATTGGTCCCCTTTGCCGGGTCGCCGCGTGTCTCGATGGACCGCGCCCGTTGATAGTGCCACAGCGTTCGGCCGGCGCGCGCGTCCAGCGCGAATACCTGGTTTGGCCCGCTCACATACATCACGCCGTCCGCAACAACGGGCGTCAGTTCCAGTACGTTGTGGTTCACAGGGAATACCCACTGCAGCGCAAGATTCTTCACGTTGGCCGGATTGATCTGATTGAGCTCACTGTGTCGATTGCCGGTTAATTTCCCGTGATAGCTTGGCCAGTCACCCGGCTTCGGAGCCGCAATCCGCGCGAATGCAGGCCCGCCTTCGCCGGCAATCGCCGCACCCGGCTTGCCAGCACTCACTCCGGTCAGCGAACTCAAATAGGCGATGACATCCCGGCACTCGTTCGCGGAACACTGCGGCGCCGGCATCATCGATCCGGTCTCCATCGCCGTCGACGCAATCTCGGTGTCGTCCAGCAGATGGAAGCGGCCCTGCAGATCCTGCACCTGCAAGTTGTAGCGGCTGCGATTTCGCGCGAATCCGCGAACGGAACTCCCATTACGCAGCTTCACCGCGGCCACTTGGTAGCCGGGCTTCACGCGCTCCCCGGGCTGCCGTACGGCCTCGTCAATTTCCGTCAACGTCAACTCGCGGCCGATCGATGACAGATCCGGACCTACGGCCTTTCCCCGCCCCATGGCCATGTGGCAATTCGCACACCCGCCGCTACCGAAGAAATAGCGTTCGCCCGCGCCTATGTCGCCGGGTGCGTGGCTTTCCGACGCGGGCGCGCTGAAGGACCGCACCAGCGCAGTCAACGCATCCAGCTCCGCGGCCGGCAGCGGGAATGCTGGCATTCCGCGCGCCGGCACGCCGTCGCGAATCACGGTCCGCAAATCGGCGATCGACGAACCGCGCACCTTGCGGTTATTCGCCAGGTTTGGACCGCGCTCCGTGCCGTGCCCGCCGCCGTGGCACACCGAACAGTTCTTCTCAAACAATACCCGGGCATCCTGCGCCGAAACCGCCAGCAGGGCCGCTCCCACAACCAGGCAATACTTCATGTCTTTGTGATTGTATCGGTGCTACTTCGGCTTTCGCTCTATGGGCGTTTGCGGTCCGGTCAGCTCCATCCGTCCCCAGGTGGAATCGTCGTCGCCGCGGCCGTAGATCAGAAAATGTCCGCCGTAATCGCCGCCGTCCGGATCGGTGTGGACAATCTCCAAGCTGTACGTATCCCCAACTCGCGGCGCATGCCAGTCGGGGCTGCTGACACCCAACGTTGGCGCCATTGCCACGCGCGCTTCCAGAACAAAATCGCCGCGTGCGCCCCGGCGGATCGCATACTGCACGGCGTCCTTCGGCAATGGCTCTTCCAAGTACGTCTTGCCTCGCGCGCCGTGCCGCCACCATGCGCCATATGCCGGTTTCGACGTGTCGATGACGAAACAAAATGCGTTGTCGCCCTCGCCGAACTTTTTCGCTGTCCTCAATTGCGGTGCTTCAATGAACCAGCAGATGGCGTCTTTGTAGTACCACCGCTTCGGCTCATGCGCAGGATCGGTCACATCGTTGGCGTTGTCCTTCACATCCGCTCCCAGGTACAAGAACCGCTCATCCCAGGCGATGTAATAACGCGCCGCCAAATCCTCCTCCGCGCCCGGCTCGTCCCCATGCACCGTCAGCCGATTGATCACTGGATCGTACCAGGGCGAATGCCGCAGACGAGCGATGTCCCACACGCCGTCGCTGAACGCGTAGTCCTTCCACTCGGCAAGATGGCCGTCCACCGTCACTGCCCGCTCCAGTTTAGGGACCCGGATGACATATCCGTATGGATCGGGCTTCTGTGCCCAGGCGGCCACCGCCAGTAAAAACAACACGCGCACTACTTTGCTCCCGCCAACTGCACCACCAGGTCATGATGAAATTTCACGAACTGGTACAGCGAGGCCTCCAGTATCCGCTCTTGGTCGCTGTGCGCGCCAAAGCCCTTCGGCCCGTCCTCGGAATCAATCGCGGGACCTACACCGTAGCACTGCATTCCCTTGGCCCGGAGAAACGACATATCCGTCGCACCTGTCGCCATCGCCGGCAGCACGGCCGCCCCGTCGTAATGCTTCTTCGCGACAGCCTCAATCGTGCGAAATGCCTCGTTGTCCAGCGCGGATGACGGCGCGAGCGGCCGCCCCGATCCCGTAGCCGGCACAATCTTAATTACCGGATCGTTGATCACGCTCTTCAGCGTGTCGTAGAACTTCGTCATGTCCTCATCGGGTAGCGCACGAATATCCAGCGTCGCCTCCGCTGTCGATGGAATCACGTTGGAGCGATACCCGGCCTGAATGATATTCGGCGATACCGACGTCCGCAGCATGGAGTTGTGGCGAGGCTCATAGATCGCGAGGTATTCCTGAATGGCATCGGTCTTTTCCGGATTGAGAATGCCGTTATAGCGCTCCTTCTCCTCCGGCGTGGATATTGCGGCCAGCCGTTCGAAATACGCGCGTGTTGTATCGTTCAGCTTCATCGGCGGCTGCCAGTCAGCCACCTTCGCCACGGCCTTCGCAATGTGCGCCACGGGATTCGTCCGTAACGGTACCGATCCGTGACCCGCCACTCCGCTTGCGATTAGCTTCACGCCGCGCGGAATCTTCTCTGTCGTCTGAATCGACACGAATTTCAACTTCCCGCCCGTGCGCACGGCCGACCCGCCTTCCGCCAGGCAATACTCCGCATCCAAGTCTTCGAAATGCTCGCGCACCAGGAACGCAATACCAATCGACGTTGCGCCTTCCTCTCCGGCCTCGGCCAGGAATATGATGTCGCGGTCGAGCGCCTGTCCCTGCCGCTTCGCCAGCAGGATCGACATCAGCGCGGCTGTCAGGTTATCCTTGTCGTCCACAGTGCCGCGGCCGTAAATGTAGCCATCCTCGCGGTCCGCCGAGAACGGACCGTGCGCCCACTTTTTCGGGTCGATATTCACCGTGTCGGTGTGGCCCACAATCAGCAGCGGTTTCTTCTTTCCGTTGCCCTTCAACCGCGCGACGATATTCGGCCGCACGATTTCCGGGTTGGCCAGGTTCGTGCGTGTGAAGATCTTCGACTCAATGCCTTCCTTGTCCAATACCGCCTTCAAATAGTCGACAACAGGCTTCTCGCTGCCGCCTGGATCGGTTGAGTTGATCCGAACGAGCGCCGAAAAATGCTGCAGCGCTTCCGCGTCGATCTGCTTCCAATCCAGTTCTTTCGGCTGCGCGAAGAGGAACGCCGCGTTGAGCAGGAGTAGTGTGGCTAACCTCATTTGTAGAGAGGGTAACAGATGGCCTGCGCGCTAAACGGAAGCGAAAACGATGTCCAGACGAATCTGGCTTCTTTTTATTGCGCCCGGCCCATCCGCGTGCTTCCCGCCCGCAACTCGGTGAATCGCGATCCCACGCACAATGGCGGCTTCGGCGAGGAAGTCCTCATCGGTTCCGAATACTAGCCGCTACTCCACCACCGTCAGCGTAATCTCCGGGACCGGCCGGCGGAAGAAATTCCAGTCGCCCTGATAAATCGGGCCGATCATCGTTGCCGTGTGTCCTTCGGCAACGCGGCCGTCCACGGCACGCCCGAATACGCGGACCGGATAGACGCCAGTCTTCTCCGGCGCCTGTGCGCGCAGCTCCATCTCCGGAATCAACATGTCCGCCCCATCGGCATTCGGCTCAAAGAACTGGTCCGCGCGAAATCTTCCTCTCAATCCTGGCAGTCCTTCCACCCACACATCCACCTCGCCTGCAAACCCAGCCTCGCGTACCAGGTGTACCTTCATCACCGCCGTACCGCCGCGCCTCACCGAAAAATTCTCCGGCGTTGTGAACAACTGAAACCCCGGACGCGCACTGTCGAACTTTAGCCGATACGGGAACAATTCTCCTCCGCGGTTCAGCCGGTCGCGCACCTCCAATTGCAGCGGTCCATCGCTCAACGGCGTATAGAACAAACTACTATCCGGGTTGCCCAGTAATCCGCCCCAGCCCGCCACAACGTCGTCATTCTCCGCCACCTTCTTCCCGGCCGCATCTCGCAGCGTCAACACCGTATCAAGCAGCGGCCCGCCCAACTGCGCGCTTAGTGTCGAGATGTGAATGGGCACGCCCTTCCGGCCGGCAACACGGTAGAGGTCGCGCTCGCGGGCATGAAGCAGCGAGCCGTTCACGGTAAATGGAAAACGTTCGGGCAGCGGCTCGCCTTCAGTAAACTCCGTATCGTCGCCGATTTCGATCGGCAACCCCTCGGCTACGCCCGCGGGACCGGTCAGCCATAACTTCCAGAGCCCTTTACTAACCGGCTCCGGAATCACAAATGCCGCTTCCAACATTTCATCCGCGCGGCTGATCACTTTCCCGTCCACACGCCCGCTCGTGTCCTCGCCAAACCGAATCGGCATCGTGTATGGATACGTCATCCGCGCGTATTCGGCGCGCCGCACTTCCGTCAGATACACGTTGCTAACGCCGCCGAACCCGGATCCGCGCAAGACGAACCGCGCCTTCCCGCCGCGCCGCGCGCCCAGCGGCGCCACGGACCGCACACGCGGCAACTGGGACACTCGCAAAACGTACCCGTTGTTCTTTCCAAATGTGAAGCCGCGCGGTCCGCGATACTGGTCCAGCCGGACGCCATAAATGCCGCTCTTGGCGAACGTGTGCTCGATCAGCGGATTCTCATTGAACGCGTCGCGATCGTCGTTGTACGCCAGCTTGGCCTCCGCGCGGTCGATCAAAATCATCCGCGCCTCGACGGCCGAGCCATGCTCCATCGCCTGTAGATCGAATACCCACCGTTCCCCAGTGTTCACGGAAAACCAATACGTATCGATATCCGCCGCGCCGTCCAGCCGCCCATAAATCTCCGCTGGCAGCGAGGGCAAAGCGCGCTGCTCGCCTTCGACGAATGCCGGATACTGCCCAACGTTGAACAGCAGCGAAGTCGATGGTCCTTGTGCCGTTATGGCGCGCAGCATGTGCCCGCCCGGCGCCGCTCCGCGACCAATCGACACAACCCCCTTCACTCGCCCGGCCTCCCGTAGCGTCGTCTGCTCCCACACCAAGTCTCGTGAATCGAATTCCACGCCCGTCGTTCCCTCGAGTTTGGCGCCAAGAATCTCAACTTCCACAATGCTGCCCGCACGCCCTCCCAACGGATGGACGCGCGTCAACGCGGGAGGTTCATGATCCGCCGCCGCCAACGCGCTCGCCATCAACACCGCGTACAGGCGCAGTGTCACCCAAACAACTCCTGCACCGGAGTGCCGTCTTTATTGATTCGCACCGGCCGGCCGTTCGCATGGTACTCCTTGTGCACGTCGATCCCCAGCGCTTTATAAACCGTCGCGCCCAGATCCTCGATCGTCACCGGGCGGTCCACCGGCTCGCCGGCCTGCGCATCGCTTTTGCCGACTACGGCGCCTCCACGAATTCCCGCGCCCGCCAACCCCACAGAGAACCCGCGGGGCCAGTGGTCGCGACCGCCTGAAAAATTCAGCTTCGGTGTGCGCCCGAAATCACCGATTACCAACACCAGAGTCGTCGCCAGCAACCCGCGCTGATACAGGTCTTCGAGCAAAGCCGGAAACGCCTGGTCGAAATCTGTCGTGATCTTCTTCGCACCCTTTTCATGTTCGCGGTGTGTGTCGTATCCACCATGAAACACCGTGGCCAGCCGCGAGCCGGATTCGATCAGCCGCCGGGCAAGAAGGCACCCCTGGCCGATCCCCGTGCGCCCATACTCGTCACGCAACTTGTCCGGCTCGGCGTGAATGTCGAACGCCTTGCGCGCCGCGGGCGAGGCGATCAACTCCAGAGCCTTTACCGAAAACTCATCCATATCGCTCAATAACGGAGACGACGTCACCCGTTCAAACTCCCGGTCCATCTTGGCCAACAGCGCTCGCCGCGCCTGCGACTCTTCATCGGTCACGCCCGCCGGCAGTGTCAGATCCTTCACGGCAAATCCCTTTGCGTTCGGATCGCCGGTAACAAACGGATCGTGGGCCGGCCCTAGAAATCCGGCCTCCGCCGACAGGTCCTTGTCCGGGATCACCACAAACGGCGGCAAGCCATTCTTCGCGCCCCACTCCTTCGACACTACTGCCCCAAAGCTCGGGTGCAACAGATCGTTGCGCGGTTTCGTCCCGCTGAAAATATACTGCCGCGCGCGTTCATGAATCGCTTCGTCGGAGTGCATCGAGCGGATCACGGCGAACTTATCCAATACCTTCGCCGTGCGCGGCAGCAAGCCCGAAAAATGCACGCCAGGCACCGATGTCGGGACCGATCCGAAACTCCCGCGCACATCGTGCGGCGCGTCCGGCTTCGGATCGAAAAAGTCGAGCTGGCTCGCCCCTCCGTTCTGAAAGATAACAATGCAGGACCGCTCGCTCTTCCCCTGCTCCGCCGCCAGCAGCGACGGCAATTGCAGCCCGCCAAATGCCAGGCTGCCCAAACGGAGAAAGTCGCGCCGATCGGTTAGCATTCCGTCCCTCTCAATAATTCAACTGAAATTCCTTCGACACCAGGGTAGCCCACAACAACCCCTCCAGCGCCTTTCGCCGCGACACGCCCGCCTTCAAAAACTCCATCGCCATCCCCAACTCCGTATCATTCGGCCGCCGCGCCAGAGCGCGCTCATAAAGCGCCGTCACTACCTCGCGGTCCGGCATCGCCTCCCATGCGGCGAGGACATTGTCCTTTTCCTCCACCTTCGCCTGAATCGTCTTGCCATTCATCAGATGCAACGTCTGCGCCAGTGTCGGTGCACCGGCCCGCTCGCACAGGATGTCCCTGCGCGGAAACCCGAACGTCACCAGGAAGGAGTCGGGCTGGTCGGGGATATAGACGTCCATTGCCCGCGTCCCCTTGGGATGAAACATAAAGGTTTGCGGCACTCCCGTCACCTGCGACAACGAATCCAATAGCACTTCCGCGGGCAGCTTTCGCGGCTGATAGCGGGCGAATAGCATTCTCTCCAACGCCTCCGGCGCGTCGCCCTTCCGCCGCGACGAAAGCTGATACGTCCGCGAATTGAGAATCACGCGATGCAAGGCTTTCAACCGGAATCCGCTCTCCACGAAATGCTTTGCCAACCGGTCGAGCAGTTCGGGATTTGTCGCCGGATTGCTCAGCCGCATGTCGTCGAAAGGCTCCACAATCCCGGTTTGAAAGTATTCATGCCAGATGCGGTTCACCGTCGCACGTGCGAAGTACGGATTGCCCGGAGCCGTAATCCACTTCGCCAGCGCTTCGCGGCGGTCCACGCCGTCCCCGGCCTGAACAGTATCTCCGCCTAACAATTTCGGCAACACGGGTTTCTTTGTCACGGGATGCGACAGTTCGCCGTCATCCTCCAGATACCAGGTCCGGCGATACTCACCCATGCCGTGCTTCACACGCAGCCGCGCGAAGAACGCCGACAACCCGTAAAAGTCGTCCTGTGTATAGTTCTCCAGCGGATGGTTGTGGCATTCCGCGCACTCCAGACGCACGCCGAGGAATAGCCGGGTCACCGTCGGTACAGCCTTGTTGACTTCAAATCTCTTCAACATGAAGTCCGTCGCCGGCGCCCAGAATGCCGTCTCCGGGCGTAGAAAAGTATCTCCGTCGCTGGTCAGAATCTCGCGCACCATTCGGTCGTACGGCCGGTCTTCCGCCAGGCACTCGCGAATCCATTCTTTGAAAACGCCCATTCCGCGTCCCTGCGAATTCACCTGATTGTTCCGGAACCAATCCTCAAACTTCACCGTCCAGAACGACCCATATTCCGGCTTCGCCAGCAGCGTATCGATCAGCGCCGCACGGTCCGGCTGGGCCAAAAACGCGCGCGTCTCTTCCGGCGCCGGCGGCCGCCCAATCGCGTCCAGATAAACACGCCGCAGGAACTCCGTGTCCGTGGTCAATGGCGCGGGGTTCACCTTCATCTGCCGCAGCCGCGCGCCGGCCAGTTCATCGATAAAGTTATTCACCGCCAGCGGCATCGCATCGCCGTCCGCGGTCACGCCCACGCGCATCGCCGCCACTTGTCCCATCCCGCGCGCCAGAATCGTCGCCATCCCTCGCGACCCGGCCTCCACCTCCCCGCTCGCCGCAACGCGCGCCACCGCCTCGTCACTCGTCGAATACCGCACCTCGCGCGTCATGTCGCGCGTGGTCCCATCCGACATCCGCCCGATCACCACCACCTTCTGCCGTCCGCCGGAAAATATCACCTCCCGCGGGTACATCTCCATTTGCAGAACGCGCGCTCCGCCCGATGTCGCCTTCGCCCCCTGTCGCAGCCACGTCAGTAACGTCTTGTACTCATCGGAATCTCGCGTCATCAGCCGCCCGCCGCCATGCGGAACATCGAACAGTGGCTTCCGCAGTAGCAGGCTCTTTTCCGGCTCCTGCAAGTTCACACGCTTCAGAACCATTCCATGATCGGCTTCGACGTCATATCCAAACAGCGAAAGCTTGAATCCGTTCTGCCCGGCCGGCGATCCGTGGCACCCCGACCCGTTGCACCCTTTGATCGTCAGTGCGGACACAACGTCCGGCGAAAACCGTGGCTCCCATTGTCCGCCCGCCTGATCCCGCACCTCCACGCGAATGCGCGCCGTCTCTTTTCCGCATACGGCGCGAATCTCCGCTTCGCCTTTCGTGCGCCCCGTCACCCCCAGGCCGGCCACAGCGGCAATCCGCGTATCCGACGAGCTAACCCGGCAATCCGCACCGGAAACCAGCAACTGTTGCGTCGCGCCGGCGCCACTCAACACAATTCTGTCGGGCTCGATAGACGCCCCATATACCGCCGCGGTAATCAGCCAAACCCAGCGCATCCGCCCCTAGTCTATGCCGAATCGGCCGCCTTCCGAAACTCCGCAATCCCCCGCGCGTACACACCCACGTCGCTTCCCAGGCTGATCGCGCGGAAACCCTTATGCAGCCAGTGCCGCATATCGTCCGCGCACGCCGGCAGAAAACCCGCGGCCACGCCGTGCTTCTTGCATGATGCCACCAGCGAGTCCATCGCGTCGAGAAACACCGGATGATCGAACTGCGCGGGAATGCCGAGCGAAACGGTCAAATCGAAATGCCCCATCCACGCGATATCCAAACCTGGCGTCGCCACGATCGCGTCCAGATTCTCCAGCGCCTTCGGCGTCTCGATGATCGCAATCACCACCGTCTCCTCGTTCGCTTGTTCGAAATAGGCGGCGCCGCGCGAGCGATAGTCGTCGTGCGCCAGTCCCAGCGCCACGCCGCGTCTTCCCTGCGGCGGATACTTCAACTGCGCCACCGCGTCCTGCATCTGTTCCGGCGTCTCCAGCCGCGGAATCATCACGCCCTTCGCGCCAATATCCAGCAGCCGGGCCATCGGGTACGCGTAGACGTCAGGTACGCGGGCGATCGGCGTCAACCGCGTTCCCCGGCACGATGTCACCATCTGGCTCAACAACTCGTACCCGCACCGGCCGTGTTCCATGTCGTAGATGACGAAATCCAGACCCGCGTGATGCAGCACCGGGGCCACGCCAGGCGTGAACAACTCCAGGATCATCTGCCCGAATACCGTCTCGCCCGCCTGCAGTCTCTTCCGTAAGCTCATAGTGACCTCAACCGTTCCAACTTGCTCAAGAAGCCCGGCCGCGTCAATACGCCGGGATTCACGACATTCGCCGGCGCCTCGCCCCGCGCCACAGCCAGCGTGCCCGCGAATGCCTCCCGGCCCATATCGCGAAACAACTCTTCCGTCCAGCACAGCGAGTGCGACGTAAGTATCGTATTCTCCAACGCTGTCAGTGGCGAGGCCATCGGCAGCGGCTCCTGCGCAAACACGTCCAGCGCCGCGCACTTGATCGCCCCTTCTTCCAGCACGCGCGTCAACGCCACTTCGTCCACAATCGGTCCGCGCGCCGTGTTGATCAGGACGGCGTCCTTTTTCATTCGCCGCAACAGACGCTCGCCAATCA
Source organism: Acidobacteriota bacterium (assembly GCA_016185425.1). Taxonomy (GTDB): domain Bacteria; phylum Acidobacteriota; class Terriglobia; order Bryobacterales; family Bryobacteraceae. The sequence continues at coordinate 42,245 of JACPNQ010000014.1, read as the reverse complement.
AGCCGCGCGTCTCCGCTGTCAGAGGGCAATTGATCAGCACGTAATCGGCTACGCTAAACAACTCCTCGAGCGAAACCATCCGCACTCCATCGTCTGCGGATACCGCCGGATCAAACGCCAGCATCTCCGCAAATCCAAACGGCGCCAGTAGCCGTAGCGCCTCCCGCGCGATATTTCCCAACCCCACCGTACCTAACACGCGTCCGCGCGGCTCTTTGCCAAGCACGCGCGTACTCCCCACCCATTCGCCGCGGCGGATCAGTCGATCCTTCGACACTAGGTTGTGCGACGCCGCCAGCACCAGCAGCACAATCGATGACGCCACTGGCCGCACCACAGCCTGCCGTGTGATGTACACGGCTATATCGTGCTCGGTGCATGTTTTCAGATCGACATTGTCATAGCCCACGCCGAACCGCCCGATCGCACATAGCCGCGTCACTCCGTCCAGCGACGCCGCGGTCACCTTCGGCTTCAACGACAGCAGGACGTCGGCGTCCGTTAGCTGCTCCGGCAGATACTCGGCGTGATACGCATCCAGAAATCGGTGACTCACCCGTGCATTGCCGGCAATCGTTTCCAGAGCGATATCGGGGAACACCAACCCGCCACTCTCATTTAAGAAATCGGCCGAAAGGATCACATCCAGGCTGGACATAGCCTTTCAGTCTACTGTCAATTCCCCTTTCGCAGCACGCGCAGGATAGCCGCCCCATGCCGGCTCACTAATCGTGGCCCCACTCCCGCAATCTGCGCCAGCTCTTCTTCGTCGGCCGGGCGCTCACCGGCGATCTCTTCCAGTACCTTATCCGTCATGACCCGGAACGCCGGCACGCCCTCCTTCTTGGCCTGCGTCAGTCGCCAACTTTTCAGCGCCTCGACAGCAGGGTCTTCAACCGTCGCCCGCTTCCGGGCCTTCTTCGCCGGTGCCGCTCTGCGCTTCGTCGAACGCTTTCGCTCAGGCCGTTCCTTGATCAACAAGGTATAGTCGTCGGGCCCTCTTAACAACAGCACGCGGCGGAACGCGATCTCCCGTCCCTCCGCGGTGAACGTCTCCTCGCGCAATTCCACCAAACCCGCCCGCGCCATTGCACTCAGCACCTGCTCAAATCCATCCCGGTCTACAACCGCGCCACAAACTTCCGCGTGCAATTTCCCCGACGATCGCCCATCCGCTTTTCGCAGTGCTTGCAACACGTCCCGCGAGATACCCAACTCCCGTGCCGTCGCATCACGGAACAATTGTGCCTCGCAGGAATCAGGTGCGCAGAAATCGCAAATACCGCACGGCTTCATCGCCCCCGCCCGATCCCCAAAATGCGCCACCAGCGCGCACATCCGGCACTGGCTGTTGTCGGCGTAGCGCAGCATCATCTGCAACTGCTCCGTCTTCTGCGCGATTTGCGCCTCGTACGGAGCGTGCCACTCCGCCCTTCCCTTTGTCACATTCTCCGCGAAGTCCACCATCGCGCCGCCGTGAATCCATAGCTTTTCCAGCGCCTTGTCGAACGCCTCTTCATCCAGCCGCACCCGCTTCCCCAGCGCATCCTTCGGCTGCGGATCCTCTGTCAGCACCTTGAAAATGCTCGCCAGAACGGGCACCGGTGGATAGTCCCGCTCAAAGAAATAATCGTGCGTATGCCGGTCCGCGTACGAGTGCATCAACACCGCTCGTGACGGTTGCCCATCTCTCCCGGCGCGCCCGATCTCCTGGTAATACCCTTCCACGCTCCCCGGCAGCGCCGTGTGAACCACGGTTCTCACGTTCGGCTTGTCAATTCCCATTCCAAACGCAATCGTCGCCACAATCACCTGCAGATTGCCGCCAAGGAACGCTTCCTGCACGCGCTGCCTGACGTCCGCTTTTAGCCCCGCATGGTATGACGCCGCGGGCATCGCTCCTTTCAAGTCGGCCGCCAGTTCCTCCGCCTGCCGCCGCGTTGGCGCATACACAATTGCAGGGCGCCGCTCCTCATCGCCCAGCAACTCCAACACAAGCCCGGACCGCTCTCCCGGCGCCGCCTCCACAACTTCAATCGCAATGTTCTCCCGCCGGAAGCCCTGAATGAACCGGCCTCCTTCCACCAGCCCCAGTTGCCGCGCAATGTCATTCTGCACAATCGGCGTAGCAGTTGCCGTCATGGCGATCACGGGTGCCGGCCGCAGCGACGGAACGTGGTGGCCCAGCGTGCGGTAATCCGGCCGGAAGTCGTGCCCCCATTGAGAAATACAATGCGCCTCGTCGACAGCCACAAGGGACGGCTTGCGCTTTGCCAGCATCTCCGGAAACCCGGGCACACGCAACCGCTCCGGGGCGATGAACAAAAACTGTAGCCTGCCCTCCAGGTAGTCGATACAAGCCTGCCGCGAAGCCGCGCGATCCCGCCCGGAATGAATCCGCTCCACCGCAAAACCCCGCTCCCGAAGCTTTGCCACCTGGTCTTCCATCAGAGCAATGAGAGGACTGATGACGAGCGTCGTCCCACCCCGCGCCAGCCCCGGCAACTGGTAGCACAACGACTTGCCCGATCCCGTCGGCATCACAAGCAGCACGTCTTTTCCATCGACAACCGCGCGGCAAACCGCCTCCTGGCTCGGCCGGAACTCCGCAAATCCGAATGCCTCGTGCAGCAACGCAGGGAGGTCCTTCGCCGTCGTCTTCAGTGGCAAAGGCACTTCCCGCGTCCCGGCAACCGGAGCGGGCGCCGCGGCCGCGCGAGGCGCTGTTCCCACTTTCCCCACCACATCCCGCACGTACTCCTCAATTCCCTCCATAAACGGCGCCAACTCCGCCTCGCCCCGCTCGATCCGCTTCAGCCGGGCCTCCCATTGCCCGGTCATCACCGGACTCTTCACCTCCGGATGAACAACGGCGATCAGGTGAATCCCCTTATCGGTCGCCGCCAGCGCCTTCGCCTGCCGCTCCACATAACTGCGCTTCAGCAAAACCTCGATAATCGCCGCCCGCGTCGCCGGCGTGCCCAGCCCGCTCTCCTTCATCGCATCCGACAGCTCTTTCTCATCCAACGTCTTGCCCGCCGTCTGCATCGCCGTCAGCAGCGTCGCGTCGGTGAATCGTTTCGGCGGCCGCGTCTTCTTCAGTACGGACTCCGCCTTCACAACGTCCTGCAACTGGTCCGGACGCAGTTCCAACGGCAGCGTCTGCTCGGCCGGCTCTTTGTCTTTTCCCTTCTTCTCGATGACGATATCCAGCACCTTCCACCCCATTTGCCGGACGACCGTTCCCGTCGAATGATAGGAATCCACTAACTCCCCATTCGTTATCGTCGTGATCACCGTCGTCACCTCGGTGAGGTAATCGTCATGCCATGCCGCCAGCAGACGCCTGCAAACCAGGTCGTAGATCCGGCGCTCCTCCTCGCTCAAGCTGGCCTTGGCCGGCGGCGTCACCGTTGGAATAATCGCGTGGTGATCGGAGATCTTCGCGTCGTCCACATACTTCGGTCCCAACGGCCGCTCGCCCGTACCGGGCGCCAGCAGCTTCGCGTACTGCGGGCCAACAACGCGCACCACTCCCGGCAGCCCCGCCGCCACAGTCCGCGAGAGGTGCCGGCTGTCGGTTCGTGGATAGCTGATCAGCTTGTGCGCCTCATACAGCTTCTGCGCAATATCGAGCGTCTTCTGCGCGCTGTATCCATACAACCGGTTCGCGTGCCGTTGTAACTCCGCCAAATCGTACAGCGGTGGCGGCCCCATCTTTTTCTGCTCGGATTCAATCGAAGCAATCCGTGCCTCGCCCGTCTTCGCCCGCGCGACAATCTCCTTCGCATCGCCGGTCTCGGCGGGAAGCCGCATCGCCTGTTGCACGGTCTCGCCCTTGGGCAGCGGCCTGCGGAACCACGTGCCGTTATATGCCGGCTTCCCAGCCACGCCCCGGGGTGAGAAAGTAACCACTACTTCGCGGTACTCCTCCGGCACAAACGCGCGCACCGCCAACTCCCGCTCGACGATCATCGCCAGTGTCGGTGTCTGCACGCGACCGACGGACAACTCCTCGTTGAACGCCAGTGAATAGGCCCGCGACAGATTCATCCCCACCAGCCAGTCCGCGCGCGAGCGCCCTCGTGCGGCTTGCCCCAGGCCGTCGTACTCCCGTGCGTTCCTCAAAGACGCAAATCCCTCGCGGATCGCATCCGCCGTTAGCGACGATATCCACAACCGCTCCACCGGCTTCGAACTTCCGGAGGCATCATAGATATAGCGGAAGATCAACTCTCCCTCCCGCCCCGCGTCCGTCGCGCAGATGATCCGTTCTACCTTCGGCGAATTCAGAATCTTGCGGACCGTTTCAAACTGGTCTTTCGTTTTGTCGTAAACTACCAGCGGCCATTCGGCCGGCAGCATCGGCAGCAGGTTCCGCCGCCATTGCTTCCACTCCGGCCGGATCTCATGCGGTTGCGCCAGTGCCACCAAATGGCCGATCGCCCAGGTGACAACATACCCGCCCCCGTGTAAAAATCCATCGCCCTTCTGCGTGGCGCCCAGGACCTTCGCTAAATCGCGAGCCACGGACGGTTTTTCTGCGACTACGGCAACGCTCGACACACTATCGAATCATTGTACCGTCCACTGCACCGGCGCAACCTCCGTCAGCGCCTCCGGATTGTAGTAGTCATACAGCGTTGATGCACCTGTCTTTGCCGCCATGCGCATTCGCGGGCTCACGAGGAAATCGAACGCGATCCCTCCGGCCTGCGGCCAAAGGTAAAATAGCACGCGGTCCGGCAGCACCTCATACCGGCCCACTGGTAGTGCCTCCAGCGACGACCGGTCCACATCCACTCCCGGCGGCAGACCCACTTCCGCCATCATCATTCCATATCCCCGGAAGCCCACTCGCTCCGCGCGCACGGAGCAACGTACTGCCTCCCCCACACTCATCGCAACACGGTTGAACGTGACCGACATCCGCAACTCCGGATTCGCTTGGCGCTCGGCCTTTGTCCATGGCACCCACTCGTCTACCGTCAACCGCGCGAGCGTTCCCGTACGTCCCGATACTTCGACGCGGTTCTCCCCCGGCTGCAGGTATGCGGAAATGTCCACAATAATCGGATCCACTCCCTGGAGCGGCACGGCCTTCACCGCCTTTCCGCCGGCAATGATCCGCGCCTCGGCGCTGGAATCGCTAACAGCCCACTTTCCCTCTACGGAATCGGCAACCGCCCGCATGGACCGCACTGTGGCCTGCGTCGAAAACCAACCACCCCACTGATCCCGGTTGCGCAGCAGGAACATCACGCCGCCCTGGATCGCCGCCTCCGCTGCCTTGTCCTCCGCATGCTTCGCCCGCCACGCCGCCAGCGCGCTCACTGCCAACCCTGTTGTCTCCAACCGTCCCGCGGCACCCCATCCAAAGAATGGCGTGTTCGCTCGCAAATCCCAATACAGGCCGTCCCTCTCTTTCCGCGCACCCGCCAGTAGCCGTGCAACCCCATTGGCCGCAAGCGCGTCGTCGCCAGTGTCTAACGCCGCCAGGACAAACTGCGCCAGCGTGTATGGTTCTCCGTACTCCATCGTGAACCTGGCCAAGTGGTGATATGCGCTGCCCAAGGTCCCTTCGCGTACGGAAATGCCCGCGTTCGTCGCGGCCGCCAGTGCCCGCGCGGCCAGGGCAGTCAGCAACAACGATCGCGTCTCGCTATCACGCCCCTGCACCTTCCATTGCCCATCCTCACTCTGTTTCCCGGCAAGCCACGCAGCCATCTCATTGAGGACGTCCTCGTCTACCGTGGCTATTCCTCTCGCTTCCAACAGAAACTGTAATGCGTGCGCGGTCACCGCCGGATCGCTCTCTTCCCGCGGCCAGTAGGGCACGCCGCCGTCGCCGTTTATCCGCGCCAGCAAATCCGCCACGGTATCCCGCACGCTTCGCAGTGCCAGTTCTTCCCGCTTCGTATCTTTGATTCCCGTAGCCCGTGCGAACCGCAACGCAATGAAGCTCGCCATCCCCGCCGAAATCGTCTGTTCCGCACAGGCATGAGGCATACGATCGATGCTGCCCGCGCTCTCCCAAATCAGCGACGCATGATTCGAGTATAGTCGCAACTCTCCGCGCGTCGCTGTTCGAATCGCGTCTTGAGAAACCGTCGCCAGCATCGTCATTCCGCCTCCCAGCATTCCGCCGTGAATCTGCGTGCGCTTTTGTCCGTCTGGATGCACCTGCAGCGGCTTCTTGATCGCGTCTCCGCCGCGAGCCGTTCGCGCCGTAATCGTTGCTGTCGCATTGTCTCTTGTCTTCACCGCGGTCACGGCAAAAACGGTATTCGCACTCTCGCCCGCTCGAACCGTTACCGAGCTCGCAGCCGGTCCGGATACGTTCGCCCAATCTCCCGCCTCAAACCGCAAGCCCAACTTCTGCGCGTTCGTCTCGTAGTTCCGAACCGTCACCGGCATCTCCACGCGGTCTCCCTCCGTCAACACGGCGGGCGGCACAAAGTCCAGAAAGAACGGCTGAAAGGCGCGAATGTCCCCCGCGCCGTCTACCCACCGCCCATCCCGCGTCGATGCGAACAGCGCCATCTGCCATGTCGTCACTGAATCCGCTAGAGGCACCTCCACTTTCGCCCGCCCATTCGCGTCGGTGGTCACCTCCGGCAACCACAGCAGCGTCTCCGGAAAATACTCCCGCACCCGCGGCGTCGCCGTCGCGGCAGACAAAGCAACCATCGAACTCGTCGACGTTTGCAGCAAGGTGGCCTCCGCCTCCACCGCAACCATCTGCGTGACGCTCCCCACCTGCAGCTCAGCGTCGGCAGCCGTCGTTTTCCCCTCCACAACGGGCACGCGAGCAATCTCGCGGAGCATAAATCCTGTATTGCTCATTCGCACCGTATAGACACCGGCCGGGACGGAAAGGAAGTGGTACACGCCATCCGGTCCGGTCTCCGTCTCAAACTCCGCGCCTGACGCGGCGACCAGCGTCACTTTCGTACCAGGGACAACCGCGCCGCTTGCGTCCGTCACGACGCCGGAGATTCCACCGGTTCCCTTTAACAACTCCCCCTTTTGCGGCGTCTGCTGATCTCCGCCCGCCGATTCCGTCGACATAATCACCGGAATTCGCACGACGTCGAAATCATCGTATGTACCCTCGGTGCCGTCTTCGCCCCGGCTGCGCAGTGCGAACGTGATGATCTTCTGGGTGACGGGAACAATCTCGCGGACCACCGTTCCCGGCTGCCCGAAATCGCCGACAATACGCGTATTCGTTTTGTCCCGGTATTCGCTGCGAATCGTACTCGCCGCGCGGTAGCGATTCCCCCACGCGTCTCGATAAGACTCAACTGAAATGCCCGCGCTCCGCAGCACGGCCTCAAACGCCTCCAGCGTCTGAGGCGGCTGCACTGCGGACCGCACCGCGGCTTCTATCCGCGTTCTTTCCTTCTCGAAGTACGTTCCGTGAAACGTCTCGACAACAACGTCATCGGATGTGCCGAATGCCCCGTCGGGCCCGGCACTCCGCATCTCTATCGATCGCATAATCCCGCGCGTCGAAACCCCTGCCCGGTACGGTGTACCCCAAGGGTCTCGCAACAAAGCGAACAATAACCCGCTCTCCTTCAACTCCTCCGCGAAGCCCTCCGCCGTCGCCGGATAGTCCCCACCCTTCATCAACGCTGCATGAATCATCGCGCGCAGCGGCAAAAAATACTGTTTTTGCAGTGTAAACGCAACGAAGTCATCCGCTGTGCCATGTCGCTTATCCGGCCCGGCACTGCCAATCGTAATCACATAATTCGTTCCGTCCACGCTGAACGCAGGTTTGTAGGCAGTGCCCCACGGATCCCGGAAATCCCAGCCAACCCTCCCAATCGCCGCATAGAATGTCGCGATATCCCTGGGAAATTCAATCGTCACGGCATAATACCGTTCGACCATCTCCCTCGCCGCCTTCTCATGCGTTAGGATGCTGGCAAACTGTGGGGGCGTATCCCAATCCTCACTAGAATTCTGCGCCAATCCTCCCATTCCGCCCGCTACCAGCGCCTCGGCAACCAGGTCCAACTCCGCCGTCCAACTCTTTAGGTGAAATAGATCGTTCACCCGCACGCCGCCCATCTCAAACTCCCCCTGATCGGCACAAAAGGCGCATCCGAACCAGGGCCGCTGACCGAATTCGGAATCCGTTCGCGCCCGTTCCATCACGCTCCGATCCACTATCGCCAATCCCAGCGCCGCCTCCTCTCCGCTGCCATCGGCGTTCAAAACCTTCAACTGCACCGTCGCCTTCTCCCCTGGCCGGTACACGGTCTTATCGGTCTTAACCTCCATTGCCAGATCGCTTCCATCCGGAAATATGGTGTTGCACGAACCCAGTTCACTCGCTCCCGCCGCCAGGAACGTCACGACGCGTCGGAATTCGCGCTGATTCGGAAACACTACCTCTCCCGTCCGCCCACGCATCTGGACCACGCGGCTCGCCACACGCCGCCCTCCCGCAATGGCATGAACCATCACCGTTTCGCCCTCGGCGGCGGACGCGGGGGCCGTTAGCCGGAGTGTCACAGCCTCCCCAACTCGGTGAATCGTCCGCTGCGCCGTCATTCGCCATGCGCGGCCCTGGTACGCCAGCCATGGTTCAGTCAACGTACCGGCGCCGCCCTCGGCGGTTACTGCCCGCAGCTTGAGCTCCCCGCTCTCCCTTGGCCGCAGGTACACTTTCCCAACCCCATAACGATTCGTCTGGACTTGCTCTGTCTTCCCGTCCGAAACAATTTCCACGCTCGCCGGAACGGGACTTCCGTCCGCCCGGTATGTCGAGACATATGCCGCAAATGGAAGCGATCCGCCTCCCAGTCCCGGATGCAGATAGACATGCACCGGCTCCTTCGAGATCCGCACATCGAACCGCCTTTGCTCGGAACGGCCGGATGACGGGTCTTTCACGTATGCCGCGAAATGCAAGTCCTCGTAACGCCCCTCTCGTTCCGGATCAATTGGCGCGGGGACTTCCGCCCGAAACTTCCCGTCTTCTCCCGCCACTCCCTCCGCAACCGTCTTCTCGTTTGACTCGTACTTCCTCGTCTCCCGGTTCCAGTGCGGATTCTCGGTCCGCACAATCTTTACGGCGCCACGCGGCACAGGCTTGCCAAATAGATACTCGCCCGATACAACCGCATACGCCTTTTCACCAGCCAAATACGCGGATTTTTCGCTCTTCGCCAACACACGAAACGCCGGCAGTTCGTACCGCTTCACCTGTACCGCGTGATGGCCGATCTCGTCGTCATCCATCCGCACTCGCATCCGGTACACCCCCGGCACCGCCCGCTCCGGAAGCGCGTAATCAGCCTGCACCACGCCAAACCGCGATGCAGTCAATTCCCTTGTGAGCGCGCGTTCGTTTTCCGGATCGTCGATGTGCAATGCAACCTTCGCGCCCGCCGCGGCTTTGCCTCGCGCATCGTGCACCAGCGCACGGAAATGGATCGTCTGCCCTGGTTGGTAGATCGGCTTATCGGTCTGCACCTTCACCGCCGGCTTCTCTTCTATTTGCACTTCCACCCGGGCATCCTGCGCGAAGTCGCCACTACTTCCCGTAACCAATACCTCCAACGATTCCGCATCCTCTGGAACGGCAAACGTAAACGCGGAGAATTCAGCGTCCAACGCCGTCACATCGTTTGGCTTGATGCTCTTCTTTCCAACTGCCAATACTGCATTCCACGCCACAGCTTTTACCGCCTTCTTAGTCACCGGATGCTCCGCCCGGGCATACACGGTCACCGGCGCTCCCGGCCGCGGTCTGCCCGCCAAATCCGTCCGCACCGTAAAGACGTGCTCCGCAATTCGCGCCAGCGGGAGCGTCGACTGAATACGCCCGAATATCCCTGCGTCCGCCCGCTCCGGATCCACCGTGTATCGCAGTCTCGTCCAGATCGATGGAAACCGCAACGCCAGCGGAACAATGATCTCCGACCGCCCACGTTCAATCCGCACCGCAACCCTCGCCTCGCCCAAAGTGGAGTCTTTCGGGCTCAGCCATTCGGCAAACACACTCGCCCCGACTGCCCGGCTGCCACTATTCTCCGCAGGAAGCACGATCACCGTCTTCCCGTCTCTTAACTCGGCCCGGACTTTGGCCTCATCAATATAAACGGCTGCCGTCCCACACCCCGGGAAAGCAAGCGCAAATAGAAGCACCCCTGCAGACGCTGCAAGCCGCATAACCCCTCCCTGTTACTACCCGTTGTGCAGTCCAGACGCACAGAAAGGGAATCCGGTTTCAGCAATCTCTAAATGTCGTAATACAACGAAAACTCAAACGGATGCGGCCGCAGCCTCACAGCGTCCGCTTCGTGCTTCCCCTTATAGGCGATATAGGTCTCAATCAACTCCTCTGTAAACACATCGCCCTTCAGCAGAAAGTGGTGATCCTCTTCCAAACAATACAGCGCCTCTTCCAGCGACGCCGGCATCGACGGCACCCGCTTCAGTTCCTCCGGCGATAAATCATAAATATCTTTATCGAGCGGCTCGCCCGGATCGATCTTATTCAACACCCCGTCCAGCCCCGCCATCAGCATCGCCGCAAACGCCAGGTACGGATTGCAGCTCGGGTCCGGCGGACGGAACTCGACACGCTTCGCCGCCGCGCTCGAGGAGTACATCGGAATCCGGCACGCCGCCGAACGGTTCCTCCGGCTATACGCCAGATTCACAGGCGCCTCATAACCAGGCACCAACCGCTTATAGCTATTCGTCGTGGGCGCGATAATTGCCGACAGTGCCCGGGCATGTTTCAATAGGCCGCCCAGATACCACAACGCCATCTGGCTTAGTCCCGCATACCCATCCCCGGCAAACAACGGCTGCCCGTCCTTCCACAGCGATTGATGACAATGCATCCCGCTTCCCGCATCCCCATACAACGGCTTCGGCATGAAAGTAACCGATTTACCGTATTGGTAGGCCACGTTCCGCGCGATGTACTTATAAGTCATCATGTTATCCGCGGCTCGCACGAGCGTGTCAAATCTCTGGTCGATCTCGCACTGCCCGCCCGTCGCTACTTCGTGGTGATGGCACTCGATCACCAGACCGGCCTTTTCCATTACCTCCACCATTTCCGCCCGCAGATCCTGGTAATGATCCGTCGGCGGCACCGGGAAATACCCCTCGCGGTAACGCGGCCGGTAGCCCAGGTTGTTTTCCTTCCGCCCGCTGTTCCACTGTCCCTCTTCCGCGTCGATCTCGTAGAAGGCCGAATGCCGGTTGGATTCAAACCGGACATTATCGAATACAAAAAACTCCGCCTCCGGCCCGAAGTAACAAGTATCCGCCAGCCCGGAGTTAGTAAGATAAGCCTCCGCCTTCCGCGCGATGTTACGCGGGTCCCGATCGTACCGCTGCTTCGTAATTGGATCCTGGATCGTGCCTAACATAATGATCGTCGGCACTTCGAAAAACGGATCCATAATCGCCGTCGGCGGATCCGGAATGATCAGCATGTCGCTCTCATTGATCGCCGCCCATCCGCGAATCGAGGACCCGTCAATTCCAAACCCCTCTTCAAACGAGTCCTCCGTCAACTGCGAGATCGGATAGGTGATGTGATGCTGCAATCCCGGAATGTCCGTGAAACGGATATCCACCTGCCGCGCCCCCTCGGCCTTCGCAAACGCCAAAACATCCTTCGGACTCATTGAACCTCCACGTGGAAGAATGGGATGATAACTCGTCCAGACTAGCAAATCACAATGGACCCGATTCTCGTCGCCCGTCGCGAATACACCGTCGGCGATCTCACATCCGAGATCGGCGAGCTTCTTACCGGCGCCTATTCCGGCATCTGGGTCCGCGGCGAAGTCTCCGGATTCAAGCTCGCCGCCTCCGGCCACGCCTATTTCACCCTCAAGGACGAACGCGCCACACTCCGCGCCGCTTGCTGGAAAGGATCGTTCCGCTTCGTCAAGTTCAAGCCCCGCGACGGCGACGAGGTCCTAGTCCACGGCCGCATCGAAGTTTACGAACCCCGCGGCGAATATCAGCTCATCGTCGACGCTATCGAACCAGTCGGTGCCGGCGCCCTCCAGGCTGCTTTCGAAAAACTGAAAAAGAAATTATCCGCCGAAGGCCTCTTCGACGAAGCCCGCAAACGCCCCCTCCCGCGTCTTCCCCGCCGCATAGCTATCGTCACCAGCCCCACCGGCGCCGTCATTCGGGACATCCTGCACGTTGTCGAACGCCGCTTCCCCGGCCTCCATCTTCGCCTTTTCCCCGCCCAGGTCCAGGGTCCCGGCGCTGCCGAACAGGTCATCGCCGGTCTCGAGTACTTCTCCGCAAACCCCTGGGCCGATGTCATCATACTCGCCCGCGGAGGCGGCTCCCTCGAAGACCTCTGGACCTTCAACGAAGAATCCGTCGCCCGCGCCATCGCCCGCAGCAGTGTCCCCGTCATCTCCGCCATCGGCCACGAAACCGATTTCACCATCGCCGATTTCGTCGCCGACCGCCGCGCCCCCACTCCCTCCGCGGCCGCCGAAATTGTCACCGAATCGCGCGAAACCATCTTCAACCTGGTTTCCGCCGCACAGTCCCGCATCGCACAGGCCATCCACCTCCGCATCTCCCGCGCCGCGCGCCAGCTCGGCGAACTCGGCACCCAGCGCGTCCAGATGATCGTCGAACGCCGCCTGTTCCGCGCCGGCCAGCGCCTCGACGATGCGTCGCAATCCCTCCGCTCAGCGATCACCCGGGAACTCGTCGATTCCCGCGCCGTCTGGGAGCAACTCGACCGCCGCCTCCGCCGTCTCGACCTCCGCCTCCGTTTGCAATCCGCCCGCCATCAGGCGCAAACTGCCGGTGCCCGCCTCCAAGCCGCCATCCGCAGCCGGCTCACGCAGTCCCGCGCCCGTCACGAAATCCAAATCACCCGCCTCCGCGCCCTTAACCCCTTGCAAATACTGGATCGAGGCTTTGCCGTCGTCACCCTCCCCAGCGGTTCGGTCCTCCGTTCACCCGCCGCCGCGCCCCCGGGAACGCGGCTCCAAATCCGCCTCGCCGAGGGTGCGGTCTCCGCCACAACCAACGAATCCTAATAGGGTCCATAAATATATTCGTTTGAAAAAGTGCCCCGTTGGAAGCCCGCAAATCACACGCACACGCCTATAATCGAACAGTGGCGGCGATTTCCGCCGTTCCCCACCCCGTGTCTTGAGGAGATTGAATTGAGCAACTTGCGCGAGTTTTTGGAGCTCTCTTATGCAGAGCTGGAAGAGAAGAACCTGGCAATTAAGCAGCAGCGGAAAGAGCGTGTTCCTGCGGATCAAGTTCGGGAAGACAGGCTGAAGTATCTCACCGACGAAAAGGGCATCAAGGCCATCACCGTCCTCTTCAGTGACCTCGAAGGCCGCCTGCACATGCTCGACTACGACAAGAAGTTCCTGCTGAAGAGCTGGGACAACCTGACGTTTGACGGCTCGTCCATCCGCGGTTTTACCCCTCAGCGCGAGAGCGACCTACGGCTTGGCATCGACTGGGGCGCCTTCTATCATGCCCCCTCGGACATGTTCGGTTCAGGCAAAGTTCTGGCTTTCTGCGAAGTCATCGACAAAGACGGCAGCCCCTATAACGGCGACATTCGCGGCGTCCTGAAGGGCTATGCCGCGTCGATGTACGAGAGCAAAAGCTATACCCTCAACGCTGCTAACGAGATTGAAGGCTTCCTCTTCAATGGAACCGACGCCGAGCGGAAATTCCACGATACCGGCAAGTTTGAGTACGTCAACACCGGCGGCTACTACCACTCGTTGCCGAGTGATCCGCTGCGCACGTTCATCGACTCGGTGGCCGAAGTGCAGCGCGCCATGGGTTTCGAGAACGAGAAGGACCATCCCGAAGTCGCGCCGTCGCAGTTTGAAATCAACTACAGCTACGGCGATGTCGTCTCCGCGGCGGACCAGATCCAGCTCTATAAATTAATCTGCCGGCAGGTCGCCACCAAGATGGGCCTCACCGCCAGCTTCCTCCCGAAGCCTGTCGTCGGCGTAAATGGCAGCGGCATGCACACCAACGTGTCCATCTCACAGAAGGGCAAAAACCTCTTCTGGGATCCGAAGGGCGACGAAAAGATCTCGAAGCTCGCCTGGAGCTTCGTCGATAAGATCCTCACGCACGGCAACGACATCTGCCTGCTCCTCAATGCCTCGGTCAATGCCTTCCGCCGGCTTGATCCACACTTTGAAGCACCGAACCAGATCAAGGCTTCGCCGGTCGATCGCGGCTCGATGATCCGTATCCCGATCGGCAACGAAAAGAGCTCCCGCGTGGAAGTCCGCTCGGTGAGCCCGGACGCGAACCCCTACCTCGTGCTCTACACGGTGTTCAAGACCGGTCTTGAGGGCGACATCAGCAAGGTGAAGAATCTCCGCCAGGCCGAACGCTACCTGCCGGATAACATCTACGACGCCTTGACAAACTTCAGGAACGCCGAATGGACCGGCAAGCTGCTTGGTGACGACGTCAAGGGCCGCTACGCCGATCTCAAGCAGGCGTCGGCCGACCGCTGCTCCCGCCTCCTCGGCACAGTCGTCAAGCCCGCCGAAGTCCAGTTCCACCACGAGGTCTACAACCAATACCTCTGGAACCAGTTCTAAACTGTTCCCTAACACTGTCCGCCATAGAGCCCCGGCCACTCAGCCGGGGCTCTTTATTTGTTACAATTCCCCCCCCCTTTGCGTGCTACATTCGGATCAATTCTCGCTCAGGAGTGCAATATGCAACGCAGACCGCTCGTGATTGCCTTCGCGCTTCTCTCCATGTCAATTCCCGCATTGGCGCAGAGTGCCGCGCTTACGGGAACAGTGAGAGATCCACAAGACGCGACGATTCCCTCAGCCAAGGCTACGCTGACTAACCAACAAACCAAGGTGGCGCAATCCACCGAAACGGACGACTCCGGTAACTATGAATTCCCCGTCGTCCGGCCCGGAACTTACTCCCTCAAAATAGAGCGCGCCGGCTTCCGTACCTTCCTGCAAAATGACATCGTCCTTGCTGTCACACAGCGCGGCCGTGTCGATGTCTCTCTCACAGTCGGTGACACGGCCACCGTACTCACGGTCGAAGCATCCGCAGGCGGCGTACAAACGGAATCGTCCAGCCTCGGCACCGTTGTCGACACCAAGAAAATCGTCGAAGTCCCCCTAAATGGCCGCTTCTTCCTCGATCTGGCGCTCCTCACCGCAGGCACGGTCGTCCCCAGCACCAGCAACCGTACGTTCCTCGCCGCGCCCAGCGGCATCGGTATCTCCGGCATCAACGCCAGCGGCACCCGTGAAGATTCCACAAACTATCTTTTCGATGGAATCAACTTGAGTGATATGGTGCAGAACCAGATCACCTTTCAGCCCAACATCGACATGATCCAGGAGTTCAAGGTACAAACCAACTCCTTCAATGCCGAATATGGCCGCAACGCCGGCATCATCATCAATGCCGTTTCCAAATCCGGTACCAACGGCTTTCATGGCAGCGCCTTCGAATTCGTCCGCAATGAAAGGTTCGACGCCAAAAACTTCTTCGACCGCGCCAACCAGCCCATCGCTCCCTTCAAACGCAATATCTTCGGCTACTCCATCGGCGGACCTATCATCCGCAATAAGACTTTCTTCTTCCACAGCTATGAAGGCCGCCAGGGCCGGGAAGTCGCAACGTTAAATGCTCCTGTCCCCAACGAGGTGCAGCGGGCCGCCGTCACTAACCCGGTCATCAAGCAACTGCTCCCACTCATTCCCCGCGCCAATGACTCCACCGGCGGCTTCTTCCAGGGCTCCGCGCCCCGCCGCCGCACGCTGAATCAGTTCACCGGCCGCTTCGATCACTCCTTCACGCCCAACGACCTGCTCTTCGGAACCTTCATCTCCAATCGCGATGAGCGCACCGAGCCCACCCTGCAGAACAACAATCTTCCCGGCTTCGGTGACACCAGGCCCGCCAAGCGCATGCTACTCGCCATCGGCTACACCAAGATCCTCGCCCCAACCGTCACCAACGAATTTCGCGCCGGGCTCAACCGCGTCCGCATCGACTTCATGCAGGACACGAAGTTGAACCCGAACGATTTCGGCATCAGGTCTCCGTCCTCCGTCTTCCCGCAAATCATCGTCGCCGGCGGTGGTGGCGGCGGTCCCGAATTCGGCGGCATCAGCGGCTTCCCCCAGGGCCGCGGCGATACTACTTTCCAGTACAACGACACGCTCGCCGTCATCAAAGGCCGCCACTCCCTGAAAATCGGGGCCGAATACCGCCGCTTCCGTAACAACAACTTCAACTACGGTACAGGCGGCATCATCAACTTCGCCTCCATGGCCACCTTCCTCGCCGGCACCCCTAGCTCGGCCACCGAAACCGCGCTCGCCGTCACGCCCGGCTACCGCGTCAACGCCCTCGGAATTTTCGTGCAGGACGACTTCAAGATTACGCAGCGCCTCGCGTTGAATCTTGGCGTCCGCTGGGAGTACAACGGCATTCCCCGCGAAATCCACAATCGCCTCGGCGTGTACGACATCGCGCAGAATAAGCTCGTCCCCATCGGGACGAACGGCGTCGATCTGCCCTATCAAAAGCAGTACACGAATTTTGGACCGCGCATTGGTTTCAGTTATGACCCCATCGGTAAAGGCAAAACCGTCATCCGCGGCGGCACTGGTTTTTATTATGACCAGCCCGTCACGAACATACTCGGCGGCCTGTCTACTAATCCGCCCTTCTCCGCCTCGGTCAATAACACGAGTAACATCAACGTCGCCAATCCCTTCGCTGTTCCGCCCGGAGGATCAAGCGCCATCGGTGCCATCGACCCGAACTTCAAGAGCGGCCGCGTCCTCTCTTACAATACAAATATCCAGCACGAAGCCTTCGGAACTGTCTTCCAAGCTACCTACGTCGGCAGCACCGGCCGCCATCTGCGTATCCTGGGCGATCTGAACCAGGGCATCCTCGGCGTCCGCCCAATCCCCGGCTTCTCCAGCATCACCTATCAGCAGTCCGTATCTAACTCCAGTTACAACGGCCTCTGGCTCAGCGCCGAAAAGCGATTCACCAAGGGACTCACCTTCCAAACTTCTTACACCTTCTCCAAGTCCATAGACAACAACTCCGTCGGCAGCTCCAATCCGCAGGTGCAGGACTACCGCAACCTCGCCGCCGAGCGCGCCCTCTCCGATTTCGACGCCCGGCAGCGCTTCGTCCTCAGCGGTGTCTATCAACTCCCCCTGCCGAAAGGTCCCAACGGCCTCACCCGCCGTCTGATGGATGGCTGGACCGTCGCCCCCATCGTGAATCTCCAATCCGGCAACCCCTTCAGTCCGATCATCAACGCCGCGGACGCCAGGGGCAGCCTCCTCGCCTTTAACCGGCCCTTCGTCAACCTCGGCGTTCCGCTCTACACGCCGAATCCTGACCCATCCGGCTTCGTGAACCGCGCCGCTTTCACCCAGCAGGCTACCGGTTTCGGCAACGCCGGCCGCAACATCCTCACCGCCCCGGGCTTCCAGGATATCGACTTCTCCGTTGCGAAGAACACGCGCATCCGCGAGAGTGTTTCCGTCCAGTTCCGCGCCGAAGCGTTCAATCTCTTCAACCACCCGAACTTCGGCCAGCCCGTCAACAACCTCCTCGCTGCAAACTTCGGTCAGATCACCGCCACCCGCACCACCCGCGGCGACCTCGGCAGCTCCCGCCAGATCCAACTCGGCATAAAGCTGCTCTTCTAGAAGTCCCCGTATGCCCCGGCTTCTCCGCCGGGGCATAAACAGACTTTCATTTTTCCCCGTCGCCCGTTATCATTTACAACTGGAACCACCCTGCTGTCGTCCATCCAAACCTCTGTTGGTTCACGAGAGGAATTGAAAATGAGTACACTCCATTCTCCCAGAGGGTTCCGCACGCTCGCGGCCCTTGTTCTCTTCAGTTGCGCCGCCGCCCAATCGATCTCCGCACAGGTCCTCTATGGCTCCATCGTCGGCACGGTGGAAGATCCCACAGGCGCTGTCATACCCGGCGCCACCGTTACCCTCACCAACACCGCCACCGGCGCCGCCCGCGAAGTCAAAGGCGATGACTCCGGCCGCTTCACCGCCGCCAGCCTCCTCCCCGGCGATTACACCATGGCTGTCTCCGCCGCCGGCTTCCGCACCCTCACCCGCACCGGCATCACCGTCACCATCAACAACGTGACCCGCGTCGAAAACCGGCTCGAAGTCGGCCAGGTGAGTGACAGGATCACCATCGAAGCCACCGCCGCCACACTCCAGACGGACCGCTCCGATACGCGCGCCGAGATCTCCTCCAAAACCGTCGTCGAACTCCCCCTCCCCGCCTATCGAAACTTCCAGAGCTTGCTCAACCTCGTGCCCGGCGCCACCCCCGCCGCGTTCCAGAATTCCGTCGGCGCCTCTCCGCAGCGCTCTCTCACCACCAACGTCAACGGCACCAATCGAAATAACAACAACACGCGCGTCGACGGCGCGACGAACGTCTACATCTGGCTCCCCCACCACACCCTCTACAATCCCCCCGTCGAGTCCATCGAAACCGTCAACATCTCCACCTCCGCCTATGATGCCGAACAGGGTATGGCCGGCGGCGCCGCCGTCACTGTCGCCACGAAATCCGGAACCAACCAGATCCGCGGCTCTGCCTTCTGGTATCACGATAACCAGCACCTCTACGCTCGCCCTTACTTCTTCCAGCAGGCCACACCGAAGCCCATCCTGCCCAAATCCATCGTCAACATCCCCGGCTTCACTGTCGGCGGGCCGATCGTCAAAAACAAACTCTTCTACTTCTTCAGCTACGAACGCACCTCTGAGCGCACCGCGCAATTCGGCAACTTCTCCACGCCGCCCGCTGATATCCGCGCCGGCAACTTCTCCGCCTATGCGGGGCTCGGCAATATCTACGACCCCCTCACGGGCGATGCCAATGGCGCCGGCCGCGTCCCCTTCGCCAACAACCAGATTCCTTCCAACCGCTTCTCCCCAACCTGGACAAAGATCCAGGCCCTGGCGCCGCTTCCAAACCAGCCGGCACAGGATGCCTTCGGCCTCACCGGCAACTACGCCTCTTCCGCCACCCTCGCGCTTACACGCGATCAATACGACATCAAGTCCAACTACAACGTCACCCGGAAACTCATGGTCTGGGGTAAATACTCGCTGATGAAGGCGCCTGTCCAGGGTGCCGGCGCGCTTGGCGAACTGACCGGTCCTGCCCTCGGCCAGCTAGGCAAAGCCGACGTGCGTGTCGACATCCCCACCTTCGGCTTTAACTACACCCTCACGCCTACCTTCCTCATCGACGGAGTCTTCGGTCATACCCGCTTCTCCAATGTCGCCACCGGTCCCGACTACGGCAAGAACTGGGGCTCAGCGATCTGGGGCATCCCCGGCACGAACGGCGGCAAGGCCTTCGCCGGCGTCGAACGCTACTCCGGCCAACCCTGCATCAACAACGGCTTCACCGCGTGGGGCAACTGCTCGGCCTCTAACCCGAATTTCTACGCCGATCGCAGCTACACCTACTCCACCAATTTCTCCAAGATCCACGGAGCGCATGAATTCCGCTGGGGCATCGACATCATCCGCCATGCCCTCAATCACTGGCAGCCCGAAATCGCCAACCCCCGCGGCAACCTGACCCCCACAGGCAACGCCACTGTCCTCCAAGGGCAAGTCGCCCGCGCCACGCACCAATACGCCGCCGGACTCCTGGACATCCTCGGCAGCGCCGACAAGTCGGTTCAATTCTTCGACATGAAGACCCAGGAATGGCAGCACGGCCTGTACTTCCGGGACCGCTGGCAGGTCAATCGTAAACTCACCCTCAACCTCGGCCTGCGCTACGAATACTACCCACTGATGACCCGCGGCGACGGCCGCGGCCTCGAGCGCTGGGATCCCGCCACCAACCTCGTCACCATCGGGGGCGTCGGCAACATCCCCACCAACAACGGCATGTCGGTTTCGAAAAAACTCTTCGCCCCGCGTGTCGGTTTCGCCTGGCGCCTCGACGAGAAAACCGTCATCCGCTCCGGCTACGGTGTGACGTACAACCCCATGGTCATCTCGCGACCCCTCCGCGGCCTCTACCCCGCCACCATTGCCGCCTCCTGGGTCGCGCCCACGCAGTTTGGCTACTACAGCACACTCTCGAAGGGTATCCCCGACGTGCCCACGCCCGACATCAGTTCCGGTACCGTCGTTCTTCCGCCCACTGTCAACATGGGTCCACGCAGCCCTTGGGGTGGCGAGCTCCACCGCGGCTACATCCATAGCTGGAACTACACCATGGAGCGCCGCCTCCCCGCCGAGCTCCTCGCCTCCGTCGGCTACGTAGGCAATCAAACCGTTCGTCAGTTCCTCGATATCGACATCAACGCCGCGCCCATCGGCAGCGGCCCCGCTGGGCGCCCCCTCGTCGCCACGCAGAACCGCCTCATTGAGACGCTCATGTGGGACGGCTGGGCCAGTTCCAGCTATCACGCCCTGCAGGCCTCGCTCAACAAGAGCATGGCCAAGGGCCTCTTCCTGAAAGGCGCCTATACCTGGTCGAAGGCCATTAACATGAGCGACGACGATGGCTGGGCCGGGCTCCCGCTCACGAACCTCCCCAGCGCCATTCGCCGCAACCGCGCCCTCGCCGGCTACGATCGCACCCACATGTTCGTCATGAGCTGGGTCTACGAGCTTCCCTTCGGTAAAGGCCGTCCGATGAATCTCAAAGGCTTCGCCGACGCAGTCGCCGGAGGCTGGCGCGTCAACGGCATCTACAGTGCCTATAGCGGAACACCGTTCACTGTCGGCGCCTCATCTACATCGCTCAACGCGCCGGGGTCCTCCCAAACCGCCGATCAGATCGGCGAGCTCGTGAAAATCGGTGACGCCGGCCCCGGCAGCCAATACTACGCCGTCACGTCCTTCCGGGACCCCAACTTCCAGCGTCCATCGAACGTCTTCCGCTTCGGCACCATGGGCCGCGACGCCGTCCGCGGCCCCGGCTTTCAGAAAGCGGACCTGGCCATGTTCAAGGACTTCAAGCTCACCGAGCGGATTGTGCTGCAGTTTAAGGCGGAGGCCTTCAACTTCACCAACACGCCCCGCTTCGGGAACCCCGCCGCGAACGTCAGCAACATGACACTGAACGCCTCCGGCGCCGTAGTGAACGCCAACAACTTCATGGCCATCACCAGCGCCAGCGACGAGCGTAAATTCCGCTTCGGCCTCCGCCTATCGTTCTAACGGCATTCCGGAGACACTTCAAAGGAAAAATCCAAAGGGAAAACCCCTCAAGCACCCAACCCGGGGACATTCGCGCCGTAGCCCGCACCGCGGGCGCAGGTGCGTGTGTCCCCCAAGCCCGCACAACCACC
This sequence comes from Acidobacteriota bacterium, assembly GCA_016185425.1. GTDB lineage: Bacteria > Acidobacteriota > Terriglobia > Bryobacterales > Bryobacteraceae. The sequence continues at coordinate 20,848 of JACPNQ010000014.1, read as the reverse complement.
CCAACCCGCGCCAAAGAAGGTCGGCGAACCCAAAGGAAGGCCAGAATCCCCTCAAGCACCCAACGCCGGGGACATTCGCGCCCTAGCCCGCATCGCGGGCGCAGGTGCGTGTGTCCCCCCAGCCCGCACAACCACCCCAACCCGCGCCAAAGAAGGTCGGCGAACCCAAAGGAAGGCCAGAATCCCCTCAAGCACCCAAACCCGGGGACATTCGCGCCGTAGCCCGCATCGCGGGCGCAGGTGCGTGTGTCCCCCAGCCCGCACAACCACCCCAACCCGCGCCAAAGAAGGTCGGCGAACCCAAAGGAAGGCCAGAATCCCCTCAAGCACCCAACGCCGGGGACATTCGCGCCGTAGCCCGCACCGCGGGCGCAGGTGCGTGTGTCCCCCCAGCCCGCCACAACCACCTCAACCCTCGCCAAGGAAGGAATCAACTAATAAGCCGTCCGCCTAGGCAATGGCTTATCCGTAACCGCATACTGCGCCGAAGCCTCGCTCGAAGACGAAACCTCCTCCGCGCCGCCATCTTTCAACAACTTCTTCGCGCGGCCTGTCCAGTCGCGGTCATCGCAATGAACCGAAATCAGCACGCCGCCCTTCGTCACTAAACCCTCAAATCGCTTCGCTTCATACTCCGGTATCCCTGCACCCACCAATGCGCCGCCCAGGCCACCCACCGTCGCCCCCGCGCCCAATCCGGCCAACGCCGACATAATCGGTCCGGCCGCAAGGAATGGCCCAAAACCAGGAATTGCAATCGTTCCAATACCCACCAGCCAGCCAAACACGCCGCCTGTGACAGCTCCCACCGCGCCGCCCGCCGCCGCGCCTTCCGGCGCCTTCGTGTTCCCTTCGACCTTCAAATCCTTCGTCCCTGCGTTCTCTTGGGAAAGCAGGGAAATATCTTCCCTTCGGAACCCGGCGGCCCGCAGACGATCCACCGCGGCCTCAGCCTGGTAACGGTCATTAAATATGCCGTAAACGGAAGTGTTGCTTGCCATTTTCTTAATCTCCTATCGTTAGTTACAGGACAGCCTGGAGTGGGCAATCCCACCCTACTTACCTGCACGCGGCGCGCCAATTCCAGCGTCGGAAAGATCCTATGGAAGATTTGACAGCCCATGGAATCTTTCTCCTTCCGCATTTACACTGCCGCTCGTCAAATCGTTGCATCTTATCCAACATTTAACGTTTGGCCCGGTGCGTGCTCCTACACTCCCGTAGCTGGGTCGTCAATATGGAAATCGACAAATTCGTCCGCTGCGGAACCCGCCACACACTGCGCATACCAAAAGGTTCCGACGAGTCCCTGCTCCTCGGATCGGGGTTCTACAAATTCGCGAGCATCGAAAAAATCGAGCCTGCGCCCGTTCGCAGCCGCATCAGTGCGGCCGTGCACGAGTTGATGTTCCAATCCACAACCCTCGTGCTCATTCACTACATCGTCAAAGACTACGGATGCTTCCATTGGAAACTGGGCATCGGCGGCCATGAACTCGACGTCTCAACGATCGCGCTCCCCTAGTCATGACGATCACAATTCTCGCTGCGGCGGTCGCCGTCGCACTCCTTGTCGGTAGCTTTCTTGTCAACCGTTGGCGCGCGCCCCGCGTCCTCATCTACCAGGGCCGTGTTCTTGAGGAGCGGCTCGGCAACTCTCCCATCGTGAGTCGCCTCGATCTCCTCCGCGCCGTCAACGCCCACGGTCTCACCTCCCTCGGCGATGTCGAATATGCGGTCCTCGAAGGAAACGGCTGGATAAGAGTCATCTCCCGCGAACAGGCCTTCAGCCGCTAGTCCCGAATTCGACCGGCGGCGCGTCTCTCAATACCGCTCCCTCTCCTGGCCTCGCCGGCTACAGCCATACGGCCGAGCCCCTCTACGCGGGCCATTCCCGCCGGCCTCCCAGCCTGCGACTGCATCAAAATCAAGTCCAACCTCACGGTCACTTTCAACCACCCCAACTCCTTCGACGCCGCTCAACTCTGCGTCCAGCCGTTATCTGGCTAACGCTTCCTCAGTTCAAAACAAACGCCCAAAGCGTATCGCCCGTAGCCACCGTCACGTACTGATGCCCATCAAGCAGAAACGTCTGCGGCGCATTAGTAATATTCCCGATGCGCGTATTCCAAAGCGGCTTGCCCGTCTTCGCGTCGTGCGCCACAAGACTCCCCATCCCATCGCCGGCTAACAACAATCCGCCGGCTGTCGCCAACAGCCCACCCCCGCCGCCATTTCCGTAATAGCGATGACGCCACACAACCTTGCCGTTGCGATAATCAATCGCACTCAGGTAGTTGCCCCCGGTGCCCACGTTGACTTCCTCTTTCCCGCCGAGTCCCATCGATCCACGTGGATCGAGATCCGTCAAATAGAACAGCGAATAGCCATTCCCTTCCGGAACATAAAACAAACCCGTATCCGGCGAGTATGCCGGCGGCTCCCAGTTCACCGTGCCGTCGGACGTTGGCGAGACGAGTGCTCCGCCCACCGTCGGGTCCTTCGTCGGATCATGCTCGGGGCCGCCAAATTTGTTCAACCCCTTCGCCCAATTCGTCAGCAAGCCGTACTTGGAAGTCACCAGCCGTTCCCCGGTCACTCGGTCAAGCGTGAAAAAATAACCGTTTCGCGCCGCCGTAAGCACCAGTTTCCGCATCTTCCCGTTGAACGGCGCGTCCACCAGGATCGGCGTCTGTGCCGAGTCGTAGTCGTGCATATCGTGCGGCGATGTCTGGAAATACCAGGCCATCTTGCCCGTATCGACGTGAATAGCCACCAGCGAGCACGTGAATAAGTTGTCCCCTTCGCCACGCTTGCCGGTCGTGTAAGCGGGAGTCGGATTGCCCGTGCCGATGATGTAGAGCTTCGTCTCCGGATCATACGCACCGGGAATCCACGTCTGCGCTCCGCCGTGCCGCGCCGCGTCCAGGCTCGCCCACGTGTCCAAGCCCGGATCCCCTGCCTTCATCGGAACGGTGTAAAACTTCCACTGCAACTCGCCGGTTTCCGGATCGAACGACTGCAGGAATCCCGGAGAATCGATATCGTTTCCGGTCCCGACAAGCACATGGTTCCCCACGACGATCGGCGCGGGCGTCGAAAAATACCCCTGATCGAGATCGGCGATCGTCTTGTGCCACCGCTCTTTGCCGGTCTTCGCGTCGAGCGATACAAGATAGTTGTCCGGCGTCTCCATGTAGAGATAGTTGTTCCACATCGCCAGGCCGCGATTGCCGATATGCGTACCGCCTCGCGTCTTCCAATAGTAGTGCCAGAGCTCGCGCCCGTCGCGCGCATCCACTGCCCACGCATTGTCCGGCATCGTGAAATACAATGTCCCGTCCACCGCCAGCAGCGACGCCTTGATCGACACGCCGCCTGCCATCAACTCGCCGGTCCCCTCGCCGCCGGTAATCAGCTTTGCCGGTTGCCCGCCGCCAAATCGTCCACGCCCCCCCGCCGGTGGATTCGCTCCAGGCGTTAACCGGATACTCCACGCCAGCGACAGGTTCTTGACCGTGGATGTGTTGATCGCCTTCAGTGCGCTGTAGCGGCGTCCGGAGTAGTCGCCGTTGTAAGTCGGCCACGAGTCTTTCAGCGGCTTAAGCAACTCGCTCGGCGATATACCGTCGCCCTGGGCGAACAGCGCCGCCGCAAAGCAGAACCCAAAGGAGAAAAATCGGATGAGCTTCATTTCAGTGTCACCAGGTAGGCGGTCACGTTGTGCATCTCTTTGTCGGTATAGACTGAAAGCAATTCCCGGTGCCCGGCCAGCGGATCGTGAATAACAACCTGCGGCACGTCACCTTCGCGCCGGAACGATCGCGAGCTGCCATCGGCAAGCTCCAGCGTCACCACAAAATGATCGATGCGGAGCAGGCGCCCTTCCATCGTTTTTCCTCCGGGCGGAGTTACCGATGCTGTCACCGTCCGCTTTTCAGAACGCGCTGCCGCGGCGGGCGGACCGCCGCGTCCCCCGCGCGCTCCTCCTGCCACCCATGTGTTTTGCAGCATCTTCGGATCTGCGATTCTCGTCCCGATGCCCTGTAAGTCGCCCGTAGCCGAGTGGCAGCTCGTGCACTTCGCCGCAAAATAAGCCTGGCCCTCGGCCGCGTCGCCAACCAAAATTGTTGGCGGCTCCTGCGCGTTCGGCGGCTTACCCTGCCCGCCAATCGTCGCCAGAATGCTTCGAACAAAGGTTGCGACGGCCTTTGCGTCTTCCGGGCCCATCGGAATCGGCGGCATCGCTCCGCCAGGAACGCCTTTTTGGATCACCGGGATGATCTTCTCCCCGTCGCGGTCGCTTAACGAAAGTTGAGAACGCAGGAGATTAGGACCGCCCATGTCGCCGCCGCGTAGATCCGCCCCATGGCACCCGCGGCAGGAGATCCCATAAAGGGCTTTGCCGTGCGCGATTTCAGCCGGGTCTCCCGCGGGGCGCTGCTGTCCCGGTACAAATCCTCCCGGTCTCCGCTGCCCTTGCTGCGGCGGTTGAGCCAAAATGGCAGTCGACGCGGCGAAAATCAGGGCGAAAGTTCGCCCGCGGGATCCTCGCAAAGAGAGCATGCCCGCCTCATATAGACATTCCATAGCGTTCCCTTATTGTAATGCCCGCCAATCGGCTGTACTCTACGTCCGAATAGGATCCCGGCACTGCCTCCTCGCAAGATATTTCATCCCGCTTCTCCTCCTCGCTTCCTCGCCGGGCCAGGCGCTGGCCGCTGCTCAATCGCGTCCTGCTGAATCACGGTAAGGGGAATTTTTCCGCAAGTAAGCTGGGCGCGGCCCCGGATCGAACCTATTCCGCCGCCTTGGCCGATATCGACGCCGATGGACACCTCGACATCATCGTCGGCAACGACGCCCCCGGCCGCAAACTGATCTAGAAAAACAATGGCAAAGGAAGGTTCACCGCCAGCGGGGAGTTTGGCGACCCGGCTTGGACCACGCGCTACGTCACTCTCGCCGGCCTCAATGCCGATGGGTATCCCGACGTCGCCGCCGCCGGCTTCGACGGTGCCATCGACCTCTTCGTTCCTCACCGCGACGGCGGGCAAAGTATCTTCCTGTGGAATGACGGCAAGGGAGACTTCCCGGCATCGACCAAAATAGGCCCCGCTGACACGTGGGCCCGCATCGGACCCGCCGGCGATTTCGATGGAGATGGCCGCCTCGATCTCGCAATCGTCGAGGAACAAAAAAAGGCCGCGTTCCTAATCGGCAATCGCGGACGGCGCCAATTCGCAGAACCGGTGCGGCTTCCCGGTCCGCCCTGGCATGCTTGCCGGAAGGAAACGATGCCCTACTCTCTTGGAGTGGCCGGCCTCAATCGCGACGGACATCCCGATATCGATCGCGACGGCTGGCGGGACATCGTCGCCGTGCGCTCGGACGCCCCGAACGGGATCTGGTTCGGCGCGCCCGCCATCTAACCGGCATTTATGCGGACGCGCTATCTGCATTCGCGGCTCGTTCAGCTACGGAGATGCAAAACGCCTCGATGCCTGCCGCGACTTGTTTGAGATCGTCCAGGTCTGATCGCTTTTGAATATAACCGTGGGCGCCCAGCTCATAGGCCTGACGTATGTCTTTCGTGGCGTCCGAAGAGGACACAATGAGTACCGGGACGCCGGAGGCTTCCTCATGCTTGCGGAGCGCTGTTAGGACCTCATAGCCGGACTTTTTGGGTAAGTTCAAATCGAGCAGCATGACATCCGGCCGGGGGTGGGCCGTAGAGGCGTTTTTGGCAAGAATGTACTGAATGGCCGCATCTCCGTCGGAAACGACTGTTATGTGCAAGGGAAAGCGAACCGTCTCCAAGGCCATCTGCAGCAGGAAGACGTCGCCTGGGTTGTCCTCCACGATCAGGACTTCAAATGGTCGTTCGCCGCCAAGCGCTGTCGACATAAGATTGGGCTCCGGTCCGTACTGTTTCAAAAAATTCCCGTCTCCGGCCAGACGAAAAAGGTCAATTGCGATAAACACCCAGAATGCAAGGACACTTCGAAAAGATCTAACCCAATACTACTCATTGAATGCGGGCTTGTCAGCCCCCAAACAGTTAGGTTGCGGAATAGTCACACAGGTAAAACATGCCGGTCACGTGACTCACGGACGCGGCGGCATATGCGCGGATCGGAACGCCGAAACGGAATCGGCTCAGGTTACGGGCGTCCGGCGTTGCTGCCGGCAGTTTCCACTGGCGGGATGCCGTTAACCAGGTAATCGGCGATGCGTTGTCCGGTGGCAAGAATATCGGGGAGATGAACGGGCTTGGAAATATAGCCATTGGCCCCCAGCGCGTAACTACGTTCGATGTCCTGTTCGGAGTTGGATCCGGACATCATAATAATGGGCAAGCCCCTCCATCTCTGCGTGTTTCTGATCCGCTCCAGCACCTCGAATCCACTCAAACACGGTAGATTCAAATCCAACAGCAGCAGGTCGCAAGAGGCGGTTCCGGCTTCGAGATACTCCAGCGCTCTCGGGCCGGACTGGAAGCAAGTCAGGCCATTCGTAATTCCGACTTCCTCCAACGCGATACGAACCATCTCCGCATCGGCGGCACTGTCTTCTACAACGACGATAGAAAACTGGTTATAAGACATTACGATTCCAACTTCCTATTGAAGAGGTTCCTTGGGAACGGTGAAATAGAACGTCGAGCCGGTCCCTGGAGCCGAATCCACCCAGATGCGGCCACCATACCGTTCGACGATTCGCTTACAGATCGCCAGCCCTATACCGCTTCCGGGGCGATCGGGGCCGTGTAGGCGTTTGAAGATCGTAAATACGTGCTCCGCGTAGCGCGGCTCAATACCTGTTCCATTATCCCTCACCGAAAATTCCCAGAAAAGACCCACTTCCCGCGCCGAGAGATGGATAAGCGGCGGCGCCTCACTCCGATACTTGATGGCATTTCCGATGATATTTTGCATAAGCTGGGTCAGATGCGTCTGATCCATCACGACAGACGGGAGCGGGTCAAACGTCACACGCGCGTCACTGCCGTGAATGGCCATCTGCAGATTCAGCAACACGGACGAGAGTACCGCCTCTGTGTGGATCAGCGACGGGCGGGCATCCGCCCGCAGAATCTGCGAATAACCCAGCAAGTCCAGGACCATTTGCCGCATGCGGTCCGCCGCCGAAACGATGAAGCCCAGATAGCGGCTACCGTCCTCGTCCAACTTCCCTTCCAGCCGCTTCTTCAACAACTCAGAAAAGCTGGTGACTGTTCGCAACGGCTCCTGCAGGTCATGGGAGGCCGCGAAGGCAAACTGCTGCAGATCCAGATTGGAGCTCCGCAAACGATCCTCCATCCGCCGCCGTTCGGTGACGTCCCGAATGTTCACTTGAACGAATTCGCTGTCCCGGACACGGTAGGAACTCGCAATAATTTCGAGAATCAACTCGGCGCCGTCGCGGGCGCGCACCCGCACGGAATCATACCGGCAGGCTGATTTCTCCCGCACCGTGGACACGATTTGACGTGCCTCGTCCGAATGCAGGAACAGTTGCAAATCCCACAAGCACTCGCCTGCCACTTCCGCGCGCTGGTACCGCGTGAGCTCGCTGAAATAAGGATTGACGTCGATCACCTCGCCCGTTCTGGCCGACACGATCACGACGGCGTCGCGCGCCGATTCGAAGAGCCGCCGGTACTGAATCTCGGCCGACTCCTTCCGCTCTGTCACATCTTCGATTGCCAGCAGCAGCCTTTGTGGATGGCCGCCGCTGACAATCCGGCGCGCATTTAAGCGCATGGTCCTTCTGCCGATCTTGGGGAAATCATGCTCGATGTCGAGATCCCGGAATGGCACGTCGCGAATGAGCGCGGTTTCCATAAGCCGGTGCAACTCCGGAAAATTCCACTGGCCCGTGCCTAATTCGCTGACCAGCCGCCCCTCGGTTTCTTCCCGCACGGCGTCGAACGTCCGATAGAATGCGTCTGTCGCGCGGAGAATACGCAGCTCTTGATCGAGTACCAGGAGCGGATGCTGTACGGTCTCCACAATTCCTTCCGCGAATTGTCGTGCGTGGTCGGCCTCCTCCAACGCCCGCTTCGAATCGTCGACGTCGATGAATGCCACGATAGCGCCGTCAATGCGATTGTCGGCGGTGCGATAAGGACGTACGAAGACTTCAAACCACCGGCCTTGCCGGTCCTGGGCACGTTCACTTTGCGTGGTAAGTTGGTCCAGCGTGGCTCGCAGCATCTTCAGCAAATTCGGAACCGGAAACGCATAGCGGGCGTCGATGAGTTTCTGGCCGATATCGGAGGGCGAAAGCCCTAGGAGCCGTTCGGCGGCCGGAGTGAACCGGCGAAGCCGGAGGTCCATGTCGACCATCGCGATGGGAATGTCCGCGGCGCTCAAAACATTGGTCAGATCGTTCGTCGCCAGCCGCAGCTCGTCGTTGCGGTGCTTCAATTCATCGTTGACCGTGGTGAGTTCTTCATTGGAGGACTGCAGCTCTTCCTTGGTCGTGCGAAGCTCCTCATTTGTGCTCTGCAATTCCTCGTTCGAGGAGCGCGCCTCCTCATTCGCCGCACGCAATTCCTCATTGGCGGCTTCATGCTGCTCGATGACCTTGCGGAGGTAGTCGCGCATTTGCCCAAGTTCCCGCTGCGCATCCGCGAGCGGCAAATCCGTGCCGGATTCCTGATCCGCCGGAATGCTTGCGGGCCGGTGGTCCTTGGTCCCCCGCAAGGACTCTTCGAAAAGGACAAGATAGGACGGCTCATTCTCACTCACGGGAAGAACCCGAAGCGTAATCTCGCGAACCTCGCCATCCCGTTCCACGCGGATTCCGGGTTCCTCGACGGCGCCTTTTGATTTGATGGCGCGCTCCACCAGGTTGCGCAGCGGATAGATGAGACTTTCGCGCGCCAGACGCAGCAGGTTCAGGCTGGCTTCGCCCGGCACCGGCTCCAGATAAAAGCCCGTCTGCCCGTGAAAGTGCATAACCTGCATATCTTCGTTGACAATCACGCCGGGTGGGGCGTAATGATCGCGAAGCAGACGGGTCGCGCGTGTCTCCAGATCGACCAACGTCATCACCTCATGACCAATGGGATTGGGAATTTCGGGCAGGCTGCGGATGGGTGCATCGGTGCCGAATTCCAGCGCCACGCGCCCGGGGACTGCTTTCCTGGCGAAGATTTTGTGCTCCGCATCGACTGTAGAGAACAAATCCGACCGCCGGCCGATGGTTTCGGCGCTTCCCAGAATGAGCAATCCGCCACTCCGGAGTCCATAGTGCAGCGCGGGCAGGATCCGGTTTTGACTTGTCGAGCCCAGATAGATCAAGACGTTCCGGCAACTGAGAATGTCCATTTGCGAAAACGGAGGATCGGCCGTCAGGTCGTGCCTGGCGAAAATGCAATGCTGCCGGATGTTCTCGGCAATCCGATAGCCGGAATCGACGCGGCTGAAGAAACGGCGCAACCGCTCAGGGGAAACCGCTTCCTGGATCTTGTCGGAGAAAATGCCGCTTCTGGCGCGATCGATGGCGGTATCGCTAATATCGGTCCCGAAAACTTGAATGGGTATCGGCTTCCCGGATGCCTCAATGATCTCGACGATGGCAATCGCGAACGAATACGCCTCTTCTCCGGTTGCGCAGCCGGCGACCCAGATTCGAAACGGCTCGGCCGGTTTGCGGCCCTGCAACATGTCCGGCACGATTTCCTGCAACCGCTCGAACATGGCCGGCTCTCGAAAGAAAGACGTTACGCAGATCAAAACATCCCGGTACAGATCGTCCAGCTCGGCGGGGTGGGCTTCCAGGTACCGGGCATACTCGGCGAGCGACTCGGTGTGCCGTATCATCGACCGCCGGGCGATGCGCCGGCTGATTGTGCTCGGCTTGTATTGATTGAAGTCGACGGCATGACGCGCCTTCAAGAGTCCGAGAATCCGGGAAAAATGTTTTCGGTCTTCCGGACTCGTATCCAATTCGTCATCTGTCGAGATTGGAGCCGGGCTGGGGTGGGATGGCAGCTCCGACAGGGAACGCGCGATCTCCGCCGGTGATAGGACTGCATCCACGGCTCCGGTGGCCACTGCGCTATGCGGCATCGCTGAATGTTGCGCTGTTAGAGGATCCTGGCAATAGGTCATTCCGAAGTGGCTCTTAATCGCGCGCAAGCCCTGGGCGCCATCGGACCCGCCTCCCGAAAGAACGATTCCGACGGCACTAGCCCCCCGATCCTCCGCCAGCGATTCAAAAAAACGGTCAATGGGATAGTGGGGACACTCGCCATTGCGCGGAGTCACCTGCAGAACGCCGTTCTGAATGGCCATTTCCGCGTTTGGGGGCAGGATATAGAGATGGTTTGGTTTTACCGGCTCCTGGTCTTTGGCTTGGCTCACCGAAAGCCGGGTGATGCCGCTGACAATGGCCACGAGTTGACTCTCGTGCGTCGGCTCGAGATGTGTCAGCAGGACGAATGCCATGTCGATCGGTGTTGGAAGGGCGCGGAAAAATTCCAGGAACGCTTCCAAGCCGCCCGCGGACGCGCCGATCCCAACGACGCCGAATGGGCGCGGGGAATCGCCGGAAGTGCCGGAATCAGTCACTGGAGGGCTCCTCGTCACAGATGTCTACATTCGGGAAGTGCTCGATTATGCCTCCAAAGGTAAGGAACTCATTCAAGTCAATCGGCTTTCGGAAGAAGGAAACGGCCGCATGCCTTTCTACCTGTTGCCGGTAAGTTGGCGAATCCGACGCCGTCATGAAGATCACGGGAGTATTTTGACAGTAGTGCAGCCTCCGAAAACGATCGAGGATCTCCAGTCCATCATGCCTGGGAAGATAGAAATCGACCAGAAGCAGGTCCGGGTATTCGGAGCTCGGGCGGTTCTCCAATTGCTGAAACCGGCGGATCACCTGGTCGCCGTCACTATAAACCGGCAAGTCGCAATCGACGTTATGTTCTCGTAGCGCCTCGCGGATCAGAAGTACATCACCGGGATTGTCCTCGGCGACGAGAATTTTTCTCAGGACTGTCACGTTGCCCACGTCCTTCTCTCCGCCAAAAAAGCAACGCAGGGCCCTTGGCCGAGTCACGGTAAAGGTGTCGATTGCCAACGATTTCCCTTTACGGCAAGCCGAGCCAGTGCGCTGCCCTTCCAGAACTTAGAGTATACCCCTAGCATTACTCTCGTGTAGGCGGCGGATCGCCTCCGTGCGGTCAATCCAGGAAACGCAAAAGTATGCCAACGACGATTCCGATTACCGTTATTCCTAGAAGCGCAATCGCGAAGCTCTTAAGTCCCGGCCGCAGTCGAGGACTTTCGGGGACTTCATCTTTTTCAATCAGGTGATCTTCCATTGGGTTCACCAACGACGGTTTAGCTACACCGTACCGAACGTTGGATGAAACCGGCGCACCGCTCGTTACGAATTCCCGCAAGTGCTACAAACTCCAAGATCGAACCGGAGCGTCGTTCGATAGCGCTCTTTCCGGAACAAACGTCCGGTGCTACCACGATCGCGGTGGAATCGCGGAAATCACTATGAGGTACATCATCACTCATCACCTTCACACACGCCCCAGCGTACCCTGCTGGAATGAGGACACGGTTGCCTTGTGTCAGGACAAGGCAAGCGCGCCAGGACCCGAGAAATGACAACTGCGACGCGCAAGGCGTTTGCAAAGGAGGTATCGAACACCAGCTTTCGATCTGTCGTTGCTGCTCGCATGGCGAATCTGAAGTGGGTTTACACGCGCGCCTTTTTCCTCATGCCATGGGGCGCTCTAGTCACGTTCATAGTTGGCCTCCTTGCACTTCGGCGCGGAGTTTATGAGCATCCGAATCGGCATCGCCTCATAATAATTGCCGCTACGGCATCGGACTCCTCTCGTGGGTCGTTGCACACTGGCTCCTCCGCCTGCCTTGGCCCGTGTTACGCATAGAATGAATCTCCCGTCCCATCCAAGACGGCTTTCAGATCTTGCGCGACGAGTGGCTGGCCTGAACATACGCTGGCGCAACATTACTGGCCACCGCATCCTGGCCCCAACCGCTCCGCCCATCGCGCTGATTGACGTAGTAGGGCACCCCTGCTAGCTCGTCCATGAGTCGCAGAAAACCGGCCTTTTCCTTCGCCTTTTCAAATACTTACATTGTTTGTGCGTATGGTTTCTCCACTGGGGAGGAAACGCGCAACCTCCGGCTCAACGCTCCGCGTACTGCAGACCTGAGCAAATTCGTTGCCGCAGTTCTGTTCATGTAGCGTAGCCGCGCCTGTTATGGGGACAGTTAGCGGTTGCGCGCCGCCGCGATGCGGTTCGCGATTTCGTTGTAGACGTTGTCGGACATACTCCGGCCTTCGAACTTGAATTCGAACGAATCGCCGGAGTAGGGTTCCAACTTGATCTCTTTGCTGCCCTCGCGCCTGAGTTCCTTGATCTGGGAGTAATTCCAGGTGTGGGAGTGCTTGGATTCCGATATGTCTTCAAAGCTGATCCGATTCGCCGAAACGACCAGCTTGCCGCGGTCGCCGTGGTAGCGCACGTCGAAGATCATGTCGTTATCGACGCGATCGACTTGCACATATTCCCGCTGGACAATGCCTTCCGGCTCCAGCGACTGTACGATGGCGACATCGCCGCTCGCGGCGCCGATGACTTTGACGCGCGTAGTGGGGCGTTCGACAAAGACTTTGTTGGTACGCACGATTTCAACGACGCGCGTATTGCTGGGTTCGTCAAAGCGGACGAAGCGGCCGTCCGATGTCAAAATTCCGAATGTAGTGGTGGTGACGGTCACCGGACAGTCGGTGCGCGTCGTCTCGGTGCGCGTTGTTGTCACGGTGCGGTCCGCGCCGGTTTGCCGGGATTCTTTCCGCTCGATACGCGTGCTTTGACACGTTGCATCGACAAGCGTGCCGTTCCACGTGCGTTGATCCTGTGCGAAGAGGGCCGTACCCAGGAGCGCGAGGGTTACTGTGGCGTAGGCTTTCATCGTTGCCTCCTACATGGGAGAGGAGGACTGGAACGGGGACGTTTCTGGACCGTTACTTGGGTATACGGTTCTGTTAGGAGGGTTACGAATTGAGATCAACTATAGATCCATCTGCGTCCCGAGCTCAACGACTTGTCTCGGAGGCAGTCCGAAGAAACGGTCCGCCACCACCGCATTCTTTTGCAGGAACGGGAAGGTAGCGATTGCCGGAATCGCCGTCGATCCTCTGAAGATCATTGGCAGCATCGGTGATCGGTGCGGCGAAGAGGGGCGCGCTCGCCACTCCGAAAGTGAGCATGAGGATCATCGTCAGTAGGGCGCGAACGCCAGATGAGTTTATTCGAAACGAGAATACGGACATTAAAGTAACACTCCTCCTTTGTTTGTTTTTGGCAACCCCGCTTGAATAGCCACGATCATGGTGAAAGCGTGCACCTCGGCAAACGGTTTCATGTTTTCCTCCAAGAGATTTACTGGCCGATCGCGATTGTCAGCGATTGCTCAATTTCAGGCCAATCCCCGATGATGATGTGAAGTGGCACTGCGCTGCCCGGCGGAACGCCCGCAGGCACCCGTGCATTAATCTGGACCGGCCCGTCCACCGGCCCGGGAACCCCTCCGGCGTACAGGATCTGGGCGTAGTAACGGTAGTCTTCAGAGCCGCCATCAACTTCGGGGTACGCGATGATGTTGTCGGAAATGGCCACAGCCACCCGAGACTTGAGCCTCGGCAGCGCGCCACCTACGATGACGCCATCCTCGCTTGCAGGATCTGTCGCCCCTCCACCCGTGGCATAAATCGAGACGACAGAGCCCGGCGGTGCAGGATTCGAAGGCGAATTGACGCTCCCATCTTCGTTCACGATGGCGGCCTGTCCCTTACCGGAGGAATCGATGGTAAAAATGCCGGGACGGTTAGCCAGGACGGGGACCGTAACGGCGTCGGACCGGATCCCCTGATACTCCACCTGAACGTCCACCGATGTACGGCCCGCCACGTCATGCGGAACGATCGCACTGCTCTTCTGCTCCGATACATAGAGGAGGCGTGCGGGCACGCCGTTGAACAGGATGCGCGCACCCGCCAGCGTCGTGTCGAGCTGACCCTGGTCGGTCACACGCAGTGGGGTCAACTGAAGCGGGCCCATCGCTGTGCCCAGGACTGTCACGATCCCGCCGGGCGCCACGCCTCCACCGATGTTGCTGGCCGCGTTGAGGACACACTCCCACAAGATCCGCGGCTTTGACTCCTCGATCACACGCGAAGTCGTCACGAGTTTCGCCAGGAAACTTTCATCACCGGACCGCTCTCCGTACCTGTACACGTTGCCGACCACGTAGACTCCGGTTTCATTCACCGCCACGCTGCCCTCGTACTCGTTTCCCGACGTACCGAACTGCCGGGTCCACAAATCGTTGCCCGTCAAAGCGTCGTACTTGCGGACAAAGACGTCGCCGCGCCCGGCGTAGCATAGCACTGGCCGGGCAGGGCTTTGTTAGTCGATGCGACCGTGTAAACGCCAGTCGCATCCACCGCTATGTAGCGGGATGGACCTGGAACGCCGCGGATCCGCTGAACAGGCGGGGATGCCGAGGACGTGGTTCAGGAGTGCTATGTGCGCTGGCACGAAGCGGTGGCATTTTTTCTGACCGATCTCGGCACGAGCAAGACGTATTCACCTCCGCATGTCTCCGAAGACAACACCTACTCGAAGGCCATTTGGCCTGATAAATCTCAACACGCGAATCGCTTCGTTCACGGAACCTTTATTCCTAGGCTGGTGCGCAGCACTGAGGCTATGGCGCGCTCGACTTCGCTTCGAGGTCTGACGCTGATGGCGTGCTTCTTCGGATCGACCGCACCAGTATTGACGACTTCCTGAAGCACGCTCTCTAGGTCGATAATGAAAGGGGTCGCTCGGTCAATGAGAGCGTGTTTCGCCAGTTCAGGGACTGCCATACTCAGATGTTTAACAATGCGAATCGAGGGAGTGTCTGGCGGAAACATTGGTGCCGCTGTAATCATATACTTTTCCCGCCATTGCCGATCTTCTAGCTTTTCCAATTGCTCGAAAACCTCTCGGGGCCAGCTCTGATCGAAATCTGGAGGATTGATCGATGCGGCCCAAGCGGCACTGAGCCCCGGCTTATAGGTCGAACGCACCAAGAGGGGATCAAGTGACTTCCCCGGTTTAAGTTCTAGGTCCTTTCGTCGCACCCAAAGGACATATTGACCGAGAGGCAAATCTGAAAACAGCGGCTGCTTGGCGACGGCTACGTGGGCCGGGGCACCTGCCCATCCGCTGCCGGGAGGGTCATCGGCGGGTACCCTCAACGAGGAATCGCCTGCGGGTACAATCAGCGATAGTGCGCCAATATCGTCCTTCGCGTCACGACCGTTTGACAACCTGTATTCGTAGCGGTAAAGGTTCGAAGGCTCAGGGTAGACGGCATTCGCCAAAGAGGGCCGGAAGTCGTTGTGAATCGGAACCGACACGACCCTGGGCGGCACGTTAGGTGATTCCTGAGGCAGGCGTACCAGAATTGTATGACGATCTGGTGTAAGAAAGACGTGATGCCCGGCCGAATTCGGCGGCAAGTCTCCCTTGCCGGACCAGATCGGCACGGGAGCAGGAGGGAGCTCCTGTGCCGACAGCGTCTGGACGCTCAATAGAACCGAGGCGAAGAGTCGTGTTCCTATTCTGATCATGCGATTCGACTAGTGGGGCCAAGTTGGTGCTTCAAAACCACAGTGAGCGTGATCGCCTTCATTGAAGGAGTAGGTGGTACTTGCGCCTGCGGCGATGCATCGGAGTCGAAAATCAGCAACATCGACGCCGGATCCGCCCGCGTTTGAGCATTGTGCGCTCCCGGTTCCCGCCACGTCTGCCGCCGTACCGCGGTCATGCTGTGAGTGTGGCGATGTCCAATTTCGGTTGATATCAAACTTTCCTCCAAATGGTAGGGCCATATCGTTGGTACAGATTTGGCTCACACCAGGGTGAGTTGATATATACGACACGGTTGCGGCATAAAGACCATCACCAGCGGCGGTCTTCAGGTAACGGTTGTAGGCCGTCGTTCCGTGTCCAGTACCTCCACCGGTGTCCGAACCACCGATCTTGACCCATACAGAAGGCGCATCCGCGTAGTAGACGTCATTGTAGCCGACTGCATAGTTGTAACTTCCATAGAAGGTTGACGGTCCGTACGTGCAGTTTATGAACAGTATCTCTGCCTGCGCAACTAACGACGTTGCCAATGTAATCGTAAAGTTCCCACCTGAATCCGCATACTGCGTGGTGGGCGTGACGCTTGACATGGCATGATAGACATCGTCATGAAAGTGAGCATTAGTATTCAAGTACACCCCCGGGCCTGAAACAATCTGCGCATACGGTAGACCGTTGTTATACTGGTCTACGCAGGTGTAGTATAGATTCCGGCTGGATTGAGGCGCGTACATGGGGGTGTACGATTGTGCTGACAGATGCGGCGCCGAAGCGCCGAGAGCCGTCACGAACGCAATTGCAGACAGAGCATATTTTGTAGTCGACATAGTCATTCTCCGAATTCCATAGTGTGCGAGGGTTAGTGCAGTGAGATTGCAGCTGCTTGCTGAATTGAAACTTCGAGCGCTGTGGCTGGCTTTGCTACCGGTGTAGCAATCCCGGCGCCTAGACCTTGCTCGCCGAGAAATGCCGAAAGGTTGTTGAGTAGCTCTCGCGAGTAGGCGCTGTCCCTCGCCAATGAGCCGTTGTTCATCAGAACCGAGATCCCGTAATGGAAGTTCGCCGCGATCACTTCCTTGGAAAGGCCGGGCCGAAAAATGGGAGCTATCACGAGGTGATGGTTACTGCCAATGCCAGGAGTCAGAAAATCCTGAACCTGTTGAACCAACTCTGGCGATAGACCCGCCAAACCATCAGAAGTGAGCGGTTTGGCAACGCGCCCCGAAACATATGCGTCCGCGAACCCCGGCTTATAGGTGGACCGCAAAACCGCTTGCTGAAATGCTGCGGGACTTTTCGCCGAGTATTCCCATACCGCGTAGGCCATTTTCCCGCCGTGGACTGCGCTGACCCGATCTCCAATGTCAGTCGGCTGCCGCGTGAACGCCCAGCGAGCCACTGTGCATTCTAAGGTGTTGTCACTTCCGGGAAGAAAGAGCGCCAAGCGTGCCGCTGCCTGTGGCGTCTGCGGATGGTCCGTCAGCGAGAATGTGTAGTGGAATATTTTGCCGTCTGAAGTCGCAA
This sequence comes from Acidobacteriota bacterium, assembly GCA_016185425.1. Classification (GTDB taxonomy): domain Bacteria; phylum Acidobacteriota; class Terriglobia; order Bryobacterales; family Bryobacteraceae. The sequence continues at coordinate 3,618 of JACPNQ010000014.1, read as the reverse complement.
CGGACGAGTTGAGGTTCGCCCGTGTTGCATTCGGAATATCATAACGGCGCTCTTCCAACGGGCCATCGCTCAAATTTGCGACAAACAGTACAAGTTGATTTCGTTTGCTATCGAAAAAAGCCGATTGTTTTTTATCGCTCAGCACTTTGTTGTGAGCATCCGTTGTTAGAAATGGGACCGGACTCATAATGAGCCGTGAGGGAATTCGGTCCGCTTGCTGAGCGGAAACGATCGATAGCATCATGGAAACGAAGCACAGGGTCGTTTTCCATGGGGCGTGGGAAAGCACCGGACGGGACCGTAACGGTAGCATTCTAGTCTCCTTATTGCGGTTTGTTCTCAACTAGTGCATTTGCACTGATAAACTCGACGATCTATTGATTAATAATCAATCATCAATTTAATTATCTGTCAAGCGAAAGAATTGCGTTTCTCGAAAATACTTATAAGAGCCTTCTTTGGGTGGCGCTTACCAGCGCCACTTGGTAGCAGAACCCGCTCGTTTATAGGCAGAAGAATCGGCGTTTCGGCAGGCGACCTCGGCGCTTTAGTGTGGCAAGGCCTGGCTGGTGACGACGGCGACGCGGCTGGCGATCGACCGTCTGCGCCGGCTGCGGAAGGCGCGTGAAACTTACACCGGTGCGTGGCTGCCCGAGCCGTTGTTGGCCAGTCCGCCGCCGGATCAAGGAGTCGAGTTGGCGTCTGACCTGTCACTTGCATTTCTGGTGCTCCTCGAGAGACTCGTCCCCGAGGAACGCGCCGCCTTTCTACTGCACGAGGTGTTCGATGTCGGCTACGGCGACATAGCATCGATTCTCGACAGATCCGAGACCGCAAGCGATTCGATGCGACTGGGGCCGCCCAGGAAGGACTTTTACGAGCGTTTGCTCAGGCTGTAGAGGCGAGAGACGAGAAGATCCTTCTCTCGCTCTTCGCTCCCGACGCCACTTGGATGGCGGACGGCGGCGGCAAAGCGGCGGCCGCGGCACGTCCGATCATCGCCGCCGAGTCCACCGTCAGACTCTTGCTGGGAATCCGCGAGAAGCAGTGGCCGCAGAGGCGAGTCCTGGAGATCGTGACCGTGAATGGAGAACCCGGAATTTGCGTCCGCGATGAGGGACGAGTCACCTCAGTGATGTCGATTGAGACGGATGGTGCGCGAATTACCGCGGTCTACGCGGTGCTGAATCCTGACAAGTTGGAACAGGCCCACATCAGAATGTGAGGCGAGCCTGCACTTCGATCCAGCGATTCGTTGCCGCGGTTTGGCTGGTGATACGGCCGAAGTTCGTGGAGAAAGGATCGGTATTCGGTCCGGCCATCTGGGAGCGGTTTTGCAGGTTGAGCGTGTTGACGCGGAGCTGCATCTTAGCGCTTTCGCTGAACGCGATGTTCTTGGCGAGGTTGCCATTCCACTGATTGGTGGAATCAGCGCGGATACCATCAATTCGAGTGGGGAAGACGCGCCGGTGGAAAGAGTTCGGGCCGAGGGCGGCCTTTCGCTCAAAGCCGGCCGTGTTGAACCAGGTATTGAATGTGCGATTGACGTTGGCTACGTTGTTGACATCGGACCCGTAGTAGAAGAGGTTTCCGAAATCGACGAGCGGACCGGGTTGGTATTCGTATGTCGCGGCCAGTTGCCAGCCGCCGACCAGGAGCTCGATGGCGCGGCTTGTGCTGGACAGGAATCTGTGGCCCTTGCCGAAGGGCAGTTCGTAGACACCGGTTGCGGGCACGCCTTTTTTCGTCAAGCAGAACTATGCCTCCCGCATTTCTTCGCCCATTGCGTGCGGCCTCGCCATCGGCGCGTGACTGCGGTCCCCCATCGCTCCCAAGCCGCCGTCCGCATACCGTTCCAGCCATTTGTATCCGGTTTGCCTCGATATCCCATACCGCCGGCACAGCTCCGCCATATTCAGCTCGTCCCGCTGCTTCTCCAGCACGAACTTCGCTCTTTCGTCCATCGGACTGCTCGCTTTCCAAGGCATCTTTGCCTTCCATCGGCCGTCCGACACAACCCCTAAAGTGTCAACGCTCCTCCCGGTCTTTTCTGTCAACACTCATCCCGGTCCGCGCCGACATACTGGCGATCAGCAGCGGCCAGTAAGGACACGGCCTTTCGGCAAATGCTTAGTCAAGTCTACATGATCTTTTTTCAAGGCGAGCCCGACCTGCCACGACGGTCTGGTTCGATGATGAGGGATTGTATCTCTTTTTGAAGAACTTGGAACGCGGATGGTTCGTGTGGCACCAATCCGAGAATTGCACGGTTCTGTCGGACGTCCCCTACTTTCGATACGGCAGGAAGGCGCACTTTGTGCGCCGCGGGGCAAGTCTGAAAGGCACGGTCGGTACGGAGGCACGACGTGGACGGGACGCCGTCGACAATCGTCAACCGTGATCGATCAGTCAGAGTGACACAAGCAGTGCGGCACCAGTCCAGTTCCCTTGAATGGCGCATCCTTTTAATAAGCAGACAGCTATTCACAATCAGCACTGCGTTGTACCCGGCGATAAGATCCAGTTCATCGAGAAGAAGCTGATCCTGAACGGCATGCCGACTGAAGAGCCGTACGCCAGTTCACCAGGCCGAACCTGGATCCCTACGCCGCCAACTTCCCGACCCGTCTCTCCGTCCTACGTCTATCCGCGGGGAATGTTACGCGACAATGTGAAGGATGGCGCGAGGTCCTATCTGTTACCGTTACGGTGAGAGTGCGGCCTACCACAACATCTGGTTTGCCTGGGGTTACGGTGAGGGGCGCACCGTTTAGCGGGAACGAGCATATGGATGCGGCAACGCGCGAAGGCTCTGAAAAGTTGAAGTTCGCAAATTCATCTCTATAGTAAGCGAAATTGCGAGATGAACCGTGACGAGGGGAATTCGGGGCCATTACGAATAGGCAAGGGGAAGTGAATGAACAGGTCCCCAACGAATGACGAGACTGACGAGACACCTTTCCCTCGGCGCGAACGCCTCGCTTGAATTTTGTTAGTCGCATCCTGGAACTGGCTTCAATGCGAAGTTAATAGCGACGCATGATCAAACGTCCGAAGCCGACCGATCAGCATAAACTATTATTGTAGTATTTAATGTTCACACCTTTCGAAAATAAACTTGATCCCCCCTAACTAACTCATATAAGATCACTTATCTGGATTCCCAAGATCTCTAGCCGGCAGTTGCTATACGCCCCCAATCCAGAATGGGAGCGAATGGTACCGCATTCCACCAAACTCTCCCGCGCCGAATCCGCCCGGATCAACGGCGCCAAATCCCGCGGCCCGAAAACGCCCGAAGGCATCTTCCGCTCCCAGACCGCCAGCTACAAACACGGCCTCTACGCCGTCCGTAATTACAAACTGCCCGGCGAGTCCAACGAAGAGTACGCCGAATTCCAGGCCCAGCTCCGCCAATACTGGCAGCCCAAAGGTTTCTACGACGAAACCCTCGTCGAAGAACTCGTCGGCATACTCTGGGAATCCAAGCGTCTCCACGCCGCCAAAAACGACCACATCCACGACCAGGTCGCCGCCGTCACCCGCAGTGCGCCCAAACTCCGCGACCAGGCCAAAATCAACCTCACCGCCGAGGTCGAAGTCTCCATCGCCGGCGGC
>JACPNQ010000013.1 GCA_016185425.1 Acidobacteriota bacterium | reverse complement strand
CGATTTGGGCGCGGTCCTTCTTCGGCTCGTTGGAGGTCTGTTCCGGTTGATTGCGCTGTTCGTTTTCCATAGTTCCCTTTCTGTTGTTCCGGCTGAAATAGCAACGGCCCTCGGGGTGAGCGAGGGCCGTTGGCGGCTGAGTGGGTGAGCACCAGCTATCCTGACCCTACACTATGCCCGCAACAGAACCGCGAGTCGAAAATATGGATGTTATTGGAAATGGGGGAGATAATTTTTCTAACTCTTGCGTGACCGTCAAAGATCGCCCCAGCGTTTCGGCGCGAGAACGCCTGTATCGCAGCCCAATGCCGTACGCCGAAAGGTGGAGGGATCTGGCGATGAGCTAACCGGCGCGGCGAGGCCCGGTTATGGGGTTTGAATGGCCGGCGCAAGGGGATGCCGGAACCAAGCCGGAAGGGCCTAATTTATCGCTTAGCGGCCGAACAAGACGAAGACGACGAAGACGACGAAGACGACGAAGACGAGCAATGATGGAATCGAGTATGACCCTACGGATCACTGAAGCCGAGTAAGTATCCCCCGGCAGGGGGCCTCCTACGGTAGGCTAGAATGTTAGTGTCCGGATGGCCTCGATGACTCGATTCTGGTCTGTTTCGTTAAGATCATTAAAGAACGGGAGGCGGACCAAGCGATCTCCTGCCTGCTCCGCCACTGGACAATCGCCAGGCCTTCCTCCGAACTCCCTACCCATGTCCGATAGGTGCAGGGGCTGATAGTGAAAGACGCACAAGATGCCTTTAGCCTTCAATTCTGCTAACAGCCGCGCACGTGCTTCCAATGAGGGAAGCAACATATAGAACATGTGCGCCGGGTGCTCGCAATGGTCGGGGATAGTAGGCAGCGTAACGCCGTTTTCGGCGGCCCAGTCCCATAGATGCTGCCAGTAGTAGTTCCAAATTCGTTTGCGAGCCTCCTGAATACTATCTCGTGCCTGAAGCTGTGCGTACAGAAACGCAGCTAGAATATCAGACGGCAAGAAACTCGACCCGACGTCGACCCATGTATATTTGTCGACTTCTCCGCGAAAGAATCGCTTCCGATTGGTCCCTTTGTCGCGCAGGATTTCGGCACGGTCGACGAATCGCTTCGCGTTGACTAATAGGGCACCACCTTCACCACACGTGAAATTCTTGGTCTCATGAAAACTCTGGGTTGCGAGGCTGCCAAAGGTGCCTAGGAATCGGCCCTTGTACTTGCCAAAAAGGCCGTGCGCGTTATCCTCGATGACACTGATACCATGGCGTCCCGCAATCGACATTATGGAGTCCATCTCACAGCCCACGCCCGCATAGTGAACGACAACAAGAAGTCTGGTTCGGGGTGTAATGAGGGGATCGAGCAGTTTCTCGTTCAGGTTAAGGGTATCCGGCCGCACGTCAGCGAAGACCGGTTTCGCACCCCGAATTGCAAACGCATTGGCGGTTGAGACAAACGTATAGGAAGGTACAATCACTTCGTCTCCGGGGCGAAGGTCATTTAACAGCGCCGCCATTTCGAGGGCATCAGTGCAAGAAGTCGTGAGAAGAACTTTGGGAACACCTAGCAACTGTTCCAGCAGTTGGTGGCACAACTGGGTAAATTTTCCGTCACCCGAAACATGCATGCCATCAATGGCCTGCTGAACGAGCTCGAACTCCGTTCCGACTGGGCAAAATCGATTGAACGGAATGAACCGGAGTGGTTTGCTCATATCCCCACCTCCGGGTTCCCAACGGATAAACCGCTCCCGGTTTGACGTGGCACCGCCACGCAGCATAGGTAGTGGTGCATTACCTCAAACTCTTCGGACGTAGTGATTTCAAAACTCGCGGAGATAAGCTCCTTCAGCCTCTCCGGCCGCCGAGGAAAGGCACCCCGATCCAAACGCCAGAGCCAGCGACTTGTCGTTGAATCGTGATCAATTGGATCCAGGAAAATGAGGCGTTCGCGCGCCACCCTAGCCAACTCGGAGAAGAGCCTCCCGACGACCTCGTCGGGAATGTGGTGTGTGACCGATGCGCACAATACGTCGTGAACAGAAGCGTTCGCAAGACAGATCTGTGTTGCGTCTCCCAGAACGGCCATAGTTGAATCGTGGCGACGACGAAAACCATCCAGTTTCATTGGGTCGCTGTCAAGCCAGATATAGTTCGTGCCTGGAGGCATGTGGGAGTACAGTAATCCGGTCCCCGCTCCAACCTCTAGAACCGACCGACCCCTACCGGAAATGAAGTGCCTGCCTAGACGCTCAAAGACTTTCTCGCAGCCTACGGCCTGCTGGATCCAATCATACGCTCGGGGGTGAGCCGCAATTCTGTGGAGTACATCGACGATCATGCTGCACCGTCCATATTCACCGGAGGACGCAACTCTTCGATGACGTAGGGCGGTCTGTCGAGCATCCTGAAGTGCATCCGCGCCAAGTATTCGCCAATGATTCCAATTGCGAAAAGTTGAGCTCCCCCGAAGATCGCCACGACAGCGGCCAAAAATGGAAAGCCCGCTACAGTGGTACCCGATAACAGGTATCGACCGACAACGAAGACAAGTACTCCCAGCCCAAATACGGACGCGCCAAAACCAGCCAGACTCGCCAGGCGGAGTGGTAGCGTGCTAAAGCCGGTCATCATATTGATCGCATGTGCCAGCAGCTTGAATATGTCGTACTGCGATGTCCCGATCGAACGCGGCGCGTGTTCTACGACAACTGATCCAATTCTTGTGGTCCCCCAACTCAGCATCACATCGATCGACACATTCGGACTCTGGTACGCCCGGAAGGCATCTCGCAACGATGCCCGGAATGCGCGGAACGTGCTTGTATGCCTGGCAGTCCGCACCCCCATTGCCTGACTGAGCGCCAGCTTCACGATTCGGGAGGCAAAATCGCGCCAAAACCCGTGCTGCTCCAGAACCGGGATGCCGTACACTAATTGGTACCCTCCAGCCAGCGCGGAGAGTAGCTTCGGAATTTCTTCAGGCGGATTCTGTAAGTCATCGTCCATCGTAACGATGATCCGGCCAGACGCAGCTCGAATTCCGCAGAGGAGGGCTGGGTGTTGGCCGTAGTTTCGCATCAGATTGATGACCGTGATCCAGGAGTGTGCAGAGTGGACCTGCTGAAGGACTCTCCAGCTTTCATCTTTGCTTCCATCATTAACCAGCACCAACTCAAAGGTGGCGGTACACCTTCGCAGAACCGGTTCAAGGCGCGCAACGAGGTTCGGAAGAATCGCCTCGCTGTTGTACACCGGCACCACAACCGTCAGCTCAACCATGCGCACCTCAGCGACACGCAAGGAGGACTCCGGTGAGTTTTATCCGGCTCTTTATCGATGACGTCGTAGATTTTCTCCATGAGCAGCCAACTTGGAGTCTCGTCTATTTCATTGTCTTTTATCTCGGCTGTACGCTGACCGCCAGCCGTTTGAAGGACTTCTGGTACGACGAGTTGTTTACTTATCATATGTCTCGGCTGCCGGACTGGAAAACTATAGTGTCGGCGCTAAAGGCTGGTGCGGATCTGAACCCTCCACCGATCTATTTTTTTACTCGGATCAGTCATGCGGTTTTTGGCACAGGAGAGATCGCCACGAGGTTACCCGCCACACTTGGATTTCTATTGATGCTGCTCTGCCTCTACCGAATCGTCGCGATTCGCATGAACCGTCCTGTCGCGTACAGCGCGATCTTCTTCCCGCTGGTTACAGGGGCGTACCGTTGGGCAACGGAAGCGAGAACCTACGGCGTCATCCTCGGCCTAGCTGCCGCTGCCGTCATGTTCTGGCAGCAAGCGGGACGCGTGCGGGAGAACAGGGCGCTAGCCTGCGTCGGGTTGGGATTGTGCTTAACCTTAGCAATTACAACCCAGGCCTACGGCGTATTGTGCGCGGGGCCAATGCTTGTCGGAGAAGGCTTTCGCGTTTGGCGAAGTCGTGAAATTCGTTGGCCGGTGTGGATGGCGCTCCTATTGCCCCTGTGCGCGCTAGCTGCGTACATTCCTCTTCTTCCCGCCCACAACTCCGTCCTTCTGGACAATTCTGTCTTTCGACCTGAACCGGCATCGATAGCACGCTTCTACCATTTGCTCCTGGACCCATCGCTTTTCCCGCTGCTCATCGTTTTCGCCATATGCCTTTGGCCAGGTTCACGATCGAACTCGGATGTCCAAGAAGAACTGAGTATTCCGATTGAAGAGTACGCCATGGCGACTGGATTCCTGTTAATTCCCGTGGCATCGATTCTCGTCGCACTCGCCGTGACCAGAGTGTTTATGGACCGATACGGCCTCCCTTCCATAATCGGCGCCACGTTATTGTTTGCACTGCTGCTTGCCAGGTCCGGGAACAGAAGAGCGCCCGTGTACACGGTCGCCGTGTTCGGGTTTTGGTGCGTTGCGGGCGTAATGAGAATGCCCGGGAGCGCGCAGGATGGCCTCGTACGCGCGGACACTCAGAGGCTTGACGATATTCGGCCGGAGTTGCCCCTGGTCGTTTCGAATGGGCTCTGGTTTTTGCCGATGTCCCACTATTCCGAGCCTGCTTTGGCGGCTCGCTTGACCTATCTCATCGATCGCAAAAGTGCGGTTCAATTCACTGGTTCGAACGTGTTCGACGTGGGCTATCCGATCCTGAAGCAGTGGTACAACATCCGAGGTAACATCGTCCCTTATGACGATTTCGTTAAGCGAAACTCGCCTTTCTTATTGTATGGGCCAACACCATTTCCATTGGATTGGGTTGTGAAGAAACTAATTGCCGATGGGGCCACGGTCAAAGTCATTGCAATCAGACCAGAAACATTTCTCTGCGAGGTAATACCGCCCGCCCATGGGCGATGAGTCCTGGGACAGCTCTTTCAAAGTCAAGTTCTACGCCGCATCTTTTTGAACCGAGCACTAAACTGATCGCCCTCTACAACCTCGATTCGCGCAGGAATCTTAAACGCCTCGAGCTTGCCCCGACAGAACTCGCGAACGCGCCGCTTGAATGATCCAAAGTCCTCCGGCTCCCGCAGGTTGAATCGGGCCACGACGACGTTGCCGGTGATCGGGTGCGGTTCCCCAGAGACCGTAACGTCCTCGACGTTCGTCATCTCCAGCAGTGCATCTTCGACTTCCGAAGGATACACTTTCAGACCTCCGACGTTTATGATTTCAGTGGCCCGGCCAAGGAATCGGACATAGTCGCCTTGGGTTTCAACAGCATCGCCGGTGTTCATCCAACCGTCCTCATCAAAAGGAGAAGGTGCGTTGTAATAACCGAGCATTGCCGATTGCGCCTTAATCCACAGCGTCCCGTCCTGAATCTTTGTCTGAAAGCCTTCACCCCCTACTTTTACCCAGAGGGAGTTGGAATGCTCGCTCTTTGACCTCAAGATTCCGAGTTCCGAAAGGCCATATGTCTGCTGAAAGGTCACATGGGGCAACATCTCGGCGACCCTATCCAGGGTGCGCTTCGGCATCATTTCAGTGCCGTAGGTAACAAGGCCGAGAGACGAAAGGTCGTAACGCGAATACGCTTCCGAAACTAAGAGTAAGTTAAGAAACGTCGGGGACGTAGGCAACAGTTCTACCCTGTTCCGTTCTATCGTGGCGCAGACTTCGTCCGGAATCCGGCTCTTACTTACAACCACAGTGCCTGTATTTGAAAGTACATGCAATAGCGTGTTGATACCACCAATATGATCGATCATCAAGAATGTCAACGTGATCATTTTTCGCCGGCGGACCTTAAATTTCTCTAAGAGCAGCGCAAAATCATGCAGCGCTCCCTTACTCTTTCCGGTGGAACCCGAGCTAAACAGGACCAATCCAGGATTGCCCCGCCCTCTTAGTTCAAGGTTGAGAGGATGACGAGCCTCCAATGACCGCCGCACTGGCGAGGTATCCGCCCCTGGCGCGAAAGTGCAAACGGCGTCGACCTCCGCGATATCCATAAACTGCGACTCGTCTCCGCCGACAGCAGGAGACAGGGGCACAATGATCGCACCTAATTCAATTAGGGACAAAAGCGCAGCCACGATTTCGGGAGAATAGTCGCCGCGTAGGGCAGCAACGGTTCCGTTCTTAATACCAGCCGCCGAGTACTCTTCCGTCCGTAGCTGAATCCTATCCAGGAGCCAGGAATAGTTGAAATGCTCTCCCGCGTGGATCATGAAAATCTGATCGCGAGATTCCCGAAAGCGTTCAAAGAGCCAGCTAAGGTCGTACATCTGTCACGCTCCCCCGAGGTACAAAACTTGGCCTGTGACTGCATCGCTTTCCTTACGGAGAAAGAAGTCAATCACGTTGCAGACATCGGCCGGCGTTCCCATTCGGTTGATTGGAAGGCTTCGAAGGAGCTGGTCTATTCGATTCTTGGGCACGCTTCGAATCATGCCGGTATCTACCGGAGATGGGCCCACCGCGTTGACGGTTATGCCGAAACGCGCATACTCGCGAGCCAAGACCCTAGTCAAAGTCTCAACCGCTCCCTTGCTTGCCGCATACAACGCTTCACCTTCAATTCTCATTGGAACGGCGATCGTGGAGATGTTCACAATACGTCCCCATTTTCTCCTTTGCATTAGCTTTGCGCTCTCGCGACAGACGAGAAACGTGCCACGCACGTTGACACTCAATATCCTGTCCACGGTTGTTGCTGGAACGAGGAGGGAATGATTCATTGACGCGATGCCCGCGTTGTTGACGGTGTAGTCGAGGCGGCCATATTTTGCGCGAACATGGGTCAGCAGGTCGAGTACGGCTTTTTCCCGGCTCACGTCGGCGACAACGTGTTCATAGCCTTCGGCCGACCAGTCCGCGTGTCCGCGGCTGCAACCGATCACACGGCAGCCACGCATTGCTAGGCTGCTGGCGACAAATCTTCCGAGTCCCGTGCTGCTGCCGGTTACCAACGCAACGGGCATTTCGGCGGGAGGTACGTCAGGAGTGCTCACTTTTTTCCGCCACCAAAACGGCTAAATACTCTGCAAGCGAACCGATCGTCCGGAACGGACTTCTTTTCTGTGACATGGCTCTGTCGTCAGCGATTACAATCTCTACATGATGAGTATCATTGAGCTGCTGCTCAATTTCAATCAACAAAGACACAAGCGCGGTTGAGTCAAGTATGGAGTCGCCGCCGAACAGGCGGGTGTCCGCAGATATGCTAGCTCCGGAGCTACCCTGCGGAAGGAATAGCAGGTATGCTTCCTGAATCAGACCTTCGCAGTCTTGGACAGATAGTTTCACACGCCCTCCCGTACCACAGATACCGCGCCAACCGAAACAAGATGACTTGCCTCTGGCGAGTGCCAGTGAAGGGTCATCTCGGGATTGGAAAACTGGAATCCCAGCATAGCGCAGAGATTTAGAATCCGTGTATTTGCCGCTGAAATCTTCGCAGAAATGCTCTTGGCGCCCCTGATGTGTACAGCACGCATCGTCTCCAAATACAGTGAGTACCCGGCAAAGGCTATCTCGTTGTCGGGATCTATTGCCGCCAGCCGCAAGTCTGCATGCCCGCCAGTCAGGGTGACGTTCATGAATCCGATGACTGAGTTCGGCTGACCGAGTACTAATACATGTTCGTGTGGGTCTTCGCGATTCAGCGCGGCTTGAATCCAGGCGACGTAGCGCTGGTTTGCGAGGTGTCGAGGAAAACGTGGATCTGTATGGTAGCGGCCGAACGAGAATGCCGTATGAGCGATGGCGCAGATTGCCGCCGCATCGCGGCTCTCCGCTGGACGCACTGAGAGGCGTTGCGGCGGAAGGGCATCAATCTTTGGCCGGTGAATTTGAGCTGTCAATGCAAAGTCGACTGTCTTGAAGCCGGCCTCGCACAGTAGAGTGTAGGTAGCGGAATCCGTTGCTGATGAACGGGCTGAAATCAGCTCTGTTCCCGAAGACTGACAGTAACGGACAAGCTGTTTGCTGAGCGCCGGACCCGCGGTCAGATCCCGGGTCGACGTATTTCGGAATTGAAGATCAGCGACCGGAAAACCAAAGATTCTCTCGTCCCAGAGGAGCCTGCCGATAAGCGCCCCGTCGTCAAACGGTGAAAGCGGCACGTATTCTATGGTAAAGCGCTGGTTGGAAGAAGACATCTCTGCTGCTATCGATTATACCGGTAGCAATCCGGTTCACCGGGTGAGTGTACACTGCTTGTATTGCGATGAACGCATGTCGTAAGCGGTGAGGCTAAATGAATCCAAGTCCTGCGGGAGAAGTTCGAAACAATCCGTCCAAATCTTCACTTCGTTCCCGGCTACACCAAGCAGTGCCTCCGATATTCGGCACGATCCTGGCATTGACAGCGGTAATGGTGCTGCACGGCCAGGCAATTGGTATTGCGGCTTGGGATTTCTCGCTATATTACGCCGCAGGTAAATTACCGGGCGAGGAGCTATTCAACAAGGAGGCACAAGTTAGAGAGCAACAACAATTGTGGAGAGAGAATCTTCAAGATACGCGACCCTATCATTTTTCCGTCTATCTCAAGCCTGCGGTCTACAAGCTTGTGCTGACTCCTTTATCGCGGCTTTCCTTCTGGCGAGCTTATATAACGTGGGCATTTGTTCAAGTTGCCTCGCTTGCCGCCGCGCTATGGCTGATTGGAAGGAGGTGCGGATTTCCGACAGTTTTGTGGATTTTGTTGCCGCTGAACCCGTATCTTGTGTCGGTAGTCGCGTGGGGGCAAGATACTGGGTTAGTTTTTCTGACAGTGGCTTGCGCCTGGGAATTGAGCGAACGTGGTAATTGGTTTCGAGCGGGAAGCATCCTCGCGTTGAGTTTGGTGAAGTGGAACCTGTTTCTGCTGCTGCTACCGATGCTAATAATCCAGCGGCGATGGCGGATGCTCGCGGGCTTCGCGTGCGTCACTGTCCTTGGCGCGGCGATTTCGATATGTATAACGGGATGGCCGGGCACACTCGCCTATTTTCATTTGTTGCAGGATCGTGAAGCAGACTATCTGGCGCCAGGAATGCCGTCGGTCCGCGGCGTGCTTCTGTGGTTCGGCGCAACCTCTTTAGTTACAAACGGACTTCTGTTCTTTTTGCACTGCGGCACATGGTGGATGCTGAGCCGCTTGCCGTTTCGAGCAGCGTTCGCCCTGGCCGTGACCGCGTGTATTGTCCTTTCCTATCACACGATGCTTTACGATTTACTTTTCCTATTGATTCCATTGCAATTGACGCAGCGAGAGGACCTTTTCCTGTCGCCATTCACCGGAACGCTGCTGTTGATCTGGGCCACACCCCTCAAGCTTCCTGATCCTTGGGTTTCGGTCCTTACATTGGCCGTCGCCGGGATTCTTTACTTGCATGCCTTTCGAAGTGTAACGGCGAGACATTTTGTGAATGAATAAACAAACTACGACGGAGGCCCATTCCGTTTGGCCAGGGTGGAACCGGCTCGGGAGGGTTGCGCCGCCATTTCTCGGAATCATGCTGGCCTGCATCGGAATTCTGCTACTAAGGGGACAGGCGAGAAGCCTTGCCGCCTGGGATTTCTCGATGTACTACTCGGTTGGCAATATCGACGGCCATGAGCTATTCAAAAAAAATGTGCAAATCAAGGAACAAAGAAGACTATGGGAGCAGCACATCAAAGACAAGCGATTTTTCGTTTATTCCATTTTCTTGAAGCCAGCGGCCTATAAGCTCCTTTTGAGTCCGTTGTCAAAGGTTCCATTCTGGACAGCGTATGTTATCTGGGCGACGCTCCAAGTACTGGCCTTGGGAGCGGGGTTGTGGATTATCGGCCGGCGAGAGGGCTTTCCGTCTGCGTTGTGGATCTTGCTTCCGTTCAGCCCGTTTCTGTCTGCAATGGTCGCGTGGGGGCAGGACCCCGGCCTTATATTTCTCGTGCTTGCGATCGCATGGGAGTTGAGCTTGCGCGAGAGGTGGCTCAGGTCGGGAGCCGTTATGGCATTGGCATTGGTGAAGTGGAATCTGTTTTTGTTGCTGGTTCCAATGCTCATCGCGCAACGCAAGTGGCGTGCACTCATTGGATTCACGGGAATGGCTATCGCGGGAGCTGCGCTCTCCATTTACGCGTCCGGACTCGAGGGAACGCGGGATTATTTCAACCTCATGCATGACCGGGAGGCAGATTTTCTAGCGGATAGCATGCCATCCGTGCGCGGGATTCTGCTATGGCTCGGGCTTGCTGCGCCTTTCACAAACTTTGTTGTTTTGGCGCTCGCGGCTGGAACGTGGCTCCTACTGTCCAGAACATCGTGGAAGGTGGCATTTGCGATGGGCGTCACCGCGTGCGTCGTGCTTTCCTATCACACGATGACCTACGATCTGTTGTTCCTCCTGATACCCTTGCTGCTTTTTCAGACCGCGAAACTGGCACGTACGTCTGTCATAGAGAGCTTAGTCGTGGCTTGGACGGCGCCGCTCATGCTGCCGAAACCGTTGTACGCGTTCATTACGCTCGCACTGGCGAGTTTCGGATACGTGGCTGCAGCCAGGGAAGCGCGAGATGCCAGCAATTTGACGAAAAAACCGGTTCCGAATTGACGATCTGATGTTATGTTGAGGGCATAGGTGTAGAGAAGGAAAGCAATGCTATGCGCAGTCAAAATTTCTTCTTGCTGGGAATCTGCATCCTCGTCTCGTCGACGTTAGGGTACTTCGTGTTTTTGCGCGGCGGACAGAAATCGATGCTGGAGAGACTCGGCGCGCCGTTCGTGTCGAGCCAGCCGACAAATGCGTTGCGAGAGGATCCGCAGCCCATCGAAGTGAAAAAAAAGGAGATGCCACCCCCGCGGGTGCGGATGGCTTCGATTCGGCATGAGGAGCCAGCGCCAATGCCGATTCCGGCCGTGCCCCTTCCCGCAGTCAAGCCGGCGGCACCGACAGGACCGCAGCCGGAGGCGACGGATATCCGTGCGGGGACGGAGCGCAATGCGCTGTTAACGCGCTTCCCCGCCCCGTCGCTACACACGAGCACTATTAAAGATGGGGATCTGATCGAACTGATTGTCTATCACCGCGACGATCAAAGAAACGCTACCTTCGCGCAACTTCAGAACGGCGTGGTAACGAGAGTGTACGCCGGGGTCCCGCTCCGGACCCTACCCCATTAATCAGATTTTGAGAGCGGAGTCGATCATTCTCCATTCGATGTTGCGAAAAAAGGGCAACCCGTCGGGGCACCTCGTGTGCTGCAACGCAGACTTGGCTTCCATGAGGAGAACTGCGTCGTTAAGATGTTCGGCCATTGCCACCAGGTGGGAATGGACGCGAGGATCGTCGGGCGCGACATGCGCCACGGCGAGAAGCGCGATATCCCGACTGCCGGCGTAGTCACCAGAGGCGGCGCGATGTTGGGCGACCTTCAGGTAGTAGTTGGCGCGGGTGAGTTCTACGGCCTTGACGAAGCTCCAATGCGCAACGGCGGCGTCGGCATTTGGAATGGTGGAGGAGACCGTAATGGGAAAACTCCAGCAGCGCGGGCAGCGGTCGAGGACGAAGTGATTTAGCCCGACCTTTGACAGGGAAATCAGCGTATCCGCGAATTCCGCGGCGGTGAATTGAACGGGGGTGATTTTGAGACCAGAGAGCAAGATGCTTGCATATGTGGCCGCGCGAATTTCGCTGGAGAAGAAGACGGCGCAACGGGCGCGAGGACCGGTCCGGGATTGGATAGAGACGATGCCCTGGTGTTCGGGGAGCGTGGCGGAAAAAAAGAAAGGATGAAGGGGGGATTGGGCACCCGCGGCCGGGATGATCATTCTAGCCTGTTGTTCGCACAGCGCAGTGAATTCGTCGGAAGCTTCCCACTCGACGATACGAGACGGCGTTTCTTCAGCCGCTACCGCTTCGAGCATTGTGTAGCGGGGAAGGTATGGCACCGTGGCAGACCATGCATTTTGATACAGCATATAAGCAGCACCCTCGTCCCAAATTGAGCTAAGTCTACTGGAGATAGTGGCAGAGGGATTAAGCAAAAGCAAGAACTAGTAAGGGGGTGGCCTTACCGATGAGAGTAATGGGACTCCTGTTTACATAGGTACCTTAGTACCGCCTGGTTCAGTGACAGCGATGAATTTGTACTATGCCCTTCAGCACTTTATTAGGTTGTCATGGCCCTCGATCTCCAAGGATTAAAAGGTATTTAGACTATTACGGGCGCGGTTTCATACCTTGGGGCGACACCGCAGTACTATCTTTCGTTAACATTGACATTCCTTGGATAGTATGGGATCTTTCCAAAAGTTAAGGCTCAAGTTTAGGGTATTCCGCCTAGGAAACCGGTTGCTTCAGGTTTTCGGAAACCGCCTGCTATAGGCGGTCCTCAGATCATGATTCCGGGGGAACCGGCCGAGGCATATTTTGGACTTCCTAGACCGGATATACGGGAAGGCCTGCCGGAAGCGGTGAAGGATCTGACGGTTATGGCACGAAGGGCTGGCGCATTTCGCAATATCAGCAGGAGAGGGAAACGGCAAGCAGGACATGCGGCTGTTGAGGCGGCATTGATGGCACCGTGGATCTTTTTACTTTTTGCGATGGTGTTTGATCTGGGTTTTTACAGCTATGCGGTGATCGCGACGCAGAACGCGGCACGTTCGGGGGTGATGTTCACCTCGGGCTCAGGAGATGCGACAGACGCGGCTGGAGCGTTTCTGATTGCGAGACGGGAACTCCAGGGAATGCCGAATGTAAGTTCCACGACTACGATGGCGTCGAGTAAGGGCACCATCAGTACGTCTCAGCCGATATTCGTAGTCGCGACGGCGTTAACGGACGAGAACGGGACGGCCAGCAACAAAGCGCATGTCGAAGTGACCTATAAATCGCCCAACTTTTTCCTATTGCCAGGTTTGACGAACATTCTAACGTTGACGCGCATATCGGAGGCGCGGGTCCGTGCAAACTAGCGAAAGGAGGCACGAGAGGGGGAGCGCGATGGTTGAATTCGCGCTTGTCGGTATTGGCCTTGTCTTCGTGCTGATCTGCATCTTCGAGATGGCGCGAGGAATGTGGATTTACCATACACTGGCTCACACATCGAAAGAGGCAACCCGGTACCTGATCGTGCACGGAGAGGAGTGCCAAAAGCGGGCTAACTGCCTGACGGAAGCGACCCAGGGAGCTTTAGCGCAACGCATTCAGTATCACGGTGTGGGATTGCTGCCGAACAGCCTGGAGATTCAGGCGTACGTGGGCGGAAGCGGCAATCAAGTCATCGGCAGCGGCGGCGGTTATGTAACGGTCAGCAGCTTGTCGGGCTCTGCAACGACGTGGGCGGCGCCGGCGCAGAAAAACACCTCCGTGGAGGTTGCGCTTCGCTATCCGTTTCGATCGGCCCTGGCGTTACTGTGGCCGCGGTCGGGAAGAGTAACATTCACGATGGTGCAGTTGGGAGCAAGTTCATGGGACACGATCCAGTTTTGAGGAGACGGGCGTTCAAGGGGGCGGCCGTTAATTCACAGGCGGGGCAGGCCATTATTATGGTGACGCTTGCATTGGTCGCGATGTGCGGCCTGCTTGGATTAGCGGTTGACTTCGGTTGGGCATACTTTGTAAAGCGTGCTGCACAGGGAGCAGCCGACGCGGCGGCGCTTGCAGCGGCGGAAGAGATGCGGAAGATGCAGGGGGTGAATGGGACCTACACGTGCCTTGGGGGCGGTGGCACTTGCCGCACGGATTTTATCTGCACTCCTGGAATTACCAATGACACCAGCGACAATCTGGATAACGCATGCCTCTATGCCCGGTATAACGGCTTTCAGGAGACGTCTCCGCAGCGGGTGCGAATTGCGGAAGGCGTGAACGGCGTTCCACCGACACTGCCGGCTGGAGTGACGATGCAGTATTGGGCGACTGTTCGCATTAGCGAGACGGTGCCCCAGCTTTTCGCGGCGATTACGGGCAATCCGATGGCGACGGTGAGCGCGCGGGCAACGGCGGGGATCTATTTCGGGCAAGCAACAGGCTCCATTTATGTGATCAATCGCGACAATGACGTTCCGGATTGGTCAGGCGGCGGAAATCCGACAGGGCAGAATATCGTTGTGGGCGGCAGCGCGAGCGTGACGGCGGGCGGGGGAGTCTTCATGGCATCGAGTTGCGCTGGCAGTTGCGGGCCGGGCAATACGGGCAACTATGCCGGCGACATTAACGGGAGCGGAACGGTTACCGCGCCCTATACGTGGATCCGTGGAGCGGGAGACATTCCGGCAGGAGATTACCCGAATTGGGATGCCGATCCGGTGAACGGGAAGTCAGGCAACAGTTTTCTGGATCCGACACGTGAAAAACCACCGATGCCAGTTGTGAACCTGACGGGGGGAGACTTGGCAGACTGTCCCGTCGATGGCGGAGTGATCGCGCCCAGCACGAACGGAGGTACGGTCGACCTGGGACCAGGCCGATATTATGCGACGGTAAGGGATAACAAGACCGGCATAGTATGGGCGACTGGGAATCCCGTTCAATTCACGGGAAATATCAACTTCCGGGCGGGGGGGGCTTGCCAAGGTGGCGGGATCTCGAATCCTACCGGATTTTCCACGTATGTTTTCTACGGTGGACTGGCAAAGCAGAACGGCGCCGCTTCAATGACTCTCGAGTCGGGCCAGATCGTGATGGCCGGCGTGGCGGAGAAATCCGGCAGAGCCGGTGTGGTGTTCGATGTGAGCGGGACAGGCGGCTTTACGATGACCGGGCCGGGCCAGTCGGCGGCCGGCAACGTCTTCATCTTTACCGACTTGGATTACGGACATGGCATGCCTCCACTGCCGGACACGATACGGAATAACCTTCAGCAGCCGCTGTATCAGGGAAGCACCGGATTCAAGTCTGGGTCCACGGACAATGTTTCCTACACGCTAGATGGCCTCAACCAATACACCACAAGCGGCACGTTTCCGACCGATCTTAAGAAGTACGATACCGTGGTGATGTGGCAGGATCGCCGGAACAGCGCGGTTAAATACAATGCCAGCGACGGATACTATAATTGCCTATCGCCTTACACCGACTGTACGAAGATTCAGAGCGAGCTTGACACGGACCATGTCAGGCCGGGATCATCTGAGCTAAACCTTGCGGCCGGAGCGAACACGATAATCCGAGGTATGATTTACCAGCCGCGCGGCGGCTGGGCGGTTCTCCAGGGTTCGCCGGGCATGTCGAGTCCGATTCAGATCGTTACGGGGGCGATCAAGGTCCAGGGAAGCGGCACCGTGATACTGAGCCCGGTGCTCGATGGGCTGCCGCAGTCCATTGTGGGATTGGTGGAATAGGCGATGGCGGGCTTATCTCATGAAACGGGCGGTGGGGTGTCCCCTTTCCGGGCGGGAAACCGCTTGGGCGAGAGTACCAGTACAAAATTGAATCGCGGTTCTCATAGTTTTAGGGCCCGGTTCCAGTACGGAACGCCCTACCGGCGTTTCGAGTTTCCGAACAGACTAGGTCATCGACCGTTTCCCGCAGGACCTATGCAAACCAAATCCACTGTTGACCGTAACATCGACATCATTCCGGGGCAGGGCGCTTAAGATGGAAACCCGGCGCACTCCCGCGATCTTCCGGCTGTTTCCGTCGCTGACGGACGTCGCCTTCCTGGCGCCGTTGCTGTTGCTTTTCGTGCGGTTGGATGGCGTGAAGACGATGCTGGGCGATGGAGATACCGGCTGGCATATCCGGGCCGGGGAGTGGATGCTGGCAAACGGCCGGGTGCCGCAGACGGACATGTTCTCCTATACCAAGAGCGGCGAGCCCTGGTATGCGTGGGAGTGGTTGTCGGATATTATTTTGGCGGCGCTACATAATCGCTTTGGATTGGCCGGCGTGGTGTTTTTTGGAATTGTGCTGTTGGGTTTTACATCGGTGCTGTTGTTCCGGCTTTGCCGGCGGCACACGAATAACGACCTGGTAGCGATTGGGGTGACGGCGGTGACGATGGCGGCGTCCTCGATTCACTGGCTGGCGCGGCCGCACCTGTTCACGTTCCTGTTCCTCTTGATTACGCTGCACTGGCTGGATCGTGCCTATACGAATCCGCGGATCCTGTGGTGTTTCCCGCCGCTGGTGGCGCTCTGGACGAACCTGCACGGCGCATTTTTCGTGAGTATCATTCTTCTGGTTACGACGGGCGTTGGCTTGCTTCTGCATTATGCACTGGCTCCTGGCGCAGCGACCCTGCGCGAGGGGATGAGGGCAGGATGGTTCAAGGCGAGGATTTATTTCGCCGTGGCGGCGGTGTGCGCGGCGGCGAGCCTGGTTAACCCATATGGGTGGAACCTGCACAAGCACATCTTCCAATATCTGACTGAGAAGTATCATTTCGACCATATCGTGGAGTTCCAGACACTGAGCTTCCATGCGCCGGTGGCGATGTTTTTCGAGGCGCTGGTGGTGACGGGTTTGCTGGCGGCTGGGTGGTCGGTGGCGCGGAGGCGGTTCGTGGATGCGCTGCTGCTGTTGAGCTGGCTGCACCTGGCGCTGGTGGCCGGAAGGAACATACCGATTTACGCTTTTCTGGCGGCGCCGCTGGTAACGCGATTCCTGACGGAGGCGGTCCATACGCTTCAGGCAGCGGGTGTGGCGGAGTGGGTGCGGCGCGCGGCGAAGTCGGTGGAAGCGTTTGGGAGGGAATTTTCGCAGATGGACCGGGTTCCCCGACTATATCCGGTAAGCGCCCTGGCGATGGCGCTGCTGCTGGTTCTGATGCTGGGAGCGCCGGCAGACGCGAACAAGTTGAAGGCCGAATATGACACGAAGAGGTATCCGGCGGGAGCGCTGGCGCTGCTCGACGGGAAGCGGGTGTTCACGAACGACGAATGGGGCGATTACCTAGTGTACAAGCTCTATCCGAAGACGAAGGTGTTTGTGGACGGCCGGAGCGATTTTTACGGCCCGGAGTTCAGCCTTCGCTACCTGGATGTGGTGGATGTGAAGTGGGACTGGGCGAGCGTGCTGGCGAAGCATAACGTGGATGCGATTTTGATGCCGGCGAACTCGGCTCTGGCGAGCACGGTGAAGGCAACGGCCGGGTGGAAGTGCGTCTACGACGACCAGACCTCGATTTTGTTTTTCTCGACCGGAAAGAGCACGCAGAGGCTCTCCAAAGGGAACGCGTCACTAACGATGGTGAGCGAAACTCAGCCGCGCACGAAACAGGGAGCGGCGATGGAAATGGCTTACGGGCCGAATCGATAACAACAACCGGCCCGAGCCGGGCAGTAAAACTACAAGCAGTTCAATCTACAGACTGAGGTAACGACCATGAAAAACTTTTTCCGCAACCTATTTCAGGTAGAACAGGGCCAGGACCTGATCGAGTACACCCTGTTGCTAGCGTTCGTTGTGCTGGCATCGGCGGCGTTGTTTATCAGCGCGGGCGGCTCAATCAAGGGCATCTGGACGCAGAGCAGCACGATCCTGAGCCAGGCGTGCAGCGCTTCGAGCTAGTCTGGCAGCAAACGGCATTTATTTCCAACGAGAGGGGGCGCCTGCCGCAGACAGCCCCCCGGACACGTAGTGCAGCCATCGAATCGAGTTACAAAGAAAGGCAAGAGAAATGAAAGCTACTATTCGTAATCTGTTTCAAGTCGAGCAGGGCCAGGACCTGATTGAATACACGCTGTTGCTGGCATTCGTGGTGCTGGCTTCGGCCGCCTTGTTCATCAGCGCCGGCGGTTCGATCAAGGGTATTTGGACGCAGAGCAGCACGATCCTGAGCCAGGCGTGCAGCGCTTCGAGCTAGACAACGTTCATGGACTAGGGGAGCGGCCGCTCCGCTCTCCCTGGCACATACTTCACCAACCAGACGCGTTGAAAGGCAATGCAATGTTGATTATGACAATGATCCGCAACCTGTTCCGCAGGG
Source organism: Acidobacteriota bacterium (assembly GCA_016185425.1). Lineage (GTDB taxonomy): Bacteria > Acidobacteriota > Terriglobia > Bryobacterales > Bryobacteraceae. Next base: position 94,681 of record JACPNQ010000013.1, on the reverse strand, counting down.
AACAAGGGCAGGATTTGATCGAGTACACGTTGCTGCTAGCGTTCGTGGTGCTGGCTTCGGCCGCGCTGTTTATGAGCGCAGGCGGATCGATTAAGGGTATCTGGACGCAGAGCAGCACGATCCTGAGCCAGGCGTGCAGCGCTTCGAGCTAGGCAACGTTCATGCACTGGGGAGCGGCGACTCCGCTCTCCGTGGCACATATTTCACCAACTAGACGAATTGAAAGGAACGCAATGATTAATAAGACAATTGTCCGTAACCTGGTCCGGCGGGAACAAGGGCAGGATTTGATTGAGTACACGCTGCTGCTGGCGTTCGTAGTGCTGGCTTCGGCGGCGCTGTTTATCAGCGCGGGCGGATCGATTCAGGGAATCTGGACTGTGGGCAGCGCGACGCTGAGCCAGGCCTGCAGCGCGTCCAGCTAAGGTACCGCGGGAGCGGCGGCCGGGACGGCCTGGGACAAAAGGGCATGGAGCGCACACTGTTTCAGCGGGCCGCCGCGGCGAACGGACAGGGCCAAGACATCACGGAGTATACGCTGCTGTTAGCGTTTGTGGTTGTGGTCGCCCTGGCCGTTTTCGTCCTCGCCGGCAATGATATCCAAGGGATTTGGAAGGCAAGCAGCACAACTGTCAGCGCGGCAAGCAGCGTTGCAGGTTCTTAGAGAGAGATACTTATGATAAGGCGTATACGAAGGTTGTTTAGCGGGAGCGAAGCAGGGCAGGACCTGGTGGAGTATACCTTGATTCTGTCGTTCGTTTGCCTGGCTGGGGCGGCGATGTACATCGGGATCAGCCGCGATACGAAGGGATTGTGGTCTATCATGAATTCGCGGCTGGCGAATGCGAACCAGAGTTCGAGCTAGCGATCCCCGAGACTGGTAATTGAAGGACAAGTAATCCCATGAATCAACGATTTCTGTCGGTCATTCTTTTTGCATTCGCCATTTCGGCGCTGGCGAGTTTCGGCTTGTACAAAGTGATCTCGAGCCGGATTGATTCGACGAAGTCCGTAGCCACGGTGCAACTTGTGGGCGCGGCGCGGGACCTGCCGGAGGGGACGTTGATCAAGGCGGAGGATTTGAAGACGGTGGAGTGGGCGGGGACACCGCCGCCGCAGGCGATATTGAAGGCGGAAGAGGCGATTGGCCGAGGGGTTACGGGACAGATGTTTACCGGCGAGCCGGTACTGGGGAGCCGCTTGGCGATGCGAGGCGCGGGAGCCGGACTGGCGGCGATGATTCCGCATGGGATGCGGGCAGTGGCGGTACGTGTGAACGATATCGTGGGCGTGGCGGGGTTCGTGGTGCCGGGGATGCATGTCGACCTGATTATTAACGGCACTCCGCCAACCGGCGCGCCGCCAGGGGCGGGCAACATGGCGAAGACACTGCTGCAGAACCTGGAAGTGCTTTCGGCGGGGCAGAATATACAGAAGGATGCGGAGGGAAAGCCACAGCCGGTGCAGGTGGTAAACATGCTGGTGACACCCGATCAGGCGGAGGTATTGAGCCTGGTGACGAACGATACCCGTATTCAGCTTGTGCTGCGCAACCCAATGGACAAAGAAGAGGCTGTCACCTCCGGGACGAGCATGGGGAAGATTTACGCCGGCGCGATGGGCACAGCGAAGCCCATGACACCGGCGGCGAACACGGCAGTGGTGAAGCGGGCACCGATTGCACCGCCGGCACCGGCGCCTGCAAAGGTGGAGCCGCCGCCAAATTTAGTAATTGAAGTGATTACTGGACGCGAAAAGCGGGAAGTGAAGTTCCCTGGCCAGGCCAATCCGGAGGAGAAGAAGTGAGCTTACGACTATTAGCGGGGTTAATTGCCACTATACTTACCTATCCCGCGCTTGGGCAGAGCGCGAAAGAGTTGTCCGTCATGGTCGGAAAGTCGCTGGTCGTCGACAGTCCGGTGAATATTCAGCGAGTTTCGCTAGCGGACGGAGGGATGGCTGAAGCGCTGGTGACGAGCCCGCGCGAATTGATTATTCATGGGAAGGCGCCGGGTCAGACGAGCCTCATCGTTTGGCAGCAAGGCGGGAATCGATTGCTTTTCGATCTCAATGTTCTGTCGAACAATACTAAAGGGCAGGACACCCTTGATGCGATCAAGCGGGAACTCGACCGGGAGCTTAAGGATCAGCCGCTGGAAGTGACCATGGAGAATGGCACGTATTTCGTACGCGGCACGGTAAAGGATATAAGTACCGCAGAACGGGCAATGGCTATTGTGCGAACTGCTGGAGCCGCGATCAATTTGCTCCATGTAGAGATTCCGCCTACGGAGGCGCAAATTCTGTTGCAAGTGAAATTTGCGGATGTTGATCGGGGCGTGAGCACAGAACTAGGCACGAATCTGTTCAGCATGGGCGCAACGAACACAATTGGCAGCACTTCTACCGGCCAGTTCCAATCAGGCCGCGTAACCGCGAGCGGCAGTACTGCGACGCTTACAGTATCCGACGCCCTGAATATCTTTCTTTTACGACCGGATTTGAACCTGGGGGGAATGATTAAGGCGCTACAGGGGAAGCGCCTCCTACAGATACTGGCCGAGCCAAACGTGCTGACTTCCAACGGCAAGACGGCTGCATTCTTATCCGGCGGCGAATTTCCATTCCCAACGCTGCAAGGCGGCGGCGGGGGGTTGGGAGCAGTCACTATTCAATTCCGAGAGTTTGGAATTCGAATCACTTTTACACCGACGGTTACACCGCGAGGAACGATCCGCTTGCAGGTTGCACCGGAAGTAAGTTCTCTGGACTATGCTAATGCACTTACCTTCCAGGGCTTTACGATTCCTGGGATTGCGTCACGGAAAGTCACTACTGAGATCGAATTGGAACCGGGACAGAGCTTTGCAATCGCGGGCTTGCTGGACGACAGAACTACCGAATCTCTTGCGCGGATTCCCGGACTAGGCGATATTCCGTTCTTCGGACGGTTGTTCCGGACGCGCAGTATTAGTAAGTCCAATTCCGAGCTGTTGGTCATCGTGACGCCAGAATTCGTCCGGCCGCAACCGGCAGACAAGAAGGCGCCGATGTTGAATTTTCCGCAGCCGTGGCTGGATCCCGAGTTGAAGCCGATTCCGCGGCATCCGGGGATGAGCGAGACGGGGCCTGTGCCTGTGACGAGCGCGACGAAGACGATGCGTATTGAGGATTTGCTGCAGAGTGAGAAGAAGGCGGCGACGACGCCTGTTTCTCCCACCTCGGCTCCGATACAATTTATGCCGGTACAGATGGTACCGGCACCCATAGGAACGGTGCCGCAGGCGCAGGTACCGGTCCCGCCGACCGCACCGGCTCCGGCGCCCGCAAAACCGTAAGGAAACGGGAGGGGTAGCAGTTTGACTTCGATATCCGCAATTTTGGTTGTCAGCGACGCAACGCTGGCCGCCGGGACAAAACGAGTTCTGTCGGAGCTTCCTATACGGATACTGGTGGACGAGCCCTCCGTTGCGGACTGGAACGAGTTCTGCGAGCGGGTGGAGGCGATGGGTCCGGATGTGGTGATTCTGGACCTGGGGATTCTACGGGACTCAATTGAGGAGACGATGGAGCGGATCCGGAAGGTGCCGCGGCCGCCGTCGGTGATTGTCGTTCACACCGAGGCGCACGCGGAGACGATTCTGCGGGTGATCCGCGCGGGAGCGATGGAGTACTGCAATCCGCCGGTGGAGAAGCCGATGCGGACGGCGCTGGAGAAGATTCTACGGCAAAAGATGGAATCGGCACCGGCGAAGGGGAGCGGAAAGACGTTTGGTTTTTTGGGCGCGAAGGGCGGCTGCGGAGCGACGACGATTGCGTGCCATACGGCTGTTTCCCTGCCCTCTCTTATTGACGACCGGGTGCTGCTGGCGGACTTCGATTTGCAGGGCGGGATGGTGGAGTTCCTGCTGAAGTGCAAGGCGAATTACAGCGTGATGCAGGCGATGCAGAACGCGCACCGGCTGGATGAGAGTTATTGGAAGGCCCTGGTGACGAACGGGATTGTGAAGCTGGACGTGCTGACGGCACCGCCGGCTTCGGCGCAGCGGCAGGCGATGCCGGTGGACCGGCTGCCGGGCGTGCTGCAGTTTGCGCGGACGGTGTACGGCGCGACGGTGGTGGACCTGGGGCGGTTTCTGACGATGGGAGCGCTATCGGCGATGAGCGAACTGGACCAGACGCTGATTGTGACGACGCTGGACGTACTGGCTCTGCACCACGCGCGGAAGATTGTGGAGAGCCTGCTGGACGCGGGGTACGCCAGAGAGCGGATCGGCCTGGTGGTCAACCGGGTGACGAGCCAGCGCGATTTGGAACCGGAAGACGTGGAGAAACTGCTGGGCGTTCCGATTACGGCGGTGCTGGGGGACGATTCGACTTCGCTGCACGAAGCTTATCCGGAGGGCAAGCTGCTGATGTCCGATTCACGGCTGTACCAGCAGATCGTGCGGATGGCGCGGAAGCTGGCCGGCGTGCCGGAGACGCAGCAGAAGAAGAAGTTTTTGTTTTTCGGGAGTTAAGAGATGAGCAATCCGCCACCGATGATGGCCCAGGGACCCGGCGACGGGCAGTGGGTCGCGCGGTTGATGAACAAGAACCTGCCGACGCCTACGCAGGAGTACCAGGAGCTGAAGTTCTCGCTGCACCGGAAGCTGCTGGACCGGATCAACCTGGAAGCGATCTCGACACTGGCGACGGAGCGGGTGCGGGCGGAGATACGGTCGGCGGTGAGCCGGCTGGTGGACGAAGAACGGACGCCGTTGACGCTGTCGGAAAAAGACCGGGTGATTGAGGAAGTTCTCGATGAGGTCTTCGGGCTGGGGCCGCTAGAGCCGCTGCTGCAGGATCCGACCATTTCCGACATCCTGGTGACAACGCCGAAGCTGGTATATATCGAGCGGGCCGGGAAGCTATCGCGGACGCCGGTGGAGTTCAAAGACAACGCGCACCTGCTGCGGATTATTGAAAAAGTGGTTTCGCGGGTGGGGCGGCGGATCGATGAATCGTCGCCGATGGTGGACGCGCGGCTGCCGGACGGGAGCCGCGTGAATGCGGTGATAGCGCCGATCGCGGTGGACGGGCCGCTGCTATCGATCCGGCGATTCGGGCGGAAGCCGCTGGACGCGCAGCAGCTTGTGCGGAACCTTTCGATGACGGAAGGGATGATGGAGCTTTTGTCGTCCTGCGTGCAGGCGCGGCTGAACATTATTGTGACGGGCGGGACGGGCGCGGGAAAGACGACGCTGCTGAACTGCCTGTCCGGGTTTATTCCGGAAGACGAGCGGGTGGTGACGATTGAAGACACGGCGGAACTGCAATTGAAGCAAGTCCACGTGGCGCGGATGGAGACGCGGCCGCCGAACATGGAGGGGAGCGGAGCGATCAAGCAACGGCAGCTTGTGATCAATGCTTTGCGTATGCGGCCGGACCGGATTGTGGTGGGCGAGGTGCGCGGCGAGGAAGCGCTGGATATGCTGCAGGCGATGAACACGGGCCATGACGGATCGTTGACGACGATTCACGCGAACTCGCCGAGGGACGCGATATCGCGCCTGGAGGTGATGGTGGGCATGGCGAACGCGAATATGGGCGTGCGGGCGATCCGGCAGCAGGTGGCTTCGGCGGTGGACCTGTTTGTGCAGCTTTCGCGCATGAGCGATGGGACGCGCCGGGTGACGCATATTACGGAGTGCGTGGGGATGGAAGGCGAGCTGATCACGACGCAAGACATTTTCGTGTTTGAGCGGCTGGGGCTGACGGCGGATTACCGGGTGAAGGGGCGGTACCGGCCGACGGGAGTGCGGCCGAAGTTCGACGAGCGGCTGCGGGCGAGCGGGATCAGCCTCTCGACGACGCTGTTCCAGACTACGGTGGAAGTGAACGTTTAGGAGATACGATGCCGGCCTGGGTAATAGTCATCTTCCTTGTGATGTTCGCGATTGTGACGGTGGCGGTGAGCGTTGGGCTGCGCTTCCTGGAAGTGCAGCAGAAGAAGCGAGTGGCCGGGGCGGTGGCGGTAGTGAAGGAAGAGCTGGTATCGACGCAGACGGAGAGCGTGCTGCGGGCGATGGGCCAGGACAATCCGTGGGATGCGCCGGCGGGGGTTCTGGCGCATTTTGACGTATTCAAGACGATTGAGGAAAAGGTGGAGCAATCGGCGCTGGGGTGGAACGCGGCGGCGGTTGTGGTGGCGATGGCGACGCTGGGCGTATTGGGAGTGCTTCTGGGTTATGTGTTTCCGGTGCTGGTGTTCCGGTGGGCGAGCATGATCGGGCTGGGGCTGGGGCTAGGGTGGCTGCCGTGGTTTTGGATTTTGTTTAAGCGAAGCCAGCGGATGGATGAGTTTGAGCAGCAGTTCCCGGAGTCACTGGATTTTCTGGCGCGGTCGTTACGGGCGGGCCATGCGTTTTCGATGAGTCTGGAGATGTTGAGCCAGGAGTCGCCGGCACCGCTGGGGCCGGAGTTCGCGAGGGTGTTTCATGAGCATAACCTGGGCGCGCCGCTGGAGGTGGCGTTGTATAACCTGACGCAGCGGGTGCCGCTGCTGGATGTGCGGTTCTTTGTGTCGTCGGTGATGCTGCAGCGGGAGACGGGCGGCAACCTGGGCGAGATTCTGACGAAGCTTTCGTACGTGATCCGGGAGCGGTTCCGGCTGAAGGGCCAGGTGCGGGCGGCGAGCGCGCACGGGCGATTGACGGCGACGGTGCTGATCCTGCTGCCGATAGTGCTGGTGATTGCGTTGTTTATCATTGCGCCGGACTACCTGCAGAGTATGGCCGACGACGATACGGGGCAGTGGATGATTCTGGGGGCGCTGGTGGGGCAAATCCTGGGCTTCTACTTTATCCGGAAGATTATTAATATCAAGGTCTAAGCAGATGGAACTTCAGATTGTCATTCCGGTCCTGTTCTTTCTGGTGCTGATGGCGGCGATCAGTTGGTACGGGTATGCGCGCTATGCGCGCGCCGGGCAGGCGTATACGGAGCTGGGGCGGCCGCTTGTGACGACGTCGTCACTGGAGGGGGAAGGGCAGGAATCGACGCTGATCCGGATTATCCGGGTGGTGGGCGAACAGGTGCCGGTATCGCCAGACGAAGTGACGATGACGCGGCGGCTGCTGATCGCGGCGGGGTACCGGAACGACGGTGCCGTGACGATTTATGCGGGGTTGCGGGTGTTGTTTGCGGTGGGGTTGGTTATGGCGGCGATTGTGGGGGCGGTGACGCTGATTACGATTCCTGCGTTGAAGATTGCGCCGATTCTGTTCTCGGCGGTGTTGGGATTCTATTTGCCGGGGTTGGCGCTGGAGCGGATGATTGTGATGCGGCAGGAGGAGCTGCGGCTATCGCTGCCGGACGCGCTGGACCTGATGGTGGTTTGCGTGGAGAGCGGACTGGGGCTGGACCAGGCGATTATGAATGTGAGCCGGGAGCTGCGGTTGACGCATAAGGAACTGGCGGAAGAGCTGGGGCTGGTGAACCTGGAGATGCGAGCGGGCAAGCGGCGGGCAGACGCGCTGCGGAACCTGGCGGACCGGACGGGGGAGAGCGAGATCCGGAAGCTGGTGGCGATTATGGTGCAGACGGACCGGTTCGGCACGAGCATGGCGGACGGGCTGCGGACGCACTCGGATTTTATGCGGGTGAGGAGAAGGCAGGAGGCGGAGGAGCGCGCGGGCAAAGTTGGCGTTAAGCTAGTATTTCCTATTTTCTTCCTGATCCTTCCGTCGATGCTTGTTGTGGCGGCGGGGCCGGGCATGTTACAGGTGTTCAAGCATCTGTTCCCGATGATGCGGCAGTTCCGGATTTAGCAGTGAAAAAAAACAAGGAGAAGAACCATGGATAACTCATCGCTTGCGGTGGTACTTTGGCTGGCAGCGGGCGCGATACTGATTCTGCTGGTGATGCGGCGGAAGAAGCGGAACATCCTGAAATAAGCGGGATGGCTGCGGCACTGCTGGACGCGCAAAACGCGGACGGAGGCTGGGGAGCGCAGGCCGGCGGACGATCCTGGACGGAGACGACGGCGTGGGCTTTACTGTCACTGCACGGGCGCGATGCGAAGCCAGGAGTTATAGAAAAGGGATTGGCGTGGCTGCGAGGATCACAACTGCCGGAGGGTGGTTGGGCGGCGGCGCCTGGGATTGGTGAGAAGTGTTGGGTGACGGCGGTGGCGGCGTTGCTGCCGCCGGCGCTCCTAGGGGTTGACGTGCATGGGCGCGCGATGGCGGCGGTGCGCGCGGGCGCGGAGAAGTTGCCGGACCGTGTGGAGCGTGTGCGGCGATGGATGTTAGGACAGAAGCCGGCGGAGGGGCCGGTGACACAGGGTTGGCCATGGGTGCCGGGGACGGCGCCGTGGGTAGTACCGTCGGCGGTATCGATACTGGCGCTGCGGAAGTATGGCGGCGAGGGAGAGTTGGTGGATCATGCGCGGAACTATTTGCTAGCGCGGCAGTGTAAGGACGGCGGGTGGAACCATGGATCGTCGCGAGCGCTGGGGTATGATACGGCGTCCTATCCCGAGACGACGGGGCTGGCATTGTTGGCGCTGCGGGGTGTGCGGGGGGAGGCGGTGGAACGGGGGTTGGCGGCGGCGGAGCGTCATGCGCGGAAGTGCCAGACGATGGAGGGAGCGCAGTGGCTGCGGCTGGCGCTTCAGGTACATGCGCGGGAGGGTGTGTTTGAGCCGCCGGCGCATACGGCGGGGGATTTGCGGGAGATGGCGATCGGGATGATCGTGGAGCGGTGCCTGGCGGGGGAGGCGTTGCTATGAGAATCGGGCGGAGAGTGGTGCTGGCAGGCGCGGCGGGGCTAGGGGGATGCCGGAAGGCGGCCGGGCCTAAGGCGAAAGTGACGGTTCGGAAGGTGGCGAGCTATTCGTTGGAATTGACGGAGATGCTGCGGGGTGTGATTCGCGAGCATGGGTTGGCGGTTAGAGGAAAGCGGGTGGTGCTGAAGCCGAACCTGGTGGAGTTCGATCCGGCTTTACCGGTGAATACGAATCCAGCGATGGTAATGGCGGCGCTGGAGGCGTTCCGGGCGGAGGGCGCGAGTGAGGTGCGTATTGCGGAAGGGCCGGGGCACAGGCGGCCGACGTTGGACTTGAGCGAAGCGGCGGGATATTTCGAAACGGTGCGCGGGTTTGAGGGATTGTTCACGGATTTGAATTGGGCGGACGCGGCGCGGGTCGATGTGCCATCGCCATTTTCGGGATTGAAGGAGCTGTATTTGCCGAAGATGGTGCTGGGGTGCGATCTGTTGGTATCGATGCCGAAGATGAAGACGCATCACTGGGTGGGCGCGACGCTTAGCATGAAGAATTTCTTTGGGCTGGCGCCGGGGGCGGTGTACGGGTGGCCGAAGAATCCGCTGCATTGGGCGGGGATCAATGAAGTGATTGCGGACCTGCAAAAGGTGGTGCCGGCGACGTTTGCGATTGTGGACGGGATTGAAGGGATGGAAGGGAACGGGCCGATCCAGGGGACGTTGAAGAAGGCGGGGGTGATTGTGGCTGGGCGCGATATGCCGGCGGTGGACGCGACGTGCTGCCGGATTATGGGGATTGACCCGGAGCAGATTGCGTATTTGGCATTGGCAGGGGGCACGGGGGAAGTGGAGCAGTTGGGCGAGCGGCCGGAGACGGTGCGGACGGACTTTGCGTTGATCCCGGAGTTTGCGGATTTGCGGCTGGCGCGGAAATCGTGAGGTGGCTGCTGGCATCGCTGGTGCTGGTGATTCCGTGCTTCTGGCAGGGGCACGTGCAGGCCGGCGATTTGGGGAGCCACATGTACAACGTGTGGCTGGCGCAACTGATCGAGCGGGGACAGGCGCCGGGGCTATATCTAGCGCCGATCCGGACGAACGTGTTGTTTGATTTGTGGGCGGCGCGGCTGGCGGAGTGGACGGGGTTTGGGTGGGGGGAGCGGCTGGCGGTATCGACGCTGGTGCTGACGTTTTTCTGGGGGAGTTGGACGTGGATACGCAGGATGACCCATGCGAGTGTATGGCCGGTGGCGCCGCTGCTGGCGATGTTCGCTTATGGGTGGGTGTTCCATGTGGGGTTCATGAACTTCTACTGGTCGATGGGATTGTGCGTTTGGGCACTGGCAATGGCGGAGGGTTCGTTGTGGGAGAGGCGGTTGTGGTGGGTGTTGTTGCTGCCGGCGGCGGCGGCGCATATGCTGCCGGTGGGATGGGCGGGGGCGTTATGGGTGTATGGGCAAGCGATGACGCGGACGAAGATGCGGTGGAAGCCGTGGCTGCTGTTGGGAGGCGTCGCATTGGCGGTAGCAGCGACGGCTGTGTTGCGGATGAGGTATGTGACGTTCTGGTCCGGGGAGCAGGCGCTGGCGATGCTTGGGTTCGACCAGTTGTGGTTGTACGACATGAAGTATTTCGCAGTGGCGGCGGGGTTCCTGGGAGTGTGGGCGCTGGGGCTGCTGTTCGTATTGCACAGCCATTGGCCGGGGCGGCTGGGGTATAGGAAGCAGGTTCATTACCTGGTGCTGACGAGTGTGGGTGTACTGCTGGTGCCGTGGGTGATTCACTTGCCGTCGTTCGTGGGGCCGCTGTCGTACATCACGCAGCGGATGTCGCTGGCAGCGGCCATTCTCATGTGCGCGCTGCTGCCGTTGAGTACGCGGGCGCGGCGGCTACTGTATGCGGGTGTGCCGCTGGCGGCAGTGTACTTCGGGATGCTGTATCGCGATACGGCGGAGCTGAACGATTTTGAAGACCGGTTGTATCAAGCGGTGCGGACAGTGGCGGCGGGGTCGCGAGTGGTGGCGCCGTTTGAGAAGGATGAAGTGCGGGTGTTTGCGTATGGACACATCGTGGACCGGGCGTGCATCGGACATTGTTTTAGCTATGCGAACTATGAGGCGGCGACGACGCAGTTTCGTGTGCGGGCGCGGGGGCCGAACGGGATTGTGGTTTCCGACAATGGGGCGTCGCTTGCGCTGCAGACTGCGAGGTATACGGTGAACGCGGAGGATGCACCGCTGTATTATTTCCGGTGGATACCGGCGGAGAAGCGCTTCGAACTGCGGGTGTTGCGGGAAGGGGATAAGTTTCAGTGAGCGGGGATTCCGTGTACGAGAGCCTTGCGCTTTATTTACAAGTGCGCATATAATTTCCGGCAGATCAAAGTCTCGCAGCTTGGACCGGGGAGATTCGGCTGTGGAGACCCTGATAGCGGCAGAGGCCGTTCCGTGATACTTTTCGCCGCCCGACGCGGCGAGGATTTCAATTGGCGCTCGAGACCGCTTGGCGCACGGCGCTAAGCACATTGAGGAGAAGGCAGATGACGGTTCAACGGGTGTACCTGTTTCTGGCGGCCGCGGCGGCACTCTGTGCCCAGGATTACCGGGGGAAGATTCAAGGGATTATCACGGACTCGACGGACGCCACTGTAGTGGGCGCGCGGGTGACGATCCGGAATGTCAATACCGGAATCACCGCGACCAGAGAGAGCGGGACGAACGGGGCGTATCTGTTCGATAACGTGGAGCCCGGGACGTACGTGGTCTCCGCGGAGATGGCGGGGTTCTCGCGGCAACAACAGGAGGGGATCCTGGTGCAGACACGCGCGGACGTGACGGCGAACTTTAGTTTGAAGCCGGGCGCGCTGGTGGAGACGGTGACGATTTCCGCGCAGGCCGTGGCACTGCAGTTCAATACGACGACGCGCGAATTGACAATCGATCGTAAGATGCTGATGGATCTGCCGGTCAAGGCGCGAAATCCATTCACGCTGGCGCTGCTGGATCCGGCGGTGGTGAGCCGTTATTCGGCAGAGAAGAATCCGTTTTTCATGTGGTCGTCTTCGCAGATGGATGTTGGTGGAAGCACGAGCACGAAGAACGACTTGTTGCTCGACGGCGCGCCGATCCAGATCGGTCCGAAGGGTTCCTATGCGCCGCCGATGGACGCGGTGCAGGAGTTTTCGATTCAGCAGAATTCCGTGGACGCGGAGTTTGGACACTCAGCGGGCGGAACGATGTCGGTGTCGATGAAGTCGGGCACGAACGAGATTCACGGGTCGGCGTACTACTTCGGGCGGAATCCGGCGCTGAATGCCGTGGTAAATCCGACGACGGTGCCACGCACGCCTAATTTCATCAAGAATCATATCTGGGGCGGGACGGCGGGGGGAGCGATCAAGAAAAATAAGTTGTTCACGTTCTTCGCCTATGAGGCCTGGCGAACAAAGGAACCGAGGGACACGGTTCGCACAATGCCTACCGATCTGGAGCGAAATGGCGATTTTTCGAAGTCGCTGACACGCGCGGGGGCATTGCGTACAATCTACGATCCTGTGACGACTGTTCTCGATGTGGCTACGAACACCGCGTCACGGCAGCCGTTCCCGGGTAATGTTCTGCCGCCGACCCGGATGGACGCGACAGCGAAGCGGATCATGCAGGACTTCTGGGGACCGAACAACGGGGGCGACGATCTCTCAGGATCGAACAATTTCCGGGCATCCTATGCGTGGCCGATGAAGAACCTCAACTATTCCAACCGCACGGATTGGAACATCAGCGACAAATGGAAGGTCTTTGGCCGCTACTCGCAGTTCAGAACGACTCTCGATCAGGACAACTATACTCCCAACAATTCCCGGGCGATGCCGAACGACAACGGCGGGATCATGAATTCGCGGAATGTGGCGGGCGACGCGGTGTATACGATGTCGGCACGCACCGTGTTCAACTTCCGGGGAAGTTATTCGATGCTGGAGGACGATTATTCGGCGCCATTATCGGCGGTCGGAGAGAAGGGATTGGCTGAGTTCTGGCCGGGCAACCCCTGGTACTCGCCGTACGTGAAAGACATGCCGCTGATTTACTATCCAAACGTTGTCATCAACGGCCAGACATCGTCATCCTATGGCAAGGGCAGCTATTGGTATCAGCATCCGCACCATTACGCATTCAGCGGCAAGATGTCGCAGTCGCGAGGCTCGCATTACTACAAAATGGGCGCGGAGTACCGCTATCACGTGGGAATCGGCATCTTCCCGAATCTGATGAATCTGAACTTCTATCCGGACTCGACAGCGAACACCTATCTTTCGCCGAATACGCTCTTATCGGGAGACGCGCATGCGTCGTTCCTGCTGGGCATTCTGGATAACCGCAGCACGGCGCGCGGATTCCCGTTCCAGACGATGCGGGCACCGTTCCTCGGCGCCTTCTTCCACGACGACTGGAAGATCACTCGCCGGATCACTCTGAACCTCGGGTTGCGGTACGAATGGGAGTCCTCTCCGTACGACGATAACGACATTTTCTCGCGGTTCCTCGATTTGTCGAAGCCGAACGAAGCTATTCAGAAATCGCCTCCCGTCTTCCCGGCGGACGTACTCGCGCTTTCGCAGCCAAAGTGGAATGGACAGTGGGTGTTCACTGACGGAAATAACCGCAAGCCATTTACGACACAGCGGAACGTGTTTCTGCCGCGTGTGGGCATAGCAATGCGCGTGAACGACAAGACCGCACTCAATGTCGGATATGCGCGGTACGGCGTGCCGATTATTACGGGCGGCGGAACGACGAGTGCGAATACGCTGGCGGCATGCAGTTGGTGTTCCGGCTTCAACCAGACGTCAAATCCCCTGCCGTTGGTGGAAGGCCGGCCGCAGGCTTACCTTGCGAATCCGTTTCCTGCCGGGTCCAATCCTCTCCAATTGCCGATCGGCAAGTCTCTCGGCGCATATACCAACGTCGGCCTTTCGGCGAACTGGCCCGACCAGAACTCGCGTGTGGCAATCAACGACCGTGTGAACTTCACGTTGATGCGAGAACTGCCCGGTCAATTCAAAGTAGACGCGACGTGGTTCCTGAACTACGGGCGGAATGTCGGGCACGATCTGCAGTTGAACATGTCCGACCCGAACCTTGGTTACACGTACAAGGCGGTCTTGTCGCAGAACGTTCCGAATCCGTTCTACAACTACCTGACGACCAGTGTATTTCCGGGATCGCTGCGGAATCCGGCCACTGTGACGCGCGGAAGCCTGCTCCGTCCGTATCCGCAATACAACGGCAGCCTCACGATGAACAATGTCGGCAACTGGCGCAATCGCTATCAGGCGCTGCAGTTGCGGGTACAGAGAACGTACTCGGCCGGGGCGAGCGTGCTGCTTGCCTACAACTATAACCAGGAGCGCGGAGAGGCGTATTTCAACGACCCACAGCAGTATCTGAACCAGGTTTTCTGGCTGGGTTCGAACAACGCACGGCACCGTCTGACGATCGCCGGAACGTACGACGTGCCCGTCGGGAAGGGCAGAAAGTTCGCGAATACAATACATCCGGTGGCGAACGCGATCATCGGCGGCTGGCAGATGAGCGGGATCTACACGTATCGTTCCGGTGAGTTCCTGCGATTTGGCGGCCAAATGGATTTTGCCGGCAATCCGTATATCGACAATCCCGGTCCGCAGAAATGGTTTAACACGGATGCGTTCAAGGTGGCGACGCCGTTCACCCCGCGGATGAATCCATATCAGTTTGATGGGCTGATGGGTCCGATCTTCTGGAACCTGGATGGCACGGTGTCCAAGGCGTTTCCAATCCGAGAGCATTACCGGCTGGAGTTCCGCTTTGAGGCCTACAATCTGACGAATTCGTTGATGTGGGCCAACCCGAACCTGACGGCGGGCAACCAACTTTTCGGGCGCTCCTCCGCCCAAGCGACAACCAACCGCGGACGGGAGATGCAGTACACGCTGCGCCTGCATTTCTAGTAGCTAACCGCGCTTCGGGGCTTTGTCATCGCTTTGGCACTCGGCGTGCTGGTGCGGTGATGAGGCCTTGCGCGTGCGGCTATGACTCGATTTCATCCGAAGACGCTCAAGCGCTTTATCGCGCTCGCCGCTCCGTATTGGTTTTCCGATGAAAAGAGTAAGGCGCGCTGGCTGTTGGTTCTATTGGTGCTGCTGTTAGCCGGCGATACCGGATTCAACGTGTTTTTTAACCAGCAGTCGGGAGAGTTCACCTCGGCCCTGGCGGCTCGCGATTCGACGAGGTTCTGGCATTCGATCCGCGCGTTCTTTACGTGGCTGCTGATCGCGGTTCCGATTTATGCGTACTACTATTACGTGCGCGACACGCTGGCGCTTCATTGGCGCCGCTGGTTAACCGAGAAGTATGTGAATCAGTACTTCGCGGACCGGGGCTATTACCATCTGCTGGCGAATCCCGACATCGACAATCCCGATCAGCGCATCTCGGAGGATATCGCGGCCTTTACCCAACAGGCGCTGAACTACCTACTGGTTTTTGCGGGGGGCGTACTTCAGTTAGCGGCTTTCAGCCGCGTGCTGTGGTCGATCTCCAGCTATCTCGTTCTGTTTCTGGTGCTGTACGCGCTGATTGGCACGACAGTCACATTCGGGATCTTTGGGAAGAAGATGGTGGCGCTAAATTTCAACCAGCGGCGGCGCGAAGCGGATTTCCGATTCGGAATGGTGCGGATACGAGAGAACGCGGAGGCGATTGCGCTGTATCACGGGGAGAAGCAGGAGGAGAGCCTGGTGAGCCGGTTGTTCGGTAAGCTGTTCGCGAACTATAGCAAGTTGATTAACTGGTCGCTGCGGTTGAACTTTTTCCAGTATTCGAACAGTTTGCTGACAACCGTGCTCCCGAGCGTGATTATCGCGCCGCGCGTGCTTTCGGGAGAGTTGGAAGTCGGACGAATTGTTGAAGCGACGGGTGCGTTCGCAGCGATTCTTAGCGCGCTGGCATTGCCGGTTGACAACCTGGACGGACTATCGCGATTCGCCGCCGGCATCGAGCGCCTGGACGCGTTTGCGCATCGCCTGGAACAGCAACGGGCTTCACGAGGCGGCGGACAGCAAAAAATTATCACGCGGGAGGGAGAGCAAATCGCGTTTGAGGACGTGACGCTGATGACGCCGAATGCGGAGCGGACGCTTGCGGAAACGCTGCGATTTACGGTCCCGGCCGGGAAAGGGTTGATGATTGTGGGCGCGAGCGGCGTGGGGAAAAGTTCCCTGCTCCGTGTGATGTCCGGCTTGTGGGACACGGGCATGGGAGCGCTGGAGCGCCCGAGAAGAGAGGATATGCTGTTTCTCCCGCAACATCCATACATGGTCACAGGGAGTTTGCGTGTGCAGCTCAATTATCCCAGTCTTGGGCGTGATGTGACCGATGCAGAGTTGCGTGAGGTGTTGAACGAAGTGAATCTTCCCGAGTTGTTGGAGCGATGCGGAGGATTCGATGCGGAATTCGATTTCGAGAAGGTATTGTCGGCAGGGGAGCGACAACGATTGGCGTTCGCGCGCGTGTTGTTGAATCAACCGCGCTTTGTGTTGTTGGATGAAGCGACGAGCGCATTGGATCGTGGCAATGAAGCGGCCCTTTACCGGAAACTGAAGGCGACCGCCACAACGCCTGTGAGCGTAAGCCATCATCCGGCGCTTATCCGTTACCATGCACAGGTTTTGGAGCTAAAAGGCGGCGGCGAGTGGGAGCTACACACCGCGTCTACGTTCCGATTCACGGAGGAACTGGTGTGAGATCGCGAAAAGTGTCCCCTACTCCACAGCGCCACACCATTCGCAGATAAACCGCAGCAAAACCGCGGCGGCATCGACAGCGGAATCGATATCGAGGTACTCATCGGCGGCGTGAATATTGCCGCCCTTGGCGCCCCACAGCACTGCCGGAATCCCGAACTCGTGGAAGATCCAGAGGTCGCACGGACCTTCGATACCTGTAATCCGCGGCCGTTCACCAAGTTGTGCGCTCGCGGCGTCAGCAAGTGTCGTCACGAGCGGATGCGCCGGATTCATTGCCGATCCAGGCAGCCAGCGAATCGGCCATTCCACGCGCGGCCTGTGCGGGAGCGTCGACAGCCATACGTTGAACTCCGCCTCCGTCTCCGTTTCCGTTTCGCCGGGCATTGTCTGCCAGTACATCTCAATCTGGCATCGCTCGGGGATAGTCATCGGCTCGGACATGCCCCACGGGCCTGTTGTCACTTTGGTGATCGAGACCGGCACCGGGTCCGGACAACCAGCATACAGCGGGTGCACCTTCACTCGCCCGCGACGCGACGCCGCAAACCCTTCGACGGCAATCAGGAATTCGCGCAATCCGTCCGATACACCGCGGGGAAACATGCCTTCGGTCAGCACGCCACCGGCCGATTCGAGCGTGAGGTGCGCCGTCCGGCCACCTCGCTGTGCCGCGCAGATACGCAGGAAGGACGGCTCCATAATCATAGCGGCATCGGCGTTGAATCCGTTCAGCCTACTCGCAAGCGTCCCATTGCAACCGCCAAACTCCTCGTCGACTACACTCTCAAACAGCAAGTCCGCCCGCGTCGAAATGCCCAGTTCGTGCAGCGCCTCCAGCACAAACAGCGCTGTACCCACACCACCCTTCATGTCCACCGCGCCGCGCCCGTAGATCCGGTTCCCCTCGATTTGCCCGCTGAACGGACCGCGGGTCCATGGCTGCGTTCCGGCCGGCACCGTGTCGATATGCCCGGACAACACCAGCGACCTTCCGCCACCCCCGGCACCCATCCGCCGCGAGCAAACGTTCGCACGGCCCGAATAGTCGCGTCCCGGCCAGTAGAGCGGATGCGCGGTGACACTTTCAATTTCGTCCGGCCGGTATTGTACTGCCGTCAAACCCAACCGTTTCAGAAAGGCGGCGATATAGTCCTGGCAGCCCTGTTCAGCCCCAACAGGCGGTTTATTCTCCGACGGAATCCGCACAAGGCCAGCCACAATTGTGGCAAGCCGATCCCGATGTGCCGTTGTGTACTCAGAGATTCGGTCAGCCAGCGCGGGCGACAACGTAGTCATCCCACCTCCATCTGCTTCGGCGCCAGCCGGAAGCCTCTCGTCAATATCGCCAAATAGACTGCGCCTGCCGCGAGCCACGCAAACCCTGCCGCTTTCGCCGCGCTCGAAAGACTCAGCCACAGATAGGCGCATACCACCGCTCCCGCCAAGGGTGCAATCAAATCGCGCCACAGCCCATTCCGACGCAAATGGAAGTGATTGATCACCGCGCAATTCACCAGAATGAATCCCGCGAAGGCCCCAAAGTTCAGCAGCTCCACGATGAGCTGAAATCCAGCGAGCAACGACCCAGCCAACGTCGCCGCCCCCATAAACCAGATCGCACGCACCGGCGTACCGGACACTTCGTCCAGATGTCCAAACACGCGCCGCGACAGCACTCCGTCGCGCCCCATCCCCAACAACAGTCGGGACGCTCCCGCCTGGCCCGTCATCGCGCTCGCCAGCGCCGCCACCAACAACACGAAGGTGATCCATCCCATCATCCACTCGCCGCCGATGCGTCGGCCGATATCGAGAATCGCCGTATCGGCATCCGGGAACGATTGATATTGCGGCCATACCAGCGTGGCCAGATAAACCGTCACGGCGCAGATCGCCGTCTGCGCCAGACAGACCGCAACCGTTGCATATCCGACGTCGCGCGCCGGATCTTTGCTGTCTTCCGCCAACGTCGTCACCGCATCGAAGCCGATATAGGAAAGCGCCGAAATTCCCGCGCCCAACATCAGCGCCCTCAGGGAGAACGTGTCCGCGTTATAGATCGCCCGCGGCGACCACAATGCCGCCACGCCGCCCTGCGCCATCAACATTCGCACGGCAAACACGGCGAACAGAATCGCCGACGCCGACATGATGGCCATCAACACCGTATTCGCGCGCACCGTCGTCTTAATGCCGTTCGCATTCGCCAGCGTGATGGTCAGCGTAAACAACACTACCCACGCCATGTACGGTACCGCGGGCAACAACCGGTTCGCCGTCAACGCCGCATACACCACGCTCAATAGCGGAATCAGCAAGTAGTCGAGCAATATCGCCCAGCCCGCGAGAAAGCCGGCATGCTCATTCAGCCCGCGCTGCACGTACGTGTATGTCGACCCCGCCGCGGGAAACTCGATCGACATCCGCGCATAGCTCGCCGCCGTAAACAACATGGCCACCATCGCAACGAGATAGCACAGCGTCGCGTGCCCGCCCGACGCCTGCTGCACTACTCCGATCACCGGATACGGCGCCGTCGGCGTCAAGATCACCAAACCATAGACGATCAGGTCCCGCCTTGAGAGCACTCGCCGCAGCCGCGTTGTCTCTTCATTCCTCAAGCCGCAACTCCGTCAACCCCTGCAAAGGCACGTTGTTTCGCTTTCCGAACTCCTCAATGAGAGCGCGCAGATCCTTCCGCCACTGCGTGAGTCCAATACTCCGCTCCGCCGCGAACATATACCCGAGATCCGCCGTACGCCCGCCCCAATGATCTTTCACATCGTCCAGCACCTGCAGGAACGCATGCCCATCCACCGCCCGCCCCTTCGGAAACTGGCTCTTCTCGAAGATCGTTACAAGGTTCCGATACGCCGTCTCTCCCTCACGCTCCGTCCGCCCCACGCCGTTATACGCCGCCAGTAGATGCCCCATCGCCTCCTTCGGCCGATTCTGCCGCACCGCGTTCCGCGCCCGATCGAACGATCGCTCCGCCTCCGCCAGTATTGTCAACAGCCGCCAATGATGCCCCGTAAATTCCGCCAGCCCCAACATCACTTCGAGATTGTAATGATTGCGCGAAACCTGCCCCAGGTTCTCCTGCAGCGCATGAATCAACTGGTCACTTTCCAACGACCGCGCCGGGACACCGGCAAGCAACCGCCGGTACTGCGAAGCGAATCCAGGCCGGAAATCCAGGTCCGGCAGTTGCGGCAATGACGGCGGCGTCAACGTCTGATCATAACGTGTCGTCCCAATTCCCTTCCCGTCCGAGTTTCCATAACCAGGTCCCCGCGCCTTGGACACTACCCGGTCCCACGCCCGCTGCCACCCACGCGCCTGCCGCTGCATCATGCGGTAGATCTCCACCATATTGCCCGCGCCCGGTCCATAGTAGACACGCATGAATTCCGCGGTGTGCTGCTCCGGACCTGGCGTTCCCGGATGCCATCCATAACGGGCCGCCGCCGCCCAACCCAGCCAGAACGTCTCATTGTGAAGACCCGAATCGCCCCACGCCGCGCCGAAGACGCCGATGGGATTCGCCTGCCAGAAGCGCCCATTCAGCAACTGCCGATGCACCGACCGGATGCGCCCCTCCGACAGTCCGCGCTCAAACTCCAACGGATCATCCGCATTCGGAGCCGCCGGATCCGCCAACTCCGCATCCAGCGGCAAGTGATCGGGAAACAGAAACTCCGCTCCTTGCAGCGAAACATACGCCAACTGCCGCATCCCCTTGCGATTCTCAATCGGAATGAACGAAGCCTCGCCGATCACGCCGTCAATCACATCGGACGGAATCATCTCCAGATGCTCATCCAAGAGCGGATACTCCAGCCACGCCAGCATCCGCCGTCCCTTCGCCGCTAAATGATCATGCGCGCGCTTCGCAAACTCCGCCCACGCCAGGCTCCGGTTCTTTTCGTTGTAAGGCCGGCCGCACTTGGCGCAAAGACCCGCATAGTAGACCTCGTCCGTTGAAACGAAGAAGTAGTCCACGCCGCGCGTCGCGTTGATCACGTCATCGTACATGCGGAGGATCAATTTGTAACTCTCCTCGTCGCACATGCAAATCTGATAGTTGTTCCCATCCGCCCGCAAATGCGCGTACCGCGGATTCTTCAGCACGTACGACATGTGCGCCGGCGATTGAATCACCGGCACCACCTGGATGAATCGCTCCAAGCCGTAGTTGACGATTTCCTGCAACTCCGCCGGCGTAAACGCGCCCGGCGCGCCCGCCCCGGGCACCGAGGGGTACGCAAACTTATCCTCCAGCTCAAAGCCGATCATGTTGACCTTGAACCGCACCGCCCAATCGAGATACCGCTTCAGCGTAGCCATCCGGTCCTGATGGTGCTTCGTGTCCCAATGCAGAAACCGCAGTTGCAGCCGCGGCCAATCCTCAATTGATACCAATGGCAGTTGCAGCCGCCCATTCACCGGTTTCAGCAATTGCAGAAACGTCTGCACGCCATACAGCAGCCCAGCGTCACCATTCCCGGTAATCGCTACTTCCCTATCCGTAATCTGTAACCGGTACCCTTGCGGATGAATCGCCACGTCCTTGCCGGTGTCAACGGCGCCATTCCGCACCGCTAGGCGGATCACACGCTCCCCATTTCCATCGCGAATCGAGAGCCCGTGAAACTGCCGCAAGTCTCCGCGCAAAGAGCGTACCGCAATATGGTCTCCCTCCGCCGCAATCGTCCACGACGAATCCAAGAAAACCTCTCCGTCGGCGGCAACCACTTTCTGAGGCGTAGGAATCAGCGCATATCCACGCAGCCACAGACCGGTTGCCGGCGTCTGGCCAAACAGTGCGCCGGCAACCAATAGGGAAAACAGAATGCGCATCATCAGAAGGTCAACCGCAGGGAGAATTGAATGATGCGAGGCTGATTGCGCTGCGAGCTCAGGTCCTGTAATCCGGTCGTATTGTTCGGATCCTGATCCGTGGGATGGTTCAGCGCATTGAAGAAGTCGGCGGTGAACCGCAGCGTTGCACGCTCCACAATCCGGAAGTTCTTGAACACCGACGCGTCCACGTTCCAATCGCCGGGCCCGCGGAAGAATGCGCGCGAGTTCCAGACCACCGTATCGGTGACCGGCGTCTGCCGTGTGCTTCCGTTCGCCAGCGTCTGCGCTACGCGGTTGTCGAAGTTCGTGCCTAGCGGCTTGACAATCCGGTTCGCCCGCGCCGCCGCAACCAGCCGCAGCAGAGCTGTCTGGTCGACGTTCGACGCAAGCGCCGGATCAAAGTCGCCCCGGAACCACAGCCGCTGCGGACGGCCGGCAAACGTCAGTAGCAACCGGTCGTCGCCGGAAAGACTCGGATCGCCGAAAAGATACCGCGCCGAATTCACGCTCAGCCAATTTCCGCCGCGCCACTCGCCAATCGTCGCTAACTGCCAGCCACCGATTAGCGCATCCACGCCGCGTCCGACGGCGCCGCCGAACTTCTTGCCCTTGCCGAACGGAAGATCGTAAAGAGCGTTATAACGTACGCGATGCGCCGGAATGTTGCTCGAGTTCTGATAGCCCAGCCGCAAGCGCCGATCGTATGTGAGATTCGGGGCGCCCAGCAACTGTGAGCTCTCCGGAACCGCAAACACGCCATCCGTCGAATTGATGTTCCCGTTGCCGGATGTGAATCCACCCGCATCCGTAGTCGTCAACGACCGCGTGAACACGTAGAACCACTGGAACGCCAATCCATTCGAATATCGCTTCTCCACCTCGGCCTGCAGGGAATGGCTGTTCGAATAGCCTGTATGGTTGGCCGCCAAGAAGTTCCAGTTCTGATTGGCGCGCAGCAGATCGCGATTCCCCGGAGGCGCCTGCCCCGTGCGGGCCACATAGTTGTACTCCGCTTCGCGCGCGTTGATGTTGTATCGCTGCTCGAGCCCGGACCCATGATCGCCGATATAGTTCAAACGCAGGGCTGTGTTCCTGAGGATTTCGCGTTCCATCGTGAAGTGCCATGACTGTGCGCGATTATCCCGCCAATCACGAAAATCCCACGGCATCATTTGCTGTGCATTCACGGGCAACGGAACAATACCTTCCGTGCTCACCTGTACATTGCCAGCCAGGAACTCCGGCCGCGGCGAGTTCCGCATCGCATAGGTGCTCGTGCCGTCACGCGACCCGATCTGGTTCGTGAAGCGTAAGTTCAATGGCGGATTCGTCCGCGACGTCTGCAGGATTTGCGACAGAGGCATCGTCCAGAAGTATTCGCCATACCCACCGCGCAGCACGGTCTTGTCATTGATGCGAAACGCAAAGCCGACGCGCGGACCAAAGTTGTTGTTGTCCGCCGGAATCAGGCTGGACGGCAAGCCGGTCTCATTCGCCGTCTTCCACGTCAGCCCACGCGCCGCCCACGATGCCAGTACCGACGGCGGGATCCCCGGGATGCTCTCCATCTTCGTCGATCCCGGCGTCACCACCTGGAAGTTGCCCGCAAAGTTGCGCAAGTCGACGTTCACGAGCCGGTTGTATTTCTCCTTGTACGGCGTCCACTTGTCCCAACGCACGCCCAGATCGACCGTCAGCCGGCGGCTCACCTTCCAGTTGTCGTGGAAGTAGAGGCCAATCTCCGATTGTTGAAAATAGAAGAATCCGCGGTTGTACTGATTCGACAGGTACGTCGGCAGACCCAAGGCCAGCGACGCCAAGCCTACTCCCGTATACGACGTTGCGGCGTCATCGGCCGAACTGTAGAGTGCCGTCCAATCCCCGCCAAATTCGTGCGAGCCCTGCGACTGCTGCAACTCCCGCACGTTGTTGTACTCGCGCCGGATCTTGCCACCGAACTGCATGTTGTGGCGGCCCTTGACGAGCGTGAGATTGTCCTCGATCACCCATGCGGTCAGCGCCTCATCTTTGCGATTATCCGCGTCCCAGTAAAACGGATCGTCGCCCACGCCAAGGCTGGGCCAACCTCGCGCGCCGAAGGGATTCGGCAGTCCCAGTTTGGTAGGCCAATCCGTGAAGTCGGCAAGCGTACCGGAGCTCTTTGGAGACCGGTGATTCGCCACCAGCAGCTCACTGAAGAAGCGCGGGCTGAAGATATGGTTATGACGGATAGACGTGGAGTAAATCCGCGCATCGCTTCGGCCCGTGCCGAACGCGTCGGCCACGTCCTCACGCGGCGCGCCGAACACACCGCCCTGCACCGTCCGCAGACTGGTGCTGCGCGTGAACCGGCCGGAGATATTGTCTTTGTCTGAGAACCGATGATCGCCCTTCAGCGTCAAGTTGTTGTTGTCCAGCTTGATGGGATAAAACGCGCGGAGGTTTGAATCCTGGAACGGATTGGCCGAGCTCGTAGGCGTATGTGTGATATCGCGCATTGTCGCGAAAATCGGCTGAAAGCGCGCCCGCGGAATGATGTTGCCCGCGAAGGGCGTGCGTCTTCCGTCCGCCCCTGTCGTGGCGGGATCGTAGATCGCCGTTCGAGTATTCGAAGAGTCGATCACCTGGCTAAAATTGCCGTCCCACATCTGCGCCGTCGGAACATAATCTTCGTAGAACTGTGCCTCCCGCTGCCGCAGCGCTTCATAAGACGCGAACCAGAAGGTCCTGTTCTTGCCGTTGTAGAGCTTCGGAATCAACACCGGCCCGCCCGCAGATCCGCCAAACTCGTTGCGAATCAGCTTCGCCGCCGCCGCGCCGTCCTGGCGCTGCCGCGCCCGCAGCCCGCCCGAGTTGTTACGGAACGTCTCGAAGAAGGTGCCGTGCAACTCATTCGTACCGCTCTTGCTTGCCAACGTTACGGTAGACGGCCGCGAATAACGCGCGGACGATCCGATCGTCTCGATCCGGAATTCCTGCACGGTATCCAAGCCAGGCTGCACCCTTGCAATACCGCCGCCGAAACGGTCGACCAGCGAGATGCCGTCAAACAGCATTTCTGTCGCGCCCACCTTCAGACCATTCACGCGCGGATTCGCACCGCCCTCCACGCCCGGCGTGAGATTGAACAGCGTGCTCACCGACCGCTGGTTCAACGGCAACTGGTGAATCCGCAATGCGTCCTTAACGCCCGCTACACCCATACCCTCCGTGTTAATCACCGGAGCGGCGTCCGACACCTCCACCGTCGCCTCGACGGAGCCGACCTCCATCGAGGGCGCCAGAATGGCCGTCTGCCCGGTCTCGAGCGTCAACCGCCCTGACCACCTCTTAAACCCCGCCGCCTCCACGGTTACCAGGTAAGGGGCCGGCGCTAGACCGGGAAACTGAAAGTCTCCCTCCGCCGTCGTTTGCGCGGTTAACGTTGCATTCGTGTTTTGGTTAACGACGGCGATCTTCGCCGCCGAAATAGAGGACTTGGTTACATCGTAGACCGTGCCGCGAATCACGCCGGTGCCGGTTTGTGCATGCGCGGGAATCAGGAGAGCCAGGAGGGCTATGGCGAGGCGAATGAAAAGGTTCATGGCGACCTTCGACCCTTTCTTGTGAAGTGCAAGGAAGTACTGGAAAGTGAATTTAGCGAATTATGCGAAGAATGTCAACGGTGCGCCTAATTAAATTTGACGGAACGCGACCATGACGGTAGACTTACTTTACCTTTGGAAGAAAGATCGGCCATGTTCAGCCCCCGCACCCGCAAGTCCGTTCTGCGTCCGGAACAAGTCCGGAACGCCAACAGCGCCGCGGTGTTGCAACTCCTCCGGCAGCGCCAGCGGCTCTCGCGCGCCGAATTGTCGCGCCGCACCGGACTCTCCGAGGGAACCATCTCCCGTATTGCGGCGGACCTCCTTGAACGCGGCTTGCTCGTCGAGGAGGGTGCGGAGAACTCCACCGGCGGACGCCCAGCTATCCGCCTCCGTCTGGATCAAAACCGTTTCCTCTCGCTCGGTGTCGACATCCGAAGCTGGGAGACGCGCATGGCCGTAGGCACCATGGCCGGGCGCATGCTCGATACGCGCACCTTCCGCACGCCCGAGACGCCCGGCGAGGTACTCGATCTAGTCGTCCGCGAATTCAAGGAACGCCGCCAGCGGTTCCGGCCGGGCAGCGTCGCCGGCATCGGGATCACCGTGCGCGGCCTTGTCGATTCCGAATCCGGAGTCGTAGAGCTCGGCGCCGATCCTGGATGGGTGCGAATCCAGGTAAAGGCGCACCTCGAGAGGCGTCTTGGCATCCCGGTGTCGGTAGAGAACGATGTGCGCGCCGCCGCGCTCGCCGAATCCGAGCACAGCGCCTCGGACCTCCATTCGGCGCAGTGCCTCCTCTTCGTCAAGGTCGGTGAGGGTGTCGGCATGGGCCTGGTTCTCGATGGTCATATCTATCGCGGCTCGCACATGGCCGCAGGCGAAATTGGGCAGATGGTCGTCCGCGAAGCCGCCGCTGACGAGCATCACGACAACCCCGGGTGCCTTGAAAAACTAGCGTCAAACCGAGCCATTTGCGAGCGTTTCAACAAACTCGCCGGCAACCGCCCGCGCGCCAACTCGGGCGATAGCGCAGCGCAGGTGAAACGCATCTGCCATGAGGCCACCGAAGGCGATGAGGCCGCGCGCGCCACGATCGCCGAAACCGCCCGCTACCTGGGCCTTGGGATCGCCAACGCCGTCTGGCTTCTGGACGCCGACGTGGTCATCGTCGACGGCGCCGTCACCGAAGCCTGGCCTTTGCTGTCGTCCGGAATCCGCGAGCAGTTTCCCGCTGGCGATCAGTTTCCCAATTTTCGGAGGCTCAACCTGCGGCCCTCATCGCTCGCCGGCGAAGCTACCATGTCGGCCGCCGTCGCACTCCCATTCGCGCACCTCTTTTCGGCGGCTGCCACGCGTCACTCGTAGCCGATCGATACAGAGATGCAGCGCGTCAGCCCCGGCGCGTTGAGCGTGTAAGTAGCAGTGCTATTTCGAAAATCTCTTCGCCGTAGCGTTTGCGTGTGCTCATGCGGCGCCGCAGTCGTCTGATAGCGATATGTGATGTGCAGCGCGCCGTTCCATTGCGCCGGGTCCCGCAGCTCACACTGGATGCGGTTCCCGCCGGCAAAGATCCGCGGCAGCGTCATAATGCCGTTCTCGAAATGCAGACGCATGCGGAATCCCGTTCCCGGCTTGCCGCGCAGTTGGAACCGGCAGACGCCGCGAAACGCGCGAGGCCCCGCCGCCGCGAGCGCCTGCCACTCGGACCAAACGTCTTTTTCCGCCGCACTTGACGCCTTCGCCCGTTGCGTCCGGACCTCCACTCCGGCGGCATCGCCCTCCACCGCGCCATCCACCAGCACAAACGGGCTCGCAAACTCGTACGCGCTCTTCGCGTCGAGTCGCGGGGCGAACGTGATCCGTCCCCATGCCTGGCCGATCATGCGGCCGCCGGCAACGTTCCTGTTATACCCTTCGCTCGCCGGCACGCCAGTCAAATACAGCCGCGCATAACGGTAATTCGGATCGTGTCTGGGCCAGTTTCCGTCGAACATCGTCTCTGTGACACGGTAAAAACGCCCCGCCGGCAGGAACGCCTCCTCCTTCTTCGTATGGGCACCCTCCGGAACGTAGAACTTGCGCGCCGAATTGTCCCAGAAGCGATCAATCACGGCGCCGCGCGGCAGCGTGAAATCCATGTCGTGATACACCGTCCCGAGCTCGTACATGCGGTTACCGAAGACGTACTCCGCCGGACGCCCGGCCGCAATCCAGCCGGGCTCGCTGGCGAAATACTTGGGATGCAGGAGAAACGCCCGCTCCCATTCGGTGCCGAAAAACTCGAAGAACGGCGCGCTGCGGTTCTTGTATGTCTGGTTCGCACGGATCCGCGCGTCGTCGCCGACCTCGGCCCAATCGAGGACCCGCGCATCGAACGCGCCCCAGCGGCCATCAAGGCGAAGACGGTACATCGTGTGATAGCCGCCGTCGTCGTGCCGCAACCACAACACGTTCCGCCGCGCCCGGGTCATTCTTGAACTGCGCCCAGGCCGCCTCCGCTATACGGCTCGTCGTGTCGCAATAGCCGCAGCCGTAGACGAACAGGTTCTTGTGCGCATCGGTGGCGTATCGTTCGCGTCCGCGCTCGCCCTCATAGGCTTGGATCATGCCGCCGGTCGCCATGCGGCTGAGCAGGCGCAGCCGACGGAAGAACGCCTTGGCCTGCGCTGTCTCCGTGGCCGACTCCAACTCCTCCAGGCGCATCACGTCGCGCGTCCAGGTTTGCAGGCTCGTGCACTCCGGCCAGCGGTCACTAACAATCAACGGGCCGCGAACCGCGTCGCCGGCATTCAACGCCGCCGCGAGCAACAGGGCCCACTTCATCACGGCGCTCCGAATCCGTACAGTGTCGCGGACGTATCGCCGGACTGCCGCCGCATTACCTTCGCCGACGGATAGGCGGCTTTGACGCGGTCGAGCGGTGCCGGCAGTCCCATCGGATCGGCCGAATCGACAATCACTAGCGGCCGCGGCGCCAACATCCGAGCCAGATCGGGCAAATCGTAATGGCGCAACACACCCGGCACCACGTGTTCAAAGACACCCCGATGCAAGCGCTGCTCCACAACCGATTGATAACTTTCCAGCGTCTGCTCGATCGCCACGCGCCGCAGTCGCGGATCGAGCGCCGCCGCGTGCAGCAGCGCCACGCCGGCGCCCTCGCGCGCAGCGCCATAAACCCGCTGCGGATCCACCTCCGCGCGAGCCGAAAGGAGATCGACGGCGCGCGATATGTCCCTCGCCCGCCCGCCAATCAGCGTGGAGCCTGTCAGGAACGCCGTCATCGCGCTGTTGTAATCGCCGAAATAGCGGGGCCAATCGGAGCCGTTGTCGTCGCTCGCCTTGCGCGTCTCGCCAAAGCCGCGTGCGTCTATCGAGAGCACGATCAGCCCTTGCCGGACCAGGGTTTCGACCTCGGTGACCTCATACGCCTTCCCGCGGCCATGCACGTAGACTATTGCGGCCCGCTTGCTTGCGTGTCCCGCGGGGACGAATAGCAGCGCGGGGATTTCAATTCCCGGCTCGCTCTGGTAGGTGAGCTTCTCAATCCGGTAGCCGTCGCGCAGCAACGCGCCAAACGGCTTCAAGGGCGGTGTGCCAGTCTCGCGTTCGTATCCAATCAGCCGCTTCACGAGATCGCTTGACGGCATCGAGCGTTGGAACCCCCGCGCTCTTGCGCGATTCAACGAGAAGACGGACTCGCCGCCAAGCGACGTCTGCACCTGCCCGGTTTTCGTCGAACGCAGATCCTCCTCGAGCCGCGGATTCACAGGCTCTTCGACCGTCTCCTCATCCACACCCTTTAGCCAACGGTCAAACCACCGATATGCAGCCAGCCGGCGCGGCTTGCTATAACCGTGCCCGTCATCGGCCTCGCTCATGGCGATCTTTTGCGGCGCGCCGTGCAGATCGTAAATGCGTTTCGCCTCCGCGAACGATTCTCGCGCGCCGGCGATCGAGAAAAAGTCCCGGACAGCCGAGAGGATCATAAACGGCTTGGGAGCAAAGGCGTGGATGAAATCGGCGTGATCCAGGCCACCGCCGATCCACGGTGGAATGCACTGCTCCGCGTCCTGTGGGCCGATGGTTTGGAGGAGCCGCCGCCAGGACGTGATGTAGCAGGACGGAGCGGCGACCTGGATGCGGTCGTCGAGCGCCGACAGGTAGGCGGTATGCGTTCCGCCGCCCGAGTTGCCGGTGCAACCGATCCGTTTCGGGTCCACCTCCGGGCGTGAAACCAGGTAGTCAAGGGCGCGGATCCCGTCCCACACCGTGTACCGCGCAAGCGATTCGCCGCTCAGGAGCGTCTGCGTGCCGAGGATCGTGTGCTCTGTCGTGGAACGAACGACCTTGGAGCTTTCAAAGTCCTCATCGTAGAGCTGAACGCGCTCGCCCTGTCCGAGTGTGTCCCAAGCGAGGCAGACGTACCCTTTCCGCGCGAATGTCACTAGCAACTGCTGCCACGTCCCATGCGCTTTAGCGCCCTCTTCGTGCCCGAGCGGAAACAGGATTGCCGGGAACGGACCGGTCCCCTTCGTCGGCAGGTAGAGGTTGGCGGTGACAAAGAATCGCGGCTGGCTCTCGAAGAGGATCTTTTCGATCTTGTAGTCCGGCTGCTCGATTACTCCAACGACACGCGCGTTGAGTGGAGTACGTTCCGGGAATCCGCCAAGCGCGCGGATCATCTTCTCACGAAGGACAGTTCGCCGCGCTTTTGCGTCCGCGGCGGTCCATTTCGCCACCAGCGCCTCACGCGTATCGAGCAGCGCGAATGCGCGTTTGTGCTCATATTCGGCGAGTTGGTTCCGGATGGCGCCGTAGTCGGTATGGTTCGTCAGGAACTGCAAGGCGCGGTCATCCTGCGCCGCTCCAGCGGCCGCAAGAATCAGGAAAAGGGATATGGGTCGCATCGACTTCCTTGTGCTTCGCAAGAAACGTCCCTACGATAGCAGAGAGCCGAGCGGCAGAAAACTGCTGGCGGTATTTCCCTACTTTGCCAGCACTTCTTCGAAGAACCGGATCGCACGCGGGTCCTTCGATTGACCCAGCCAGAACATGGCCTGTTTCCGCACGGCCGGGTTCTGATTGTTGCGGGCGACCTGAATCAGTGTTGGGATTCCTTCCCCGTTGGGGATCTGTGTTAGAGCAAAGACTGCCTTTTTCTTCACTTCCGTTTCCGGGTCAGCGGCGATCGAGTCGTTGATCGGCCCGATTGCTTGCTTCGATGCCTTCTGGGCGAGCCAGAAGAGCGCCTGACCACGCACGTGCGGCGATTTGTCTTCCTTTGCGGCACGGACGATCACCGGAATTGCCTCCGGTTCCCTACTCTGAGTCAGAGCGAAGATGGCATGCTCGCGTACTTTTTCGTTGGTATCATCCCGTAGGACACGAACGACGACTTCATAGCCGCGCTTGCCGCGGGAATTGGCGAGCCAGAATGCCGCTGTTTTCCTGGTCTCCACCGTTTGACCCGATAACGCGAACTTCTCAAGCGCCGTTTCGGCCTCGCCGCCTTCGTGAAGCGCCAGAGCCTGCACCGCGGATTCGTTTACTCTCCGGCGGCGATCCGTGAGCGCCTCCTCCTTCAGCGCGTACTGAGTAAGAACGGCAACGCTATCGGCTATCCGAACGTTGGAGAGCCAATGGAACGGAAGGCCGCCGGCGTCGAGGGGGCAGTCAATGGAGAAGTTACGGATTTTGACGACGGCTCCCTGCTCAACACGAAAGAGAACGGCGATATGACTTGGGCCTTCCAGTTTGACCGGACCTGCCGGCACGGGGAGCGGCCCGGCGGTACGGCCTTCCAGCCCGCACCCCCGGCCGTCGTCACTCCAGCAACAGGACTGCCGGTCACCGGGGATTTTCGGGACCGCGTATCCGATCCAGGCAGCGGTAGATTGCCTGGCGATAGCCGCCTTGACAGCCGCATCGAGACCGTTCGCCGCCGACGCGGTTTGCAGGTTCGCGTTGGCGATAGCCGGTTGCTGCGCGGCCATGGGGACCGCCGCGGCACAGAGGAGAAGCATGGATCGGATCATGGCGGAGCTCCTACTTCAACAGTTCCATCAGGTAGGCGGTGGCCTCCGGGCTGCGCATGTGCGTGAGGTACTGCACAGCCTGGCGGCGCAGATCCGGATCCTTCTCGTTTTTGGCCACATCGATCAGTTGTTTTGCGCTGTTCTGGGCTGCCAGAGAGCGAAGAATGCGGCGGCGCACTTCCGTGGTCGCGCCGGATTGATACATGGAAGCAAGCGCTTCCGACGCCGCCGCCGAGTGGATGCCGCCGAGATGCTGGATGGCCATTTCGCTGAGCGCCGGATCCTTTTCGCCCTTGGCGATTTCAATGAGCTTCGACGAGCTGCCGGCCGCCATCATTCCGCGCATGATGGAAGCACGCACTTCCGTGGAGCTTTCCGATCCATAGAGCTCGGCGAGCTGCGTATGCGCGCCCATGCCTCCGAGCATCTGTATCGCCTCGCGGCGCATAGCGGGATCGGTATCGCTCTTGGCGACGGCAAAAAGACGATCGCGCTCACCGAAAGACATATACCCGCGCAACACCAGGCGCTTCAGACTCGCGTCCGGCGCCGAGCGATAAACATCGCCAAGAATCTGCAGGTTCTCGGGGCTATTGTGGGATGCAAGGTGGCGTATGGCGCGCCCCTGTAATGAAGGGTTCCCACCGCCCTTGGCGATTTTCACCACAACCTCCCGAGCGCTGGAAGCATTGCTCTGCGTCAGCAGTTGCAGTGCGCGCTCCTGGATCTGCGGCGAGCTCCGGCGCTCGAGCATCTTTTCGAGGAGTGGGACAGCGCGGTCCGAATCCGAGTGCATCAGGCTGTTCATGGCGGCCAGCTTAATTTCTTCCTCATCGGCAGTCAGCGGCTTGGCGTTCACTTCCGAGCGGAGCTTCTGCCCTTCCTGGGCCCACGAACTCTGGGCGTAGGTCTTGGACAAGGTGTCGAGCGCGGCGCCCGCTTCCTGAGGCCGGGCGAGGCGGATTAGCGCCAAGGCTTTCCAGTAGAGCGCGGCATCCGCTCGATACTTGCCAAGCGAGGCAATCTCCTGGAAGTGGTTGAGAGCCACGTCCCATTGCCGTTTGTCGATCGCGCGAATACCCCGTTCGTATTCACGGTCAGCTTCGGATTCCGCGCGGTCCCGGCCGCCCTGCAATGCGAACGCGGCGCCGGGAGGGAACTTGCCCATAGCGAAGGCTCCGGCATCGACGGAGGGAAACTTACCGATCGCGAAGGCGCCGGGTTCAACATACTTGAAGCCGTCCGCGAACTTGGGCTCCTTTGGCCAAGAGGGCGCTTTGGGCGCCTTGGGAGGAAGCGGCGGTTCCGGCTGCGCGAGCAGCGTCAGGGCGGCGGCGGATAGGAATAGGAATTTCATCAGGCTCAATCCTCGACTCAGTTTCACGGGTATCTCCCGCGTGCTGTCTGGTGTCTTAGACTGAGCCAGCCGCCAACGGTTAGGCCGAAGTTGGGAGGGGCCGGCGGAAACTGACCGGCCCGTTCGTTTTAGCGATCCCCGGTTGCAACAGTCGTGACAGAGGGCTGAGACTGGGTCAGGGCAAGGGCAGCCCAGCTTGTGCCGGCTGCCGATATCCACTGATCCCTCCCGTGTGGAAATCCACTGTCTTTTAAGGGCTGCAGCGGATTGCTGCGAGAGCGCACGAGCCAGGATCCGTCGGCGAGCTGTGTCCGCATCAGGTAGGCGATTGCTCGCGGCGAACTCTCCTCGGCCTTGCCGGCAATTTGCAACGCAACCAACGATTGGCCTGTGGCGTACGCGTCCGATTCCAAACCCGCAAGCTGCGCCCAGCCGCCGTCCGGCCGCTGCGCGGCGCGCAATTCCGCCGCGGCGCGGTCGACTTCCGCCTTCTGCGCATGCGACCACGCCAAGCCCAGCAAGCGCATCGCCATATCCTCATTCGTGGCGGCCTTCGCCCGGATCAGCCATTCGCGCGCCATTGCAATATTCGGGGCGGCACTACCGCCATAGACCTGCAGAGCACGGATGCTCAAGGCGGTCGCCGAAAAGGTGCTTGCCTCTAGCGGCGGCCGTGCCGGCAACACCGCGAAACTGCCGTCCGGCAACTGGGTGCGGAGGATCGCGGCGGTCATTGCGGCCGTTGTTTCGTCCGGCGCATAGCCTTCCGCTTCGAGCCCGACAAGCGAGTAGCCGACGCTGATCCCAGGGTTGGGAAGGTTCACGGAACCGTCCACGAGCTTCTCCCGAATGGGCCGAAACATCGCCATTACAGACTTCACCTGCCGCGCGGAGACGGTTTCATCGACGGTAAATCCGCGTTTGCGTGCCGCGCCGTAGAGCATCTGCGGCAGCGACTGGTGATGGCAGGACGTGCAGCCGGAGACCTTGACGAACTCCGGTCCGCTCTTCTGCAGGAGCGAGATCGCGCTTTCCGCCGCCTGCCGAACCGCTGCCGCGTCGCTTGCACCGGCAGCCCTCAACCTGGCGATGGCTTCCGTATTCCCGCGGCGGGCTGCCCAGGTTAGTGCGGACTCGCCGAAATTGTTCTTCACACCGGCATCCGCTCCCCGCTTTAGCAGTTCTTCCACCATCTCCGGATTTGGAACTTCGGAACCAACGGCCCACATTAGCGGAGTATTGCCATTCCCGTCCGTAAGTCGAATGTCCGCGCCGTGAGCCAGCAGATTCCCAGCCATCTTGTTGTTTGCGTGGACGACGGCGATTTGGAGCGCTGTCCATCCAAAGAATCGCCCGTCGTTGGGGTTGGCTCCCGATTGAAGCAGTCTGGCCATTGCCTCGTTGTCGTTCTGGAACGCCGCCCCCAACAGCGGCGTTGACGGTTTGAAATCGGGAATTTGCCCTGAGAGGGCAGTGAGCAGAGCGGCGGATATTGCCGTTCCGAATAGTCGTCTAAGGTTCATATTGCCTCGCTAAATATCACGCGTGGCAGATGTTCGGAAACGCTCAGGCCACCAAGCAAAAACTTTGCAAGTCGCCAGTCAGCTCAGGCTGCGGCGGCGTGACGCGGGTGGAGGCCGACCACTTCGATATCGAACGCATTGAGTGCGCGAATCGCGTCTTCTTTGGAGCCGGGAGCCAGTTCGAACATGCGCTCGAAACCGCCGGGTGTGTTTATCAAGAGGAAGCGCGCGGAATCGCGAATCGCAAAAGGACAGGACGCGCAGGGATCTGGTTGCCGCAGCCGGCGCGTTGATCGCCGCGGGGAAGGAACCGACGATTACAGCCGCGGCGGCAGCGGCGGGAGTCTCGCGCGCGACCGCGTATCGGTATTTTCCGTCCCAGGAATTGCTACTGGCAGAGCTCGCGCTCTTTGCGGCCGGGGGACCACTGTTCCGGCCGCCGGCCAGTATAGGGAGTGTGGAGGAAAGCCTGGCCGGGCTGGCGCGGCGAGTTGGAAAGTGGACCTACGCAAATGAGCGCGCCCTGCGGACGCTGCTCCGGCTCTCGCTCGATCCGTCGACCGGTGTGCGGCGCCCGGGGCACCGGAACGAATGGATTGCCCAGGGGCTCGCTCCCCTTCGGGGAAAGTTGGATAAGGACACGTACAACGTGCTGTCGAAGGCACTGACTTTGCTGTTCGGGATCGATCCGGTTGTTGTGATGACCGATATCGCCGGCGCTACGCGGGAGGAGGCCGTGGATGTGCTGGAATGGACGGCGCGCGCGCTGGTGCGCGAGGCACAGCGGGAGGGGCGCATTCGAACCAAGAAAAGCTGGAGTTACGCCGGGCGTTCCCGCCCGGAGCGAGTCATGCGCTGGCTGAGTTTGAAGCCTTCGTGCCAGGTGGATTCGGCACCGCCGCCGGTTCTGCTGATGGCGACGTCCAGCAGATATGGATTACCGTTTTTCGTAGCCTGTACGCCACGCTTCATGGCGGCTTCCATCTCTGCCTGCGAATTGACCTTTTCGCCTTTCACTCCCTGGGATTCGGCCAGTTTCACGTAGTCGATGTCCGGGTCGCCCAGGTACATGCCGGCGTAATGCCCCGATTTCGCCATGTTCCTGCCATAGCGGCTGAAACCAAGCCGCACGGTTTCATAGTTGCGGTTGGTCCACACCACGTTCAGCACCGGAATGCCGTAGCGGGCCTGCGTCCACAGAGCCGATGCCTGATACATCACGGCTCCATCTCCGATGGAACAGATGACAGTTCGATCCGGCTGGCCGAGCTTGGCTCCGGTTGCCGCGCCGATACCCCAGCCCAAGCCGTTGCTGGTGTAGGTCATCCACATCGGATCCTCCGGCCGATGGCTGAACCGGAAGTGGTCATAGCGCGGTATGGATGAGTGGACTTCGCTAACAATCATGGCATTGCCGGCATGTTTCGCCATGATGTAGGTGAGTTCGTCGGGGTGCATCAGCGGCTTGCCAAAGTTGGCCTTCAATTCCGCGTCGCGAGCCTCCCACATCTTGGCGGCAATTCCCTTCACTTCCTGTGCGCGAGCTTTGCCAAAATCGGCCAACCGCTGCCTGGCGAGCATGGATTCGAGCGCGGATTGCAGGTCCGCGATGCCGGACCTGACGTCGCAGATCATCGCCAGGTCGGTCTGATAATTGCGGCCCATAGCGTTGGTGTCCATGCCAATGCGGACAACGCGCGCATCCGGGGCTTCGGCGTTGGCGGGCACGAGGCGTCCGCCAAAATCGCGCGCACCGATCATGATGACGAGATCGACGCCGGGCTTGACGTATGGCGACGCCATGCTGAAATTCCCGATGTGCATCGGGTCGCGCATGGGATAGTTTCGGAACCCCTGGTTTCCGGACGCCACGGGCAGGCCGAATCTGTTGGCGAACGCGACCACAACCTCTCCGGCGCCGGACTTCCAGATCTCATCGCCAACGACCAGCAACGGCCGCTTCGCAGTGATGAGCCATTTCGCGGCCTGCTCGACGGCAGCCGCCTCCGGCCTGGGATTGGAGTGGAACAAAAAACGGTCCGCGGGTAATATCTGCGCCTGCTTCGTGTCTTCGAGAGCCTCCTGTGTGACGCCGAGGTAGGTCGGCCCGCCGGGTGCCGTGACGGCTGTCTTGTAAGCTCTGCGCAGCATGAGCGGCAGACTCTTTGCGTCCCGCGCCTCCCAGCAGATCTTGGTGAACTGACGAGGGACCTCCTTCTGATCGAAGCCAGGTCGAGGCATCAGATTCCCGTCGTCGCTCCAGACTTCGTTGTCGAGGAAGCCCGCCGTGATCACCAGCGCCGATCCGTCACGGGCGCAGTTATACAACTGCCCCGCGGCCTGCGCCGTTCCCGAGATTGTATGGATGTTGACGAACGCGGGCTTCTGCGTGGCGCGGTGGTAGCCGTCGGCAAGCGCAATAGCAATCCCTTCATGGAGGCCCATAATGAGCGGCACCCCAGAGGTCACCTGCGCATCGTAGAGACCCTGCTCAAATGATCCAGGGTTGCAGAAGAGGTACTCCGATCCGGCCGCCTTTGCCTGTGCCATCATCAGCTCCCCACCCGTTCCTGTGAGTAGAGACGACCCTGGCACCGGGAGTCCCTGGCCTGCATCTTCGGAGGCTTGGAACGCCTGCAAGAGCGCCTGGGCCTGTGTCAGTCCTATTCCCAGAGCACTGAGCCGCTGGATCAAACCGCGTCTCGATAGACCTTTATCGAGGAAGAGCTTAACGAGTTCTTGCATGCTACCCTCCGGTTTCAGGGCAGATCATATATTTTCCGGGTGTGGAGAGCAATGCTGGTGTTGAAAGAAGTGATGAAGCCGCCGTCACGCCGTTCTGTCTCGATACTTGGTCCGGTCTTAATACGGAAAGCGATGGCACAAAATCCTCACGCGCGCCGACAGCTTACTATGGGTAGCAGATAAATGCGCACCCTTATCTATCCGCTGATCGCACTCGGTCTATTCGGCGCCGACTGGCCTCAGTTTCGGGGTCCGAACGGCTCCGGGCTGTGCCCTTCCTGCGGGCAACTGCCAACCGAGTTTGGGCCTCAAAAGAACGTTCTGTGGAAGGCGGAGCTGCCGGAAGGGAAGTCTTCCCCCGTCCTGGTAGGGGATCGCATTTTTCTCACCGCTTCCAAGGGCGATGAGTTGATTACGGTGTGCCTGAGCCGCACTACCGGGAAGGTTCAGTGGCGGCAATCAGTCCGCGCTTCCAAACGCGAAACCCAGCACACCCTGAATCACCGCGCCGCGCCAACTCCGGTGACCGATGAACGGAGCGTCTTTGTCTTCTTCGCCGATTTCGGTCTGGTCGCTTATGATTTCGAGGGTAAACAGCGATGGCAGTTGCCGCTCGGACCATTTAACAGTCAACACGGAATTGTTGCATCGCCCGTCTACGCCGATGGGAGAGTGATCCTCGTCTGCGATCAGGACACCGACGCCTTCGTGATCGCCGTAGATGCGGATAGCGGTAAGGTCGCCTGGAAAACGCCACGGGATGTCATCAACGGTTACTCCACCCCGATCATTTACCGGCCGGCCCGCGGCCCCGCGCAAGTCATCGCACCCGGCTCCTACCAGCTCACCGCGTATTCCATCGTGAACGGCGAACCGCTGTGGTTCGTTCGGGGCCTCACCTGCCAGCCAAAATCGGCGCCGACCATTGCCGGCGAGATTGTCTACTTCAACGGTTGGACTCCCGGGAACGATGCGGGGCAGCAGGTCGAACTGCCCGCCTTCACAGAGGTGATCGCCGCAGCCGACGCCAATCACGACGGGAAGCTCTCCCAGAGTGAACTCCCACCAGCATGGCAGCCCACAGGAACATGGCGTGCGGTTGACTTGGATCGGGATGGTTTTCTGAACGAAAGGGAATGGACATTCTTCCGCACTCGCCGAGCCTCGCGCAACGGTGTATTGGCTGTGAAGCTCGGAGGCAGCGGCGACGTGACAGACACGCACGTGCTCTGGCGATTTGAAAAGTCGCTGCCCGACGTACCGGCACCCCTGGTTTACAAGGACGTGGTTTTCCTCGTCCGAAGCGGCGGAATCGCGACCACTCTGAACGCCCGGACAGGCAAGGTACTCAAGCAGGCGCGTTTGACGGGCGCGCTCGAAGATTACTACGCCTCACCCATCGGCGTCGACGGTAAGGTCTACATCGCCAGCGAGCATGGCAAGGTCGTCGTGCTACGTGCTGCCGGCGATTGGGAAATTCTGGCGATCAATGATTTCGACTCGGACATCTACGCAACTCCGGCAATCAGCGAAGGCAAAATGTACATTCGGACGCGAAACGCCCTCTATGCCATTGGGGCGTCGAATTAGAGCTGGCAGATTACGCAAGGAGCCTTCGGTATTCGCTTTCGATCGCATCTCCGCATCTGGTTCGAGAATACACTTGTGGCATTCCTGTTCCGCTTGCCCGCATAGTCGGCAAACTCGAATGTTCAAACCTTCGGCTTCGGCTAGAGTAGCCGCATCGCAAGTAGGGTTTGAAGCTGAAGCTAGACGACTTAGGTCTTCGGCGGATGCGACCTCACTGGTGTTGTCTATCGCCGCCGGGGCGCGATTCTGATCCAAGACAACGCTTCCTACCACAAGGACGCCGACGTGTGGGGTTGGTTCAAGGCCAATCGGCATTGGCTGGACGTTCATCACCTGCCGCCGTACTCGCCGGAGTTCAATCCGACGGAGCGGCTCTGGCAGCACACGCGAAAAAACGGAACGCACAATCGCTTCTTTGCCAGTGAGGCCGAACTCGTCGGCACGCTCCAAAGAGTCTTCGGCGAGATGCAATCTGACCCCGCATCGATCTCTTCCCACCTGCTTCCTTTTTGTTGGCGCTAATGTCCCTTTATTTATGCGCGCCTGTATAGCGAAAGGATTGGAAGTGCGAGCGACGACGATCCGGCGTGTTTTTAAGAACGCAGAAGGTGAGAAATGAAGGCTGCGAAAGTAGTCGTTTCCTGTACGGTACCCATCTCAAGGGAACAGTATCGGAGTTAGCGATCTCGTCTCAGGCAGAACCTGCGAAACGTCAGAAAACAAGCGGCGCGGCCGGAAGCAGGCCGGGCGGTGGTGCGTCATTTGTTGTGGAGTTGGGTCCTGTCTGAATGGAATTCAAGTCAAGCTAACGAATTAATTCAGTCTCATACAAACGGCATCAACCTAGATGGCGAGGCGACGTGACAGCCGAACTTCGAAGAATAGCGGCGATCTGATTCGGCCTCTCCGCAGCCATGGGTTCACCTGCGCGACGTGAACGGCCGCCGAGAGCCGGCTCAGCTTGATGGCATACTTAAGCGATGCGGTTTGTGCTGATCACGCTGCTGGCGGCAGTTTGCCAGGCGCAAGGAAATTGGTCGTATCTCACCTACCTCGGCGGCATTGGTTCTGAGAGCATTCGAGCCGTGAGTAGCGACGGCGCCGGCGGCACCTTTGTCGCTGGAGAATCGTACAGCATAGGACCGCCCTTTTCTGCTCAGGACCCCGGTTACCGATCTGTTCCATATGTATTCGTCGCGAGAATTGACGCAGCCGGCCAGATGGTTTTCGCGAAATTGTTGGGCGACGGTAGTGCAAGTGCTCTAGCGGTGGATCCGGACGGCAACGCCTTCGTCTCCGGCACGATTCGGGTCGCTCCGGACTTCTCGACGCCAGGGGTCTTTCAGCCAGAAGCGGTCAGTTCGCAAGCCTTCGTGGCGAAGATCAGCCCGTCCGGCGATAAGCTGTTCGCCACATATTTCGGAAGCCAAAATGGCGTTCAAATCCGAACCCTAACCTTGGCCGCGGATGGCCGCCCCATCTTCTGCGGGTCGGCGATTGGGGAGTCGGTGCCACTAACGCCTTCGAGTCTATTCCAACTTGAAGGACGAAATAATGCCGCATTTTGCGCCCAATTGAGCTCCGATGGCACCAGACTGGTCTTTTCAACCTTGCTTGGCAAGCCGTCCGCGGTACCGGGTAGCAACACAACTCCTACTTCGGCAGTGCTCGATCTAGAGGGTAATCTCGTCGTTGCTGGATCTACCTACGATAGCGAATTTGGTTTGGCTGTCGCTCCGCAGTCTGAAGACCGTAGGCGATCGCTTTACCGGTCCCGGCGCGGCGAGCCGTACCAAAGCCTGGGAGGTTTTCGCTTCGGCTCAGTCGCGTCCATCCAAAGCGTCGGAAACGAGGTATTCGTTGGAACGGAAATCAATGGTGCTTGGGTTAGTTCGGATGGCGGCGACACGTGGCGCCAGATTCGTGGGGCGCCTTCCGGCGCACTTGTCGCGCATCCCCTCGCCACGCGGTTTCTGTGCGTTTATTATTTGAACCAGGGCGTCTGTAGCCGGGATGGCGGCAGCACTTGGCAGCCTCTTGGGCTTTTCTCCGGCCAGGTTACCCTCGTGCCGGATCCCCGTATGGAAGGTGCGTTCTTTATCACTAACAGTCAGCGCTTTGGCCGGTTCGGATATCTCGCGCTTGGAGCGCCCGCGCCGCCAACGAATTTAGAGAGCATCCCTCAGTCGCTGTCCATCAATGCCGCCGGAGACCGAATCCTCGCAGTCGTCTCCAATAGCCTTCTGCTGTCGGAAGACCGCGGCGCGACATTCCGGAAGCTATCCGACAACGTGTCGAGGGCGGCGGAAGCGCCCGGCGCTCCGCATCGGCTCTACGCCGCCCGGTCCGTTCGATTCCCGGCGCGGGATAGCCTGATGGTCAGAAGTGACGATGGAGGCGTAACGTGGACAGATACCACGTTGAACGAACCGTTCACGTTCTTACGGCAATTGATTGTCGATCCCTCCGATCCGAACATCGTATACGTGGTCGCAGGAGCGGAAGCCTATCGTTCCATCGATGGCGGCGCGAGTTGGCATCTGTGGACACCGCCAGGTCTCGAGAATGCCGGCGTCCAGACGATCCATTTCGACGATCGGGATAGGGCGTGGGTTGGGACACTCCAGGGCGGCAACGGATTTCTGATCAAACTCAAAATTGATACGCCGGCAATATTGTGGGGAACGATGCTCGGTGGCGCTGGCGGCGGCCACATCGACAACGTTCGTGTCGATGCAGACGGCCGTATTTTCTTTACGGGATTCACGTTTGGGACGGACCTTCCAGTGACTGGACGCGATCTTGCTCCGAGAAGACGGGGAGGCGCCGGCTTTGCCGGCGTGTTTGAACGGACGGGCGAACTCGGGAAGCTGCGACATATCGGGTTGCAGACTGCCGGTTTCGACCTAAGCGCGGATGGCTCGATGCACCTTGCGGCGACCGCTGTGGCGGCCGATCTTGGCGAGGTCGAAGATATGCGGGGCAGGTTTGCGGGAGGAGCCAGCGACGCGGTTTGGCTCGTTCTTTCCCCAGATCTCGACCGAGTGGTACGAGCGACATGGCTCGGAGGCGACGGCGCGGACACTGCGGGCGCCATTGTTGCCGGACGCGATGGGAGAGTGCGGCTGGTCGGCTCCACACTTTCCAGAAACCTACCAGTTACTCAGGACGCTCTACAACGGGAATTCACATTATATGGCGGGGAATTGCTGATTGGCGGCGAAGGGTTTTTCGCGATTGCGCCGCAGTAGCCGGTGTGAGGGCCCGATGCACGAATGTGCGAGCACTTTGTAGCTACAAATGGAGCCGCGGACTTGCATTAATGCCCCTTTGTAGGGATGCGGAGCATCGAATCATAGATCGCCCGCGGCCTGCTGGTCCGCGCTACGTGGTCCGTCATTGTCAGTCGCGGTTCATGTGTCTCCAACTCTCGGCGGTCGCCAAGCTGATGACGTCGTACTTGTTGTGATTTTGGTCTCCGTGGCTTGCGCGCCGACGAATACGATTCCGATGAGGGTGACTTCGTTCGTGCCGAGTTTTGTGGCTCAAATCTCCATGAGACTTCTTGTTTCGCTCCCGAGTCTCGAGGGGCACTAAACCGTAGGTCCAGCCGGCGGCCAGCCTCCTTCAGCCTCCTCGTAACTCCGGTCAGCTAGTTTGGCCTTCCGGTGGCGCAACCGTGAGCAGACGCCATTCGTCAGTCTGATGTTGATCGAGTTTCACTGTGTGCAACCGCACAAAGGGTGCACTGAGGTGGCGCCGGAGCCCACCGCCATGCTTGAGACCTTGCCAGTCCACTCGGTGCTCCAATCGCCAACAGTTACGCTCACGCATGAGAGTTCATCGCCGCCACCAGGAGGAGCAAAAATGAAAGAGCCGCCCAACAATCGGAAAAAGGCGGTCAAACTCTCAGTCCGCGCCTAAATCGGCGCACTGACGTTCCGGCCCGTGTGCCAAAATCCTCCCTCCCCAACCCCGGCAACCTGGTGCGTACGAATGAACGGCACGATTGGAGTAAGCTCCCGTGCCCGCCGTGCCGGGCGCGTATGGGGATGCCAGCGGATGATACGCCAATTGTTATTGCCTCTGAGGAAATTTTGAGCTGGCTGGCAGATGCGATCAACGATACGGACCAGACCGAGACCAAGGCGAGGGAGCCCGCCATTAAGTCGAAGACCGCGGAGATAGAACGGTTATCCCATAAGCTGAGCACGCTTTACGATGACCGGCTCGACGGCCGCATTCCCCCAACGGTCTACGATCAGAAGGCAGCCATGATCGAATCACAGCAAGCAGACCTCCGCCGGGACATCCTTGAACTGGAGAGCGCCATATTGCCCCCACTTACGACCGCGGTTGAAATCACTCGCCTCACGAGCCACGCGCGCACAGCATTCCGAAATTAGACCGAGCCCGAACAGCGGAAGCTATTGAGCATGTGCTGGAAAACGCGACGTGGAAGGGACGGCGAGTTGCAAACTTCCCTGTTCGAACCGTTCGAACTTGTGCGTCGCCCGAACCAAGCTAACGGTAATCAAATCAACAGATTACCGTTGCAAAATGGCGGTTTTTAAGTTTGGCTCCCCGGGTAGGATTCGAACCTACAACCCTTCGGTTAACAGCCGAATGCTCTACCGTTGAGCTACCGAGGAGCAGTGTTGCTTCGCCCACTATTACAGCAAACCGCCGTCGAAATTGTCAAATTCCCGGCCCGCAATCAGCGGTTTCTAAGCCAATCGGCCAGGCGGGCCGGCCAAGTGCTCAACGCTATGTCGCTCCACGCGAGGCCCACACCGTGCGGCCCCTTTTCGTAAATGTGGAGTTCCGCGGGAACGCCGTGTTTGCGCAGCGCTAAATAGAAGAGCACACTGTTCTCCGGAGGAACTCCCGTGTCGGCGTCGGTATGAAATAGGAAGCACGGCGGCGTCTCCTTCGTAACCGCTCGCTCGTTCGAGAGATTCTCAACCAGCTTCGGATCCGGATTCTCGCCGAGAAGGTTTCGCCGGCTGCCTTTGTGCACATATGCCTCCTCCGTGAACGTGATGACGGGATAGGCGAGGACGGCGAAATCAGGGCGGGAACTGGCGTGCTCGATGATATCGTCGCTCGAGGGTTTGCCTGAATCGAAGTGAGTGGCCGCAGAGGCAGAGAGATGGCCGCCGGCGCTGAAGCCCATGATGCCGATTTTGGTGGAGTTGACGCGGAACTCGGCGGCACGCGCGCGCACGATGCGGATGGCACGTTGCGCGTCGTTGATCATCGCCGGATGGTGATACTTGGGCCCGAGCCGGTAGCGAAGCACGAAGGCAGAAATCCCTTGCGAGTTAAGCCACTGAGCGATCTGTGTGCCTTCATGATCAGCCGCTAACGCCCCGTAGCCGCCGCCCGGGCAGACGACGATCGCCATGCCATTCGGGTTCCTGGCGATCCATGGCGTGAGCGCGGGAATATCCTTATCGTCCGTGCCCAGGGCGCCGGGCGCGCCGCCGGCCCACAGCGGAAAGGACACCGGCACCGCGGCTGGCCGCTGCGCAAACAGGGCAACCGAAGCAGCGAAGAGTAGCAATAGGTTTTTCATGGATTCACGAGGTATATCATGTCCGGTATGCGCCGTTTCTGTCTTTCACTGCTCTTCTCCATCGCACTCCTGCCCGCCGGAAACTGGCCGCAATGGCGGGGGCCGTCGCTGGATGGCGTTAGCGACGAAAAGGG
Organism: Acidobacteriota bacterium; assembly: GCA_016185425.1. GTDB lineage: Bacteria > Acidobacteriota > Terriglobia > Bryobacterales > Bryobacteraceae. The sequence continues at coordinate 50,717 of JACPNQ010000013.1, read as the reverse complement.
CCTGCCCGAGCGGTGGTCCACCGAACAGAATGTAACGTGGAAACTCACGCTGCCTGGGCGCAGCGGAGCTACACCCATCATCTGGGGCGAGACGATATTCCTGAACGTCGCTGACGGCGACGATCTGCAGCTTTGGGCCGTCGACCGCACGGGCGGAGCGGTGAAATGGAAGAAGAAGATCGCCGGCGGTAATTTCAAGATCAACAAGCAGAACATGTCTTCGCCGTCACCCGTGACCGATGGCAAGAGTGTCTTTGTAATGACGGGCACGGGCATATTTAAGGCCTACGACTTCAGCGGGACTGAGTTGTGGTCACGCAACATTCAAAAAGACTATGGCGCATTCGGGCTGAATTGGGGATATGCGTCGTCGCCTCTGCTGTGGAACGACTTGCTGTATGTGCAAGTGTTGCACGGCATGAAAACGGACGACCCCTCTTACATTCTGAAGATCGATCCGAAGAGCGGAAAAACGCTCGTGCGCGTGGAACGGCCGACCGATGCGATCGTCGAATCTCCCGACAGCTACACGACTCCGGCGGTCTGGACTTCGGGGAAGCAGACGGAGATTATCATCACCGGCGGCGACGTTGTAACCGGCCATGATCCGGCGACCTTGAAAGAGCTCTGGCGAGCCAACGTGCTGAATCCGCAAAGCAATCCGATGAACCGGATTATTGCGTCACCGGTCGTGCGCGATGGGCTTATTTATGCGCCGACGCGGGTACGTCCCCTGACTGCGCTGCGGCCGGGCGGGAAGGGTGACGTGACGAAGAGTCATGTGGTGTGGCAGAACCCCAACGGCCCCGACGTGCCGACACCGGTGACCGACGGAAAATACCTGTACATCACGAATGACCGCGGCATTCTCTGGTGTCTGGATGCGAAGACCGGCCAGGAAGTGTATGGCGGAAAAAGGATCCGCCCGGCGATCTACAGCTCCTCGCCTGTGCTGGCCGATGGCAAGCTTTATGTAACGAACGAGGAAGGGCTGGTGACGGTGATTCAGGCAGGCCCCGAGTTCAAAGTAATTTCTGAAAACGACATGAAAGATTACACCTTGAGTTCGCCAGCCGTTAGCGACGGACAGCTTTTCCTGCGCACCGCGGGCTTTTTGTATTGCATTGGAAAACGGACCGCGCGCCGCTGATGCGGTAGCATAGGCCGCATGAGCACACGTAGTTTGCAAGACGTTGCACGCCGGGCAGGCGTGTCGACGGCTACGGTGTCCCGCGTGCTGAATAACATCGGCGTTGTGAAGGTCAGCACACGGGCGAAGGTCTTGAATGCCGTTGAGGAGCTGAAATACTTCCCCAACATCCACGCCCGCGCGCTCGCCGGCGGCGCTTCACGCACACTGGGACTCGTGGTCTCCAACCTCGAAAACCCCTTCTTTTTGGATGTTTTCCGGGCGCTGGAAGGAGAAGCGCGCGACAAGGGCTACGAGGTGCTGATCGCCAACACCGATTATGACCCGCAGCGGCTGGTGGCGAACGTTCACCTGATGCTCGGCCGGCGCGTGGCCGGACTGGCGCTGATCGTGTCGGAAATTGCGCCGCATCTGCTGGATGAGCTGTCGGAGCGCAAAGTACGCACCGTGGTCTACGACGTCGGCAGCCCGCGTCCCAACATTCTGAGCATCAAGACGCAATACAGGCGCGGAATGCAACGGGTGGTGGAGTACTTGCACAACATGGGACACCGGAAGATGGCATTCGTAGGCCACCATTATTCGCTGGGCCCTTTGAGCGAGCGGCACAATGCGTTTCTCGATGCGGTGAGGCGGCTGTCGCCGCAGGTGGAGTTTCGAACGGTGGCGTCCGACGATGGATACGAAGGCGGCCGGGAAGCGGTGCGGGATCTGTTCGATACGGGGATGCGGCCGACCGCGATCATCTGCGTGAACGACTTCATGGCTGTGGGCGCGCTGCGACAGTTGAAGGAACTGAACCTCAGGGTGCCGGAGGATGTGTCGGTGACGGGTTTCGATAACATCGTCTTGTCCGAGATGATCACGCCGTCATTGACGACGGTACATATACCCTGCGACGCACTCGGCCGGCGGATCTTCGCAATGCTGACCGACAAAGGGGAATCGCAACGGGAACACGTCATCGACCCCGAGTTAGTGCTGCGGGAGTCGACAGGACCGGCAGCCGCGGCGGAATCGCCGGCCGCGGAGAAGCGGCACAAAAAAGCGGTCCGCGGCTAACCCTTCGGCTTGAAGTACATGACCATCGCGGCGCCGGCGGCGACCACTACATAGCCCGCATAGAGCAGCGGATTGGGCTTGTCCTTGGGCGGGTGCATGGCCATCGTCATCACGACGTTGATGAGGGGCGCACCGCCGAAGACGATCGGCATGACGTAGTTCGGCACGCCGCCATTTCGGAACGACCAGATGATGCAGATGGCGCCGGCCGCGCCGAGCGCGCCGCCGAGAAACGCGTACCAAACACCGCGTCCGCTAAACTCGCCGAGCCCCCCGGACGCCGTCAGCGTGATGAACGGGACGAGAACACCGAGCAGGAAGTAAGCGCCGCCGACGCACAGCAGTGCGCGGAATGGGCTGCCGAGCTTGGTTTGCCCTTCGTGGAGAATCGGACCGTAGATCCCCCAGAAGATCATGGCGCCGACAGCGAACAATAACCAGAGCATTGATTTCTTCCTCTCCTTGGCGGACATTTGCGAATTGGCGACGGTGGATGCCATGGGAATTCTCTATTGTATTCCTAAGAATCTCACGCCGTCCCGCCCCGCCCCATGTGCGTTTCGTCCCTGTGCACGGCGGTGTGCGGGGGACGATGACTGTACACTTGGTCATGCGTTCGCTCCCGTTGCTACTGCTCAGCGTTTTCTGTTTGCAAGGTGATAACTGGCCGCAGTGGCGCGGGCCCGGATCGAACGGCGTGTCGACGGAAAAAAATGTTCCGGCGGAGTGGAGCCCTAAGAAGAACGTCGCATGGAAGACCGCGGTTCCGGGGCGCGGGCGTTCGTCGCCCGTGGTATGGGGCGACCGCATTTTTCTGACGACCGACATCGAGGGCACGAAGGCCGAAGGGCATAAGCCGCCGGTCCATGTGCTCAATGGATCGCCATTTCGTCACCCCGATAGCATTGGCGCGGATGTGCGGCACAGGCTGGTGCTGCTGTGCCTCGACAGGAAAACCGGGAAGATCCTGTGGCAGCAGACGGCATATGAAGGAGTGGTGTTCGATGAGCGCCACAAGGCCGGCAGTTACGCGGCCCCGACGCCCGTCACCGATGGCCGTGCCGTTTACGCATACTTCGGCAGCGAAGGTTTCTACGCCTATGACATGGATGGCAAGCTTTTGTGGAAGTACGATCCGGGCAAGATCATGACGGTTGGAATGGGTCCGGGCACCTCGCCCGTGCTGGCCGGTGAGCTCTTGATCCTGCAGTGTGATTCCAACGATAAGAAATCGAAACTGGTCGCGTTGGATCGGAAGAACGGCGAGATCGCGTGGACAACGGAACGTGCCACGGAAATTACCTGGTCGACGCCGATGCTTGTTGAGGCGGGCGGGAAGCAGGAGTTGATTACCACCGCGAATGACGTTGTCATCTCCTACGACGTGATGACGGGCAAGGAGCGATGGCGGGGGCCAGGCGTCAAGGGGAACGCGGTGCCGAGCCCTGTATCTGGCAACGGGATAGTCGTGGTCTCCGCGGGATACCCGGACAAATATGCATGGGCATTCCGCGCGGGTGGCGATGGGAGGAAGTTATGGGAGTACACGAAGGGCACCGCGTACGTGCCGTCGCCGATTTTTTATGGCGACTACGTATATCTGGTGACGGACAAGGGGCTGATCACCTGTCTCGATGCCGCGACGGGAATGGTGAAGTACGAGGGCAGGCGGCCCGGACCGGGCGGACAATTCGCCGGCTCGCCGGTAGCCTATGATGGAAAAATCCTTCTTACGAATGAGGATGGAGAAACCCACGTAATTCAGGCCGGGCCAGAGTTCGCAGTGCTGCGGACAAACTCGGTGGGCGAGCCGGTGCTGGCTTCGCCGGCGATTGCGAACGGAACGATCTTCATTCGCGGGAGAGATCACCTGTTCGCCATCGCGCAATGAAACCTTACATCCTCCTGCTCCTTGCGATTTACTACGTACTCCACCAGGATTTCTGGAACTGGACGGAGGCACGTCCGCTGGTGTTCGGTTTTCTACCGATCGGACTTGCCTATCATGCGCTCTATGCGATGGGCGCGGCGGCATTGATGGTGGTGCTTGTGAAATATGCCTGGCCGGAGCGGCTCGAACATTGGGCTGACAAGGAGCCCGGCGAGTGACGCCAACCATCTTCGTGCTTGCCTACCTGGCGATCGTGCTGTACATCGGCGTGTTTGCGTTCCGGCAGTCGCGCGGCCAGGCGGAGGATTACTTTCTGGCCGGTCGCGCGCTGGGACCATGGGTATTCGTGCTCAGCCTCTTCGGCACCCACATGACGGCGTTCGCCATTCTGGGATCGAGCGGCCACGCTTTCAATTTCGGCATCGTTACATTCGGGCTGATGGCGTCGAGTTCGGCGATCGTCGTGCCGGTATTGTTGTTGTTTTTGGGCACGCGGCTCTGGGCGGCCGGTAAGAAGTTCGGGCACATTACACCGGTACAGATTTTCCGCGACCGCTGGGAATGTGGCCATATCGGCACGCTGATCTTTTTTCTGCAAGCCGCGCTGCTGGTGCCGTACATCATCATCGGCGTCATGGGCGGCGGAACGACGCTGAACGTCATCAGCGGCGGATTGATCCCGTTCTGGGCCGGCGGGCTGCTGGTTGCGGCCGTAGTGATGAGCTATGTATTCTTCGGCGGCATGCGTGGAACGGCGTGGGTAAACACATTTCAGACGGTGCTATTCCTGACGTTTGGAATGATCGCCGTCGTCGTGATCGGCAATGGAATGGGCGGCTTCCCCGCGATTGCCGAGAAGATGCTGAACGATCCGAAGAGCGCCTCGCTCTTAACGCGCGAGAAGTTTTCGCCGCTGGCGTTTTTGAGCTACACGTTCAATCCGCTCTCCGCCATCGCGTTCCCGCACATCGCCATCTTCTGCTTAACGGCGAAGAAGATGACCCAGTTCAAAAAGACTGTAATGCTCTACCCCCTTTGCATTTTGCTGATCTGGCTGCCGTGCGTTTGTCTGGGCGTCTTCGCCAACCAGGCGCAGGAGATACCTCCGCTGGCGGCGAAAATCGACATGAAACAGGCAACCGGCCGGCCTGTAGTGGCAGACGATGTGATGCTGCAACTGCTTTCGCACTTTGCGCCGGAGTGGCTGGCAGGGCTGCTTGGCGCGGGCATCATGGCAGCGGTGATGGCGAGTGATTCGCAGATTCTGGCCCTGTCGACCATGTTCACCGAGGACATCTTCGCCTTCTATGGCGCGAGGGATCGATTCGGAGAGAAGGCACAAGTCACCATCGGGCGCCTGTTCATCGTTCTTGTAACGGCCTTCGCCTATTTCACGGCATTGAACGCGAAGGCGAGTATCTTCGACCTGGCTGTGCAGTTCTCTTTCGCGGGCTTTTCCGCGATGATGCCGCTTTACGTGGGCGCGCTGTATTGGCGGGGCAGCACGAAGTGGGGCGCGCTAGCGGCGACGATCTGGGTGGCCGCGTCGACAGTCGGACTCTTCTTTACACCGCGAGGATTTACCGTGTTCGGCCTGCTGCCTGTAGTGCCGATGACGCTTGGCGCGGCGCTGCTGCTGTGGATTGTCTCGGTGCTGACGCCGAAGCCATCCGTCAAAACGGTGAATCGCTACTTCTCTGTATAATGCTCGGATTACCCAATGGCTGCTGAAATCCGCAAATTCACACTGGTGCACTGGCTGATCTGTCTGGTTGCATCGATCGGCTTTGCCTTCGATATCTACGTGATTCTTGTTCTTCCACTGATCGTCGGCCCGGCGCTGAGTGAATTGGGGGGACTGAAACCCGGCACGCCCGAGTATCTGGATTGGGTCGGCTGGCTGTTTTTCGTGCCTGCGTTCGCCGGCGGCATCTTCGGAATGGTAGGCGGATATCTGACGGATTTCTTCGGCCGGCGAAAGATCCTGGTATGGAGCATCCTGATTTACGGCTTCTCCGCGCTGGCCTCCGGTTACGCAACCTCGCTCGAACAATTGCTCTTCTTCCGCTGCACGACGTTTATTGGCGTCTGTGTGGAGTTCGTTGCGGCCGTCGCCTGGCTGGCCGAACTGTTCCCGGAAGAGAAACAACGCGAAAAGGTATTGGGATACACGCAGGCATTCTCTTCCATCGGAGGGCTGATGGTGACGGCTGCGTACGCGATCGCACTGGCCTATGCAAACTCTTTTCCGGCGATCCACGGTGGTCATGCCGTCTGGCGCTACACGCTGATCTCCGGACTCCTTCCAGCGATCCCGCTGATGATCATCCGGCCGTTCCTTCCCGAGTCTCCGGCGTGGGCCGAGAAGAAAGCCGCGGGCACATTGAAACGGCCCAATTTCCTCGCGTTATTTCGGCCGCAGTTTTCACGTACGACCTGGGTGACGATGATTATGTACGCAGCCAGCTACGGCGCGGCATTCGGGGCCATTCAGCAGATCCCGCGGATTGTGCCGGGCCTGTCGGAACTGGCCGGAATGGCTCCGCAAGCGGTCCAAAGCGTCGTAAAGGACGTGCAGTATTGGCAGGAATGGGGCGGGTTGGTGGGACGTGTGGCTTTAGCGATGCTCGCAGTAGCGATCGTAAGCCGCCGCCAGTTGATTCGCATCTTTCAGATTCCGGGGCTGTTCATTTTGCCGTGGGTGTTTTTCGTTGCAAGCGGCACCAATGTGCTGACTTTGAAGTGGGGGATTGCCGTCGTAGGATTCCTGACGGTCGCCCAGTTCAGTTTCTGGGGCAATTATCTGCCGCGCGTCTATCCAACTTATCTGCGCGGAACCGGCGAGAGCTTCGCTGCCAACATCGGCGGGCGAATGCTGGGAACTTCGGCCGCGCTGTTGACTACTCAGTTAGCCAAGACGGCGCCCGGCGCAGGCCCTGCCGCGAAGCTTGCCTATGCGGCCGCTTTAGTGGGAACAGGCGCTTACGTCATTGGATTCGTCGCCAGTTTCTTCCTGCCGGAACCGCCGAAAGATCTGCCGGAATAGCGCAAAACGCTACACTGGAGGTGTGCGGAAGTACTTCGTGCAGAATTTCGGGTGCCGTGCGACGCAGGCCGACGGCGCCGCGCTGGAATCGCTTTTGGACCAGCGTGGAATGAACGCCGCGGACACCTGGGGCCACGCGGATCTCGTTGTGCTCAATAGTTGCACGGTCACTTCGGCGGCCGACGAGGACCTGCGCCACACTGTGCGGCGCGTGCACCGGGAGAACCCGGCGGCGCGGATTCTGGTTACTGGCTGCTATGCGCAGCGCGCGCCGGAAGAGATCGCGGCGTTACCGGGAGTGGAGTGGGTGGTCGGCAACTCCGACAAGACGGCTATCCCCGATCTAGTGACGGATGCGCTGGGCCATTTTCACGGCCAGATTCATGTGCACGATATCTTTGCGCAACACGATTTTTTGTCCGCGCCGGTGGAAGACGCCGCGGGCGACCGGGCGCGGCCGAACCTGAAGATACAAGACGGCTGCAATAATCGCTGCTCGTTCTGCGTGATTCCGTATGTACGCGGCCGCAGCCGCTCGATGCCGGCCGAACAGGTGCTGGAGCAGGTTCGAGCGCTCGCGAGGAACTATCGCGAAGTGGTTTTGAGCGGGATCAACCTTGGCCGGTGGGGCCGGGAACCGGGTTCCACGATGCGGCTGGCCGGTCTTATCCGGCGGATGTTGCAGGAGACGGCAATAGAGCGTCTGCGGTTATCGTCCGTTGAGCCGATGGATTTTTCGGACGAGTTGCTGACATTGATGACGGAATCTCCGCGCATTGCAAAGCACGTCCACGCTCCCCTGCAATCCGGTTCCGATTCCGTGCTTCGCCGCATGCATCGCAAGTACCGTCCGCGTCACTATGCCGATCGAGTGCGGAAGGCGCGCGAGTGGATGCCGGATGCCGCGATTGGCGCGGATGTCATGGTCGGCTTTCCTGGCGAAACCGATGCGGAGTTCGAAGAGACGTTTCAGTTCATCGATTCCCTGCCCTTCACCTACCTGCACGTCTTCACCTATTCCGCCCGGCCGGGAACTCCCGCCGCCTCAGCGCCGGGCCAAATCCCGATGCCGTTGCGCAAGGAGCGCAACCGGCGGCTTCGCGAACTGGCCGAACGAAAGAACGCGGCGTTCCGGCAGGGCTTTGTTGGCCAAGCGCTTTCCGTCGTTACATTGGGCCACGGCAAGATGGCGCTGAGCGGCAACTATTTGAAAGTGGAGCTGCTGCACGAGTCGGCCGGCAACGAATTGCGCGACATTCGCATCGGCGGCATGACCGAGCTGGGACTCCGCGAGCACGATCCGCTGCGCGTTCTGTAGCGCCTTACAGTTCGCGGCGGTTTTCGAGCGACTTCGACATCGAGACTTCGTCGGCATATTCCAAATCGCTGCCGACGGGAATCCCCATGGCGATTCTCGTCACGCGCAGACCCAACGGTTTCAACAGTCGCGACAGGTAGGCGGCCGTGGCCTCCCCTTCCACGGTGGGATTCGTAGCGAGGATAATCTCCTGCGTCTCGCCCGACTGCAGCCGCTCCAACAGATTCTTTATCTTCAACTGTTCCGGACCCACGCCGCGCAACGGGCTGATGGAGCCGTGCAGCACATGATACAGACCTGCAAACGTCCGCGTCGTTTCAATCGGCAGGATGTTCGGCGGCTCCTCGACAACGCAGATTACACTTCGGTCCCGGCCTGGATTTGCACAGTACGGGCACAATTCGCCGTCGCTCACGTTATTGCAAATGGCGCAGAGTCCCAACTTCTCCTTCACGTCGACGACGGCGCGCGCCAGGCGGAACGCATCCTCCTTGCTCGCGCGTAGCAGATAGAACGCGATCCGCTGTGCCGATTTCTGCCCAATTCCGGGCAGACGCCGGAACTCTTCCACCAGGCGGGACAAGGGTTCGGCAAAATCAGGCATCGCGTTCGCCGGTTAAAACATTCCGGGAGGCAGGCCCAGGCCGCCCAGCATACCGCTCATCTTGGCCTGCGACTGTTCTTCCACTTTTTTGTAGGCCTCATTGAACGCCGCCATGATCATATCCTGCAGCATTTCCGCATCACCGGCGGCTTCGGGATCGATCTTCACGCCAAGGCACTTCTTCATCCCATCCATTTTCACGGTGACCATACCGCCGCCCGCGCTAGCTTCCACGCGGATGGCCGCTATGTCTTCTTGCAAGCGCTGCTGCATCTTCTGCGCCTGCTGCATCATGGCTTGCATATTTCCGGGCAGTTTCATGAGTTCCTCCGGGACCTACCTATTCTTTCAAATCCCGCACGTGACGAATCTGGCTATCTTTAAATGTTTCCTGGAAGCGCTTTACCATCGGGTGCGCCATCGCACGCTGGACCACTTCCTCATCCTTCGCGGCGGCAGCCGCCGGGTTGGCTGCCGCCACAACGGCGACACCCGCTTCAAAACGCAGTTTGACGCGCTTATTCACACCTAGCTTGCCGAGAAACTGCTGCACTTCCTTTTCATTCAGGGAAAGCTGCAACTCCTCCGGCGCGACGATCTCCACCTCGGCCGGCAGCTCCGTTACATTGGATGACTCGATAGCGTCCGCCGTGAACTTCAATCCCGCTTCCACCAGCGCGGCGTGCATCCTGTCTTTCAAAGAATCGCCGGCGGCGGGTGCCGGCCTCTGCGAAGGTGCCGCCGGGATGACGGGAGCGGGTGCCGGCGCGGCAGCGCGTGGCGCGGCATCCCAGGGTGGAGGGTCGTTCACAGGTGTTGGAGCGGTAACAGGCGCCGCCTGCCGCGCCGCCGGCGGCGGAGTCTGCGGCGGTCTCGAAACGGGCGCCGCGGAAGGTGTCCCGCCGATTCCCGCGAGGGCCTCCTCAATGCTGGTCAGCCGTCCCGCGTGCACCAGTTTCAATAAGCCCAGTTCCAGGTGGAGCCGCGGCTGCAAGGAGTACTGCAAGTCACGAAATACGTCGAGCACGATCTGCAGATAGCGCGTCAGATCCTCTTCGCTGAATCGCTTCCCCACTTCCGCCATCTTGTTCTGCTCGTTGGGCGACGCCGCGATCAGCCGCGTACCCGCGCCCGTAATCCGAGCCACCAAAAGGTTGCGAATGTGCCGCGCCAATTCGCGGCAGAAATGTTGCAGATTCGCACCGCTGCGTTCCAGCTCCGCGACAATCTCCAACACGCGTGTCGAATCGCCGCGTTCCACGGCATCCACTACTTGGTCCAGCCCGTCCAGTGCAAACAGCCCCAGCAGTGCCCGGACTTCCTCGGCCTTGAGAGTAGTTCCGCAGCAGGCGATCGCCTGGTCGAGCGCGGAGAGCGAATCGCGGACACTGCCTTCACCCACTTGGGCCAACACAGCTAGCGTATCCTGATCGGCCGCAATGCCTTCCTGTTGGCAGATCCACTCCATTCGCGCCATCAGTTCCGAAAACTCGACACTGCGGAACGTAAACTGTTGGCAGCGGGAGGCAATCGTGGTCGGAATCTTGTGCGATTCCGTCGTGCAAAGGATAAACACCACCCATTCGGGTGGCTCCTCCAGTGTTTTTAGAAGAGCATTGAACGCTTCGTTCGTGATCTGGTGCGCTTCGTCGATGATGAAGACCTTGTAGCGGTCCCGCGCCGGGCGGTAGCGGACGCTCTCCCGCAGCTCGCGCATTTCGTTGATCCCGCGGTTCGACGCCGCGTCGATCTCAATAACGTCGACGGCGCCGCCTGCCGCAATTTCCACACAGCTCGAACAGGTTCCGCAAGGCGTAGCGGTCGGTCCGTTGACGCAGTTCAGGCAGCGCGCCATAATGCGCGCGACGGTGGTCTTTCCCGTTCCCCGCTGCCCGCTAAAGATATAGCCATGTGCGATACGCCGCTGGCTGATTGCGTTATCGAGCGTTGTCTTTACGTGGGCTTGGCTCACCAGCTCCGAAAAAGACTGGGGCCTGTATTTCCTCGCGATGACCTGATACATAGGCGGCGTTGCCGGCGTTTTCGCAAAACAGATGCCGAGCCTCGGGTGATCCGCGGCACACGAGCTAAACCACTACCGTTGCTTCCTTCCGGACCTGGCGGGGTTTGCAGCCGCCCGTTGCACGAAGCCCGAGACCCAGCAACTTGCTAGTTTAACATGCCGTCTCGAAAACAGCCCGTTTTCGCACGCCGAAACTACATCATCGGGACGATGAGTCCGAACGTCAAATAGCTGCGGAGCTTGTCGGCGATACTCTCGCCCTCTTGCAGCTTCGCCCATCGGATAGACGACTTATCTCCGCGCTCAGAGAAAAACCCTACGCCACCGGTACGGAACCGGGCGTCGCGCCACTGGTCGACCACCCTGCCTCCTACCATTGTGAGGATGCGGTCACCCACAGCCCGCACTTCGTAATCGTAAAACTCGCCTTTGGCGATCTGGATGGGAATCGGGAAATGCTGCCGGCGGGATTCCTGGCCTTGAATCACGGAGAACCGTACAATTTCCGGCCGGGTGTTACCGCCACGCTCCGGAATGGAGAGCTTCGCCGCATAGTAGTTGTTATGGTTCGGCGCCCGAACCACCCAACCCAGCGCATTATTCTCTACTTTTCCTTCAAACTGGAAGCTGTAGTCGGCCAGATTGCGCGATTCGTCCCAGATCCGAAGGCCGCCCGGACGAATCAGGCCATTCTCCATGCGCCAGCCGGACATACCCGTTCCAGGCGCTGGCAGCCAGTTCCGCAGGCCGGCCTGAAAACGATCCTCGATCACCAGGCCGCCCGCGGCCGACTTCGGCATCCGGTCGATGACCATTCCCACTAGGCGCCCGACGGTCCCCTGACGGGCCTCGGCACGCTCGGTTTTTGTGTTCTGCGAGGCGCCGAAACCGGCTTTTTCCATAACCACCAGGCCTGCGATGGTCAACGCCGCCAAACCCAGTACCGTCGCTGTGGAGCGGCTGCCGTTCGCCGGCACCTTCTTCTTTGGAATTGCGAACTCGTCGGTATCGCGCAACACATCGGCCACGGAGTAAGTAAACTCCCCCATCTCGCGGAGAGCGCGAGCGGAACGGGCCGAAAAAGCGTTCCTGTGCTGCTTACAGCAGAACTCTTTATCGACGAGCCGGTGTGTGATTGATATGGTTCTTTGGCAGTAGCGGCAGACCATGCTGGTCTCCTTTCATTATTCTCACTGATAATTCCTGAATCCGACCCACTGTAGGTCACAAAACCACCTCGCCTCAGGTACTTCACCTACCAAAACTGACTCTACTGGTACACTAGGACTACTGTCTGGATTGCATTTCTAACCCTTCGCTGATGATCAAGTCTTTGTATACCCGGTGGATCAACGACTGGGAAAATCACCTGTGTTTCCGCTCTACGGATCGTATCGTCAGGCCGTTTGAATGGGGGCTGGATTGGGCCGGGCGCTGGCCAGTTGCCGAACGCCTGCCCTACGGCGGCGAGACTCCGGAAAGATGGCTTCGGGAGCTTAATCGTCTCGCCATCGAATACAGCGACGAGTTCTTTGGGTACGAAACGCCACCGCTATACCGCTTGGAGAACGATTTCGTCCGCTTCTTGTCCCCGGTCAATACTCCGCACCCGGCGAATAACGTCGTCCACGGCCAGTGGTTCCCCGCCGAAAAGCACAACGGCAAGGCCGTCATCGTCCTCCCCCACTGGAACGCCAGCCAGAATCAGCATGGCGGGCTCTGCCAGGGTCTGGCCAAGTTCGGCCTCTCCACAGTCCGGCTCAGCCTTCCCTATCACGACTTCCGCATGCCCGCCGAACTACGCCGCGCCGACTACGCCATGTCTTCCAACATCGGCCGCACCATCGACGCGACGCGCCAGGCGGTCGTTGATATCCGCGCCACCGTCGACTGGCTCTATCAGATGGGCTATTCCCGCATCGGCATCTGCGGCACCTCCATCGGCTCGTGTTACGCCTGCCTCGCCTCCGCGCACGATGAGCGCATCAACGTCAACGTCTTCAATCACTGCTCGACATACGTAGCCGACGTCGTCTGGACGGGACTTTCCACTGTTCATGTGAAGGAGGGACTGGCAAGCCATCTTACGCTCGACGAGCTTCGCTCGCTGTGGGACGCTATCAGCCCGGTCAACTACCTCGACAAACTGGCGCAGTACAAGGAGAAGCGCTCCCTGTTTATCTACACCGAATACGACACGACGTTCCTTCCCCGCCTGTCACAGGACATCGTCCGGGAAGTGCGGAAGCGCGGCATCGCCAATAAAGTCGTCGTGCTCCCGTGCGGCCATTACACGATGGGTGAGACGCCGTTCAAATTCATGGACGGCTACCACATCATCAACTTCTTAAAGCGCAACCTGTGATCGACATCCCCTCGCTCATTCTCCTGATATCGGAATGGCACGACCCATCCGACGGCGAGGCCGAAAAGAGCCGTGAACTCTGCCTGGGCCTGCTGCGCGAGACGGCCGGGCCGCTCGCGCGCGAACAATTTACGCCCGGCCATATCACTGGCACGGCCTGCATCCTGCACCCGGCACAGAGCGCGGTCTTGCTGGTGCACCACCGGAAGCTCGACCGCTGGCTGCTGCCCGGCGGTCACGTGGAGTCCGGCCTCGATGGACACATAGCCGACACGGCCCGGCGGGAGGCCGAAGAGGAAACCGGGGCGCAGATCGATCCATTGCTTCTTCCGCAGCTAGTCGGCATTGATGTCCACGGTATTCCGTCACGCAAGAAGGAGCCGTTCCACCTGCACCACGACCTGATCTTTAGCTTCCGCGCAACCTCGGAAGAGTTCATGGGATCGGAAGAGGTACGGGCGCTGGCCTGGTGCCCCATCGAGCGTTTCGATGCTTACGACTTGCCCATCTCTATCCGGCGCGCGGTGGTGCGTTCGATTTCGTTCGGATAATTCGGGAACTTTCCCATGCCTGGACGGATATTCTGAAGACAGCGCATGTGGCGACGGTGGTCCCGGATACAACCCGAACCGGAATCGGACAACAGTGACGAATCGCTGTTGCCTGCGCTGGCGCGCGGTGACGAAGCGGCATTTCTGGCCGTTTACCGCCGCAGGCAAGGATCCATCTATCGTTACGCGCTTCATCTTTGTGGCAATGAGGATGTCGCCGCGGAAGTGGTACAGGAGACGTTCTTAACATTGCTTCGCCAGGCCGGCCGGCTGGACGAAGCGCGGGGCAAGGTCGTTGCCTGGCTGTTCGCAGTGGCGCGAAACCAGGTATTGCGGCATCTGCGGACACACCGGCAACATCTTTCGCTCGATGAAGATACTCAAGGCGAGTTGGCGGCGTCGGGCTGTGTAATTACGGAGTTGGAACAGGAGCAGTTGTCCAGCCGGATGAGAGAGTTGATGGCCACGCTGCCGCCTGTTTACCGGGAGGTGCTCGTGTTGTGCGATATGCAGGAGCTGTCGTATGAGGAAGTCGCAGTGATCGCGGGTTGTCCAACGGGCACCGTTCGCTCCCGCCTCCATCGCGCCCGGGCCATGCTGGCCGGGAAATTGAAACCGCTAGTGGGGTACTCATCATGAGGCCGGATCTGCAACGGATACTGTCCTACGACGAAGAAGCGCGGATTCATTCCGCGCTGGCGATGGCCGCCGGGGCTGATGGCTTGGCTGCGCCGGAACGTGTCGAAACGGCGCTGCTCGCGGAGTTGCGCCGCAGAAATCGACGGGGCCTGATCGGGCGCGTTGCGGCCCTTTCCGCTATCGCCGCCGCGGTCGTGGCTGGGCTCTGGCTTATGCGGCCGGCGCCGGTAGCGCCGCAAGTCATTGTACAGGTACAGGCGCCGCGGGAAATTCTCATCCCCGTGCCGGTCCAGCCTCTGGCTGCCGGGCGGGCGCCCGTCATCAGACCAGGCGTGCGCCGCGCCGTCCGTCAAACAAGCGCTCCGAAAACCCGCCCGGCAATTTCCGCCGAATTCATTCCCGTCGGGGTCTGGCAGGCGATCGAGCCTATGGAACGCGGCAGCATCGTTCGTATCCGGCTCCCGAAATCGTCGCTACCCGGACTTGGTATTCCCGTCAGCGCGGACCGTTGGAATGAGTCCGTGCCCGCGGATGTGGTGTTGGGGGAGGATGGCACACTGCGCGCCATCCGGTTGGTAAGTCAGTGGCAATAACCCGCAATTCTTGGAAAGGAATCATGATGCAAAGAACATTGTTGGCAACCGCATTTTCGGCTGCCGCCCTTGTGGCACAGCCGCCCCAGATTATCGAGGACAAACAGATTCACGTCATGGCTACGCCGGCCATCGACGGGACGTTTGCCTACATGAACGCGGAAATGAGTTTTGAGTCCACAGTGGTGAAAGGCGTTCCGTTCAGTGGCGATTTCGTCACTGAGAACAGCCAGACGCTCGCGGACGGCAATCGCATTCGCAACACCAATACGACCTCCTACGCCCGCGATGGCGAGGGTCGCACGCGACGCGAGGTCACCATTGATGCCATTGGTCCGTTCACAGATGGTGCGTCCCGCAAAACGATTTTCATTCACGATCCGGTGACGAAGACCGATTACATTCTCGACCCGCAGGAAAAGACCGCGAGGAAGATCGTCCTCGGCTCGATACCATCGAAGATCGCCGCCGAGGCCTCCGCGAAAGCCGGCCGTGATGTGGCGTTCACGCGGCGTGTCGACGGCCCGCGCGAAAGGTTCGACGTCATGGTTGAGCACGGCGCAGAGTCAGGCCCAGTGGCCATCGAGCGGATAGCCCCTCCCCCTGGACTGGCGGCCCACCACGAGGCCGGAGTAGTGGTCTCGCATCGCGTTGCGGGCGCTGTCGCGGGCGGTGTGGCCGCGGCGGGATCGATCGCTAACTTCAAATCGGATTCAATCGGTAAACGGATTATTGAAGGCGTGGAGGCCGAAGGAACCCGCACCACAGTGACGATTCCCGCGGGGCAGATCGGCAACGACCTTCCCCTCGACACGGTCTCCGAGCGTTGGTACTCGAATGAGTTGAAGACCGTGGTGCTCACCACGCGCAAAGATCCCCGTACGGGCGACAATACCTACAAGCTAATCAATCTTCGGCGTGGAGAGCCTTCCCGGCAGCTCTTTGAAGTGCCGTCCGACTTCAAGCTTGTTGCCGAGGACATCATCGGTCCGAAGGTTTTCCGCATGAAGATTGATAACGACGCGAAGCGGGAGGAGTAGTTCGTAAAGGCGGGTTCCCGCTAGACTGAAAGTGTGGTGAACCTGCCCAACTTGCTCAGCGACGCGGAATTCTTTTCGCTCTCAAAAGGGCTGGCGGTACTCACCTCGATGATTACCCCGGCCCTTTTGCTTTCCGCGTCCGGCACTTTCATTCTTTCCACGTCCCATCGCCTCGGCCGTTGTGTCGATCGCATTCGCAGAATCTCCGATCAGCTCGAATATCAGATCGATCCGGCGACGCATAAACCGGTCAGTCCGGAGCGTACCGCGATGCTCCTCCGCATGCTGGACTATAGCGGCCGCCGCGCCCGTATGCTGGCGCGAGTGATGATCACGTTCTACCTCGCCGCCGGTACGTTTGTTGCCACGTCCGTGGCCATCGGCGTCGCATCGCTCTTTGTGGACCGCCTGGCCTGGCTTCCCGTCGTGCTCGGGATCACTGGTGCGCTGTTCATGAGTTACGGCGGGTTCAGGCTGATCATTGAGGCGCGGCTCTCCGAAGAGAGTCTGCTGGAAGAGATTGCCTATGTGGATAAGTCCGCGGCCAAGCACACCGCGGCTCCGGACCTGTAATGCCATCGCTGGAATTGGAAGACTACGCCCGCCAGATCGACTCCGCAAACGCCGCGGCAAAGGCGATTGTCGATAATCACTCCAGCGCGGAACTGACGAAGCCCACCGCGGCTGGCGGCTGGTCCCCCGCGGAATGTATCGCCCATATCGCGAAGACACTCGAAGTCTACCTTCCTAGTATCCGCGCGGCGCTCGCCGATGGGCGCGCGCAGGGCCTCACCGGGGAAGGTCCGTTCCACTACGGCTTTTTCGCCCGCATGTTTCTGTGGATGATTGAGCCGCCGGTGCGGCTCCGCACCAAAACCCCAACCGTCTTTGCACCGCGCCCGCAGCCGGACGTGCAGCCGGCGCTCGACTCCTATCTGCGCCTCCATCGCGAGCTGCAACGCCTATTGCAGGAGGCCGATGGTCTCGACCTCGCTGCCATCCGCGTCGTCTCGCCCGCGAACGCCAAGCTAAAGCTGCCGGTAGGGGCCGTATTCGGAGTTCTCACGGCCCATGCCCGGCGTCATCTGTGGCAAGCGCGCCGCGCTCTCAGCGAGTCCGGAACTTAGAGCTCAGCGCCGCCAGCTTGTCCTGCATACTCGGCTCGTTCCGTGTCTGCGGCGCCTGTGGCGGCCGTCCTCCAGCAGCCTTCGGCTTCGGCTCCAGCGCCTTGATCGACAGCGCGATGCGCTTCGCCTTCAAATCCACCGACAGAACTTGCACCTTCACAATCTGTCCCGCCTTCAGCGCTTCCCCCGGCTCAGTGATGAATCGGTGGCTGATCTCGCTCACATGCACCAGGCCGTCCTGATGCACACCGATATCGACGAACGCCCCGAACTTCGTCACGTTGGTCACGACGCCCTCGAGCGTCATGCCCGTGGTGACATCCTTCATCTCCTTCACACCCTCGCGGAACTTCGGAGCGACGAACTTCTCGCGCGGATCGCGCCCCGGTTTGCGCAGCTCTTCCTTGATATCGCCCAGCGTGAAGATACCGGCCGTCTCGGTCTTAAAGCCCTCAATCTTCACCTTCTCCGCCAGTTCCGGACGCTGGATCAACTCCTCCACCGTCACCTCCATCGAACCGGCGATCTTCTCCACAACCGGGTATGACTCCGGATGCACCGCCGTCATGTCTAACGGATTCTCCCCGCCGCGAATGCGCAGGAATCCGGCGGCCTGCTCAAACGTCTTCGGCCCGAATCCCGGTACCGCCATCAACTGTGTGCGGCTCCTGAAACGCCCATTTTCATTGCGGTATTCCACGATTTTCTGCGCTGTGCGCTCATTCACTCCGGCCACATAGCGCAGCAGCGCCCACGAGGCGGTGTTCAAATCCACGCCCACGCGGTTCACGCAGCTCTCCACGGTCTGTTCCAGCCCGTGCTTCAACTTCCGCTGATCCACGTCGTGCTGATACTGTCCAACGCCGATCGACTTCGGGTCCACTTTCACCAGTTCGGCAAGCGGATCCTGCAGTCGCCGCGCAATCGAGATCGCACCGCGTACCGTCAGGTCCAGGTCCGGAAACTCCTGGCGCGCAATATCGGACGCGGAATAGACCGATGCGCCCGCCTCGCTCACGGTCACCTGAAACACGCTCGCCAGCCCGGCCTGCCGTAAGAAATCACCCAGGAACTGCGACACTTCGCGCGAACCGGTGCCGTTGCCAATCGCAATCGCCTGCGCGCCATGCTGCTGAATGAGAGTCGACAGCGTGCGCGCCGAGCCAATCACGTCGTTCTTGGGCTCCAACGGATAGATCACCGTATGGGTCAGAATCTTGCCCGTATCGTCCACCACGGCCACTTTGCAGCCCGTGCGAATTCCCGGGTCGATGCCGATCACGCGTAATTGCCCGGCGGGCGGCGCCAGCAGCAAGTTCTCCAGATTCTGCCGGAAGACACGGATCGCTTCTTCGTCGGAACGGTCTTTCAACTCCAGGCGGATCTCGGTCTGAATCGATGGATTCAACAAGCGGTCGTACCCGTCCTCAATCGCCTCGGCCAGATGGCGCTCCCACTCGCCCGGTTCCCGCACAACACGCGAACGCAGCCACGCCACTGTTTCATCGCGATTGACGTCGATCTCGAAATGCAGAATCCCTTCCTTGGCGCCGCGGCGGATGGCCAGCATGCGGTGGGAGGGAATGTTCTTCGCCAACTCCGAGAAATCGGCGTACATCTTGTACTTCCCTTCCGGATCTTCCATACCCGGAATCGCCTTCGCCGAAACCCTGCCGCCCTCCATCATCTGCTGCCGCAGCGCCTTGCGGTATTCAGCGTTCTCGCTCATCATCTCGGCAACAATGTGCCGTGCGCCCTCTAATGCTTCGGCCCCGCTCGCCACGCCCAACTCCGTGTTCACGAATGAAGCCGCATAGTCGGCCAGGATCATCCCGTTCGGCTTCTGCTCCCATAGATAAAGGGCCAGCGGCTCCAGCCCTTTCTCTCGTGCAACACTTGCCTTCGTCCTCCGCTTCGGCTTGTACGGCAGGTACAGATCTTCCAACTCGCTCTTATCGAGCGTCTTCTCAATCTTCGCCTGCAGTTCCGGCGTCAGCTTCCCCTGTTCCTTGATCGAATCGAGTACCGTAACCTTCCGCTCTGCAAGCTCCCGGTGATACTCCAGCTTCTCCTGAATCGCCAGAATCTTGACTTCATCGAGGTTCCCCGTGGCTTCCTTGCGGTAGCGCGCGATGAAGGGTACTGTGCCACCCTCATCAAACAGGGCGATGGTCGCGACCAGTCCCTGCATGGGAACGGAAATCGCTTGCGCAATATGTATGAGTACGTGCGTAGGTAATACTTGGTAGGGCATAGAAAAAATCAGACAGGCCGGGCGTCAAGCCCAGCCGGCGGCAAAGCGTCAATTAGGCCTTGCGAATTTCGTAGCGGACATCGGCGATCTGCGCGCCGGCCACCTCAATTTTGCTCAGGTCGCGGGAACCAACGCCGAGCTGTTCCGCCAGCGCCATCGTATTGTCGCAATTCTCAAATGGCGGTGTTCCACGCATGGCCTTCGGATCGAATCCGAGCACGGCGGTCGCTACCGCATCGGTGCATACCGGATTGGTGCCGGCAATGATCACCCCCGGGCTGCAGCGGCGTGTTCCGCGAATCCATGGTCCTTCTCCGCCGGCCATCGACTCCACTCCTTCAATGATCGCCAGGTCAATCGGCCGCGCCGCGACAAGATCGGCCACAACGCGCGGCACGCGATATCCGCCCTGCCGCGGCGAATCCGGGTGCAACTCCTGCGGCGCGCTCAGTGATGGCTTCCGAGACCCCGCGTGAATCACCGATCCGCGTCCGCCGAACGGCGCCCGGCTCGGTTCCTTTTCGCCCGCGCCGTCGCCATAAATCGTGCATGGCGTGATACCGAAGCAGTTCTTCATCGAAAGCGTCACGCCCGCTGTCGCATGCTCCTTCAGCTTCGCGATCGATACAAACACATCGCAATCGGCATAGCTGTGGTTCAAATCATAGGCCGCGAACATATGTCCGCCGTTCGGCACCTTGAGCCGCGAGTAATCCTTCGCGTTGCCCAGAAAATTCGTATTTTCGAACTCCACTTTCTTCGCGGCGCTCAGGATCAGGCCCGGATCCCAATTCGCCTCCATCATGTACTCTTCCAGCGGATCCGTGGTTGACCACGGACTCTCCAGAATCCGAATGCGCTTCGCACCCGCCTCGTTCATCAGGTGCAGCGTCATGCCGATGATCCGCGGATGCGTCCAGTGCGCAAGCTCGGCGGGCGTGTGCCCCAGCCTCTGTGACGGCCGCCCCGTGAGGTTGACCTTGATCGCGACGGTCTTGTTATTGACGATCCGCTTCAACCCGCCAATGCCATCGAACAGACGCCGCATCGTCGGCTCAAGTCCATGCCCATAGGTTCTGCAACGCTGAATCGCCACTGGAGCAATCGGCGCCGCCGCGGCGCGCTGCTGCATCATCGCAGCCGTCGCCGCGCCCGCCAAAAAATCGCGTCTAGTGATCACAGCCTCATGCCTCCAGTTCGATCGCCGCGTACGCTCCCAGCGGAGGCAACGGTATCTCTATTCCACCATTCACCGGCATCGTCTTCAAGGACGTTTGCTTCTCGAATGAGCTCAGCATCGCGGACCTCCACGGCCGCGCAATCCAGATCGATGTATCGTCGGAGCTGCGGTTCGTCGAATAGTTGATCAAATGCGCCACGCCGCGCTTTCCGTCCGGCGCGACCTGGTAAAAGCTATTGAACGAACCGGCGTTCCAAAGCCGCAGCACGTCGGTCTTCCGCGTCAAGGCCAGGTGAATCGCCGCCACAACCCCGTACACGTCCTTCCACGATGCATCCAACCCAACGACGCGACCACTTCCTTCTGCGCGCGACGCAAGCCCAATCGCCATCAGGGTCCCGCCGCCGCGTACCCATGGTAGATACTTCTCCATCGGAATCTCGCGCCCGGACACCCACATCGCCGCACCCACACCGGCCAGTGCATGCAAATCCCCCGGAGCCGCGAGTGAGTATCCCACCTGCCGCCGCGCCAACAAGTTCATGCACTCGCCGCCGTTCGCCTCATCGAGACCGGTGAAATCTCCGATCACCGCGACCGCGGACACTGGCTTCCAATCCCGCCATTCCGAATGCGCCATGAAAAATCGCATCGCCGCGCGCACCTGCGGCCAGGACTCCCGGGCATACGTCGCCACCCATGCCCCGCCATATGCCATCGCGTCCGCCACCGCCAGCACATACGCAGCCGGGCTCGCCGCCGCCGCTGGTTTCGTATCCAGCACAACTTGTCTGCCAGGATCGCGAAATCGGAGCATCCGCACCAGCCAGCCGTTCGCATTCACCCACGGCGCGCCGGTAGGACCAGACTCCGCAGCCGCTCCCTGCCGGTTCATCCGTACCGACGGCCACTGCGCCCGCTTTGGTATCTGCACTTCCGCTTCCGGTAACGCCGGTAAGCCCTCGCC
This sequence comes from Acidobacteriota bacterium, assembly GCA_016185425.1. Classification (GTDB taxonomy): domain Bacteria; phylum Acidobacteriota; class Terriglobia; order Bryobacterales; family Bryobacteraceae. The sequence continues at coordinate 28,907 of JACPNQ010000013.1, read as the reverse complement.
GCCTCCGTACAGGCAATTAACAGGAGACAGATCGCCCGCCGGCAACGAACCTGGCCAGCGGAGTGGAAGCCGGAATGACTGCGCCATTACCCTTCCATTTTTAGCATCTGGATCAACGCTTGGATATATCCGAAGCAGAATGCAAAGGACTTCGCCCCGCGCGGATCGCCGCCCACATGCGGCACGTGATCCGGCATGATCATCCCGTCGAAACCAACTTCCCGATAGGTGCGAATCGCGTCAATCATGTTCACATCGCCGTTATCCGGGAACGTCTCGCGGAAGTCGCCGATCTTGCCCTCAATATTCCGGAAATGCACATTGAAGATCTTCTTCTTCGCGCCGAAGTAGCGAATGATATCGTGAATCTCTTTGTTCGGATTCTCCAGCCCTTCGCAAATCGTGCCCTGGCAGAAGTTCAGGCCATGGTACGGATTCTCCTTAATCGAGACAAACCGCTTCAACCCCTCCACGCGCCCCAGCACAGGCACCACGCCCCGCCACTTCTTCCCGTTCGGCATGCCCGGGTCGTTCGGATGGCAGGCAATCTTGATTTTGTACTCAGCCGCCACCGGAACCACACGCTCCAGGAAGTAGGTGATCCTCTCCCAGTACAGGTCCGGATCTACCGGTCCCGCTTCGGTCAAAGCCGGTTCCTGCTTGCCCTCGGCGTACTTGAACGTGCTGTAATCGGCGCCGCCGCGGCCCTTCGTCACCGGTGTCCGCACTACGCCCAAAATCGACATGTTGTACTTTGCCGCCGGAATCCCCGCCTTCGCGCAGTTGCGAATGATCTGGCAGACGTCATCAATATTCTTGTCGCGTTCCGGCGATTGCCCCAGCATGATCGCCGGGTACTCCGCACGGGTAATATACGCCGAACTCAACGGCAGCGGGATCATGTCGAGCTTGATCCCGTGCTTCTCCACCCGCTCGCGCAGCTTCGACAATCCCTCCGCGCTGTACTTCTCGTCCAGCTTGCGCGACGGCAGCCCGCTGCAAATGTTATTCACCCCGAATGCCGCAAACGCGGTCAAATCGTCCTCGGCATCGGAGTTCTGCGTGCCGGCTTTCATCAGTACCGGTTTTCCCGAGCCTTTGGCTTTCGCACCCCGTGCTTCAACGGCCGCCGTGGCGGCAAGTGCCGCGGATTGGAATACGTCTCTGCGTCGCATAGTCTCGATTGTTATTTCACGTCTCCGGACCAAACGTCAAGCACCCCTTACTGACTTTTCACCCTCCTGCTCCGTCTAACGGATATGAGGTACGCCATCGAGATCGCGACGGGTTCCATCGCCGGCATTCTCCTCGCCGGCGCCCTCGCCTGGAGCGAACCGCGGCCGGCTAAATCGTGCTCCTGCGATGCGGCCTGGATTCGTAACATCGTCTACGGCAGCCAGAGAGCCCGTTGAAAGCGGCGTAGAATAGAAAAGAGACTCCCGGAGGCCAATAGGACCTTGCCCGAGACCGAATCATTGCTCGCGTTTCTGGCTCGTGTGCGCCGTCGGCACACGACCACGGAACTGGTGCGCCACTCGCTCACCGCCCTTATTTTCGGCCTCGGCGGCCTCATTCTCCTCCTTCTCGCCGGCACGCAAATCTTCGATTGGTATTGGCCTGTCCTGTTATTCACCGCCGCGCTCGGTGTTGGCGCCTGGCAGTTCCGCAGGCACATACCGACACAATATCGCCTCGCGCAGATCGTCGATTCCCGCCTCGACACGCACGATTCGCTCTCCACGGCCCTCCACTTCCTTCCTGTCGGCGGCCCTATGATCACGGCCCAGCGCGCCCAGGCCGGCCGCCTCGCCGGAACCCTCTCCGCCGAAACCGCCGTGCCAATGGTGTGGCCGAAAACCACGTACGCTGTCGGCGCCCTTTTACTCGCCTCATTTACCCTCCTCGGCATTCGCTACGGCATCCTAAACACTCTCGATCTCTCCGCGCCTGTCTCCGAAGCCGTCGTCGACGTCTTCCGGTTCTCGCCCCTGTCCGGCAAGAAGCAGATGGCCAAACAGGACATCAACAAGATCAACGAAGAGCTCCAGAAACTCGGCCTCACGATCGACGAAAATGCCAAAGATGAGTTGACCAAGATCGAGATGGCGAAGGAAGGGGAAATCACCACCTCCGACATCCCCGATGTCAACGACCTGAGCGATACCGCACGCGGCGAAAAAGGCAAAGCCAGCGTCGAAGGCAAGGGCACCAACCCCGGTGAGGGCGATAGCGGCGAAGGTACGCAGGAATCGCAAAACGCCGACCCCAACGATCCCGGCAAACAAGGCAAGTCCGAAGACGGCAAACAGCAAAACGCCAAGAACGCCAAGCAGGGCACCAAGAGCGGCGACAATAATCTCCAGGCCAACAACAACAGCATGTTGGACAAGATGAAGGACGCCTTCGCCAACATGCTCAACAAGCTGAAATCGCCCAACCCGCAGGACGGACAGCAGCAGGCGGCGAATCAGAAGGGCGGCGAAAAAGGCGGCCAGCAAAAGGGTGGGCAATCGCCCGGCAAGCAACCCGGCAAGGGCAATGAAGCGCAAAACGGCGCCGAACAGGCGAGCGACGAGGCTGCCGACGCCAGCGAAAAACAGGCTAACGCACAAGGCCAGGGCGGCGACAAATCGGCGAGCATGCAAGCCCCGCCCGACGCCAAGAGCGGCGTTGGCAAGGCCGACGGCGACAAGAGCATCAAGGACGCCGAGCAGCTCCAGGCCATGGGCAAAATCAGCGAGATCCTCGGCAAACGCGCCAAGGACATCGCCGGCGAAGTGATGGTGGAAGTCAACGGCGGCAAGCAGCAGTTGCGTACGCAGTACGCAAATTCCAATGCCAAACATGCCGAAAGCGGCGGCGAGATTCACCGCGATGAAGTGCCGCTCCACCACCAGCAGTACGTTCAGCAGTATTTCGAAGAAGTGCGCAAGCAGAGTAACGCCCAATCGAAGAAACCCTCTTCAGACAAACAATGACCCGTACTGTTCTTCTCCTCTTCGCCCTGACGGCCGCGGCGCAAGACTGGAAAGCCGTCGAAGAAGAGACGATGCGTCACTACCAGACGCTCCTCCGTTTCGACACCTCCGATCCCGGCGGCAAGGAATTACCGGCCGCAAACTACCTCAAACAGGTCCTCGAATCCGAAGGCATCGAAGTCAAAATTTTCGCCGTCAACAAGGATCGTCCCAACGTGGTCGCCCGCCTGAAGGGAACAGGCAGGAAGCGTCCGTTGCTCATCATGGGCCACACCGACACCGTCAACGTCGATCCAAAAAAATGGACATTCCCTCCCTACGGCGCTGTCCGGGATGGCGGCTATGTCTATAGCCGTGGCACGCTCGACGACAAGGACAACGTGGTCGCCGCGCTCATGTCGGTCCTGCTCCTCAAGCGCGCCAATGCGCAACTCGACCGCGACGTCATCTTTCTCGCCGAATCCGGCGAAGAAGGACACACCCGTGTCGGAATCCAGTACATGGTCGGTGCCCACTTCGAAGAGATCAATGCCGAATACTGCATCGCCGAAGGCTGGGGAGGCCTCCGTCAAAACGGCAAGTTAAAGTACGTTGGCGTCGCCACCACGGAGAAGACTCCCTACCGGGCCACGCTCATTGCCCGCGGCCCGGCCGGCCACGGCTCAAAGCCTCTTCTTTCCAATGCACTCGTCCATCTCTCCTCCGCCGTCACCAAGGTTGCCGCTTACCGCCCGCCTCTCCGCCTGAACGACACCACACGCGCCTACTTCGAGCGTATCGCCACTATCTCCACTCCCGAAGAAGCCGCCCGTTACAACGGCCTGGCCGACTCCGCTCGCACCGGCGCCATTCAGGACTATCTCCAAGCCAACGAGCCCGGCCACTACTCCATGCTCCGCACGTCGATCTCGCCGACGATTATCACCGGCGGCATCCGCAATAACGTCATCCCATCGGAAGCTGAGGCTCAGCTCGACATCCGCCTCGCCCCGGGCGAAGACGGCCCCGCCTTCCTCCAGACACTCCGCAATCTGATCAACGACCCGCAAGTCGAACTCGTCCGCGCCGTCGCCGACATCCGCCCTTCCAGCGCTCCCTCTCCGCTCAACAACGAAGCCTTCCGCATCATCGAGGAGGCCGGCCGCACCGTCTATCCAGGCGTTCCCACGATTCCCACGATGATGACCGGCGCAACCGATATGGCCAATCTCCGCGCCAAGGGCGTACCCTGTTACGGCATCGGCCCCGCCGTCGACGATGAGGACACGGCCAAAGGCTTCGGGGCGCACAGCGACCAGGAGCGCATCCTCGAATCCGAGCTCCATAAGTTCGTGCGCTACCACTACGAGATCGTCAGGAACCTCGCGAAGTAACTACTTCTTGTCGCCGAGCTGCGCCGTCGTCCGCGCCAGGTAGTTTTCCACCTGCGCCTCATTCCGGATCGCTTCCAGGTACGCGCCGCGCAGCAACTGGTCTTTCCGGTTCAGCAGAGTCTCGCGAATCGTCTGCTGCACGCGCGGATCGTTCAACTCGCGCTGCCCCGCCGGCTCGCGGCTCAACAGTTTCAAGATCCGGTACCCCTCGCCCGTCCGCAGCACGTTCGACACCTGCCCCGGCTTCATCTCGCTGATCATCTTCCGCAAATCCGCGCTCGCCTTTGTTAGTGCCGACTCGGCCACAAATCCCAGGTCGCCGCCGTTTGAAGTGGAACCCGGATCTTCCGAGTAGTTCTGCGCCAGCATCGAGAAGTCTTCCCCATTCCGCAGCCGCTGTTCGATGTTCTGAATCTTCCGCCGCGCCTGGTCGTCGTTCTGCGCCTTGTCGTTTTTCAAATTCCGGAATTCGGCTTCCGGATTCGGCGTCACCAGTATCTGCGCCAGATGCACCGTCGGCTCGGCGAGGTTAAAGCTCGCGCGGTTGGCGCTATAGAAATCCGCGATGTCTTTCTCCGTGATATTGATCTTCGAAGTGATCTCTTTGTTGATCACCTTCTCGATCGACAGCTTCTTCCGGATATCGGATTTCAAGTCCTCCACCGTCATCTTCTTCGCGGTGAGTTGCTTCTGAAACTCCTCCTGCGTGTACGGCGATTTTAACTTGTTAAATTCCGCTTCGATGTCCGCTTCCGGCGCCAGCAACCCCTGCTTCTCCGCCCGCTGCATCATGATCTCCTGGTCGATCATCGCCCGCAGCGTCTCCAGCTTGTTGATCTGCACGCCGTCGTCCGCCGCCGCCGGCGAACCCGATTGTGGAAATTGAATGCTGTATTGTTTGTCCAAATCCGCGTATGTAATTGAACGCCCATTCACGGCGGCGGCAACATTAGCCGGTGGGGTCTTCCTACAACCGGCGAGAATCGCCGCGGCCGCAAGCATGGCAATAGTGACACTACGGGAAGAGTACATTGAGGTTAGCAACCGCCCATTGTAGCGCGCCCCGGATTCGCACACAGCAACTCCAAACCTACGCTATAGTGAAAGCAGACCCCGGAAATTCTATGAAACGAAAAACCACAGGCATACCCGAAAAGGTCGTTGCCGACGAGATTCTCGAGAGCGCGCATCGCGCCGCCGGGGTTGTCACACAAAAGCGGAAAGCGAAGTGTGAAGTCTGTTCTGCCGATGTCGCTCCCAACTCCGCCGAAGCTCTCTGCTGGGTCTGCCGCCGTTTGAAAATCAGCGCCTGGCGCGATTCCGACCTCCAAGCCGCCGCGCCCGAATAAACCGTGCGCCTCGCAGCCATCGCGGCAGTCTTGCTGCTCGCAAGCTGCAATAGCTACAAACTTCCGAAAGCCGTCCCGCCACTTAAAGGGAAGTTGCGCACCCAGTACACGATGCGCGTCATTGATGTGCAACCCGGCACAGGCAAGCCCTACGAACCCGGCAAACTCCTCAAAGTCCATTACACCGGCTACCTCCGCGACGGCACAAAGTTCGACTCCTCCCGCGACCGCAACGAACCCTTCCAGTTCGAACAGGGCAAGCGCCGTGTCGTTGCCGGTTTCGATAACTGCTGCGAAGGGATGCGCGTGGGAGCCAAACGCCGCCTGCTCATCCCCTATCAACTCGCCTATGGCGAAAAGGGCCGCGAACCTCGCATCCCGCCCAAGGCCGAGCTGATCTTCGACATCGAGCTCCTCGACGTTCTCGAACCGCCGCCCGCGCCCTTACCCGTCAAGTAGCTCATACACCCACGCCGCCACGGCGACGTCTTCCAACCCCAGCCCAACGGACTTAAAGACCGTTATCTCTTCATCGCTCTTCCGCACGCGCCCAGCCCGCAACTCCTCCACGCCACTCCACCCTGCTTCATCCAGCGCCAACAGCAAATCCCCCGCTTCAATCCGCGCGGCTTCCACCGAATCCGCTACGATCGCCGACGCCCGCGCCAACAACTCTCCGGGTAGCTCGCGCCGCGCTGCTTGATTCGACCCCACCGCATTCACATGCGTCCCCGGCAAAACACTCTCAGCCGCAAACAGCGGCTCCTTCGCCGAGGTCGCCGTAATCACCACCGAAGCCTGCGACACAGCCTCATCCGCCGATAACGCCACTTCCGCCCCCATCTCCAACGCAAACTTCTCAGCCGATTCCCGCTTCCGGCTCCAGACTAGAGTCCGCGTCACCTCCCGCACAGCCCGCACCGCCTCCAACTGCCCCCTCGCTTGGAACCCGCTGCCCAACACGGCCACGGTCACCGGTCCCTGCTTCGCCAGCCGCCGGGTCGCCAGCCCGGATGCCGCTCCTGTCCGGATCTGTCCCAGCCAATTCGCATCGAACAACGCCAGCGGCTGCGCGGTCAGCGCGTCGTAAAGCAGGAAGTGAAACCACGCGCCATGCCTCGGATGCGTCGAATAAATCTTCGTGCCGAAATACATCTCGGTATGCCCCGCCAACGCATGAAGCACAGCGCCCGACGGCAGTATCATCCGCCGCCGCGGCTGATTCCCCGCCCTCCCCTCCGCCCACGCCTGGAACGCCTCGTCCAGCAGGTCGATCGCTTTCGCCATCGGCAAATGCGTCCGCACCATCGTTTCGTCAATACGCATCATGGCGTTACCCTCCGCAGCGTCCAAGTCCCATTATTCCGGTGATAGGCCGATGATGATATCAAGCGCACATGCCCCGTCAGCAGCGTCCCATCCATCGCCGCTTCATGAACCTCCGCCACCATAAACAACGGCCTCACGGTAAACCGTAGTTCCGCCCCCTTCACAACGCAGTTATCAACGGGAATGTTCGTCTGCGTCGGCGGCTCCGTCGCGCTCACGCGCCAAGTCCCCGTGCACCTGCCACCGCTCTCCGACAACTCTAACGTAATATCCGCCTTCTTCCCGTACACCCATGTCGTGCCTTCCCATCGACCATTCCAGGACACGCCGCTCCGCCCGCGATAGATCGATTCCTCTCCCCCATAGGCGGGCCGCGTCAATTTCCAATACCCGCCCTCTGCCCGCAGTCTCGACACAGCCGCCATAGCCGCCCGCCGCAATTGCGCGGCGACCGGAGGCTCCAACTGCACAATCCACTCGCCCTTCCCCAATGTCCCCGATGCGTTGTCCATCGGTAAACCGCGAATCTCCGCCGATGCTCCCGCGCACCCATCTCCGGTCAAGATCTCGACCGCCGCGCACGCGGCCAAATAAGACCCCGCCGCTGAAGGATGGTGGCCATCCGGCTGATACAGATCAATCCCGTTCACTTCCTGAAATGCCGCGCCGGCAGGGATCAGCCCCGCCCGCAACTCTCTCGCGATCGCCGCATACGCCCAATCCAAGTGCGGCTGTTGCTCCGCGCGGCCCTTCCGCGCCCATGTATTCAGGAATACGGTATGTGCGCCAGCCGCCCGAATCTCCCGGTCCCAAATCCTCGCCCATGTATGAAAGCCGCTGGGTACGTTAATCACAAAATCGCCATTAAACGTGCTCAACCCCAGCGTGCTCTGCTCCTGCAGCACCACCAGGTCCCACTGCGACCCGCGCAATACCTCAAGCGCATTCGAACCCGTATATAGCGCCTCCAGCGTCGCCCCGCCCACCGCCACAAATTGGGTCTCCACCGGCCGCCGCGCCATTCCCTCCACCAACCCCGCCAGATGGTTGAAGTACGTATAGCTATTCCCCAAAAACAGAATGCGCAGCGGAGCCTCAGCCCCGTGCGCATTCAAAACGAAAAACAACAAACAAGCCCAGCGGGCCATATATCAGGCCAACGCTGGATCCATGCTCTCCGGCCGCAGCCCGAGCTCCTGAATCGCTGCCGCCGCGCGCCCCGCATCGAATTTGCCGTCTCGCGCAAGCCGCGACAACGCAGCCGCCGTAATCGCCGCCGCATCCACTTCGAAATGCCGCCGCAGATACTCGCGGTTGTCGCTGCGTCCGAATCCGTCTGTACCGAGCGAAACCAAACGGCCCGGCAGCCACGGCGCAATCTGATCCGACACGATCTTCATGTAGTCGCTCGCCGCAATGATCGGAGCCGTCGTCCCGCCCAGCACCTGGTCCAGATACGAGGTCCGCGGTGTTTCCGTCGGATGCAGCCGGTTCCAACGCTCCACGTCCAGGCAATCCCGGCGCAGCTCGTTGTAGCTCGTCGCGCTGTAGACATCGGCGGCAACGCCGTACTTGTCCCGCAGCATCTCCTGCGCCTTCACGGCTTCGTTAAAGATCGCGCCGCTGCCGAACAGCATCACCTGCGCCGGCCAGTTCTCCGCCGCACGATACTTGTACAACCCGCGCAGAATCCCCTCCACCACACCTTCCGGCATCGGCGGATGCGCGTAGTCGTCGTTGCAGATCGTCAGATAGTAGAACTTGTCCTCGTTCAACTCGTACATCCGTTTGATGCCATCCTGCACGATGACTGCAATTTCGTACGCAAACGCGGGATCGTAGGAGCGGCAGGTCGGCACGGTGCTCGAAAGCACCAGACTGTGTCCGTCCTGATGTTGCAGCCCTTCGCCGGAGAGCGTTGTGCGTCCAGCCGTCGCGCCCAACAGGAAGCCTTTGCCGCGCGAATCCGCAAACGCCCACGCCATGTCGCCCACCCGCTGGAACCCGAACATCGAGTAGTAGGTGTAGAACGGAATCATCGGCAGGCCGTAATTCGCGTACGCCGTACCAGCCGCGGTAAACGAGCCCATCGAGCCCGCCTCGGTAATTCCCTCTTCCAGAATCTGCCCGTTGTTCGCCTCGTGGTAGTAGAGGAACATGTCGGCGTCGACAGGCTTGTACAACTGGCCCTGGCTCGCGTAAATACCCACTTGCCGGAATAGCGAATCCATGCCGAACGTGCGCGCTTCGTCAGGGATAATCGGCACCACGTACTTGCCGATCTCGGCGTCCTTCAAAAGGGTCGTCAGGATGCGGACAAACGCCATCGTCGTCGATAGCTCGCGGCCGCCCGACCCGGCCAGCGCGTCCTTGAACTTCTCGAGCGCGGGCGCGTGAATCGAAATCCTGGCCGGAGTCCGCGACGGCATATATCCGCCCAGATCCTTGCGCCGCGCATGCATATACTGCATCTCGGCCGTCTCTTCGGACGGCCGCAGGAACCCGCACTTCATCGCCTGCTCGTCGGTAATCGGCACGTTGAAGCGGTTGCGCACATACAACAATTGGTTCTCATCCAGCTTCTTCTGCTGGTGCGTGAAGTTGCGCGCTTCGCCCGCGTCGCCCATGCCATAACCCTTGATCGTCTTGGCGAGAATGACGGTCGGCTTCCCGTTTGCCTGGATCGCGCGGTGATACGCGTTGTAAATCTTCTGAGGGTCGTGGCCGCCCCGCCGAAGATGGCCGATGTCTTCATCGGTCATGTCCTTCACCAGTTCCAACAGCTCCGGATACTTGCCGAAGAACTCCTGCCGGATATAGGCGCCGCCCTTGGCCTTGAAGTTCTGGAACTCGCCATCCACGCACTCTTCCATGCGCTTGATCAACAGGCCCGTCTTGTCCTTCGCCAATAGCGCGTCCCACTCGCTGCCCCACAGCAGCTTGATCACGTTCCAGCCCGCGCCCCGGAACAAGCCCTCGAGTTCACGAACTACGCTGCCGTTCCCCCGTACCGGGCCGTCCAGGCGTTGCAGATTGCAGTTGATGATCCACACCAGGTTGTCAAGCTTCTCGCTCGTCGCAATCCGGATTGCGCCGTACGACTCCGGCTCATCCATCTCGCCGTCGCCCAGGTACGCCCATACGCGGCGGTCCGTCTTCGTGAGCAGTCCGCGATTCTCCAGATACCGCATGAACCGCGCCTGATAAATCGAGTTGATCGGCCCCAGCCCCATCGACACCGTTGGGAACTGCCAGAAATCCCGCATCAGCCACGGATGCGGATAGGAGCTCAAGCCCGGATGCTCACGCAGCTCATGCCGGAAGTTCGCCAGGTGGTTCTCATTCAGGCGGCCTTCCAAAAACGCCCGCGAATACTGGCCCGGAGAGGCGTGGCCCTGGAAGTACACCAGGTCGCCCGGCTCGCCGTTGATCGACGCGCGAAAGAAGTGGTTCTGCGCCACCTCGATCAGCGTTGCTTGCGACGCGAAGGTTGCGATGTGACCGCCGATACCCGCGTCGTACTTGTTCGCCCGCACCACCATTGCCAGCGCATTCCAGCGAACCAGCGCGCGCAAACGCGCTTCAATCGCCAAATCGCCCGGGTACGGAATCTCGTCCGCGGCCGCGATCGTGTTCACATACGGCCCCACCGTTGTGACCGGCGCTTCCACACCGTTTACCGCGGCCTTTCTTACTAACGCCTCCAGCAGGAATTTCGCACGGTCTGGTCCGGCTTGGTCAATAATCTGATCCAGCGCTTCTAGCCATTCGCCAGTTTCTTGCGGATCGAGATCTGCGTGGGTTTCAACCTTGAGTTTGAGCATTGTATGCGGATTTTTTTGAGCCTCGCCCGGTGAGGCGAGCGTGTCGATGAGCACACCCATATTCTACTATCCACAGACTCGCCTTCGTGGGACAAAGTAACAGCCGGAACGCACGAAAGCCCCGCGCCGTGAGGAGCGGGGCTTTCGTTTTGCGGGAGGGAAGATTTACAACAACCGGAAATTCACTTCGACCGTCGCGGCCACCGTCACAGCCTTCCCATCTTTGAAGCCCGGCCGGAACTTCCAACGGGATACGGCCTCAATCGCTTTCTCATCCAAACCCAGGCCCAGCGGACGCACCACGCGCAGATTCTTCGGCTTGCCGTTTTCGTCGACTTCGATATACAGCATCACCGTGCCTTGGAACTTCGCCTTGCGCGCCTCTTCCGAATACTCGGGCTCAACCTTTGCCAATACCGCGGGCGCCGAAACGCCACCGCCAATCCTGTAAGCGCCACCGCCTGTTCCCCCGCCGCTGCCGGGGCCAAATCCAGCGCCTTTGCCGGAGCCAACGCCACCGCCCTTGCCCAAGCCGATGCCCGCGCCCGAACCAGGACCATTCGATGGAATCTTGCCTAGGCCCAAAGGGTCGCCCAGATTGTTCAACGCCACCTGCGGCAACGCCGCGTTTGGCTGTACTTCAATGCTTGGTTCCATCACCAACTTCGGCTGCTCGTTCAATGTCACCGCGCTCGGGGGCACGAACTGTTTCGCAATCTTCGGCAGCTTGCCCTTGCTCGCGTCGAGCGGCGAGAGATTTCCGCCGCCGCCGCCGCCGCCCATCGACTGCTTCTGCGGCGCAACCTTTGGTTCGAAGGGAGCCAAGTCAATCGGCGCCGTCAGGTGGACAACATCCTTCGCCACCTTCTGCACCGTCTCGTTAGATCCGATCAGGAACAACAACGCCACCACGCCGCCGTGTACCAGTACGGAGGACAATCCCGCCGTCTTCTCGTGACCGCCAGTCTGACCCCAGATGTCCTTCACCGCAACAGGCTTCGAAGTCAGTTCGAGCGGCGGCAGCTCAGGCGGACGAAAAAATTCTTTGACATTCTTGGCGAACTGCTTCGGCCAGGGGACCTCCGGCGCAAGCAGCCGATCCAGGTGCAGATCGGCGTGCAAATCTGCGCCTGCCGGAACAGACGGCTGGTGCTCATTGGTAGGTGGAAGCGGAGTTGTCGTCATCGGACTGCCTGATCCCTGCTGTTCTGACGCTTCAGATTGCTGGATGGTTGCAGAATACGGGATTCCGCCCGCCAGAATCTATGAAAAATTGTAACATCTAATTTGCCGTCGTGAGGCCGCTCCGCAAAAGCAGTGCGTTCGGGTCCGGATCCCGCCCCATGAATTGCCGGTAGAGCTCCGCCGGATCTTCGCTGTCGCCCTTCGCCAGAATGCAATCGCGGAATGCCCGGCCCGTTTCGGCGTTGAACACCCCCTCCTTCCGGAACCGGCTGAAGGCATCCGCATCCAGCACTTCCGCCCATTTGTAGGAGTAGTAGCCCGCCGCGTATCCCACCGGATTCGCGAACAAATGCGTGAAGCTCGCGATCATCGCATGATCCTCCGGAAGTTTCGCCGCTGAAAACGGCTGCAGCAGTTTCCGTGACCAGGCGATCACGTCCCCGTCCCGCGCCGGGTCGTACCGCATATGCAGCGCCAGGTCCACAAACGCGAAACTCAACTGCCGCATCTGCGCATTCGCCGCGCGGTAAGTCCTGGCACGCTTGAGCTTTGTAAACAATTCTTCCGGTATCGGCTCGCCGGTTTGATAATGATGCGCGAAAAGGTCGAGCGCCGGCCGCTCCCAGCACCAGTTCTCCATGATCTGTGACGGCAGTTCCACAAAATCCCACGGCACGCTCGTTCCCGCCAGGTCGCGTACGGGCACCCGCGTTAGCGAATGATGCAGCAGATGGCCGAACTCGTGGAACAGCGTTTCCACATCGCGGTGTGTCAATAGCGCGGGCTGGTCGCCGATCGGCGGCGTCAGATTCCCACACATGAGTCCCAGGTGCGGACTCACGCCAGGCATGCCTGTCAGGAACGCATCCATCCACGCCCCGCCCCTCTTGTTCTCCCGCGGGTGCATATCGGCGTAGAAACAGGCGAGGTGCTCGCCACTCCCCGCATCGAAGATGTCGAAGTACCGGACGTCTTTGTCCCATGCTGGCACGCCCTCCTTCTCCATAACGCGAATCCCAAACAGCTTCCCCGTCAGCTCGAACATTCCGGCCATCGCGCTCGACAGCGAGAAATACGGCCGCAACTGCTCTTCATCGAAATCGTACAGTGCCACGCGCTGCTTCTCCGCGTAGTAACCAACGTCCCACGGCTCGAGTTCCAGGCCGCCGGCGAATGCACGCAACTGCGCGTTCTCTTTCGCGAAGAACGCTTCCGTCTTCTCGTGCAGATCGGTGAGAAATCGCTCCGCGGACGCTCCCGTCTTCGCCATCCGGTCGACGAGAGCCAAGTCCGCAAAATGCGCGAACCCCAGCAGTTTCCCTTTCTCCTGCCGCAACTCCAGAATCTGCAGCAGGATCTCCCTGTTGTCATACTGCCCGCTGGCCGCGCGCGCTGCGTAAGCGCGATACATCTTCTCCCGAATCGCCCGATCGTCGAGATATGTCATCACCGCCATATACGACGGGGCCTGCAGCGTGAACCGCCAGCCCGTAAGCCCCTTCGTCTCGGCGCTCTGCCGGGCCGCCGCCACAGCGCTCGGCGGCAACCCCGCCAGCCGCGCCTCATCGTCAATCAATAGTTCGAAGGCGTTCGTCGCATCCAGCACGTGCTCGGAAAACTTCGTCGTCAGCTTTGTCAGCTCAATATCAATCTCCGCCGACCGCTTCTTCCCTGCCGGGTCCAAGTCGGCCCCGGACAACCGGAATGCTTCCAGCGTCTTCTTCAAATGCCGGGCGCGTACGCCGGCCAACGCCTTCGCCTCTTCCGTTGCGGCATATTCCTTCAACGCCTTCCAAAGCCCGTCATGCAGTCGAATGGATGAGTAAAACTCGCTAACCGGCCCCTGCACCGCATTATGCGCCTCCCGCAACGCCGGATACGTCGCTACCGATTCCAAATGCTTCACAATGCCAAAGGCGACATCCAGCGGTTCGGTGGCATGATCGAGCGCGAACATCGTATTCTCATACGTCCTCGGCTCGGTTGACGCAGCAATCGCCTCAATCCGAGCTTTCGCATCGGCAATCAATTGAGCGATCGAAGGCTCAATGTCCTCCGCGCGAATCCTGTCAAACGGAATCGCAAACGGAATCTCCAACAGTGCATTCTTCATAAACCGTGTCAAAGACCAATTTAATCTAACCTTAATCTTCTCCGCGCCGCGCGCCGACAACCCTTGACGCCGATCCTTTGTCATCAGCCACTTCAAATCACGAGCAAAGGTTCTCCGTGCGAGCCCCTGGAAACACCGGGAAACATCAAGTTCACGGGGACTATATAATCGTCCCGCAAGGTCCCAAGATCGACGCTTGCCGATAGGAGATAAAAATGACAGTATTTAGCCTTCTTAGAATTGCCGGAACGCCGTGGTTGGCCGCGGCCCTACTGATTGCCGGTACAGGAACCGCCTTCGCCGGCGATGACGACGATGACAAAGACAACCGTAACGCCTGCAACGGCTTGCCCACGCACGCCACCCTGCTCAAAGCGTTGAAAGACGCAACCAACACCGAAGGAACCGGCCTTAACCTGAACATGTGGGGCACGATTGTGAACAGGGATGGCGTCGTCTGCGCGGTCGCTTTTACCGGCACCGGCCGGGGTTCGCAATGGCCCGGAAGCCGCGTGATCTCAGCGCAGAAAGCGAATACGGCCAATGCATTCAGCTTGGATCAATCGGCCGCAAGCGGCGGCAACGGCGGGCCGTTGGCCCTTTCAACCGCGAATCTTTTCTCCGCGGTCCAGCCCGGTGGCAGCCTGTTCGGTTTGCAGCACAGCAATCCGGTCGATACATCTGTCGCCTACAAGGGACCTTCGTCGAAATATGGCTCGTCCAACGATCCAATGGTCGGAGAAAAAATCGGCGGCGTCAACGTGTTCGGCGGCGGTTTGGCGCTCTACGACACGAGCCACAAGATCGTCGGCGCCGTCGGCGTGAGTGGCGATACATCTTGCTCGGATCACAACATTGCCTGGCGCACACGTCGCAATCTGAACCTCGATCACCTGGGTGCCGTCATCCCTGGTGTTGCGGGGATCTTCGCCGGAGACGCAACGCACCCGGACAACATCATTTTCGATATCACCGCTAACCCCGCCGGAGGCACTGGCAATAGCGCCAGCGGATTCGGTCATCCGAAATGCTTGAATAACCCTCCAGTCGGCGCCGGGAATACCGCGAGCGGACTGCCCCCCGTCCAACCGTAGCCGCATCCTGTAGAGGCGGGCGCATCCACGCGCCCGCCCATCACTTCAAAAAACCGCTCTTCCCGCTACCCACCGCCGAAATCGCGTCATTCCGCTCATCGTCCAAAGCCAATATCCGCCGCATCAACGGTGGCAATGCCGCCTGCGTCTCCGCCCGCAGCAGCTTCTTCTGATACTGCTGCTGCGGTTGATCCCCCCGCACAAAAAATCCGTGCAAGGACCGTCGCGGCAGCGCCGTCCGGTTCGCCGTGCCCCCATGCCACATATGCGCATTCGTCAACACGACATCCCCCGCCTTCCCCAATGCCATCATCTCCTCCGGATGCGGCGCATTCGCATCCGCCAGCACGTTCTGCGGCAGCACTCCGGATTTATGAGAACCCGGCACGAACCGCGTCGGCCCATTCTCCGGCGTGAAGTCGTCGAGCATCCAAATGGAATTAAACACCGCATTCCCCAACGCATCCGGCACCAATCCCATATCGCAATGGAGCGGCTGCAGACTCTTCTCGCCCGGCAGCGCTGCGCGGTAGTTCAAACTCGACAACTTCCAATCCGGCCCAAGCACAACTTCCACTGCCTCCAGCAGCAACGGATGCGAAACCAAACGCTGGAAACACTCGCCTTTATCCACCAGATTCGCCAGCCGGTCTGAACCAATTTCCTTCCGGAATTCTCCACCCGCGTTCTCTCCCTCCGCCTCCAACAGCCGCGCCGTCTCCGACCGCAATTCCGCAAGCCACTCCGCATCCATCACGCCGCGTACGATTAGGTAACCTTGTTCCTGGAGCAGTCCCTTTTCTTTCGCCGTCATGGGCAAATTCTAACGCATGGATTTCCAGAAAATCCTCATTCGCGCCACCAACTGGGTTGGCGACGCGGTGATGTGCATCCCGGCATTGACGGAGATCCGCCACCGCTTCCCCGAGGCGCGCATCACTCTGCTCGCAATGCCCTGGGTCGCCGGACTCTACGACAATACGCTCGTCGACGACATCATTCCGTATACGCTCCCGCGTGGCGCCAAGGACATCCTCGGCAAATGGAAACTCGCGCGCCAACTGGATGCCATGCGCTTCGATTGCGCCATACTTCTCGCCAACTCTTTCGAATCCGCTGCCCTCATGTGGGCCGCGCGCATTCCCACTCGCATCGGCTACGCCCGCGATGGCCGCGGCCTTCTTCTCTCCGATCCAATCACTCCGCCCAAGCCTTCCGAAATCCCTGCCCATCAGCGCTTCTACTATCTCGAGCTCCTTCGCCGCGCCGGTCTCATCGAGCGCTTTCCGGAGTCCGGCGCCATTCGCCTCCCGGGCATCGAACCACTCGCGCGGCAGGGCCGTAAATACCTTGCCGCCCGCGAACTGCACGGCGATTGGATCGGCGTCAGTCCCGGAGCGGCATATGGCACCGCCAAGCGTTGGCTTCCCGAACGCTTCGCCGAAGCATCGGCAACACTCGCGCGCCGCACCGGCGCCAGCGTCGCGTTGTTCGGCTCCAGAGACGAGCGCCAGTTGTGTGAGCAGGTGCGCCTCGCCATCGCCGCCGAAAGTGTGCGTGTGCACAACTTCGCCGGACAAACCAAGCTCGACGAATTCATCGCCATCGCCGCCAACTGCATCGTTTTTCTAACGAACGACTCCGGCGCCATGCACATCGCCTCCGCGCTGGGCATCCCCACGGTCACTGTCTTCGGCGCAACCGACGATGTCGCCACCGGCCCCACCGGTCCCCTCGCCCGTGTCGTTCGCGAGCCCGTCGAGTGCAGTCCCTGCCTTCTCCGCGAGTGTCCCATCGACCACCGCTGCATGACCCGTGTCGATGCAACCCGCGTTGTTAAGACCGCCATCGAACTGATCCAGTTGACGAAGAAATGAAGGAGCGAATCCTTCCACTCACGCTCTCCGCCGCCTTCCTACTGCTCGGGTCATTCGTCCTCGACCTCCCCGGCATTCAGTCCGACGAGGCTCTCTTTGCGTCGGTACTCAACAACCCCAATATTCCTCCCGTCTCAAACGTCCGTTTGATGGGAATGCGCTTCCCAAGCATGTCATTTCCCTACATTGGGACACTAAAGACCGCCATTTATGCCCTGGTTTGGTGCATTGTCGAACCGTCGCCTGCAACGGTTCATTTCCCCGTACTTGTGATCGGCGCCATCTCCGTATATCTGTTCGCCCGGATCCTTCAGCTCCTTCGCCTTCCGCCATTTGCGGCGATTTTCCTCGCCACCGACGCCGTGTTTCTCATGACCATCCGTAGCGATTGGGGGCCGGTCGCTCTGCAGCACCTTCTCGCGATCGCCGGCGTGTATGCAGTCGTCCGCTTCGCGCAAACGCAACGGATGAGATGGGTTGCCGCTGCCGGCTTCGCTTTCGGACTCGGTGTTTGGGACAAAATCACATTCATTTTCATCCTCATCGCCCTCACCGCCGGCGCGCTCGCAACCGCCCGCAACCTGCTGAAACCGAAGCCGCTGGCGCTCGGATTCTTGTTCTTCCTGGCAGGCTGCTATCCGTTCCTCGTCTATAACTACAAGACCGGCGGCAAGTCCTTCAACGATAGGGCTCTCCTCGATACAGGCCCGGTCTTCGAAAAGGTCAGGATGCTCTGGCAATGCCTCGGCAACGAAAACCTGTTCGCGGTCGGCTCGCCACGTGCCCTGCCGCCCGTCGCAACGGCAAGCTACTTTGCGGCAATCGATTATACTTTCCCACTCTTCCCCTGGCTCGTCGCCGCGGCCCTTCTCGCCCTCCCCTGGCTTTGGCGGAATCCGGTCTACCGATTCTCCTTAACTGCGGCAATTGCGGGCTTTGGTGCAATGTTCGCGCTGCAAAACCTCGGCTCCGGCCCTCACCATATCATCCTGCTCTGGCCATTGCCCCATTTGCTGTCCGGAGCATTGCCCTTAAGAAAATGGATGATCGCGGCCGTGGTGATCGCTAATTTATTCCAGATCAATCATTTCTACGCGCAATTCCTCCGCCGCGAAGTCGCCGTCGAATGGTCCGACGCCATAGCCGCCCTCGCCGCCCTCGCCGCCCGCTTAAAATACGATACTCGACCGTATCGTATTTTGGACTGGGGAATCTACGATTCGATTCACCTGCTCAATCGAGGCGGAACCAGGCTGTTTGTCGGGCCTTGGGCGGGAGAGCGGCATATCGGGAGAGTGCCGCAACTCTCGATTTCGCCGATAGATCCGGGGCCTTCCGTCCGTCTGATTCCCGAGGAAACCATCGCCGACTCCGCCGGCCGGCCCGTTTTTATCCTCTACCGCTCCGAGCCAGTTGAGAGAAAATAGAAGGACATGCTCGACACCCGTTCCAAGATCGTTTCGGCGGAAACGGCGCGCGAGCGTCTGGCCGGACGGCCGCTTGTCGTGGCGTATTTCGATCCGATGGTTGCTTCGCACACCCGGCGGCTTCATGAGCTTGCCTGCCAACTCGGCCGGCTCGCGATATGCATTTGCGATCCGCCCGATCCGCTCCTGCCCGCCCGGGCGCGCGCGGAGCTCGCCGCCGCTTGCCGTGATGTAGAATTTGTCTTTCTGGGCGAAGGTGCGCTTCCTCACGCGAGCTCGATTATCGATGAGCGGGAGGGCGATCTGGAGCGGCGTGGCGCATTGATGCGCCTGGTGCGCAGCCGGCAGAATGGCTGATCCGGTTCACATCCTGCTCGTGCGGCTCGGCGCATTCGGCGATGTGTTGCACGCACTTCCCACCGCCGCCTCGATGAAGAGAAGCATTCCGGGCGCGACGATAACTTGGGCAATTGATCCAAGGTGGCAGTGGCTGCTCGACGGCAATCCCGATGTGGATACTGTCCTTCCGGTGAACAGGCACTCGCGGGAGAGCTTGCGCGAGGCGTGGCGATTCTTTCGCGAAAGGCCCGTCGACATTGCGGTTGACGTGCAAGGTCTGATCAAATCGGGTCTATTAGTTCGCGCTGCGCACGCGAAGAGGCGCATCGGATTCGCGGCATCGCATTTGCGCGAGCGCGCGGCGGGGTTGTTCTACACGGAGCGAACGGCGCCGCGGCTGGCGCACGTTGTCGAGTGGAATCTCGATCTCGCGCAGAGCGCCGGCGCGACGGAGCGAGTCATTGACTTCCCCGTGCCGCCTGGCAAACCGGAGGGCTCGCTACCCAAAGAGCCGTTCGTATTGGCGAGCCCATTTGCCGGCTGGGCCGCCAAACAGTGGCCGCTGGAGTACTATGAAGCGCTCGGGGCTTTGCTGCGCGAGACAGGCCACGCCCTGGTGTTAAACGTCGTGCAGCCAGTCGATTCGCCGGTGACGCAGCATGTATCGGGAATCCCCGGATTGATCGACGCGACGCGGCGCGCGGCGGCGATTATCGGGCTCGACAGCGGACCGCTGCATCTGGCCGCAGCCTTGCGTAAACCCGGTGTCGCACTCTTCGGACCAACCGATCCCGCGCGCAACGGACCCTACGGCGGAACGATACATACACTGCGCGACCCGGCCGCGCCCACAACGTACCGGCGAATGAACGAGATATTGCCTTGCATGCGCGCGTTGACGCCGCGTATCGTATTGGAACGCCTTCTGCCATGCCTCACTACCGCTTCCCCAAACCCTACGCCGACGCGGTAGCCCGATTGCGGGTACCTTCGGGTTTCCTGCTGTTGACCGCGTTCGCGTGGCTCAGCCAGCCCACCGGGGAGAGCCTGCTCGGTGGCATTCCGATTTCACTGTGCGGCCTTGTACTGCGCGCCTGGGCGGCAGGGCATCTGGCGAAGAACCAGCGGTTGGTCGATAGCGGGCCATACCGCCACACACGGAATCCGCTCTATCTGGGCACGCTAATCACCGCAATGGGATTGGCGGTGGCTGCGCGGTCGTGGTGGGTAGGCGGGATCTTCGCGGCGGTCTTCGTGTTCGTCTATTTACCGGTGATGGAACTGGAAGAGCAGCATCTGCGAAACCTGTTTCCGGACTACAACCGCTACGCCGATTCGGTACCGTTACTGGTGCCGCGTTTCCCTGGTATCGCATCGGAGGGCAGGTTTTCGAAGACGCTCTATCTGCGCAACCAGGAGTATCAGGCGCTGATCGGATTTCTGCTCGGCGTAGGATATTTGTGGTGGAGGTCCGGCCGTGCACTTGGAGCTTGATGCGCGCGGAAAACGGTATCTGGAGAAATTCCGGAAGATCGCGCTGGCGATGCCTGGCGTTGTGGAGACCGAATCGTTCGGCCATCCCTGGTTCCGCGTGGGCGGAGTGAAGGGGAAGATGTTGTCGGTCTTCGGGCAGCAGGATGGGCAGTGGTCGCTTTGCTTCAAGGCGGCGAAGGAAGATCAGGGGATCTTCCTGAAAGACCCTCGATTCGTGAAGACGCCCTATGTCGGGCAACACGGCTGGGTGAGCTTGAAGCTCGACAACACCAAGCCGGACTGGAACGAGATCGCGGAGTTGTTGGAGATGAGCTATCGGAACTCCGGCAAGGCATTGAAATGATATGCATCAATGATGCATATGCGAACGGCGCTGATCATTGACCAGACGCTGGTGGATCGGGCGCGAGTCAGCGCTGCATTCGGTCTGGATAGATCATTTTCGACGTGACGATGGACCGCTCCGTGCGGAGTTGGAAGCCGGAACGGTTTTCATTCACCCGTTTATCATCGGCGAATTGGCGTGCGAGAGCATGAAGAAACGCGCCACGATTCACGAGTATCTTCCGGCCCTGCCATTCGTGGTGCCGGCTTCCGATGAGGAGGCGATGCCCCTAATGGGAGAGGAGGATCTATGGAGCCGGGGACTTGGCTGGCGCTTTCGCCATCGTCATGCAGGTCACCCAAGGCTGCTCCTGCCATTCTTCTGTCGCCGATGTCTTCTCAAAGACCCGCCAAGCGTGCTTCCCACAGAGTCCGCCGCACCAGGTGGACATCGCCGTCAACGCAAGCCTGCCGTCCTTGCTGAAGTACACGTCGTCAAAAGTAAACACGTCTGTAACTCCCCTAAAGCGAGCCTGACTCTCTTCGCGGCCGGAAGATTGCAAGCCGCGCTGCCTCTGAAACGCCGCAACATCTGCGCCGGATAGCAGTTCGTAAGGCTTGCTGGTCGAGAATCTCCGCTGCAACTTCCTGTCGCCCATCTTTCTGCTCTCGAAGTCGGCCAGCACTTCGCGAAACTCCGCTTCGCGCGATTTTGGGGGCGCCACACACGGCACCGGTTGCCAACGCTCTACCCGCGCGGTTGCCGCTATCAGGTAACGCGCGTTGTCGTCCGCACCATGGCTGGTCTGCGGGTTTCTTAATAGAAGCGAATAGATTCTGTAAGTATCCCGCTCCCGTTCCGTCGCAGCGCCGGTGGGAGCGGCAGCCTCCTGAAAGCCGGAGGCCACTCCACTTCCGAATGCGATGAGCCAGCAAACAGTCCACGGGCTTGCGATCCAGGATTTCATACCAACAGCCTGCTGAGAATCATAGCAATGGCAGGCGTTCGGCCGGGTGCGTGGTGGAGTTTGGCCGCCCTAGAAACACGGCTTGATGAGCGTCATCTTCGTATACGCCACCTGAAAGCCGAGCCGTTCGTAGTTGCGCTGGGACTGGCTACCCGGGAATGTGTCGGCGGTCACAAGATCGCAGCCGGCCTCGGCGGCCAGCGAGAGACGCGCGCGGATAAGCTTCGCCTGCAGACCGAGTCCGCGAAACGCCGGCCGCGTTCCGTCGCACTGAAAAACACCGAGCCCGTCGCGGATGTCGATCTGCGCGCCCGCGGCCAGTACCGCACCAGCACGCACAATCAAGCTGCGGCAGGTCGGGATCGCATGGAGCGTCCGCGTGAGATCGAGGCCCATGGCGCTCACGTCGCCGAAAAACGCCTCCGCCATCGCCGCCGCCCACTCCTGGGCATCGGCCGCGAGCATTACCTCTTCATCGCTGGTGATGTCGGCCGGAGTAACCCCGCGAACGAGAACGTTTTCGAACTGGCCGATCTCGTACTCGCGGCGGGAGAGCTGCGTCCAAAGCGCGTCCGATGCGAACGGCGTGAGCGTGAAGGAGACGGGCGCGACGCGGTTCGCAAAGAACTGCTCGACGGCATCGAGATCGAGCTCGTCCATCCCGGCGCCGCGGACTTGCGTGAGCGGCGAATCTTCGTTGAGAAACACCGCGACGCCGCTGCCGCAGGGCAGAGCCTCGGCTTCGGAGTTGGTGAATAGCTCGCGATGCGCGCGGACAGCGTCGCGGCCGAGCGCGGCGGAGGCTTGCTCCAAGCGCGCGGCGAGCTTGCGATCGGCGTGGATCACGGAATAATCAGCTTGCTCCCGATCGACTCCAGCGTAATCGCAAACGTCAGATCTTCTCCCGCAAGCGGATGATTCGCGTCGAGCACTACCCCCTGTTCATCCATCTCGACAACCTGCGCGACGAGGAACCCGCCAGGGCCCTGAAGCTGCAGTTCCTGTCCCACCTCAAGCGGCATATCCTCGGGAAATTGGTCTTTCGGAATCTTGATGACCATCTCCTCGCGCATCGGACCGTAGGCTTCATCAGCCGGGATCGTGCTGACAATACTGCCGCCGACTTCCAACCCTGTCACAGCGCTATCAAATCCGGGAATGACCTGGCCCTGGCCGAGTGTAAATTCAAGGGGTTCCCGCCCCTCGCTTGAGTCGAATACCGTCCCATCCGCGAGCGTTCCTTTATAGTGCACGCGGACGAGATCTCCTGACTTTGCCGGCACGTTGACTCTCCTTTCGCCGGGCTCCAGCGCCCATCGAAGAATAGCACGGGGATCTCCAAGTGACTTGGTACAATCGAGAAAAATGCCTCAAAAGCGTATTGGAATTCTTACCGGCGGTGGTGACGTGCCGGGGTTGAACTCAGTAATCAAAGGCGTCACCTATCGCGCCTTTGAAGCGGGAATGGATGTGATTGGTTTTCGGCGCGGCTGGGAAGGACTTACCCATCTGAACATGGACGACGAGCAGTCGAAAACCGACTACCTGCGGCCGCTCGACACGATGAACACGCGCACGATTGACCGTACAGGCGGCACCTATCTCCATTCAAGCCGCACGAATCCGGCGAAGATGCGGAAGCTGCCCGCCTTCCTCAGCCCGGATAGTTACCCGAGTGAGATGGTGACGAAAAAGGGCGAGACGTACAAGGCCTGGGACGTCTCCAAGCACGTCATCAAGAACCTCGAATCGCTTGGAGTGGATACGCTTGTGGCGATCGGCGGCGACGATACCTTGAGCTACGCGCAGAAGCTGCACGCGCAGGGTTTTAAGGTTGTCTGTGTGCCGAAGACGATGGACAACGACGTGCGGAACACCGAGTATTGCATCGGATTTTCGACGGCAATTACGCGCGCCCACGACGCGATTCAGCGGCAGCGCACGACCGTCGGCTCGCATGAGCGCGTGGGCGTATTCCGCGTGTTCGGGCGCGACGCCGGCTACACGGCGCTCTATACGGCCTACGTCACGTCGATCCGCTGCGGCATTCCGGAGTATGCGTTCGACATCGAAAAGATGACAGAGCTGATCGCGTCCGACAAGAAGAAGAATCCTTCGCGGTATGCGTTGGTAATTCTCAGCGAAGGCGCGGCGTGGGAAGGCTACGTGGTGCAGGAATACGGCGAGCCGGACGACTACGGCCACCGCAAAAAGATGAACGTCGGCGAGGCGTTCGCCGACGAGTTGAAAAAACGCGCGAAACTCGAATGCATCGTCAGCGACCTGACCTACGACCTGCGCGGCGGCTCGCCGGACTTCACCGACAAGCTGGTTGCGACGACGTTCGGCAACATGGCGTTCGACGCGATTCTGGAAGGCAAGAGCGGCCTGATGGCCGCGATCAACGACGGCCGTTACCGGATGGTCGAAATCCCCGATCCGAAGCTGGGACCGCGTAAAGTGGACGTGAGCACCATGTACAACGTGGAGCGCTACCGGCCCAACTACAAGAGCAAAGCGGGCGTGCCGATTTTTCTGACCAATCCGTGAGGAACTGGGTGCGGCGGTTGTTTGGAGGGAAGACTCCGGCATTGACGGCGGATCTGCAGCAGCGGATCCGCCGCTCGTTTGAAGAGTCGGCCGCGGACGAGGAGCATTTCCCATCGACAATCGATCCGCGGATTCTCCATGTGCGCGTGATTCTCCAGACGTTTGGCGATCTGGCAGGGAAACGCGTGCTCGACGCGGGCTGCGGCAAAGGACGGTTTGCGCGGGTGTTGCTGGGCGAGCATCCGGCGGCGCGGATTCACGCAATGGACATTGCCATGGCGATGTTGCGGTTTGTCGAAGCGCCGCTGATGCCCTGCGCGGGATCGCTGACTGCCCTGCCCTACGCAACTGGCGCGTTTGACGCCTTGTATGCCACCGAGTCTCTGGAGCATGCTGTGGACATCTCAGGCGCCGTGGCCGAGTTGTGCCGCGTGGTGAAGCCGGGCGGGCGGATAGTGATCATCGACAAGAACAAAGATCACTGGGGGCGGCTGGAGACGCCGGAATGGGAGCGGTGGTTCGGGCAAAAGGAGTTGGAAGGATTGCTGCGCCGGCATTGCGGCAAGGTCGAAAGCCGGCCAATCAGTTACTGGGAGGACGTGGATCCGGACGGGTTGTTTCTCGTTTGGCTGGCCGAACGATAGAATAAGCGCATCGTGAGGATTGCGCTGCTGCTGCTTTTCGCCGGTGGTCTATCTGGCGAGGAGTTATTTGAAAACAAGGTGCGGCCGCTGCTGTTGGCGCGTTGCGCGTCGTGTCATGGAGAGAACGCGGCGTCGGGGCTGCGCGTGGATTCACGCGAAGCGCTCCTGCGCGGCGGGAAACGCGGGCCGGCAGTGGTCGCCGGCGCTCCGGATGCCAGCTTGTTGATGCAGGCGGTCCGCCGCAATGGCGCGCTAAAGATGCCGCCGGGAGCGGCATTGGCCGATACCGAAGTGGCGGTGCTTGAAACCTGGATACGCGACGGGGCGGCGTGGCCTGTCTCGCGAGTCGCTGCGGGCTCGAATCTCTGGGCCGCTGAGCCGTTGCGGCCGGCGGCGGGCTCCATCGATTTCCACGCCCGCGCGGGACTGAAATCGATCCAACCGAATCCACGAGCCGACCGCCGCACGATCCTCCGCCGGCTCTTCGCCGACCTCATAGGGCTTCCGCCATCGGGCGAGCCGGCCGCCGCGTTTATGGAGTCCGGCAATGTTCCCGTGCTCGTCGATTCACTGCTGGCCTCGCCGCATTTCGGCGAGCGGTGGGGACGCCACTGGCTCGATGTCGCGCGCTTCGGCGAGGACGACTTTACCGGCACCCAGCCCCGGCCTTACCCAAACGCCTGGCGCTACCGCGATTGGGTGATTCAGCAGTTCAACCGTGATCTCCCTTACGACACCTTCGTCAAGTCCCAACTGGCCGCCGACCTGATGCCCGACAACGCCTCCCTGATCGGGGGTCTCGGCCTGTTCGGTCTCGGACCCTGGTACTACGGCATCACCCAGCCGCCGCAGGCGCGAGCGGATGAGCGGCATGACCGCGTCGACATGGTAACCCGCGGTTTTCTGGGCCTGACGGCGGCGTGTGCGCGCTGCCACGATCACAAGTACGATCCGATTCCGCAGAAGGATTACTACGCGCTCGCCGGGGTATTCGCCAGCAGTGAATACAAGGAGTATCCGCTCGTGCCGCCAGCCACGGTGGCCGCGTTCGAAGCCTCGCAGAAGCGCATCAAGGCATTGGAGAAAGAGATCGACCAGTTCCTTGCCTCGCAGCGTGATCAACTCGCGTTGATCTATGCGCGGCAGTCCGCGGATTTCCTGATGGGCGCCGCGGGCGTCGACGCCGAGGTCGCCACGCGGCTCAAGGACTACATGGCGAAGCCGGAAGAGGATCATCCTTTCCTGAAGCCGTGGCACGCGGCGCACTCCGCGGAAGCGGCACGGGCGTTTCAAGAGACACTGCTCGGCGTCATAGAGCGGAAGCGAGTGATGGACGAGGAAAACCGGCAGGCGGTGATTCGCGGAACGAATCCGTTCGCGAAGCGGCGCAAGATCATTCTGCCGTTCAACTACGACTCAGAGGCCGACTTCAACCCCGGCTCTGAGGTGGTGACCAAGTCTCTGGACCGGGAGCGATATCAACTGTTCCAGAAGTTCATTGGCGGCAAGGAGGCTGTCTTCCGGCTCGACGACGCGGGCGTGGAGAAACGGCTGGCCGGTGAGTTCAAGCGCCACTTGGCGGGGCTGCGGGCGGAGTTGGAGGTGGCGAAGAAGGCCGCGCCGCCGGCCTATGGTTATTTCCACGGGATCGGCGAGCACGACGAGCCGCTCGACCTGCCTCTGAACAAGCGGGGCAACCCGACCGACCTCGGAGAGGTAGTGCCCCGGCACTTCCTGAATTGCCTGGACGGGGGCAGGCTGCAGGGAGGGAGCGGAAGGCTGGAGTTGGCCGAGACGATCGTCGCCCACCCGATCGCGGCACGCGTCATGGCCAACCGGGTTTGGGGCTGGCTGCTCGGGACCGGCGTGGTGCGGACCCCGTCGAACTTCGGGCTCATGGGAGACCGGCCGGCGAACCGGGAACTACTCGAATATCTGGCGGCGCGCTTCAAGGCGTCGGGGCTCTCCGTGAAGGCGCTGGTCCGGGAGATCGTCCTATCCGAGACATATCTGGCATCGAGCGCCGCCTCGGCAGAGGGCCAGAAGCTCGACCCGGATAACCGGCTGTTCTGGCGGGCCAACCGGAAGCGGTTGGACGCCGAAGCGATCCGCGACTCAATCCTGGCGGCGAGCGGTGAGCTCGACAGGCGCATGGGCGGCGAGTCGGGCGACCTGTCGGACAGCAACGTCCGGAGGACCGTATATGTCCGGGTTGGGCGGTATCAACAGAACGAGACCCTAGCGTTATTTGACTTTCCAAGTACCTCCATTCATGTGGAGCAGCGGGGAGTTACTAATGTACCGCTGCAGAAACTGTTCTTTCTAAACTCCGGCTTTCTGCGACTTAGAGCGGAGTCGCTGGCACAGAAAATGGAGTGCGTCTCGACCGCGGATTCCGAAAGGATCCGGGCCGCCTATCTGCGGCTGTTCCAGCGGCCCGAAACTCCGGCGGAGTTACGGGCGGGGCTGGCGTTTTTAAGTAAGTCGGACTGGGCACAGTACGCCCAGGTGTTACTAAGCTCCAACGAGTTCCTATATGTTGACTAACAGACGGCACTTCTTATCGCGGATGGCGGGCGGCTTCGGGATGGCCGCATTGGCCGGCCAGATGGACCCGTTCGCCGCCAAGGTGCCGCACTTTGCGCCGAAGGCGAAGCACATCATCTACCTGGTGATGAATGGCGGTATGTCGCAGGTGGACACGTTCGATCCGAAGCCGGCGCTCGACCGCTACCACGGTAAGACGATGCCGGGCGACCAGCCGAAGACTGAGCGAATCACTGGATCACTGATGCGCTCACCCTTCGCGTTTAAGAAGTACGGCCAGAGCGGGATCGAGGTCAGCGAGATCTTTCCGAACATCGCCCGGAACATCGACCGGTTCACTGTCGTCCGGTCGATGCATACCGATGTACCGAACCACGAGCCGTCGCTGTTCATGATGAACTGCGGGGCGATTCAGCCTGGGCGGCCGTCGCTGGGGTCATGGCTCACTTATGGGCTAGGGACGGAGAACCGGAATCTGCCGGGCTATGTGGTGCTGTGCCCGGGGACGCCCGTCGTCGGGCCGCCCTTGTGGGAGCCGGCCTTTCTGCCGGCTGTGTTCCAGGGCACCTTTATCAAGGCCACGGAGCGGGACCCGAAGAAGCTGGTGCAGTTTCTCGACCGGGGGCGGAAGCGGGTCGAGGATCAGCGGCGGCAGTTGGACCTGCTGAAGGAGTTGAATACGGCGCACCTGGCGGAGCGGGCCGGGGACTCGAACCTGGAGGCGGCGATCCAGTCGATGGAGACGGCGTTCCGGATGCAGACCGAGGTGCCGGAGGTGTTCGATATCGCCAAAGAGCCGGAGGCGACGAGGGCCCGGTATGGCGATTCGGACTTTGGCCGGGGATGCCTGATGGCGCTACGGCTGGTGGAGAAGGGTGTCCGGATGGTCCAGATCTACTACGGCAATTCGCAGCCGTGGGACTCGCACGAGGATATCCAGGCGCACCGGGCGAACGCCCGGAAGGCGGACCCGGCGGTGGCGGCGCTGGTGGAGGATCTGGCATCGAGGGGTTTGCTCGATGAGACGCTGGTTGTATTCGGGACCGAGTTCGGCAGGACGCCGGCGGTAGAGAATTCGTCGCTGGTGAAGTTACAGAACGGGCGGGACCATAACTCAGCCGGTTACTCGATCTTACTCGCTGGTGGCGGAGTGAAGGCCGGGTACGTGCATGGCGCGACGGACGAGTTTGGATACCGGGCTGTGGAGAAGAAGGTCCACAATCACGATCTGAACGCGACGCTGTTACATCTGATGGGGTTAGACCATACCAAGCTGACTTACTTTTACAGCGGCCGGCACTTCCGGTTGACGGACGTGCATGGCGAGTTAGTCAGGGACATTTTAGCTTAGAAAGCAAAAACCCCGGCTGGTAGGCCGGGGTTTTTGAATTAATTTGGGCGACTTCCTACTCTCCCACACACTTGCGCGTGCAGTACCATCGGGGCTGAGAGGCTTAACTACCGTGTTCGGGATGGGAACGGGTGGGGCCCT
>JACPNQ010000012.1 GCA_016185425.1 Acidobacteriota bacterium | reverse complement strand
TTTGGGTGACCTCCTTGGGGTCGGTTTTGCGCAGGCGTAACTGCCCAATTCTCTGTTTTACCCCAATGTTCATGGGGTCCCCAAATGGTTCGCTATGCTTCCGCTCTCAGACGTGGACCCGCCAAGGCGCATAGCTCAGGTTCAAACATCCATCTCGTGCGCTTATACCGCCGGCCAAACCTATGGCAGCCGAAATATCTACATAACCAGCTCTGCGACCTCGATCCTTGGTCTCCATCGTCGCCGACCCGGAAACGGTATATGAAATTGAATATCCAATGGCGAAGCTGCCATCGGCTCGCCCGAGCTGCGTTTAACGCTTCGGGCGAGCCTCCACAGCAAAGCGTGTCCACAGGAAACCGTGTCAAAGCACAATTAATTCCGCTACTCACGTCAAACGTACAATCATCCGGCGCCTTCTTCCTCTGATGGATTGAGGCTATATAAGGAACCGCGGCTGGCTATCGCCTAACTGCGAGTGAACAACGGCGTGCGTTCGAATGAAATTAGGCGGTCGAGGCGCGGGCGTCCGGATATGACTCGAACAGATTTAACTGGTTAGCTCTTTGCGCAGAGCCGAGTAAGCGCGGAATAGAAGAGACTTGACGCATGGGATCGAACAGCCAAGCTTCCGCGCGATTTCCGTGTATTCCATATTCTGGTATTTGTGCATGAGAACGGCGGTACGCTGCCTCTCAGGCAAGCGGGAGAGGGCGTGCCGCACGGCCTTGGCCCGGGCTTCCCGTATCAGCGCCACGTCACAGGAAGGAGAAGGGTCCACCATGTGCCGCGGGCTCATCGGCCTCCCCTCGATTTCAAGCGGGAGCCCACGGCATGCCGGTTCGTCGCGCACCCAATTGATCGCCAGGCGTTTGGCGATGCAGCAGATCCATGTGCCGAATTTGGCGGTAGCTTCGTAACGTCCCCGTGCGCAATAGGCCCGGAGGAATGCATCCTGCGCCAATTCTTCGGCCACTGCGTAATTCAGCACGCGATGGAACAGGAATCCGACCAGCATAGCGCGATGCCTGTGAACCAGCGTCTCGAACGCCAGAGAGTCACCCTGTTTGGCCCGTAGCATGAGGTCAATGTCTATATCGTGCGGTTCCGATGGTGAAGTCACAATGGGTTTGACTCGCGCCGGTAGAAACACGTTGTCAGGGGTTGGTTAGTTCTGCGTAAAAGTTGTGTAAGGCCGGCTACCCGCTGAATTTGTATCCCATTCCGCGAACCGTGAGTAGGAACCGCGGGCGGGCGGGATCCTGCTCCAGCTTCTGGCGCAGCCACAGGATGTGCAAATCCACGGTCCGAGAAGATGCATCGCCACTGTAATTCCACACGTTTTTCATGAGTTCGTCGCGCGAAAGCACAGTTCCCCGGTGCTCGATAAAGTATTTCAGGAGCCGGAATTCGAGCGCCGAAAGGTGGATCGAATCGCCATTCTTCGCGACTTCCGCCGCTTGGAAATTCACGCGGACGGAGTCGAATTCGTAGACCGGCGAACCGTGGTGCGGGCGGGAGGAGGCCCGGCGCAACAGGGCTTCGATTCTGGCCAGCAGTTCCAGGACATCGAAGGGTTTTGTCAGATAGTCATCGGCCCCAAACTTCAGTCCAACCACCTTGTCGGCAACGAGGCCGCGGGCCGTCAGCATCAGGATCGGTGTCTGCACGCGGCGCTGGCGCAGATCGAGGCACACGTCCAGACCGCTCTTGCCGGGCAGCATCAGGTCGAGAATTATCAGATCGAAACGTTCGCGAATGGCGAGTTCCAAACCGGTATCGCCGGCGGACGCGGCGGATACCGAGTAGCCCTCATGCTCCAGTCGTTCCGACAGAAGCAGTTGCAAGGTTGGCTCGTCCTCAATGATCAGAATGCGGCGATGCATTTCCTCACCTGCGCACGGCGCCGGCTTCGAGCAGGGCGCGGCCGGAGCCGGAGGCGCCGGCCGGAAGCCAGATGCTGAAACAGGTATGCACGCTCGGCCGGCTGCGGACTGTGATGTGACCGCCATGGCCAGTCACAATTCGCCGCACTATGCTTAGACCCAGGCCCAGACCGGAGGTCTGTGAGGAACGCGCTTCGCGGCCGCGATAGAAGGGCTCGAAGACATGAGATAATTCGTCCGGCGGGATGCCGGGCCCGCGATCGACGATGTCGATCCGCACGCCGGGCAACGCGTTGTGATCGCAAGCCGCCGCTTCAATGCCGATGAAACGGCCGGCTCGCGCATACTTGATGGCATTCTGCATAATGTTGACGAGGCACTGGGTAGCCAAATGGCGGCTGGCGAGGACTTCGGGCAGGGGTGATTGTAAATCGCGCCTTACCTCAAAGCCCGCCGGCCCTAGATCAGCGGCGCAATGCGCCAATGCGTCGCTGACGATCGTATCCACGCTTACCGCTTCCATTCCCGGAATCTCCAGCGAGGCTTCGGAACTGGAGAACAACAGTACTTCAGCGACCAGCGCCGACAGATGCTGGACCTGCGCTCCGATCATGTTCCCGTAGCGACGGGCCTGTGTCTCATTTTCCACCATGCCCTGGGAGAGATTGTCGGCGGCAACGCGAATGACTGACAGGGGCGTGCGGAGCTCGTGCGATACCCCGGCGGCAAACTCCATTTGGGTTTCGGCGAGACGGCGAGCCCGCTCGGTGCTGACGACCAGCATCGCGGCGGCGAGAAAAAGCACCAATAGGACGCCCAAACTCAGTCCCAGACTGCGGTAGCGGAATCGCGAGATCACGGCATCAACGGAGCCCGCCCGGTATCGCACGAAAATCTTCCAGCTCCCGGCCAGCCTATCCGGCGGCAACTGATCGCAGGCGGCAGTTCGCTGGCCCAGGACCTGGCGCAGCAGCGCATCCTGCATCTGATCAGGACTGGCGGGCGAGAAGCTCTCGCCGCTCATGCCATTCACCAGGCACTCCGGCCGCAGGGCGAAAAAAGGCGCCGCCAGATCGGGAGCCGCTTGCGCGATGTGGCCGCCAGGTTCGGATTTCCACACGATCTGATCGGGACGAGTGCTGCTGGTAATCAGAATCTGAACTTCGGAGTGTTGCTCGGGGAAGGCGCGGATGATTAGATCCGGGATGAATTCACGCTGGATGTAGCTCAGGTCGAAACTGATCCGGGCCGAGCTCGAGGGAACAGGCACGGTGACGATTCCAGGACGGCCGGGGCCGCCCATTCGGAGACCGATCCGCGGCATTAGCGGCATCACCATGGCCAAGTTGTGTGGCGCTCCGGCGCCCGGCGCGTCGCCGAACTCGATGGCCAGTCCGGGAAATACTCCCGTTCCCACGGCGTTCCGCGTGTGCAATGCCATCCCGCCCGAGACTGGCGTTCCGCCAGCGCCAAGGACATACTTAGGCCCGACGCGCCCGGATTCCTCCGCCATCACTCCGCCCGTGGTTGCAGGGCGAGGTCCCCGGAAGATAAACTCCGGGCGGCCGGGCCCGGATTCCACCGGTGTTACTCCGCTGGGGGCTTGGAAGACGACTCCGTCCGTTGTCTGAAATGCAGTCCCGACTGCGGGTGACGGCCCAATGCCCCGGATGACAAACTCCGGGTGCGTGCGTTCCGATTCCACTACCTGCACCTCCGCGATCAACCGCGGATAAGGGGCAAGCTCACGCCATTTTCGCAAGCGATACTGCATTGCGGCAGCAATATCTGAACTCTGGCCAGGCACGGGAACCTGAAACGTGAAGTGAATTCGGGCAATCTCGGCGTCGAAGTCCGACCGGAACCGGGACACCGATGCGTTGAGAGCGGCGACGGCGCGTTCCCGCTGCGCCCCGGCCACTTCATCGATCCACCGGTACTGTACGAAGCCGATCGCCGACAGGACGACGCAAAGCCCCAGGAGAACCCAGAGGCGGCGAGGAACCGGGTCGCGCCGTCGGTGCTGCGTGGACTCGGGCATCAGGAATCTCCAGTTTATCGCTCCACCCCCTTTCAATATCGGCTACCTAACGAAGTCTTTACAGAGGAATAACCGGCGCTTGACATCGCCCCAGAGCACGGGCGGGTTAGACACAGCATGAGTCAACCGCGGCTGCGCCACTTACTATTTCCCGTTATCTTCGGGGCCCTTGGCGTCCTACTTTCCGGCGAGATGCAGGCTCAATCCACTGGCGCGACTTTCGGAGAGGTGGTCCGGCTTGGCAGCACGCCTGCCGACATGGTGCTTGATGAATCGCGGTCGCTCCTTTACCTGGTTAATCAAAATGCCAACCGCATCGACGTCTATGACTACGCAAGCAAAGCCGTGACCCGCTCCATCCCGGTTGGACGTTCCCCAGTTGCCGGGGCCATCTCGTGGGATCGCCGCTACCTATATGTGAGCAACAACAGCGATTCGACGGTGAGTGTGATCGACCTTGGCAGCGGTGTCCTGACACAGACAATTCGGCTACCGGCCAAGCCGGAGGGGCTGGAAGCCGGTCGCGATGGCCGGGTGCTCATCACCACGGAGGGCACCAGCAGCACCGACCAGGTCCACTCGCTGCTCCTGTTCGACCCTCGCCAAGGCCAGGGACAGCAGGTGCAGCCGGTAGCGTTCGCTCCACCTCCGCCCACTCCGTCGCCGCTGCAGCCAGTCTTTTTGGCGCGACCGTTGACGGTATTCCGAGGCAAACTGATGCGAACTCCGGACGGAGCCTTCATTGTGGGGCTGAGCACGGTGAACAACAATGCTTCGACGATCCTGTTTGTTTACGAGGCGGACTCCGGCTCAATCCTCCGTAGCCGCACGGTGACGGGACAATCCACGGTACTGTCCATCGCTCCCGACGGTTCCCATTTCATGGCCGGCTTCACGCTCTACAACACCGCGACATTGGCGGTGATCGGCCAACAGAATGTCGCCAACCTGCCATTTCCGATCAGCAGGGGCAACTCGCAGAGCTTCAATACTGTGCAAAACGTGGGCGGCAGTGCATTCTCGCCGGACGGGACGACCCTTTACAGCGCGTTTAACGTGGCGGCGGACACGCGGCCGGCGCCGCGCCCGCAGGCTTCGACTTTGCTTATCTCCGATTCCCGCAATCTCCGGACCAGCATGGGGATAAAACTGCCGGAAAGCATCATTGCGAAGATGGTTATCAACTCTGACGCCTCGCAGGCATGGGGGCTTTCGGAGTCCGGCCTTATCGATCTGCCGCTCGGCAATCTGTACGACTACCCGATTCTGCAGGCGTCGACGACCACGGTTTTTCTGGCGGTGGACGATTGCAACCGCGGACTGGCGAGCAGCCAGGTGAGAATCGGCAACATCGGCAAAGGAAAGCTAACGTTTAGCGTTCCCACCACCACCGCCGCCCTGATCGCGAGCGCTACTTCGGGTGTAGCGCCTTCCGAAATCACTTTTACGCTCGATCCCGGCCGCAGCGGGGTAACCAG
The DNA here is from genome assembly GCA_016185425.1 of Acidobacteriota bacterium. GTDB lineage: Bacteria > Acidobacteriota > Terriglobia > Bryobacterales > Bryobacteraceae. Next base: position 121,991 of record JACPNQ010000012.1, on the reverse strand, counting down.
GCGCTATGGCACCAACCTTTACAGCGGCAGCGGCGCCAGCAACACCGGCTCCGCCGTCACGGTGGACCTGGTGTCGCCCGAAGCCATCAATATTCCCAACACGATCCAGGTGTATATGAACCTGCGGCAATCCGACCAGCGAGGGATCATCTATCCGGTTGCAACTACACCCACGAAGGCGGAGGGGCTTCAGGACATTCTAGTCGACAGCACTCGCGGCCGAGTGTACATCACGAACTCCGGGTACAACCGGATTGAGGTTTTCGATATCGCGGCGCAAAAGTTTGCGGCGCCGATCCCGGTGGGCCAACTGCCGCATCAAATGGCGTTCGGCAACGATGGCAAGACGCTGTACGTCGCCAACACCGGCGGAGAGTCCATCAGCATCGTCGACCTCGACCAGAATCTGGTTGTCGACAACCTCCAATTCCCACCCATTCCGCGCTCCGGCACCGCGGAGCCCATTTCTCCCGCGGCGATCGCCAACAGCATTTATGGGCTGCAGATCGTGATGTCGGACGGCTCGCAGTGGAAGGCGGTTGGCAAGCAGATTACCACGCGTCCGGAAGACTCGGTGACGCCGGTCAACTTCGCGATCTCAAGTAGCGGCGGCCCCGTCCGCATGATCGCCGCCGCGGATGGAAAATCCATCGTTACCCGGGAAGGAACGGGCAAGGTATACCTCTACGACGGCCTGGCTGACGCGTACCTGCTGTCGAACCAGCCCTATCCGCAGGGAACGATCGAGGGTTACTTTGGCCCTTTGTCCGCTGGGCCGGGTGGGGGCTACGTGCTTGAGAATAGCTGGATTCTCAACTCGTCGCTCGCGGCCATTGGGGGGGCGGCCGTTTCGACCCGCAATATCGCCGCGGCCGCCCCCATCGATGCCGATTCCTTCGTCTGGCTGACCACGCCGGTTCTACAAAACATCACCAGTACGCCCAGCTCCGACAACCGCACGAATCTGGAAGTGGTGCAATTGAGTAACGGCTCCGTCACGGTGGCCGGCGCGGTAGCGGAGAATCCGATCAACAGCCTGTTTGGCAACGCGCGAATCAACTCTCCGCCGCGCCAGATGGCCGTTGATGCGAATGGCAATGTCTACGCGCTGACGCTATCCGGGCTGAGCGTGATTCCTCTTGGTTCTCCGGGCCGGCCGCAGATTGCGAGCGGCTCCAATGCGGTCGTGAACGCCTTGGATGGCACACGAAACTACCGGCCCGGCTCGTTTCTGCTCATTAACGGCGCCAATCTGGCGACCCGGGCGACGGCGAGCGATCTGCCCGTCCCCCGATTGCTCGGGGGTTCCTGTGTCACGTTTAGCGACGTGGCTATTCCGATGCTGCAGGCAGCGGGAAACCAGATCACCGCCCAGGTGCCCGCGGATTTCTCGCCCGGGTTCTATGTCGTGCGAGTGCGCTCGCTGGCCACCGGTCAGCAAAGCGATCCGCTGTTGATCAACGTGCAACCCCAATGAAAACAGTGATACTCCCGCTCTTGTTGCTGACACACACGGTGTGGGGCGCCACCTTCGGCACCGTTGTACCGGCCAGTGGCGGACTTTCCGACATCGTGCTGGACGAAGCGCGCCAGCGCCTCTATCTGGTGAACAGCACGCAGCAATGGATCGACGTGTACTCCACCGCGCAGCGCCGCTTTACGGGCCAAGTGCCGGTGGATGCGGGCCCGCTGGCAGCCGCGATGTCGCGGAATGGCAAGTATCTCTATGTGACGGCGTATGACGCGGCCGTGCTCGATGTGATCGACTTGGACACTTTGACGGTAGCGAGCCGCGTCAGTTTGCCGGCGCAGCCCCAAGGCGTGGCGGTGGGAGCGGACGAGCGAGTGCTGGTCACGACGCCGAGCACGGCAAATGCCACCACCAGCACTATGCTGCTCTACGATCCTCGTCCCGGGGCGGCCAAAGCGCTGAGCAGCATTGAAGTCACCCCGCCAGCGCCGGCGACGCCGACCCGGCCGCCGAACTCGGGCGACGTCTTCAATCAATCGCATAGCCGGATGATCGCGACTCCGGACGGTTCGCTGATCATCGGCATCAACAACGCCAGCACCTCTTCCCGCGATATTTTTGTGTACGAAACGGCTTCCGCTTCGGTGCTGCGCAGCCGCAGCGTCAGCAACATTTCCGACGTACTCTCAGTGTCGCCTGACGGTTCCCGGTTCATGGCCGGCCTCAGCCTCTTCGATACCGCCACGCTGACGATCCTAGCGCAACAGAACGCCGCCAATGCCTCTTACCCTTTCCCGCAGAATGTAAATTTCAACACGCAAACGAACCAGGGAGGAAGCGTGTTCGCTCCTGATGGCTCGACGCTCTATGCGGCTTTCAACATCGCGCCGGTAGGGTCATCGCGCGCCAACGTAAGCCAGATGATGCTCAGCGATCCGGATAATCTCCTGATTCAGCTGGCGCTCCAACTTCCGCAGAACCTTGCGGGCAAGATGGTCATCACTTCGGACGGTAGCACGATCTATGCGCTTTCCCAGTCCGGATTCACGATCCTGCCGGTGTCCACAATTTATAGCAATCCCATTGCGGTTTTGGATCATTCCGTGATCGCAGTGGCCAACGACCAATGCGGCGTGACCAAACCGATTTCGAGCCAACGCGTCACCGTCCGGAATGCCGGGCAGGGCCGGATGGCCGCGACCGCGCAATTGCAGACAACCGGGCCGGCTTCCCCACCCGGATTGGGAGGCGTTACCGGCCCCGGCGGCGGCGCAATCGGCGGGCCAATCGTCATTACGACGCCGGGCGGCCCACCCATTGAGCTCCCGGGCGACACGCCGAACACCAGCCAGCAGACGGGCCTGGCGGGCACCGCTCCTATTCTGGTCACTACGCAGACGGGGCAAGGAGCCACATTCGATTTTTCGTACAATCCGAAAGCGACGACGTCGCTCGGCACCGTCACGCCTTCCGACTACCTGGTGCAGTCCCAGGAGGCCATCAATATTCCTTCGCAGATACGGGTCTTCCAGAATAACCGCAATGCCGAGGCGGCCGGCCAGATCGTACCCATTCAGGTTAGCTCAGCTACTGCCGAAGGCCTGGTTGACATCGTGAGCGACCCGGTGCGCCAGCGCCTGTACATTGCCAATTCCGGCCTCAATCGTGTTGAGGTTTTCGACGTGCAGAGCAATCAGCTACTGGCCCCCGTCAAGGTAGGCCAATTGCCCCGCTCGCTGGCCATGACGCCCGATGGCCGGTCGCTGTATGTCGCCAATACGGGCGGAGAAAGTATCGGCGTGATCGACCTCGATAAACTTCAGGTGACGGGCGCGGTGAGCTTTCCTCCGGTGGCATTCAACGCTTCTTATGCCGTGATTACTCCGAGTGTAATCGCCGCTAGTTTGAGCGGCCTCCAGATCGTGATGTCCGATGGCTCATTGTGGAACGTGGTTGGCAATCGGGCGCAGCCGCGCAGCTCAACAGCGGTCACCGGCACCGCCACCATTACGTCGCCACGAACTATGGTGTCCACGCCGGGCGGCGAGTATGTACTTTTGCTCGGCGGCGATGGCAAGGCCTATCTCTACGATGCCATGACGGACAAGTGGGTCCTCAGCCAGCAGATCGTGTCCACACCATTGCAAGGCTACTTTGGGCCGGTGGGCGCTGGACCGCGCGGCCAATATTACCTTGTCAATGGGATCGTGCTCGATCAAGCGCTCTCCCGGACGGGCGCGGCGGGAACGGGTACGGGTACAAGTTCTGTTTCCGCGGTGTTTCCTATCAGCGCCACCACATTCGCGCGTTTTGTGCAGCCTACGCGCTCCGGCGCGACACAGTCGCCTAATGGCGTACCCAGGATCGAGAACGCCGGCGCCGCCAACGGGAATCCCGCGGGAGGACCGGGGGTGAATGCATTGGAGGGGCCGCTGAGCACGCAATCCGGCACGCAGCGAGTGAATATGCCGGGCCGCATGATGGCCGTCGATTCCGCGGGCGCTACGGCTTATCTGCTTACCGCCAGCGGGCTCAGCATTATTCCGATGAGCGGTGGCGGGGCAGGTCCCGGCGGCGGCCCCCGCATCAGCAACAATGGCGTAGTCAACACCGCAGGTTACACCGCCGATCTGGCTCCCGGCAGTATTGCCTCTATATTTGGCACGGGCCTGGCGTCGGGAGCCGCGGCTTCGACAACGCCGCTTCCCAAGGTGCTCGGGGGCACCTGCGTGACGATCGATGATACGGCGGCGCCGCTGTTCATGACCTCGGATGGCCAGATCAATCTTCAAATTCCACCGGACCTGACGGCGGCGAGACATTCCCTGGTCGTTCGATCGATCGATAAACACGCAGCCGGCAACCCAACAAGCATCGCGCTGGCCAAGGCTGCGCCGGCGGCTTATGTGGATCCTGCGACTGGCTATGTCATGCTCTTCCATCGGGATGGCCGGCCGGTTTCCCGAGCCAACCCCGCGAAACGAGATGAACCACTGGTGCTTTATGCCAACGGACTTGGGGCCACTACCGGCGAAGACGTTGCGGCGGCGGTTCAGGTCTTCTTCGGTGACCCGAGTTGGAAGCAAGCCGGAGTGATCGTGGATTGGAGCGGCCTGGCGCCGGGTTACATCGGTCTGTATCAGCTCAACTTGCGCGTGCCGGGCTTCCACATCAAAGGAGACGCGCTACCGGTCACGCTGCGGGTGGGCAGTATCAACTCCAAGCCGGGCACGCCGCCGGCAATAGTCGCAGTGGAATGAACTTCTTATGAAGACTTTAAAAAACAAATCGTATCTGATCGCACTCTGGTCTCTACTGGCTGGGACGAGTTGGGCCCAGGTACCGGTCACGCCGCTGGTAAACGCGCGCGGGGTGTTCGACGCCCTGTCGAAACAGCCGGCGCCGGCCCCGATAGCGGCGGGCGCCGCAGTATGGATCACCGGCCTCAATCTTGGCCCGTCCATTGAAGTGAGCGCACCCGGCATGCCTTGGCCCACCTCGCTGGGCGATCCGCCGGTGCAGGTCACCATCGGCGGGATCGCCGCACCGCTTTCGTCGGTCAGCGCCAGCCGCATCGTCGCGCAGATTCCGTGGGAAGTGCCCGCGGGGACGGCCGATCTCGTTGTCACTCGCGGCGGGGTGGTTAGCCGTACCGTGCGTGTACTGGTGGCCGCGGTGGCGCCATCGGTGCGAACCGGCAATGACAGCGGTTTTGGCGAGGCGGCCGGAAACACGTCCGGGCAGACGCTCATGTTCGATGCGGCCGGGCTGGGATCGCCCGTTGCGCCGCTGAAAGCCTATGCCGGTGGACTTGCGGCCGAAGCGACGGCGGCACCGTCGTCGCTTCGCGCCGGGGAGTTCGAAGTGACGTTGCAGCTACCCGAGAGCGCCCAACCCGGCGATTCGATTACTTTACTGGCGGGTAACACGGCGGCCAATGGCGTTACCTGGCAGAAGCTTTCCACGCCAGCCACCAGGTACACAGCCTTTCCTTCCGATACCGGAGATCTCCGATCCGTTACGGGCTCCGATTTGCGCGGAAACTACGCCATCGCCGCCACCGCGGCCGACAGCAATGGCTGCGCCTCCAGCTACTTGCTTGATCTGCCCATCGGACAGATCGCACCTATCGCCGGCTGCCTGACCGCGGGTAACGCAGGGGCGCAGATGACGTCCATCGTGAATGGCGCCGCCTTGGCCGTCCTGAAGGGTTCCGGCGAGGCCGTGGAGATCTTCCGGCCGGGTGTGGCGGACCCGCGGAGGGTACAGCTTCCCTCACCGGCGTCCAGCCTCCGAAGCACCAATGACGGCCGCTTCTTCGCCCAGCTTTCCGGCGGCGCCGCCGTCATTGATCCAGAAACCGGGGACATTGAGAATTCCACCTCAAGCGCCGGGATTGCCGCTCTCGCTGTCGACCTGGGAAATGGTCTGAGCAAGGTGGTCTCACAAGCCGCTGCGGCATCTGACGGCACTATTGGAGTGGTGGTCGGCAACGAACCATTTTCCGAATTCAAGTTCGCTGCGCTGGATGCGGGAGGGAAGGTGATCGCGGTGCTCGATTTTCCGGAGGGATGGGCTCCCCTGGTTGCGCCGTTGCCTGACCTCGGGCCGCAAACAAGCGGGCCGGGCGGGGGGCTTTCCACCTTACGCGTGCCGACCGCCTACGACGCGCGCACTAACCGCTTCTATGCGATCTCGGCGGCTCGCAACAACTCCGGGCACGCGCTGGTGGGCTTTGCGCTGGATGGCTCGAGCCCTTCAGTGACGAAATTTCCGGCGTCCTGGTTTGTCGCGGCTTGCACGCCGCGTATTCCGTTCGTGGCCACGAGCCTCGCCGGCACTATGATCGTGCCCGCATCCACCGTCAACGACAACACATTCAAGGCCGCCTGTTCCGCGTCGGGATTCGCGGTATTCGACCCTGTGGCGCAGAGAATCTCGGTAACCTCACTGCCTTCGCAAGGGCAAATCAGCGTAGGGGTAAGCCCACTCGGCCTGATGAGCGACTATATCTATGCCACCAACGCCTCGGGTTCCGGACCGGGCAACTCCGACACGCTGTTCTACTACGACGCACTCTCGGACACGGCGACGAGATTGTCTATGCCGTCCGGCATCGCCGGGTTCAGCAATCTGGTCCCCATGCCATCCATGAACGCACTGCTCGCCACAGCCCAAAATCAGCGGGCCGGCGACGCCGGATTCGTACTATTCGACCTCGGCAGCGGAGAGGCGCGGATCTTTCCGGTGCCGAGTAGCGCCGCGGTCGTCTCTCTGCTTGGCGTCTTACCGATCACCAGAAAACTAGCGGCCCGCGGAGCTCCGGCCGGAGACGCGAGTTCCAGCCTGATACTGTACGATTTACGTACCGGAGACGCCACCACTATTCCGAACCCCGAAGGCTGCACATGGGTGGCGGGGCTCCCCGCCCAAGGCGGTCCTGGAGGGGCCACGATTGTCGGCCCAGGTCCCCCCTCAGGTGGCCCCACGACCGGCCCCGCCGCAGTCTCCGCCGCGAGCTATGTCAATGCGAAGGCCAACACAGTTCTTGCCGTCTGCTATTCGATCGATCGTAAACCGGCGGGCGCTTTAGGGGTGCGCGTACCGTAGCGTGCCGTCTGACCGGTTGTACGCCAAGAATGGATAAAACAGCGGATGAGATGCTATCCGTTGCCGGAAAGCATTCTGCGAGGCGAAGGTGCTTGGGTCGTCTAGACCAGGTCGCGGATTCCGTTTCCAGCCGATAGGGTTACGAACTATTTGGGACGGGAGACTTTCGTTGCCTCGGTAGATGGCTTGGCGTCAACAAGATTCGCTTTGCGCCTGTCGTTTTGAGGATTTCCAACAGATCCCAGCGGCGGATGCGCGCCAGCTTCCAAACACCCCAGCTCGCGCACAGCAGGAATACCGCCAGGAGGATCCGGCTACCGCCGGCATAGTCCAGCGATTCCGCCGCCACAGGAGTCCTGGAGGGAAGAAGAGGGCTTCGCCGGAAGCCTCGGCGATACCGCGATTGAGGGATTGCTGAGATTTCACCGGACCGCCTGACACCTTCACGGAACGCATTCCGGCCGCCGCATTCCTAATGTGTAGCCAAGGGTTTACCGAGGCGGGCCGGATGGCTGCCCCAAAAAACGAGTTCGAGATGTGCCCGCTCTGGGCGCCCGGCTTGGATGGGCACCTACAATCTGTGCGCATGTGATTGGCTTGAAAGCAATTGGAGTGGTTCGATTGGAGCCCGCCTCAGGCCGCAAAAGTTCGAAACGTGTCCAGTGTGGGGAGCCATCAACCTGAGTTACAGGGCTTCAGAGTTTTCGACCAGTAGCAATCGCCCCTCAGCGAGCAAAGAGTTAGGCGGAACCCAAAACATTGGGCGGAAACAACTTGCCTCGGTTCGAGCGCTCCTTGTTTCATGCCGCAAGCGTTCTAATTGCGTCCAATGTGGAGAGCCAATTTGTAAGTTATTGATTCTATTGACAGCGCTGCTGGCAAAAGCCGTTAAGTCCTTTGGAATCAGGTTCGAGGCCTATCTGGGGTCGCTGCGGCCCGACGACCCTCGCGGGCCCGGACCAACTTCGGTATCGCGCGTAATCGGACAACAATCAGGAAACAACCTCTCACCAGGATTGATAAATGGTTGCCGACTACTTTGGACTATTGCCTCATTAGGTGTCCGACAGTCGATAGCTCCGAGCACTTTGTTGTGCGATCATTGGCGTCAGAGCACCGAGTCGGTCTTGCAGAAAGCGGCGATTGTCCTTGGAAGTCCGCCAATTGCGGCTGAGACGCGGTTGGTAGACGCCAAGGAGACATCATGACGGTCAAGCGCATGGACAACGTCGGCATCGTGGTAGAAGACCTTGATGCCGCCATCGAGTTCTTCACAGAACTGGGTCTAGAGCTCGAAGGTCGCGCCCCGATCGAAGGAGACTGGGCGGATGGCGTCACCGGGTTACGCGGCATGCGCGTCGAGATTGCCATGATGCGTACGCCCGACGGTCACAGCCGGCTCGAGATGTCCCGATTTTTCGAGCCACGTGTGGTCGCCGATCACCGTAGCGCCCCAGTGAACGCTCTCGGCTACCTGCGCGTCATGTTCACCGTGGAGGACATCGACGACACGCTCGCCCGGCTCGGTAAACGCGGCGCGGAGCTAGTCGGCAAGGTGGTCCAGTATAAAGACACGTATCGCCTCTGCTACATCCGGGGACCCGAAGGAATTCTTATCGGGCTCGCCGAGGAGCTTGGTAGCAGACTTCCCCGCTGAACACATCTAACGGGTGCAGACCTGATAGGGGTGCGTACTCGCCGTGGGCTAAAGCCTCGGTGGCCGTGAGATCGGACCACCTCTGTTCTATCGGATACTTGAACAACCCGTGATCGACTTGGAGACATTCGAACGCCTTCGACCCGGAGAATATCCACGGTCGCGAAGATAGGCGGTAGGGATATCTGCCGCCGGAGAACGAAATATGCTCTCCTTGAGCAGATTCCAATTGGCTGCTAAAGTTGGACTATGGATCTGCCCCAGAACATCGAAATCCGACCCGATGTGATGATGGGCAAGCCGTGCCTTCAAGGTACTCGCATCCCGATCTATCTGGTTCTTGAGAAATTGGGAGCGGGGGAGACGCCGGAAGAAATCCTGGCAGCTTATCCCCAACTGACGAAGGACCACATCACCGCAGCTCTTCAATACGCTGCCGGGCTTGCGAGCAACGAAATCATCCTTGCCTCGTGAGACTTCTTCTCGACGAGGACCTTTCGCCACACAAGCGGCGATTCTAGGAGAACAGGGGCACGACGCCGTTGCGGTCGTAGAGGCCGGCCTTTCTGGCCAACCGGACAGCAGAATTCGAGAGTTCGCAATCGAACAAGATCCAGTGCTTCTCACCCTCGATGTAGATTTTGCAAACATGCTTCGTTTCCCGCCAGCGGGAACGCCAGGCGTTATCAGACTTAAGGTCCATCCTCCAAAGGAACAAGCGGTCCGCGAACAGATTCAGAGGGCACTGGCACTTCTCAAAGACACTCCCCTTGCCGGATGCCTGGCTGTCTCACGAGGCGACATGGTTCGAATTCGGAGCTGAATTTTCAGTTCCGGAGCAGTTCCCCCCAGGACCGTTTATTTCCAACAAATTTTGGGTTGGTCCGTTGGTGGCGTGGTGTTTTTGGAGGCGGCGTTGACCTGCAAGCTACAGTAAATCACGTCTCGGTACTCCTCCGCTGTGCAGAATTCCGATCCTCAGCGGTCTGTTGTGGGTACTACACTCACGATTCAAGGCAAGGGCCGAAACGACGAAGCCGTGAGGGCCAGTGCCGCTTCTTTTCCCTTGTACCGGCGCCGAACGTACGGTACGGCCGCCGCAAGCCAGCACGAAAAAAGTGATTAGGCGTTGTTGATGTTGGCTAAAACAGTTCGTCCAACTGTTCAAAGAATTCACGCTTGGCCGGGGCGTCAAGCTGGCCTAGAGCGTCCAAGAATTCGGCCGCGACACCTTTCGAGACTTCCTCACGGAGGTTGCGATGAACGAAAGCAACGTCCATCCAGCGGTCGGCCAGTCCGCCGCGTCCGAGGTCGATAAAGTACGGCTCGTCGCGGGCGTCGACGAACACATTGCTATCGCCGGGATCGCCGTGGACGAATACCAGTTCCTCACACGGGAGCGTGCCGTGCAGGCGGGCCAGCAGGTCCTGCGGCGTGTCCAGACCCGGCCACTGATTGAGGTCGTATTCCTCCGCAATCAGGCCGTTGGCCAGTAGATACTCCAGTTCGCGCAATCGAAAGGATGCGCTGGCGTCGAACGGGCAGTTGGTGACGGGCACGGCCTGCACTTGGCGCAGAGCCTTGATGAACAGTTCGAGCACCGGTTGCCGTGCTTCGATCCGAGCGGACAGTGGCTCGCCGGGCACGCAGCGCGTGATCATATACTCGCCGCCGGCGTTTTCCGCGGTGAGCACCACCTCTGGCACGTGCAGGCGACCGGCGAGCCAATTCAATACATGGGCTTCGCGCAGCACGCTGTAGGTAGTTGGCGCATAGTTCGCCGGAGACGTCTTGAGAAAGAAGCAGTCGCTAGCTCGGCTGAAGCTATGGACTCGACAGGGAGACTCGCCGGCTTCGTCGCTTACCAATACCGAGTCACCAATGAAGCGCGTGACAACTTGTGGCGGTTTGAATGACGTTTGTTTCCTTTTGGGGCGACGCAGAAGAACACTGTTTTCCAGGGAGCGGCATCTGCTTCATAAGGTGCTTTGCATGCGGGTGGCAAGCCGTGCGAAGAAAGAGGGAGAATCCGCCGTTTCCGCTCCAGCAATCATTGCCGCAATCCGTACACAAGTACACAAAGATGTCCTCCCAGCAATCGTCGCCGGGACATCGCCGTCCGAGCAGTTGCCATCGAGCAGCACGAGCCAGAGGGAGCGCGATCCGGATTCTGGTTGGAACTTCCGGTACAGGCTCCCCCGAGCTGAAGAACAGGCTTTTATTTCTTCATCGACGTAGGTTCGATCTTCGATACCTTAACGCTCTGTCCATCTTTTGACAGTTCGCCAGTGATCTTCATGGGCATCCCAGCGTGCATGGCAAGATCCTTCAGGCCCTGATTCTCGATCTTAAAGACCTTGCCATGGCTGACGAGCACGTACTTTGAACCGGCCTTTACGCACCCTGCCGTGCAGTCCTTGGCATTCTTGCCCATTGCGCCCATCTTGCCGTGATTGTTGCCGCACATGTCGTCACTGATTTCACCTGTCCAGGTCTGCTCAGCTCCGAACAAAGAAAGCGCCACGACGGCGGGGAGAAAACCGACTGCTAGAAATCGTTTCATGATTGTTCCTTTCGATTGGTTTCGTACGAAGCGCTAAGCGCTTCCAGTTGACGTTCCGCTTCCCGCGCCACTACTGCGGAGCGCGGTAAATCTGTTTCCGCATCCACGTGCCTGACCGCAGGAATTACTTCTTGCGGCAGGAGGCACATGTCACCCGCGGAATTTCGTGAATGCGAGGGGGCGTCTAGATCAAAAGGACACGGAAGCGTAAGAACAGAGGAGCGAAAGATTCGGGTGGCGGTTTCCAGCCGCCTTGCGGGCTTACGACGGCAACGGGAACACCAAACGGGCGGACCGCCGCGGGGGCCTCCGCTGGAAGTTCCTGCAAGAGAGGCGGGTCATCGGCTCGAAGTGGGGCCACGATGTACGGCGATGCGGCCGCGCAGATTGACAGCGGACAGGAATCCGGAACGCGGTGTTCTTCCGACGCCGGATCCCTCTCCATATCCGATGCGGACATCCAGAGCGGGCACGCCATCCTATTGGCGGCGAGGATGCCAGCCATCGCGACCAACAGGAGCCATAGGGCGCACCGATTCATCTTCTTTGATTTTAGACGAACGGAAGCCGGAGCCGGTTGCCTTTGCCGATGGCGGAGAGATGAATCCCTGCAGTCGAGGGAGTAGCAAAGCCTGTCGACATCCGGCGGTAAGACCTGTCCAGGCAGATAACGGTCCGGCAATTTCGTCTCGTAGGGATTCCGGTGTCCGAGTTTGCCGTGGATGCCCCATATCCTGAACGAAGAACAACCATGCCGAGCGGAAACGGCGTAAGGCCTTCGGCGAGGTCTTTCAGCGTCCCTATGCAGTACCCCCAAGGCACGAGCGATGGGCCAAAAATGAAGCCCGGGTTGAAGGTCGCCAGCGGTACGTTTTCAGGGCTGATCGCCGGACCGGACATCCCGTGCCAGCTTCTCCGGCAACGTTCTGCTTCGAAAGTAATCGATCCGGCCCGCGGGCCCATGCAGATTGGTTCAGCCGCCGGTGAAACGCTCCTAATGGCGGTTTCCGCGCGTGTCATCGCTCCCGTTGCCGTTGGATCGTTCCATCCAGGGCAGTCCGTATGAAAATAAAATGGCCCGGGCGTTCAGGCTCGCAGTAGAATGTTAAATTTCCCAACAGCCCTCTAAAGAAGTGGATCAACATATGCCGATAGCGCACAGCGAAGAGCAGGATGAAGAAAGACGAAAACAGATTCTGGAGGCCAGTATTCATTGCTTTCTGGCATACGGCTTCTCCAACACATCAATGAAAGACATTGCAAGAGAGGCCAGGATCGCCCGTCCGCTGATCTACTTGAAGTTCAAGGGCAAGGAAGACCTGTTCGCCTACGCTGTCGATTACTTGATGGATTGGCATTTGGAAAGGGCTGGGGTAGCGGCCCAATCCGGCTTGTCAAAAAGGGAGCGGCTCTCGTCGGTTTGCGAAATCCTGCTTGTCTATCTCTGGAGCAAGAGGGATGGGTATCCAGGGGGCGCGGACTTCTACGAAGCGTGTACCGTCAGAGTGCCCGAAATGACGGCGGCCTATGCGCGTAACTTTATGAGATTGATCCAGGAGATTCTGGGAGACCATGAGCGTGCCGAAGTGTTTTACTTTGCGATGGAAGGCTTGTACGGCGATTTACCGTCAACAAAGGTCCTGCTCAAGAGACTTCGAGTCTTAATCGCTCAGTTTGCCAGGGAAGACGAAAACTAAAGTCCTCTAACGGCCGCTTCAACGAAAACGATTTCGATGTCCGCCCAGGCGCCGGGATGCGCGGCCGTGCCGATGCGGCTGCCAATTGCGTTGCGCTCGCTCAAATATCCGCGCACAAGGCTTTCATTGACGATCGCCGAGCACTCGCCAGTTTCGGGCACCGACAGTGCATCGCGCTCGTTGCAGTCGCCGCCAATCACAATGCTACTGCCGGGAGTCGAGAAGAATCGGGGACTGATCGCATTGCGATCGGCGATGGATGTCTCAGAGACCGGCCGTCGAGGTTTGGAGCCGAAACGACATTCGCCACAGATCGCGTACGCGCGGCGCCAGCTTCTACCGTTTTAACAGCACGACCTCCGGTGGTTGGCGGGCGGCCCATCCCTCCCGCTCCAGCTCCGGCTGGTCCTGTTCGTCATCCGCGTAGCCAAGGCACAGATAGGCCACCAACCTCCAGTGCCCGGGAATATCGAGCGTCGCCGGCACTTGCAGCGGGTCAAGAATCGATACCCATCCGAGGCCGATTCCGTGTGCCCGCGCCACAAGCCAAAGCGTGTTCACGGCGCAGACCACCGAGTAGGGCAGCATCTCCGGCATGGTCCTGCGCCCCAGTCCCTGCCCCACGTCCGTCGCGGGATCGACAAAAACCGCGAGATGAACAGGCGCTTCGACCAGGCCCGCCAGCTTGAGACGAGCATAGAGCGCAGCTCGTGTCCCTTCAAAATCGGCGAGCGCTTGCCGGTTCGCCTGTTGGAAGTTCTGAATGATCGCTTGGCGGCGATCGGAGGCATCGACCGTCACCCATCGCCAAGGCTGGCTGAAGCCGACCGACGGAGCCAGGCACGCAAGTGCCAGCAACTCATGAATCAAACCCGGCGGCAGCGGGTCGGGACGGAAGCGGCGCACATCGCGCCGCCATATCAGCAGGTCGGCGAGCGTCGCACGGAACTGGTCATCGAAAAGAGGAGCCTGGGCCATTCGCTTCCATCATCCCTCTTGCCGCGTTATCGGCCGGACGATCCAAGAATAAGACCCTCATTTCCGTGAGACCCGGTGACGCAAGGTTGATCTCCCATTTGGTTCATGCGCAAAGGGGAACTGGATCGCCGGAGCGCGGGGCTGTGCCGGCTCAGCGTGAAATGGAGAGCGGGCGTTTCCGGGTAGCGAGTATATAGCCATTTCGGCGGCCCTAGTTTGGACTGCGCCGCCCAATGTAGTGGCTGGTGGGCAAAGTGCCCTGCGGAAGCCGCAACTGGTTTCAAGAAGAAATCGGGTTGGCTGATCCCCCAATTCATACGGTATTGACGCGGGGGCGTGCGCCGCAAAACGAGACTGGCTAGGGAACGGAATCAATCACGACTCGATTCCAGGGCCTGCAGCGGACAGTTTTGGTAAACGCTGGGCGACTTATCCGGCCAATCTCTGCCCGCTCCGGTGATAGCCCGTGAAAGCTGGTTTTGGCTCCACTGCCTCATCATGCTCTTCGCGGAGGCCGTCTGCAAGCCAGCCAATGAGCACGAGACGCCGTTGACCTTCGATGCCGGCCAGCGAAGCGTTTCCGGCATGCCGCGCTTCGTCCGCATGCAAGGCAAGAGCGAACGAAAAAGAAAAATGACAGCCCACCCAAACCCGCGCTGAGGGAGCGAAGCTGCGAGGTGGTCGCGCCAGTGCCATTGGCCGGTTTTTAACGACTGGCGTTCTCTACCCAGGCGGCACTCCTCACCATAGGCGACTACTCGCTCACGTGGATTGGTGCCGGGTTGCCGATCTGGACGGAGCGCCCTGGCGTTTTACGACAGCGTTGAGATGGGATGTAGCCTCCTTTTCGACAGCGGGAACGCGCGCCATAGCGATTCGCATCCGGCGCGCATGAGCACCCCGAAATCGTCTTGCGGCGCGAGGGCTCGCCAATCTGAACTTGACTCGCGTAATTTCGTCGCGGTAAGCTAAGAATTCTTGGTATGGGACGCAAGGCGCAGAAGAACGATTCGTTGCCCGGTTCACTGGACATGTTGATTCTGCGGACGCTGTCGCGACGCGATCTCCATGGATACGGCATAGTCCAGTTCATTCAACAATCCTCCGACAATGAGCTCCTCGTTGAGGAGGGCTCCCTTTACCCCGCTCTCCAACGGCTGGAGCTAAACGGCTGGATCGACGGTGTCTGGGGCGTGACGGCGAATAATCGGCGGGCGAGGATCTACAAGATCACGGCGGCCGGCCGCAAACGGCTCGCCATTGAAACCAAACAGTACGCCAAACTCACGTTGGCGATCGCGCGCGTGATGGGAGCGGAGTGACGGGCGTGTTACGACGGCTGAGGTATTGGATAGAAAGCGGCAGGCGCAGTGAGGCGCTGCGTGAGGAAATGGAACTCCACCTCGCGGAAAAAGCCGCGGAACTGCAAGCAGACGGTATGACGGCGGAGCGCGCCCGCACTGAGGCGCACCGGCGATTTGGAAACGCCGGACTGAAGCACGAAGAGTCACGGGAGATTTGGATGACACGGTTTTTGTCGGAACTGGGCCAGGATATCCGCTATGGCTTTCGTACCATGGCCGCCAACAAGGCATTCACCGCCCTGGCGGTCTTGTCGCTGGCGCTCGGCATCGGGGCCAATACAGCGATCTTCAGCCTCATGGAGTCGATTCTGTTGCGCTCTCTGCCGGTGGCCGATCCCGAGTCGCTGGTGGTCTTGAACTGGCAGAGCCGGGCGCCCCAGAACGCCAATAAGGAATGGGTCCACGTCGTGCACGGGTTACAAGGCATTATGTGGCCGGGCGACAAAGGCGTCCTGGTCACCGGGATGTTCCCGTACGGCGCGTTCGAGACGCTTCGCGAGGAGAATCCCGTCTTTTCCACGCTTTTCGGATACTTCAACGGACAAAAACGTAACCTGTCCGTCCGCGGGCAGGCCATGAGCGCCGGCGCAGAGTACGTCACCGGCGAGTATTTTCGTGGCCTGGCAGTGTCGCCGGCCGCGGGACGTCTGATTGAATCCGAAGACGACCGTCCAGGCGCGACGCCGGTGGCTGTCGTCAGTTTTGCGGCAAGCCAACAGCGTTTCGGGGGACCGTCGAATGCGATTGGACAACCGATTCTCGTCGATAACGTGCCCTTCACGGTGATCGGCGTCGCGCCTCCGGAATTCTTCGGAGTGGACCCTGCGGCCGCGCCGGACATCTATCTTCCCTTGCACACGAATCTGCTCGTGGACGGTACCAGAGCCGCGAGTGTGTATGGCGACGGAAACTTCTACTGGATCGAGATGATGGGCCGCCTCCGTCCCGGCGTAAGCATGGCCCAGGCGCAGGCAGCGCTGGCTCCTCGTTTCCATCAATGGATTGCAACCACGGCGACGACCGATGGCGAGCGCGCCAACCTGCCCGCGCTGCTGCTGAATCCCGGCGCCGCCGGTCTGGGCAGCTTGCGCCGCGAGTATTCCAAGCCTCTGTACGTGCTGCTGGCGATGGTGGGATTGATCCTGGCCACCACGTGCGCGAACATCGCCAATCTGCTGCTGGCAAGGGCGGCCGCGCGGAGCCGCGAAATGGCTGTCCGGCTCAGCCTGGGAGCGGGACGGTTCCGTGTCGTGCGGCAGTTGCTTACGGAGAGTGTGATGCTGGCGTCGCTCGGCGGCGCATTCGGGGTCTTGTTTGCGATTTGGGGCGCGCAATCGCTGACGTTTCTGTTCTCCAAGGGTCAGGAGAACTTTACGCTGCACGCGGAATTGAACTGGAACGTGCTGGGCGTGACGGCGGCGCTCTCCGTGGTTTGCGGCCTGTTATTCGGCCTCGTCCCAGCGATTCAGTCGACGCGTCCGGACGTCATGCCCGCGCTAAAGAACGGCCGCGGCGGCGGACCGCGCCGCCGGACGCAGCAGGT
The DNA here is from genome assembly GCA_016185425.1 of Acidobacteriota bacterium. Classification (GTDB taxonomy): domain Bacteria; phylum Acidobacteriota; class Terriglobia; order Bryobacterales; family Bryobacteraceae. The sequence goes on along the minus strand of JACPNQ010000012.1, from coordinate 105,108 downwards.
TCTGGTGGTTGCCCAGATCGCGATGTCTTTTCTCATCCTGTTCGCCGCTGGTCTATTTGTCCGGACACTCGACAATCTGCACTCCGTTCAACTGGGGTATGCCCGCGAGAACATCCTTCTGTTCTCGTTGAATGCGCGCCAGGCCGGGCATCGCGACCCGGAGATCGCTACTTTCTACACGGACCTGCGCAAGCGCTTTGAAGCGATTCCCGGAGTGAATAGCGCCTCGCTTTCGCACTCCTCAATCCTCAGTTCCGGCCGTGCCAGGGCAACCATCAAGGGCGTCATGAAGATCGGCGTTGTAACCATCGACGGCGCGCGCGTCCTGGGGGCAGGACCGCGTTTCCTCACGACGATGCAGATTCCGATCCTGGCCGGGCGTGAGATTGACGACCGCGACCAACCGGGCTCCACGCCGGTTGCCGTGATCAGCGAGCGGCTGGCGCGGACGTACTTCGGGAATGAGAATCCGGTGGGCCGGCGCATCACGTTCGTGGACGAGAAGCGCGATTTCGAAATCGCCGGCGTATCGGCGAACCTGCGCAACGGCAGTTTGAAAGTGGAAGAGGAGAGTTCCATGACCGTGTTCGTACCGGTCAGCCAGATTTCTCCGGAAGGAGTGACCTTCGCGCTGCGCACCGCGGGTGATCCGCTCCGGTATGTCAAGAGTGTGCGTGAGATCGTGCGGGAGGCGGATTCATCCATACCCGTCGCAAACGTAGTCACACAGGCGGCGGAAATCGATCGGACGATCAACCGGGAAATCACGTTCGCTAAACTATGCACGGGATTCGCGGTTCTCGCTCTGCTGACCGCGTGCGTGGGACTCTACGGGACGATGTCCTACGGCGTCGCGCGGCAGGTTAGCGAGATTGGCATTCGCATGGCTTTGGGCGCGCAACGCGGCGCCGTGGTATGGATGGTTCCGCGCCGCGTTCTCCTGCTGGCGGGGGTGGGACTGGCGATCAGCGTGCCTGCCGCGTTGGGCGCGTCCCGGCTTGTCAAATCGCTGCTGTTCGGTACCCAGCCGAATGATCCGGTAACGCTGGCGCTGGCCGGCGCCGTCCTCCTAATCGCCGCGATTCTCGCTGGCTATGCGCCGGCAAGGCGAGCGTCCCGAATTGATCCGCTGGTGGCGCTGCGGCAGGAGTAAGACATGGTCCTTCGGACCGCAACGAAGGATGAGAATGTTTGCGCCGCACGCACGTCATTCCCAGTGGCAACCGCGATCGAGACACGCTATTCCGGCGCACATTTAGCACGCGCATGAGTGTGGCCCGGATAGTGCTGACGCACAATGAATGGTCGTTTGGCTAGACAAGTTGACAAACCTCGGTTCGTCGATCCGCACTGAAGTGAGCAGTCCAGAATCCTCTCAAAAAGACGACGCAGCTCGATTTCTTCGGTACGGGATGGGGGACGCGTGCGCAGCGAAGTTCCTGGATAACGCGTTACTTGGTAGGTGGAACAATAGATCCACCGGCGTAGTGGGGACTTAACGTGGAGATCGCGACGCCACTACCGGGGTGATGTTGGCAATTGCGACGATTGGCTAATTCGACTTGGCGGAAATACCGCCGCAGTTCACCGGGAGACCATCGTTCCGCGCGCGAGCGCCGTCAGAGCCGAATTCGCCCGAACCGGGTTGACTTTGACCCACGAAAGCGAATGGCCATGCAACAGCATCCGCTGGCCGCGGCTCCAGCGGATAAGGCCGTCATTGTGGCAATCCACCATCCGGTCTACTCCATCGCTTCGACGCACGGGGGGAGCGAGGTGTTGTTCTCATTGCTGGAGAGAGCGACTGGGACGGCGAATCGCATTCCGGATGTGGTGGCACGCGGCCACGTGCACAACTACCAGCGATTCACGAAAGAGATTGGCGGCAGGCAGGTGCCCTTTGTGGTGGCGGGCGCCGGCGGGTATCACAATCTGCATCGCGTGCCGGAATTGAACGGCGAGCGCGTGGTGGCGCCCACGTTTGATGATGCCCAGGTGACTTTGGAAAAGTATCTTGACGATCGTCACGGGTTTCTGCGGATGACCGTCAGTGAGCGACACGTTCACGGCGCCTACTACTCCGTTCCGCGTCCGCATGAGTCCCGGAGCACCGGACCGCGGCTGTTCGACCGCTTCAGAATCGATCTACAGACCCACCAGTTGATTTAGCGGCGCCTGGCTACTCTTCGAGCGGAAGCGCGGGATCGGGGCCAGCGTCCATGGGGGTCGTGATTGTCCGGATGATTTTGCGCTGGGCGACGTCGATGACGTGAATTCTTCCCTGATCCTGGATGCCGGAGAATGCGTACTTGCCGTCCTTTGTCAGGGTCAGCGAGAGGGGTTGGCCGTTGAGGGCAACTGTGCCGGTCTGCTTGCCGGTGGCTGTGTCCGCGAAGCCTACGGCCTGGCCCTTCTGGCCCAGGGAGTACACCAGCGTTTTGCCGTCGGGAGTTATCGCGACGCGGTTCGGGTAGGTAGCTGTTTGGATTTCACCGACTACCTTATCCTCGACGGTGCTGATGATCGATATGGCATTACTCTCGGCGTTGGTCAGATAGATGGTTTTGCCATCCGGAGAAAGGACGCCCCCCTGCGGGTACCTGCCTGTCGGGATGAGCTTCGTTTTCCCCGTGGCGATTTCAATGGAGGCGAGTGTGCCGCTGTTGGTGTTGGAGACATAGGCTCGTTTCCCGTCCGGGCCGAATAAGACCATATGGGGGGACTTGCCCTGGACATCGAACTTGCGAATTACTTTGCGCTGTTGCGGATCGACCAGTAAGAGACCGTCGGGATTCTCGATGGTTACGACCAGTTGGCCTGTGGACGGGTGGACGGCCATGCCGTGGGGCCGACGGTATTCGCCGAGGTCGATGACGCCGGTTTTAGTACGCGTAGCGACGTCGATGATGGAGATGGTGTTGCCGCCTTTGCCCGCATACTGCATCCAGAGAATGCCGTTGTCTGTGATGTAGAGCGATTTGGCGTCGAGGGAGCGGACGATCTCGTGCGGATAGGTGCCTACTTTGACCTCGCTGGTGCGTTCGCCGGTGGAGGAGTAGAAGCCGACTTTGCCAGCGATCTTTTCTACAACGGCGACTCCGGGTTGGGCGCAGACGGTGGCTGTGAAGAGGATCAAGGCGCGCATACCGGGGGTATGATATCGCAGGGCCGCAGCCGCCGCGCTTGGCACGAGTTATTTATGATTGAGGCTATGCTGCGCCGCTCCTTTCTTCCCCTTGCACTCGCTCCGCTGGCTAAGGCTGAGGAGTATGTCTACGGCCCCGATTCTTCCCGGCAGCCGGGAGTGCCGGCCGGCAAAGTCACCAAGCACGTGCTGGCGGCGAGCACCGTATATCCGGGCACGACGCATGACTATTGGGTCTATGTGCCGGCGCAGTATGATGCCGCCAAGCCGGCGGCGGTGATGATCTTCCAGGACGGCTCCGGGTTTGTGAATGAGACGGGCCATTCGCGAGTTCCGATTGTGTTCGACAACCTGATTCATAAGGGCGAGATGCCGGTGACGATTGCGATCCTGATCAGCCCTGGCGTATTGCCGGCTCGCAATTCGGATGAGCAGGCACGGTTTCACCGGAGCTATGAGTACGACGCGGTGACGGGACGGTATGCGCGGTTTCTGATTGAAGAGATTCTGCCTGTCGTGGGGAAGTCGTACAACCTGACGAACGATCCGAATATGCGGGCGATATCGGGATCGTCATCGGGCGGGAACTGCTCGGTGAACACGGTTTGGGAACGGCCCGATTATTTCCGGCGTGTTGTGAGTTTCATTGCGGGATTCACGCATCAGCGCGGGGCGCTGATTCTGCCGTCGCAGGTTCGGAAGTTTGAAGGCAAGCCGCTACGGATCCTCCTGCAGGATGGGACTGGCGACGTGAACTATCAAAGCAACCTGGATATGATCGCGGCGCTGGACCAGGCTGGGTACGACGCGAAGTTCGTTTCGGGCACTGAGGGACACAACATGAAGCACGGCGGGCCGCTGCTGCCGGATGCGTTGCGCTGGGTTTGGCGGGATTGGACGAAGCCGATTGCAAAGCCTGTGAAGTCGTTCGCGGCGCGGTTTGTGGATCCGTTGGTGGATTGGGAGTTGGTGAGCAAGGGGCACAGATTTACGGAAGGGCCGGCGGTGGATGCGGAAGGAAACGTCTACTTCTCCGATATTCCGAATAACCGGATTCACAAGGCGGAGCATGCGTCGGGGAAGGTGAGTGTTTTTCAGGAAGACACCGGCGGGGTGAATGGCTTGATGTTCGGGCCGGATGGACGGTTGTATGCGTGCCAGAACGGCCGGAAGAGGATTGTGGCCTATGAGATGGGAGGCGGGGAACGTGTGGTGGCGGAGGGGGCGGGGTCCAATGACCTGGCGGTGAATGCGAAGGGGGAGATTTACTTTACGGATCCGCAGGCGAAGCGGGTTTGGTTTGTGAATGCGAAGGGCGAGAAGCGGGTGGTGCATGAAGGGATTTCGTTTCCGAATGGAGTGAGGTTGTCGCCGGACCAGTCGTTGCTGATGGTGGCGGATATGTCCACGCGCTGGGTGTGGTCGTTCCAGGTGCAGGGAGATGGGTCGTTGGCTTACGGCGTCGCCTTTCATCGATTGGAGATGGAGGATGAGGCGGGGGAGGGGCAGATGCGATCGGGAGCGGACGGATTCACGGTGGATACGGAAGGGTTTCTGTATGTGGCCACGCGGATGGGATTGCAGGTGAACGATCCGGCTGGGAGGACAACGGCGGTATTGTTGAAGCCGGAAGGGAAGGGGATTTCGAATGCGGTGTTTGCGGGGCCGGGGCTGGATACGCTGTATGTGACGGCGGGCGATAGTGTCTACCGGCGGAAGATGAAGCGGAAAGGTGTCTTTCCGTGGAAGGTGTCGAAGCCGCCGGCGCCGCGGCTTTAGGGATTGACCGGGGTTCTAAACCTGCGTTCGAGGGTTTTCCGGCTGGGCGGAGGATGTAAACCTCAGAGGCCGGAACTCAAGTAGAATGGCGGGAGCTATGAAACGATCGCCGATTACACCTGCCTTTTTCGCGCTTGTCGCTATTGTGCTTGTCTCCGCAATGATTCCTGCCACGCAAGCAGCGGGAGAGAAGACCAGCGGCCAGGGAAAGCTGCGCTTTAAGGTGTTATATACCTCTGAGCATTTGCCTGCGGAGGCGCAAAAAGTGCTGAAGTCGGCGCACGGCGGGTTTGCGGTGGACCGGCGCAAGGGGAAGGGTGAGACCTACTTCGCACTGCCGGGGGCGGGAATTCTGCAGATCAGCGCGGACTTGAAGAACATCAAGCTGCTGCCGACGGCGGAGGAGATGAAAGGGACCAACATGCATAACGCCATGTTGTGGACCGCGGAGAAGGAAACCTATCTGACGTTCCCGGGCAACGCGGCGAACCGTGTGTTCACGACGAAGTTGGATGGAACGCTGGTGCATACGCTGAAGCCGCCGACGGCGGATACGGATCTGGGCGATCCGACGGTGAACAATTACTTCAAGAACAATGGGCCCTTCATTCCGACGGACGTGGAGTATTTGGATGGGCTGTTCTACATACCGACAGGGTATTCGAAGCTGGATTATGTGCTGACGGCGCGCGTGAAGCCCGGTAAGAACTTTGACGCTACGTGGAATAAGCTCTCGTTCGGCGGCAGAGGGACGGGCGTGGGACAGTTTGGGACCGGCCATGGTGTGACCGTGCCTGTCGGCAAGAAGCGGATTGACATTGCCGACCGGCCGAATTCGGAGGTCGACCGTTTTACGCCAGAGGGTAAGTATCTGGAGACAGTGAAGCTGCCGGCGGGGTCGTTTCCGTGCGATACGTTCTACGACGGGCCTTACATGGTGATTGGGGCGCTGCACGGGCCGGACCGCACGAAGGGCGCGCCGATTTACATTCTGGAGAACGACAAGGTTGTATCGACGATCATGCCGAAAGAAGAGCTGGCGCTAGCGAACTTCCAGCACATCCACAATGCGGTGATGCGGAAGGTGGGGAAGAAGCTGTACGTGATCGCGCAGGCATGGAATCCCGGCGATTTTGTGATTCTGGAGCAGGTGAACTGAGGATTGCCGCGTATCAGGCCCCGCTGTTGCCGGCGGGTTCGAGAGGCGCGCTCGAACTGATAGGCGAGCCCGTCGTGTGGTGCGAGCGGTTTGGGGTTTCCGTTCTTTGCTGCCCGGAAGGCGTATTTTGGGGGATTAGCGGATCATGCGGCCGATGTGGAGGAGGTGCTCGCACCGTTGGGTAGATTAAATCGGTGTTTGGCTCGGTTCTTTGGAAGGCGAGTTGCTGGGGATAGTGTATGGAAAAGAAAAAAGGGACCGAGACCTATAAACCGATCTCCAGGCGGCCGGCCGGGATGGGACCCGGGTCGGGCGGACAATCCGGAGATACGCAGGGCCTGTCGAATATCGAAGACGTTGATTCGGAGAGCGTTTCCGAACTCGTCGAGGAAGGGCAGTATTTTGAGGCGGAACTCATTAGCGGCATTGAGGATGCACCGGACGCCGATCAGGGGCCTGTGAGGACTCGCGCTGTGCGGGAGGACGATGTGCCGCCGGAATATACCGCGCCGGACTAATGGGTCAGCGACTGGCCAAGATTGTTTCCACCTTGCGGAGTGCGTCTCGAGCTACGGCGTTGTTAGGCTCATATTGAAGAACGCGACGGAAGGCGGCGGCGGCTTTGGGGAAGTCGTTGGCGGCTTGGTACCAGATGCCCAGTGACAGGTGTACGTTGGCCGAATCGGGATTGAGGCGCGCAGCGGTTTGAAGGGATTCGCGAGCGGCGTCCATCTCACCCATTTCGCCGTAGAGTAGACCAAGCAATTCATGGGCTTCCGCGGAAGAGGGCCTGATGCGAACGGCCTGCCGTAGAAGCCGGACCGCGTCGGCGGGCTTGTTGAGGCACTCGAGGACCGTGGCCGCGCCGAGGAGGACTTGGAAGTGATTCGGAAGCCGGCGGAGCGCATCGTCCATGAATGGCGCGACGTCGTTGCAGGCGCCGGCTTTGACGGCGGCGTCGGCGAGAAAACTATAAGGGCGGCCATTCTGCGTTCCCGACTTAACCGTGTCGATCCAAAGGACGAGGGGTTGGCTAAGGACGATGTTGCGCTGATAGGTGAGAAATGACAGCGCGGCCAATGCGGCCACGGCGAGCGGCGGGGAGAACTGAATCCGGCGAAGGGCATCGGCGGCGATGAGCAACAGACCGAGCATGGGAAGATACATGCGCCGCTCGACGAATGGGTCGGCAATGGGGACGAAACTGGATGTGGGCGCTAGCAGGATGAGAAATAAGAAGAAACCGAACGCGGCGAGGGGGAAGCGATGGCGCAAGAGCACTGCAGCCGTGATTAGTAGAAGAAGTAGCGTCAGAAACAGCCAGGTGTGGTGATCGGCGAGAGATTGGGAAATTTGGAAATCGTGATCGATCGATTGACCTATTGGCAGGACAGCGAGGCGGATGTAGTGGAACACGGCGCGAGTCTGCGTGAGGGCATAGTGATCCCAGGAGGCAATATTGGAGTTGAATCCGGCCGTGCGCGCGCCGGCAAGGACGCGGACAACCATGAGAATGCCGGCGGCGCCGAGAACGGTGACGGGGGCGTAGAGGCGCCAGTTTTGACGTACAGACTGGGGAGACTGGAATAGATCTGTCAGCAGGAAAAGCGCCGGCAATATAACGGCGTTTTCTTTAGTGAGGACAGCGGCGGCGTAGAACGCAAGAGTGGCGGCGGAACGAGTCCAGGTAATGGGGCCCTCAGGGCGAATCAGGAAGATGGCAAACGCGGCCAGACTGAACAGGGCGCACAGCGATTCGGAGCGGCCGGCGATATAGGCCACCGATTCGGTTTGGAGGGGGTGGACGAGGAAGATGCCTGCGAGGAGGGCCGGAAGCCAGCGGTTAGCGGGCAGGAAGCGGCGGATAATGAGGAAGACGAGAATACTGTTGATGACGTGGATGAAGACATTCGTCCGATGAAACGCGCCGGTAACAGAAAAGTCATTTTCACTGTTGAGCCAGTACGACAGCATGAGTACCGGCCGGTTTCCGGAGATCCACGTTGCCAGCGGCGCAGTTTGGAGGCGAGGCGCGGCGAAAGGGAGCGCACCGTCGTCAAAAATATAGGGTGCCTGGAGACTGGGCCCGTAGAGTTCGAATGCGGTGAAGAGGGCGAGAAAAGAGAAAAGTAGTATCCATTGCTTATCGGTCAGGCTTCTCAGTTGCAAACTACATCCTGGCGCGCGATTTGCGGGGACGATCCGTCGATCCCCCCCGGGAGGCGAGATGCCGATAGGGGGCTCAGAGCGGCCGGTTGTTTCGCCTAGGACGGCAATTTACAAAGGTCGCCTGGCGTTCCGTTTGATGTAGTCGCCGACGGCGTCGGAGCCTGGGCCGATGTAGTGATAGGGCTCGGCGTACTGGAGGCCGTATTTGGCGCCGGTTTGGCGGTCTCTGGCGAGGACGAACTGGCGGATATACTCGCGATTGGCGGTCAGATCGTTGTCGCCGAGGAGCGGCAAGGCGCGGCCTTCGGCGGCGAGTTTCGCGCGGAGCTTCGCGCCGGTTTCGCCGGCGGGTCCTTGGGCTTTGTTTTCGAGATTGGCGTCGATTTTCTTTTCGATCCAGGGAGTGATGTCGATGACGCGGTTCACCTGTTGCTGGAAGCGGGCGAAATAGTATTTTTCCTTGACGGCGTAGGGGGTGAGGCCGGCATCAAAGTGTTCGGGATAGTCTTTGTCTCCCGCGGCCATCCAGGCGGCGGCTTCAACGCATGCGCTGGTTACATAGTGATCGGGGTTCTCTTCGTAGTGGCCGGTGGGATCGTAGGTGATGACGATGTCCGCTTTAAGGAGCCGGAACAAGAATATGAATCGTTGACGGAGCTCGCTGCGGGCGATGTTGTCCATCATGTGATTGTTGTAGTTGAGGTCGAAGATTTTTTTGACGCCGAAGACTTTACCGAGCGCGTCGTGGTCGCGGCGGTTGGCCATGACGGTTTCGGCGTAGTTGCCGGGCCCAGCCATATCGTCGTTGGTGACGCGGATGAGATACGGCGTGGCGCCTTCGTCGATCAGCTTCGCGAAGAGGCCGGCGGCGAAGATGGGGATATCGTCACTGTGGGGCTGGATGGCCAGGACGGTTTGACCGGCGCGGGGTTTGCCTTCGCGTTTGCGCTCGATGACCAGAGGCCCGTGGGCGTCAAAGGGCTGGCTGGCCTGCTGCGCCCACGCTTTTGCGATGGGAAAGAGACTGAGAAGGGCGCGACGATTCATTGACAGATTGTATCCACCGCTTGCATCTGTTGTTCACAGGCGTATAATCCCACTGGCCGGGCGCTCACTAGGGAGCACCTGGTTCCTATCATCCTTAGGGAGGGATCGAATGAATATTCCGACTCGCCGCAGATGGATACGTCTCGGCTTTTTGACATGCTTCAGCGCGGGCATTGCGTTCGCACAGCCTGCACAACCAACGATTCGAACCGTCGCGTTTTATACCGTCAAGTCAGACCGCATCGCGGACTTCCTTGCCGCCACAAAAGAATATGCGGAGGCGGTGAAGAAGGGCGGCGGCGAAGGGAGCTTTACCCTATGGTCGTCGCTTTCCGGACCTCGTGAATATGCCCTGGTCAACTATTCGTCGAAGTGGGCCGATCTCGACAGGCGGCAGCGGGAGAGGGAACCCAAATTGCAGTCCATCGATGGGCAACTCACCGCGCTGGGCAGCCGGATCATGAATACGGTGGAATCCACAAGGCGGGTGTACTATGAGCTGGACGCGGAATTGAGTCTTCCGTTGCCAGCCGATGAGCCCCAGGCCATGGCGCGAGTGCTTCGCACCTGGGTCCGGCCAGACCAGTTGGGTGAGTACCGGGCGTTGATCAAAGCCGACGTATTACCGGCGATGAAGAAGAGCGGCAGCAAGCTCTTCAGCGTAGCGCGTGTCCGTTATGGCGGCTCGAACTATGAGATGAGCAGTGTGACCGGACTCGATAAGTGGGGCGACCTGGACGGAGAGGCTCCGATGGTGAGAGCGATGGGAGGTCGGGCCACGTATGACAAGTTCGTGGCCAGGCTACGCCCGATGATCACGCGTTCCGAATACGAGATGTACCGGTATCTGAAGGACCAGAGCTATATCGCGCCCATGAAGTAGATTGCCAGAGGGAAAGTGCGACGAGTGCCTAGGCTCGTCGCGCTTCCGTGTTGTCATCCTGCTCCGGCTTCGGCCTGCGCCTCGCGGTAAGCGGCCGCGCCAGCGATGAAGTCGCGGTTCATCCGGGCGATGTTTTCGATTTGAATGCCCTTGGGACAGACGGCTTCGCATTCGCCGATGTTTGTGCAGTTGCCGAACCCTTCGTCCTTGGCCTGCGCCACCATACGCACTGCGCGCGAATGGCGTTCGGGTTGACCTTGGGGGAGTAGTCCCAAATGGCTGATCTTCGCGGACGTGAATAGAGACGCGCTGGCGTTGGGGCAGGCGGCGACACAGGCTCCACAGCCGATGCAAGTGGCGGCGGCCATGGCCATATCGGAATCTTGCTTGGGCACGGGGATGGCGTTGCCGTCCGGGGCGCTGCCGGTGGGGACGCTGATGTAGCCGCCGGAGGCGATGATGCGGTCGAAGGCGCTGCGGTTGACCACGAGATCCTTAATGACGGGGAATGCCGCGGCGCGCCAGGGCTCGAGATAGAGCTCGGCGTTGTCCTCGAACTCGCGCATGTGAAGCTGGCAAACGGTGGTGCCGCGCCTCGGTCCGTGGGCGACGCCGTTGATGACGAATCCGCAGGAGCCACAGATGCCTTCGCGGCAGTCGTGATCGAACGCGACGGGCTCCTCACCCTTGCCGATCAACTGCTCGTTGAGCACGTCGAGCATTTCGAGAAACGACATGTGCCCGGAGACGCTGTCGAGTGTGTAAGGGACCATCCGTCCCTTGTCTGTGGGACTCTTTTGGCGCCAGATGTGAAGAGTTAAGCGCATTACTTGTAGCTCCGCTGGGACGGCTTGACGTATTCGAAGGTCAGCGGCTCCTTGTGGAGCGCGGCTGGTTTCCCTTCGCCGGTATACTCCCAGGCCGCGGCGTAGGAGAAGTTGGCGTCATCGCGCATGGCTTCGCCTTCGAGCGTCTGATACTCCTCGCGGAAGTGGCCGCCGCAGGATTCATTGCGATCGGCGGCGTCGATGCACATCAGCTCGCCGAGCTCGAGGAAGTCGGCTACGCGTCCCGCTTTTTCGAGGCTTTGGTTCAAGTCAGAAGACTCCCCGAGAACGTTGACGTTTTGCCAGAACTCGCCTTTAAGCGCACGGATTTTTTCGGCGGCGCCATCAAGAGCGGTTTTGTTGCGGGCCATGCCGCAGTGGTCCCACATGAGCTTGCCGAGCTCGCGGTGGAAGCTGTCGACGGTGCGCCTGCCTTTGATGGAAAGAAGCGTCCTGACGCGGGCTTCGACTTCCTCCTTTGCGGCTTGCGCGGAAGGGTGGTCGCCGGCGACCTTATCGAGCGGATTGGAGGCGAGATAGTTGCCGAGCGTGTAAGGGATGACGAAGTAGCCGTCGGCTAAACCCTGCATCAACGCGCTGGCGCCGAGGCGGTTGGCGCCGTGGTCGGAGAAGTTGGCTTCGCCGAGAACGAAGAGGCCTGGGATGGTTGACATCAGGTGATAGTCAACCCAAAGGCCGCCCATGGTGTAGTGCACGGCAGGGAAAATGCGCATGGGCGTTTTGTAGGGACTTTCGCCAGTGATGCGCTCGTACATCTCGAACAGGTTGCCGTAGCGCTCGCTAATGGCTTGTTGGCCGAGCCGTTCGATAGATGCGCCGAAATCGAGATAAACGCCCAGGCCAGTGTTGCCGACGCCTTGGCCTTCGTCGCACATGCGCTTGGCGGCGCGGCTGGCCACGTCACGAGGGACGAGATTGCCGAAGGACGGATAGATACGTTCGAGGTAGTAGTCGCGCTCGGCTTCGGGAATCTGTTGGGGCGGGCGGGTATCGCCTTGTTTCTTCGGTACCCAGATCCGGCCGTCGTTCCGCAGCGATTCCGACATGAGCGTGAGCTTCGATTGGTAATCGCCCGAGACGGGGATGCAGGTGGGATGGATTTGCGTGAAACAGGGGTTTCCGAAGAAGGCGCCGCGTTTGTAGGCGCGCCAGCCCGCGGTGACGTTGGAGCCTTTGGCGTTCGTGGAGAGATAGAAGACGTTGCCGTAGCCGCCGGTGGCAAGGAGAACGGCGTCGGCCATATGGATGTCGATCTGTCCGCTGACCAGGTTGCGCGTGATAATGCCGCGGGCTTTGCCGTCGATGACGATCAAATCCAGCATTTCCGTGCGGGGGAACATCTTGACGCGGCCGGCGTCGATCTGGCGTTCGAGCGCCTGGTAGGCGCCGAGGAGGAGTTGCTGACCCGTCTGGCCGCGCGCGTAGAACGTGCGGGATACCTGGGCGCCGCCGAAGCTGCGATTGGCGAGTGTGCCGCCGTATTCTCGCGCGAAGGGGACGCCTTGGGCTACGGCCTGGTCGATGATATTGACGGAGATTTGGGCAAGGCGATAGACGTTCGACTCACGGGCGCGGAAGTCGCCGCCTTTGACGGTGTCGTAGAAGAGCCGGTAGATGGAGTCGCCATCGTTTTGGTAGTTTTTGGCGGCGTTGATACCGCCTTGGGCGGCGATGGAGTGAGCGCGGCGGGGGGAGTCCTGAAAGCAGAAGCATTTGACGTTGTAGCCGAGCTCGGCGAGAGTTGCGGCGGCGCTGCCGCCGGCCAGACCGGAGCCGACTACGAGGACGTTGTATTTCCGCTTGTTGGCTGGGTTGACCAGCTTCATTTCGAACTTGGCGTTGTCCCAGCGCTTTTCGATAGGACCGGATGGGGTGCGGGGGTTGAGTGCCATTTATTTGACCACCCCGAAGAGGACGGAGAGTGGGATGGAGATGTTGCCGGCGGCGATGACGATCGCGAAGGCCTTGGCGCCGAGTTTGATTTTCGGCGTGTAGGTTGGGTGGGAGAAGCCGACCGACTGCGTCATCGACCAGATGCCGTGATAGAGGTGGAGGCAGAGCAGGACCATCGCGAGTATGTAGAAGGCCGAGACGTACCAGACGGAGAAACCGGCGATGACGTTGTCGTGGACATGGAGATCCCGGAACGAGGGATGGACGGTGCCGGTGGTGAAGTGGAGCAGGTGGTAAACGATAAAAGCGGCGAGGATAGGTCCGGACCAATACATGGTGCGAGAGGCGTAGGACGACGCGATGGGGGTGTAGCGGGCGTAGGCGACGGGACGGGCGGCGATCTTAAGCGTCGCGAGCTGAATGGCGCTGATGATGTGGGCGATGACGGCGATTAAAAGGACGACGCGGGTGCCGTAGAGGAGGGGCTGGTTGTGGCGGAGCGCCTCACCGTAGGCATCGATGGGAAATTTTCCATCGATGCCGGGCGGCAGGAAGATTTGAAGGTTGCCCAGCATGTGGCCGAGGACGAATCCGAAGAGGATTACGCCCGAGATTGCCATAACTGCTTTTTTTCCGACTGGGGCTTCGTAGAGGCGCGCGGCGCGCGCCAGAGTAGAGGCCGACGAGCTCATAGACCGAGTGAACTTTTTATTATACGGGAAGCGTGTTCTGCCGCGAGCGAAAATGGTGTCTGACACGGTTTTTGCTTTATACTGATTAGAGTCCCACCGTTCGGAGGAATCCCCACATTGAACCCAGCAATCCTCGCCCTGGAAGACGGAACAGTCTTCGAGGGCCGGGCTTTTGGTGCGCTCACGGAACGATCCGGTGAAGTTGTTTTCAATACATCGCTCACCGGTTACCAGGAAATTTTCACCGACCCATCCTATGCAGGGCAAATTGTTGTCCTGACCTATCCGCAAATCGGCAATTACGGCGCGAATGATGGCGACATGGAGTCGGCCAGGCCGTTTATTGAGGGATTAGCGGTTCGCGATTTTTCGCCCATTGTTTCGAGCTGGCGTAGCGACCAGGCGGCGGACGCGTTTTTGAAGCTGTACAATATTCCGATCATCGATTCGATCGATACACGGAAGCTTGTGCGGCACCTTCGTACGCGAGGCGTCATGCGCGGCGTGCTCTCTTCCATTTCGACCGATGTGAAAGGGTTGATCGAGAAGGCCCGCAACATCCCATCCATGGCGGGGCTGGACCTGGCGACACGCGTTTCGACTTCCAACCTGTACACGTGGGATTCGCCGGTGGAGCCGTGCTCGCCGAGCGAGAGGGTGCGCGGCGCCGGATCGGGCGCGCACCATGTTGTGGCTTACGATTTCGGCATCAAGCGCAACATTCTGCGGCGCCTGGTGACGAGCGGCTGCCGCGTGACCGTGGTGCCATCGGGCGCGACCGCCGAGGACGTTTTGTCCCTCAATCCGGACGGGGTGTTTTTGTCGAATGGACCGGGTGATCCGGAGCCGCTGGAGGCGCAAGCGGCCGAGGTGCGGAAGCTGATCGGGAAAAAGCCGGTGTTCGGGATCTGTCTCGGACACCAGATTCTGGGCCTGGCGATGGGCGGAAAGACGTATAAGTTGAAGTTCGGTCACCGAGGCGGGAACCATCCGGTGCTGAACAGGAAGACGAACAAGGTGGAGATCACGGCGCAAAACCATGGGTTTGCCGTGGATCCGGACTCGATCTCGGAGCACGTGGCGGAGATCACGCACGTAAATTTGAACGATCAGACGGTGGAAGGCTTGCGGCACAAGTCGGAGCCGGTGTTCTGCGTCCAGTATCATCCGGAGGCGGCGCCGGGGCCGCACGATTCGCTCTACCTGTTCGACGATTTCATGGCCTTGATGCAGGAGCACAGACAGTAATACATGCCACGCCGCAATGACATACACCGCGTCCTGATCATCGGATCGGGACCGATTATTATCGGCCAGGCGTGCGAGTTCGACTATTCGGGCACGCAGGCCTGCAAGGCGTTGAAGGCCGATGGGTTTGAAGTTGTTCTGGTGAATTCGAATCCGGCGACGATTATGACGGACCCGGAGTTAGCGGACCAGACGTATGTGGAGCCGCTGAGCGTTCCCTATTTGACGGAGATCATCAAGAAAGAGCGGCCGGATGCGCTTCTTTCGACCGTCGGTGGACAGACGGGGTTGAACCTGTCCGTGGCGCTGGCGGAAGCGGGCGTGTTGGATGAATACGACGTTGAGTTGATCGGCGCGAAGATCGATAGCATCAAAAAGGCCGAGGACCGGCTGCTGTTCAAAGACGCGATGCGGAAAATCGGTCTGGAGACGCCGACTTCGCAGTTGATCACAGATATGAAGGCGGGCTTCGCGTTCGCCGACCGGGTCGGGTATCCGATGATTCTGCGGCCGAGCTTTACGATGGGCGGGAGCGGCGGCGGCATTGCCTATAACGCCGAAGATCTGGAAGAGATTCTGGCGCGCGGGTTGGATCTGTCGCCAGTGGGCGAAGTGCTGATTGAAGAGTCGGTGCTGGGGTGGAAAGAGTACGAGATGGAGGTGATGCGCGATTTGGCGGACAACGCGATCATCATCTGCTCGATTGAAAACTTTGACCCGATGGGCGTACACACGGGCGATTCGATAACCGTGGCGCCGGCGCAGACACTCTCGGACCGCGAATACCAGATGATGCGTGATGCGTCGCTGGCGTGTTTGCGTGAGATTGGCGTGGACACCGGCGGATCGAACGTGCAGTTTGCGATCAATCCGAAAGACGGGCGGATGGTAGTCGTCGAGATGAATCCGCGCGTGTCGCGGTCATCGGCGCTGGCATCGAAGGCCACGGGATTCCCGATTGCGAAGATCGCGGCGAAGCTGGCCGTCGGCTACCGCCTGGATGAGATCAAGAACGACATTACGCGGTTAACGCCGGCGTGTTTTGAGCCAACGATCGACTATGTAGTGACAAAGATTCCGCGCTGGCAGTTCGAGAAGTTCCCGGGAGCGGATCCGACTCTGGGAACGCAGATGAAATCGGTCGGCGAAGTGATGTCGATCGGCCGGACGTTCAAGCAGTCGCTCGCAAAGGCGATACGGTCGCTGGAGACGGGGAAGTCAGCGACTAAGGAAGAGGCGCTGGACGAGGCGCTGATCCCGGCGAAGCTGATTACGCCGACGGCGGAACGATTGAATTACATCCTGTTTGCGTTTGAGCGGGGATGGACGGTGGAGCAGGTATTTGAGCTAACGAACATCGACCCTTGGTTCCTCCGGCAGGTGAACGAAGGGATTGAACTGAATCGATCGCTGCAGGCGGAGACGTTGGAGAGTATCGGCGCCGCGGCGATGCGCGAGGCGAAGCGCTGCGGCGTTTCCGACGTGTCGATGGCGCGGTTCTGGAATGCGGACCCGCTGGCTGTACGAGCGAAGCGGAAAGAGTTGGGCGTGACGGCGGTGTTTAACCGTGTGGATACCTGCGCGGCCGAGTTTGAGAGCTTCACGCCGTATCTCTACTCCAGCTACGAGTCGGAGTGCGAAGCGGAGCCGACGGACCGCAAAAAAGTCATGATTTTGGGCGCGGGGCCGAACCGGATCGGACAGGGCATTGAGTTCGATTACTGCTGCTGCCACGCGAGTTTTGCGCTGCAGGAGTTCGACCATGAATCGATCATGGTGAACTGCAATCCGGAGACGGTGTCGACGGACTACGACACGTCGGACCGGCTGTACTTTGAGCCGTTGACGCTCGAAGAGGTGTTGAACATCTACGACACCGAGAAGCCCGATGGCGTGGTTGTGCAGTTCGGCGGGCAAACTCCGTTAAACTTAGCGCTGCCGCTACAGCGCGCCGGGGTGCCGATTATCGGCACCGATCCGAAGAATATCGATTTGGCCGAAGACCGGAGGCTGTTTGGAAAACTGCTGGAGGATCTGCAGATTCCATGCCCGCCCAATGGTACGGCGACAAGCGTGGAAGAGGCGTGCGAGGTCGCGGGCAGACTGGGTTACCCGGTGCTGGTCCGGCCGAGCTACGTGCTTGGCGGCCGGGCGATGACGATCGCCTACGACGAGGACACGGTGCGGCGGTATATGCGGGAAGCCGTGGTGTTCTCGCAGGACCGGCCGGTGCTGGTGGACCGGTTTCTGGAAGATGCAATGGAAGTGGATGTGGACTGCCTGAGCGACGGCGAGAACGTCCTGATCGCGGGCATTATGGAACACATCGAGGAAGCCGGAATTCATTCGGGGGATAGCTCCTGCGTTTTGCCCCCGTTTGGGATCGGCGCGAAGGAGTTGCAGACCATTCAGGAGTACTCCGTGCGTATGGCGCGGGCGCTGAATGTCATTGGCCTGATGAACGTGCAGTTTGCCATCAAAGAGGGCAACGTGTACGTGATTGAAGTGAATCCGCGGGCATCGCGCACGGTGCCGTTTGTCGCGAAGGCGACGGGTGTGCCGCTGCCGAAGATCGCGGTTGGCCTGATGCTGGGCAAGAAGCTGACGGACTTTGCGCACATGACCCAGGGGAAGACCAGCGGCGTGCTGGATGTACCGCAATTCTTTGTGAAATCGCCGGTGTTCCCGTTTAACAAGTTCCACGGCGTGGACCCGGTGCTGGGCCCGGAGATGCGGTCGACGGGCGAAGTGATGGGCGTCGGCGAGAACTTCGGAGAGGCGTTTGCGAAAGCGCAGTTAAGCGCTGGATCTCCGTTGCCGGAGGCTGGGACAGTATTTATCAGCGTCAGCGACCGGCACAAATCCGAGGCGATTGAAGTCGCGCGGCGGTTTGCTGAACTGGGATATAAGCTGGCGGCGACGCGCGGCACGGCGAGCATGATCAAGGCGGCTGGGCTGGAGTGCCTGACCGTATTCAAGGTCAATGAAGGCCGTCCCAATGCGGTGGACCTGTTGAAGGCAGGCAAGTTGAAACTGGCCATCTACACGACCACCGGCGTACACAGTTTCAGCGATGAGAAGGCAATCCGGCGCGCGGCGATTCAGTACCGGGTGCCGTGCATCACAACGATGAGCGCGGCGCGGGCGGCTGTGCAGGCAGCGGCAAGCCGGCGGCGCGATCCGATTCGAGTGTGGAGCCTACAGCAGATTCACAAGGGGATTGCCGCGGGCCGCTAGTTCCCACATAGAATGTACGCATGTTGCGCAGCGTAGTTTTATTGCTGCTGGCGAGTGCGTGCGCTTTGCCGGCTCAGACGCGGGAGCAGATCCTGTCCGCGATGAAAAAGGCGTCGACGTTCTATCTGGACCGTGTGTCAACTCAGGGCGGGTATCACTATACCTACACCGATGATTTGAGCTATGGGCGTTCCGAACACTCCGAAGGCCCAACGCAGGTGGAGACGCAGCGGGAGGGGACGCCCGTTGTTGGAATGGCATACCTGGAGGCGTGGCAGGCGACCGGGGACAGGTTCTATCTGGACGCAGCGGTGAAGGCGGCACGGGCCGGAGTGGCGGGACAGTTGTGCAGCGGCGGATGGGACTACATCATCGAGTTCGATCCGGCCAAGCGGGCAAATTATCCCTATCGCGCGGATGGGAACTGCAAAGGGCAGAAGACGCCGCCAACGACGCTTGACGACAACGTTTCGCAGGAGATGGTGCGGCTACTGATGCGCGTGGACCGGGAGCTGAAGTTCCGGGACGCGCCGATTCATGAAGCGGCGTTGTATGCGCTGGATACCATGCTGACGGTGCAGTATCCGAATGGGGCGTGGCCGCAGCGGTTTTCGGCGCCGCCGGACGGTTCCAGGTTTCCGGTGAAGAAGGCGAGTTATCCGGAAAGCTGGTCCCGGAAGTGGCCGGGGGAAAACTACAAAGAGCACTACACGTTCAACGACAACTCGATTGCGGACATGATCGACATGTACCTGGAGGCGGGGCGGATCTACGGGGACAAACGATTCACGGCGGCGGCCGAGAAGGGTGGTGGTTTCATCCTGCTGGCGCAGATGCCGGAGCCGCAGCCGGCTTGGGCGCAGCAGTATGACGCGGAGATGCATCCGGCGTGGGCTCGGCTGTTTGAGCCGCCATCGGTGACGGGCGGGGAATCACAGGGGATCATGCAGATTCTAATGGTGCTTTATCGGGAGACGGGAGAGCGGAAGTATCTGGACGCGGTTGGTCCGGCGCTGGCGTACCTGGAAAAATCCGTCCTGCCGGGCGGGCGGCGGATTCCGCGCTTTATGGAACTGAAGACGAACCGCGCGCTGTACATCACGAAGGGCACGCAGATCCAGGCGAAGGG
Source organism: Acidobacteriota bacterium (assembly GCA_016185425.1). GTDB lineage: Bacteria > Acidobacteriota > Terriglobia > Bryobacterales > Bryobacteraceae. The sequence continues at coordinate 85,879 of JACPNQ010000012.1, read as the reverse complement.
ATTGGGATCGGCGCGGATCGACGGGTATCAGATCAGTTACGACGATAAGAGCGTGATCACGCACTATGGGGTGATTACCGGCGCGGAGCGGCTGCCGCGGATCCGCAAAGAGTACGACGCGCTGCGAGTGGAGCGGAAAGCCCGGCCAGACCGGCTGCATGGATTGTCACCCTGGATGGGCGATGAGTTGGTGACAAGGGGCGATGCGGCGCAGATCATCCGCGCGATGGACGACCGGGGGGCGTGGGTGGAAGAGGGGCAGATCGGGAAAGCGGATAAGGTGGTGTCCGTCTTTGTGGCGCACGATATGGTGCTAACGATTAACGGACGGGCGATCCCGGTGAAAGAGAACGACCGGATCGAGTTGTTCGACGGGCCGCAGCCTCCCCGGCAGAAGATCATCCGGTCGGCGACGTTTGTGCGGAACCTGGAACGCCTGGCAGCCGCATTGGGTGATGGTCGCTGAGTTTGGCGAGGTCGATCGTGACGACGCCGTCAGGAGTTGTGCCGAAAAGGTCGACGAATTTAGCGCCGTGAACAATGTCGCTGTCGGCGTAGGAGAAGCGGGCGTGTACAGTCTGAGAAAATGTCTCGTCGAGGGCGGAGAGCGCGACAAAGACTTCGGGGTCGGCGGTGAGGATTTGTTGCTGTGAGCGGCCGTAGAAAGGGCTCTTCTCGTCGATCGGATGGACGATGACCCATTGCGTGGGAAGAAGGACGACGCCATCGCGCTCAAGGGGGAGAGGGAGAAAGCGGCGGACGGGACGTGCCGGATCGGTACGGTCCATCCAACTGTAGGTGACGATGGCTTTGAGGTCGATAAGCTGGCTGACGCGGCCATTGGCGATACGGAACATGAGCGCCGTGTGGTGCTTGTAGGGTGCGATCAGGGCGACTTTGCTGCGGAGGATTTGAGCGGAAGGGCGGGAGAACCGGGCGAAGAGCAGGCCGGTGATCAACGCGAAACCGAGCAGGCCGGACAGGGCCTCCACGGCAACGAGCGAGTTGGCGATTGTGCCCTTGGGCGTCATCTGGCCGTAGCCTATAGTGGCGATGGTTTGGACGGAAAAGAAGATGGCGTTGTGCCATTGCGCGCCGCGATAGCCGGATTCACCGCCTTGGATGGCGCCGGGACCGGCGGCGACGAATAGGGACGCGAAGATCGCATTGGCGATTACATAGAAGATGAACACGTAGCCGAAGAAGCGAGGCCACGTGACCGTGATCATGTGCTGGTAGATGTTGAGCGATTGCCAGAAGCCGTGACCGAGGCGCACGACGTTGAGAGAGCCGTCGGGCCGCATGATTCGCTTTTGTTTGGACAAGGCGATTCGTCCGCTGAGGCCGAGGTCACGAGACTGTTCGTCGTCCCATTGTTTTGTTACTGATTCCGCCATGCAGGGTGTTACTTTAGGGTAGGACAGAACGATGGCTGTTCATTCGACGCTCGTCTTGTTGGCTGCGATTGGCGCGTTCGGCGTGCGCGGAGCGGAGGTACTGGACGGGTTTCGGCCCTCGACTGTCCGATCGGACTACGGCGCGGTGAGCGAGGTGGAGTTCTCGACGCGGCTTGTGGTGCTTGACCCTGGAATGCTTGCGCATCATGTGGCGGGCGCGATGAAGGACCTCCAGTTTTCGGAGCGGGTATGGCTGATCGGCTACAAGAGCGGCATCGTCGATGAGAAAGGGCGGGAGCCGCGAGAGAATTTCCTCTGTCACACGTTCTTTGCCGACCAGCGCGTGGACCAGCACGATGACAAAGAATTGAAAGGAATCTATTCGGACGCGTTTACGCCGGAGGTCCGGCTTCCGGAGGGTTTCGGGATTCCGTTTGCGCCAGGCGATCCACTGCACTGGATGCCGATGTTCAACAATCGAGGGGCGGATTCCGTGCGCGTCGGGATGAAGGTGACGATGACTGTGATTCGCGAGAAGGATCTGAAAAGGCCTTTGCGGCGGCTATACGCCAACCTTCGCAGCGTTCAGGCGCCCCACCTCTATTTCGTGAGTCCCGGCCATGATGAACGAAAACTGACGTTTGTCGCGCCATACAACGGGCGCATCCATTTCCTGGGTACGCACCTGCATCCGTTCGGTACTTCGATCGAGCTATATAACGAGTCCAAGGGAGAGCGGGTGTGGGTGGGACGGCGAAAAGGAGGCCCGGAGAGCCCGATGGAGGTCTATTCGAGCGTCGCCGGTTACGCCGTGCGGGAGGGCGAGCGTTTTCGCGTTACGGCGGTCTACGAGAACCCGACGGCCGATAGGATCGACGCAATGGCGGGCCTGTTTATTCTTTATGAGCGTGATTGATTTTTTCCTTGACTGTTGTTAATGCTTCGGTGAGAATTTAACCACGCGGGGTCGGTGACCGGGTAGTCGCATAATTTCATCCTGATGGGGTAAACATATATGCCGCACCTAAGGGCTTTGGCTGTAATTGTGCTCCTAATGGGAGCCGGTTTTCTTGTTCCTATACCTGTGTCCGGGCAAGCGCGCGACACGGCCTCTCTTTACGGCAGCGTAACGGACTCGCAAGGTGGAGCGGTGCCCGGGGCGAAGATCACCGTCGTCAATGTAGCTACCGGCTTATCGAGGACTGCTTCAACAGATCCAAGCGGCGGATATGTTGTTCCGCTTCTGCCGGTTGGCACTTATACACTTACTGTGGAGTTAACGGGATTTCGTAAGAACGAGAAGCGGAACATCCTGCTCCAGGCGAACGAAAACATCCTGGTGAACGTCGCGCTGGAGGTGGGCAGCGTGCAGGAGACGGTGACGGTCGACGCGCAGTCGGCGCAGGTAGATACTCGTTCGGCCACGTTGAACAATACAGTGGATTCCAAGCGGATTGTGGAATTACCGCTCAATGGCCGCAATCCGGCCGATCTGGTGCTGCTCGGGCCGGGTGTAGCGTCCGGCGCCCGCAATAACAACGGCAACGTCGGCGGTAGTTGGAGGCCGAACGGACAGAAAGAAATCACTGTCAACGGATCGCGGAACAACAACCTCCGCTACACGCTGGACGGCGGGACCAACATGGACGATCTCGTGAACGGCAATATGGATTTTCCATTCCCGAACGCGGTCCAGGAGTTCAGCGCGCAGACGAGTAACATGGGCGTGGAGCACGGCGGGTTGTCCGGCGGCGCGCTCAATGTTGTCACCAAGTCCGGCACCAACCAGATACACGGCGATGCGTTCTGGTTTGTCCGGAACACGAAGCTCAATGCGACTAATTTCTTCTCGCGGCAGCAGGATCTTCTGAAGCGCAATCAGTTCGGCTTCACGCTGGGAGGGCCGATCCTCAAAAACAAGCTCTTCGCTTTTGGCGGTTATCAGCGGCTGACGATCCGGTCGGCAGCGGGAAACAGCCGTGACTTGACGTTGACGGCGGTGGAGCGGCGGGGCGATTTCTCTTCGAATTCGATCAAGCTGTACGATCCGTTGAATCCCGGCCAGCGGTTTCCGAATAACCAGATTCCCGCCAGCCGCCTCGCCGCGCCGGCGCTGAAGCTGCTCAGTTTCTCCCCGCTACCGGATGCCGAGGGCTTCGTCCGCTACACGATCTCGCAGCCGGAGAACGGTACGCAGGCGATCGGGAAGATGGATTATGTCCACAGCGCCAAGCACAGCTTTTTGTTTCGGGCGTTCTCGAGCGACAACACGACGCCGTACCATTCGCCCGCGGACAACATACACGCCGTCCGCTATGGCGGGTTCAGGAACGCGCTGAGCGGAACACTGGGACATACCTACATTCTCAATGCCAAGACCGTTGTGCATACGCAGATCACAGGCGCTCACCAGCTTGCGAATATCGCAACCGACTTTCCGTTCACCACCGCGGATCTCGGGGTAAAGCTCAACGCCTATGGCAATCACATCGATATCGGCATGGACAACAGCGGCGTCTCCTTCAACCGTGCGCTCCATGCGATCCGGTTTGGACGCGGCAGTATCGAGGTACAGCACGACTGGACGATGTCGAAGGGCAATCACACGATGACGTGGGGATTCAATGTGGTCCGGAAGCGATTTAACAACAACACGCTGTTCCACAGTTCGGGCCAGTTTTCGTTTGACGGGCACGTGACCGGATTCGGCAACGACAGCGGATTTGACCGCGCGGATTTCATGCTGGGCGGGTTCTCGTTCTTCACGCAGAATAGCGGCGAGTTCGAAGGCCGGCGCGGCACGCAGACAGGTTATTATTTCGGCGACACGTGGCGCGTCCGGCCCGGATTAACCATCAACCTGGGGTTGCGCTACGAGCCTTACGGCCTGTTTGCGGATGTTCTGGACCGGAATCAGACATTTGACTTCGCGGCCAACAAGGCCGGCATCCGCTCGGCGATATTCAAGAACGCACTGCCCGGACTTTTCTATCGCGGCGATAAGCGGCCCGCAGGCTATGGCGGGGGCGACACGTTCGGAAGGACAGTGACGGACCCGGACTATAACAATTTCGCGCCGCGCGTGGGATTCGCTTGGGATCCGTTCCACAACGGCAAAACGAGCGTGCGCGGAGGCTTGGCGTTTTTCTTTGACGGACCGTCGTTGAACGCGCAGAACGATGCGAATAACGTGACTCCATTCAGCTATAGCGTGGAATATACGGACGGTTCTTTCGCAAATCCATTCCTCGGCAGGGAGAAGGACAACATCTTCCCCGCGAGCGCCGCCAATCACGACGTTCCATTTCCCGCGCCGCTATTCACCATCGTTCTCGACAAGAAGTTCATCACGCCGTACACGCAAAACTGGAGCCTGACCGTAGACCGGGAACTGGTGAACAATCTTTTGTTGCGCGTCGGTTATGTGGGGACGAAGGCCACGCATTTGAAGACCGAGTACGATCAGAACGCGCCGATCTACAATCCGAATCTGACGCTGGCGCAGAATCGCGCCAATATCGACGGCCGCAGGCCAGTGAAGGATTTTCAGACGATTTCCCGCTGGATGCACGGACACAACTCGGTCTATCATTCGCTGCAGATCTCGCTCGATAAGCGATACAGCAAGGGCGTGACAATCAGCACCAGCTATACCTGGGCGAAGAACCTGGACTATTCGTCGGTCAACGGCTTCGGCGGTAGCCGCGGCATCAACAATCCGTTCAATTTCTTCTTCTCTCGCGGGCCATCCGACCTGAGCCGCGATCACCGATTTGTGAACTCATTCCTGTGGGATCTTCCCGCGCTGCAGAAACAGTCGCCTGTTGTCCGCGCGGTGGCGGGTGGTTGGCGGCTGAGCGGCATCACATCGTTGCAGTCCGGCCGGCCGTTCAGTGTTGGGGCATCCAACAATCCGATCGCGGGAGCCGGCTCTGCGCGCGCGGATCTGGTTGGCTCTGGCTATCCAGTGCTTGATCCGAATCGCTCGAAGGGTGAAAAGATCAACCAGTATCTCGATATGGCGCGGTTCGCCAATCCGGCGCCCAACAACTACGGCACACTTGGCCGCAACGTCCTTTGGGGGCCGGGCTTCGCCAACATCGACGCATCGATCACAAAGAACTGGAAGCTTCCGTTCTTACGGGAGGCCGGGTTGATCGAGTACCGCTTCGAGGCATTTAACGTCTTGAATGCGACGCACCTGGGGCAGCCCGTTACGGGGCTTACCAACCCCAATCGAGGTAAAATCCTGAGTACGGATGGCGACCCGCGTATCCTACAAATGGCACTCAAAGTTGCCTGGTGACGGGGTTACGCGCCGGTTGCTTTTGACTGGCGCGGCCGCCGGCGTGTTGCAGGCTCAGCAGCCGGAGACCAGCGGATTTGACCTTTCGTTGTTGGATGACGATGTTGTGCCGAATGACTTGTTCTTCGTCCGCGAACATTATCCACAGCCGGCGGGATTGTCGTCCGCCGGATGGAGGGTGCGTATCGGCGGCGCGGTGGCGGAACCTTTCGATCTTGTCTACGATGAGTTGACTGCGACGCCTTCGCCCAGGCGGCTCGCCGCTACGATCGAGTGTGCGGAGAATCCAGTGGACGGCGGGTTGGTGAGCCATGCGGAATGGACCGGCTGCTCGCTGGGTGCGCTGTTGGAGAAAGCGCGAGTGCGGTCCGGCGCCAAATTCGTGCGGTTGACCGGTGCGGATGGATTTTCGCGATGCCTGCCGATCGAGAAGGCGATGCACGCGGACACGATCCTTGCTCACGGCATGAACGGAGAGCGGTTGCCGGCGAGCCACGGTTTTCCGGTGCGCGCGATTGTGCCGGGCTGGTACGGAATGGATTCGGTGAAATGGCTGAAGCAGGTGGAGGCCGTCGATGGCGCCGATCCGGGCGATCGCTACCTCCGGTCGGAGCGTTCGCTGCTGACTGGAGTCCGTCCAGCCGGACCGGTACGGGAGGGGTGCGTGAAGTCGGCATTCTCCAGGCCGCTTGATGGCGCGATCCTCTCGAGTCGCAGGTTCACGATTCGCGGCGTCGCGTGGGCGGGGCAGAATCGAGTGCGCCAGGTAGAGGTCAGCGTCGACGGCGGAAAGAGTTGGCGAACCGGGCGCCTCGCGTCGCCGCCGCGGCCGTACGCCTGGGTGCAGTGGACCTTCGACTGGATGATCGGTCGGGTCGGATCGTACGAGTTGATGGTACGCGCCGCTGACGATGCCGGTCGAGCGCAGCCGGAGGCAAGGCCTTCCAATCGGGCGGATGGCTTTGAACTGAACTCGTATCAAACGGTCCGGGTGGTGGTGTCGTGATCTGGCTGGCCATCGCTCTGTTGCAGGCGGGCAGCGTGTTGGAACGCGCGGATATGGCGTTCCGTCAGGGCGACTTCGAAGCAGCGAAGGCGCTGGCGCTGCAATCGGTGACGGCTGACCCCGGGGCAGTACACGGCCACATGATTCTGGGCGTAATTGCGGCGCGCAACAATCAGTGGGACGTATCGAATGCGCGATTTCAGACCGTCATCCGGCTGGATCCATCGAATCCCACCGGCTACTTCTACCTCGGGCAAGCAAAACTCTATCAGCGCCAGTGGGACGCGGCGATTCAGTACTTCACGCGCGCCGCTGAGCGAAATTACCCTGACCGTGACAGGCTGACAGTTGAGTTGGCGCACGCACAGAACGAGTCCGGCCGGCCGCAGAAGGCGCTGGAAATGCTGATGGAGATCGCGCCGCCGGCGGACCCAAGGCTCGCGGCGCAATATCACGGCGTAACGGCCTTTGCTCTGGGGCGGATGAACCAGTGGACAGCCGCAATTGAGGCAGGCCGGCAAGCGGTGCGGCTGGACGCGTCGAATCCGCTGTACTGGGATTTCCTCATCGACGCACTGATCAAAACCAACCAGGCGCCGCAAGCGTTGGCGGAGGCGATCCGTGCGCAGCGGCTCTTCCCGGATCGCGGGGACACGCAGTACCTTTTCGCGGTGGCGAGTCATCACGTGGTGGAGAGTCCGCTTAGCAGATTGGCCCTTCGCAATCTGCGGGACGCCGAACCACAGAGTCCGCGTGTTTTCGTTGCCGAAGGGCTGCTCTATCGCAAGCAGGGCAAGGATGAAGAGGCGGCGGCCGCGTTTACCAAGGCCGCGCGGCGAGGGGTGAAGGACGCCTATTTGCTCCTGGGGATTGTGCACCGGGAGAACGGCGACCTGGCGGCGGCCGAGCGCGATTACCGGGATGCGGAGCGGCTGAACCCGTCCAGCGGGCAGGTGGCGTTGGAACTGGGCAAGCTGTTTCTCTCGCGTGGAGAACTGACGGAGGCGCGGACGCGGCTGGAGAAGGCAGTGACGCTTCTGCCGGACGTCCAACCCGTTCATTATCAGCTTGGTCTGCTGTACCAACGCCTTGGAATGAAGGAAGAGGCGGCCAAGCATTTAAGGTGGGGCAAAACAACGCCCTGAGCGGGGCCTAAACCAATCGTTTCGCCACTCACGGTGTTACCCTATTAGGTTAGGACAACTGAGGCTGAACGATGTCAGGTCACTCAAAATGGCACACAATTAAACACAAGAAGGCGGCACTGGACGCCAAACGCGGAAAGGCTTTTACCCGGCTGATCAAAGAAATTGTGATTGCCGCGCGTGGCGGCGGTGATCCTGCGTCCAATGCCCGGCTGCGCACAGCGGTGACGGCTGCTAAAGCCGTTTCTATGCCTGCGGATAACATCATGCGGGCGATCAAACGCGGTACCGGCGAACTGGAAGGCGCGACGATCGAAGAGTTCACCTATGAAGGGTACGGACCGGGCGGCGCGGCGGTAATGGTGAAGGTGGCGACCGACAACAAGAACCGTACGGTAAGCGATATCCGGCACTTGTTCTCCAAAAACGGCGGGAACATGGCTGAACCGGGCGCCGTGGCGTGGATGTTTGAGATGAAATCGAGCATTACGGTGGATGCCGAGACGGTAACGGAAGAAAAACTGATGGACGTGGCCCTGGAAGCGGGCGCCGAAGATATCCGGAACCACGGCGATAGCTGGCAGGTTATCTCCGATCCACCGGCGCATCAGGCTGTGTTGGACGCGCTCGCCGCGGCGGGAATTGCGGCAACCGAATCGGAGGCCACGGCGCTGGTACCGAAGAACACGGTGAATCTGGAAGGCAAAGACGCGTCGGCGATGATGAAGCTGTTTGAAGCGATCGACGATCACGACGACGTGCAGAACGTTTACGGCAACTTTGATATCGGCGACGATGCCGACGTCGAGTAGTCTGCGGGAGTATGCGCATCCTTGGCATCGATTGCGGATCGGAGCGGACGGGCTTCGGCGTCATTGAAAGTGACGGCCGCACCCACCGCCTGATTGCAGCCGATGTCATTGTGACGTCGCCGAAAAAGCCGCTGGGAGAGCGCCTGCTGGCGATTTCGCTGGGGTTGCGAACGGCGATTGCCATGCATCAACCCGAGGCGGGTGCTGTCGAGGGCGTGTTTCACGCGGTGAACACCCAAACGGCGATCAAGCTGGCACATGTGCGCGGTGTGGCGCTGCTGGCGCTGGCGGAGGCGAACCTGGAGATTGGCGAGTATTCGCCGATGGAAGTGAAGACGAGCGTCGTTGGCTACGGGCGCGCGGAAAAAGAGCAGGTGCAGTTAATGGTCCAGACGATTCTCCGGCTGCCGGCCGTGATCCGGTCGCAGGACGCTTCCGATGCCTTGGCGGTGGCTATTTGTCACGCAACGCGCGCCGGTTTCGCGGCCCGCGTGGGAGCGGCGCGATGAGGGCGCTTCTTTTTCTGCTGGCGGCAGCGGCGTGGGCCGATGACGGGAAGCTGATCTTCCTGAAGTCATTCCCGGGAAGCACACCGGCGTGGGTGAAGATTGTTGTGGAGAAGAACGGGCAGGGCGTGTACGCCGAGGCGCCCGACGATCCGCAACCGCTGGCCTTCAAGTTGAGCGATCCGGATACGGCGGCGATGTACGGATTGGCGGAGAAATTGGGTTGGTTTTCGCGGACGCTGGAATCGGGCTTGCCCGTTGCCAGGATGGGCGAAAAGACGTTGCGCTACGAGGGCGGCGGAAAGGCGCAGGAGCAGAAGTTCAACTACTCCACCGACACGGACGCACAGGCGCTTTCGGATTGGTTTGAGAGAATCACGGAGTCCGAGCGCTATCTGATGGAACTGGAGCGTTCGGCGCGGTTCGACAAGTTGGGCGTGAACCGGGTGATCCTGCAGATCCAGGCGGCGTATGAGCGCAAGCGGTTGGTGGCGCTGGACCAGTATCTGAAGTGGCTGGACAGGGTGACGAAGAACGAGAGCTATTTGAACATGGCCAGGGAGCGCGCGGCGCGGCTGGCGGAGATTTTCCGGAATCCGCCGCCGGCAGAGGCAACGAAGCAATGAAGCGATTGGCCGTATTGGCGATGTTTGGCATGCTGGTTGCCGGGCAGTCCCAGTTGCCGCCCGAGGAACAGCAGAGCTTGAGCAGCGCGCTGGCGGAGGCGGGGAATTCAAGCCATGAGTTTATCTATGCGCTCGAGAACCATCTGAAGAAGTACCCCGAGACGAAGTCGCGCTGGGAATTGGAGCGGGCGCTGGTGAAGGCGGCGCGAGAGACGAGCGACGACCCGCGAATGGTGAAGTGGGGCGAAGCGGTGCTGGCGCGCGAGAGCGAAGACTTGCAGACACTGGAAACGGTGACTCGCGCGTTGGGGCGGATCGGCGACAAAGCGAGCGCGGAAAAGGCGTTGACCCTGGGGAAAAAATGGGAGCAGGTGCTGCGGAGCCTGGAGCCGAAGGATGCCACCGAGAAAATCCGCTGGCAGACGCGCATGGACCTGGACCAGGGATTGAGCCGGTCGCTGCAATCGCAGGCACGGGCACAGTTGATATTGGGCAAGGCGGCGGAGGCGGAGGTGCTGGCGGCGCAATCGTTCGCGGCGTACCCATTCGACGAGAGCGCGCGGGCGCTGGCGCAGGCTCGGACGTTGCTCGGCAAATGGGATCTGGCAGCCGATGCATGGGCGGATTCGTTTGTTGCCGGCGACGCGAAACGGCCGGACGATCTCGAAGCGATGCGCGCGGCATGGAAGAAAACGCACGGCGAAGAGAAGGGCGCGGGCGAACGGCTGCTGGCGGCGCATGACCGTTTCAACAAGTGGAACGACGCGAAGGTCCTGCGGCTGCGGCAATACGATCCGAATGCGCTGAAGGCCAAGCCGGCTGAGTTTGTGCTGACTGGCGTGGCGGGAGACAAGTTGCCGATCGCTTCGCTGCAGGGCAAGGTGGTGGTGTTGGATTTCTGGGCGACCTGGTGCGGACCGTGCCGGACGCAGCATCCGCTTTATGAAAAGGCGAAGGAAAAGTTTGCAGGCCGGAACGACGTGGAGTTCGTCTATCTCAACACCGATGAGGACAAGAGCCTGGTGGCGCCGTTCCTGGAAACGAACCAGTGGTCGACGAATGTCTATTTCGAGGACGGATTGTCGCGGCTGTTGAATGTCTCCTCGATTCCGACCACGGTGATTTTAAACAAACGCGGCGAGATCGCCAGCCGCATGAATGGTTTTGTGCCGGAGAAGTTCGTGGATATGCTGACCGAGCGCGTGCAGCGCATTCTTAATGAGTAGTATGGGCAAGCGATTCGACCGCGTGATCTGGATTGTGCTGGACAGCGTGGGCATCGGTGAGATGCCGGACGCGGCCGCTTACGGCGATGCAGGCAGCGACACGCTGGGCAATATCGCGCGGCAGAGGGCACTGCGGCTACCGAATTTCACCCGGCTGGGGTTGGCAAATATCAAGCCATTGGCGGGATTGGCGCCCGATCCGTCGCCGGCGGGATCATTTGGAAAGTGTACGCTCGCCTCACCGGGGAAGGACACGACAACCGGGCATTGGGAGATGGTGGGTATTCATCTGGAAAAGCCATTGCCCCTGTTTCCGAACGGATTTCCGCGTGAGATTTTGAGCGTTTTTGAGGATCGAATCGGGCGCTCGACAATTGGGAATAAGGCGGCGTCCGGCACGGAGATCATCAAAGAGCTTGGCGAGGAGCACATGCGCACGGGCTCGCCGATCGTCTATACCTCGGCCGACAGCGTGTTCCAAATTGCCGCGCATGAGGATGTAATTCCGCTGTGGGAACAGTACAAGATCTGCGAGACGGCGCGGGAGATTTTGCGCGGGCCTTTTGAGGTGGGCCGGGTGATCGCGCGGCCGTTTACGGGAGAACCGGGCTCGTTCACGCGTACGACGAACCGGCACGATTATGCGGTTCCGCCGCCGCGGGGAATGCTGCTGGACCAGTTGGCGGAACGCAACATTCCGGTGCACAGCATCGGCAAGATCTTCGATGTTTTTCTGGGGCGGGGGATCTCGGTTTACGACAAGACGAAGGGCAACACGGACGGGCTGCGGGTGACCATGGAGGCGATGGAGGCGACGCCGCAGGGGCTGATCTTCGTCAATCTTGTAGATTTCGATATGCTCTACGGGCATCGGAATGACGTGGAGGGCTACGCGCGTGCGCTGGAAGAGGCCGACGCGTGGCTGCCGCAATTCATGAGTGCGATGGGGCCGCGCGATTTGGCGGTGTTCTGCGCCGACCACGGATGCGACCCGACCACACCATCCACCGACCACAGCCGCGAATACACGCCGCTGGTCTGCTATTCGCCCGGAGCAGCGGGCGGCAAGGATCTGGGTACTCGCGCCACGTTGAGCGATATCGGACAGACGGTGGCTGAAAATTACGGCGCCGTCATCACGAAAGGGACGAGTTTCTTACACGAGCTATGAGAACACCGCTAATGGCCGGCAACTGGAAGATGTACAAGACGCCGGCGGAAACGAAAGCATTTTTTGACGCCTTCCTGCAGTTGGTAGCGGAAGCGAAACACTGTGAGATCGCCATTTGCCCGCCGTTTGTGAACATTCACGCCGCCGTTGAGGCGTCGCGAGGAACGCGAGTGGGCGTGGGCGCACAGAACTTGTATTGGAAGAATGAGGGCGCGTTTACGGGCGAGGTTTCCGGCCCGATGATCAAGGCCTCCGGCGCCGCGTGGGTGATTATCGGCCACAGCGAGCGGCGGCAGTATTTCGGTGAGACGGACGCGACGGTGCTGGAACGTACGAAGGCCGCGCTGGCGGCCGGTTTGAAGCCGATCGTCTGTGTTGGCGAACGTCTGGAGGAGCGCGAAGCGGGGCGCACGGACGCTGTGCTCGCGGAACAGTTCAACGGCGGGATTGCGCCGCTCGACGCCGATGCCTTCGCAAAAATCGTAATCGCGTATGAGCCCGTCTGGGCGATCGGCACCGGCAGGACGGCCACTCCGGAGATGGCGGCCGATGCGCATCGCGTGTTGCGCGGACTGGTGTCGGCGAAGTATGGCGCGGTGGCGGGCGCGGCGATCCGGATTCTGTATGGCGGGAGCGTCAAGCCCGACAACGTGAAAGGTCTGATGGCGCAGCCGGAGATTGATGGCGCATTGGTAGGTGGGGCGAGCCTGGAAGCCGCGTCATTTGCGTCGATCGTGAATTTCTAGGAATTCGCGGGAATTACTCAGGGGCCTCCCTGGCTTTGTATCATACGTAACAAGGAGGCCCTTTGCGAAACTACACTTATGTTTTAGCCCTGTCGCTGGCTGGTGTATTGCCGGCGCAATCGTCCGCACCCAATGAACAGGCCGTTGTCCGGATGGCGCGCTCCATTCAGCGCGAGATCCTGTCGCTGCCGGAATATGGCGTCTTTGACAGCCTTCGCTTCAGCTTCAAGGGCGATACGGTAACTCTTCGCGGCTATGCTTCACGGCCGATTTTGAAGTCCAGCGCGCAGAAGGTGACCGAACGGGTGGAAGGTGTGACGAAAGTCGATAACCAGATCGAGGTGCTGCCGTTGTCGCCGGCGGACGACTCGATCCGGCTTCGCGCTTACGCGGCCATTTACGGGCATCCGGCGCTTTCGCGATTTAATCCCAACCGCGGCGTACCGCGCTTTATGTCGCGAATTAGCGCGATGACGGGGATAACAAACGATCCGCCTCCGGGGAATCATCCCGTTCATATCGTGGTGAAGAACGGGAACATTATTCTCGAAGGAGTGCTGCCGACGGCGATGGACCGGACGATTGCCGAATTACAGGCCAATGGCGTATCGGGCGCGTTTTCGGTGACGAATAATATCGAAGCCGGCGAGACGATGAAGTTCAAAAAGCCGAAGAAGTAGGCGGCTGTGCTATTGTGCCCGGATGGCGAAACATCCCGTAGTTCACTTTGAGATCGGCTGCCGGGAGCTAGCGAAGACACGCGATTTTTATGCCCAGCTCTTTGACTGGCAGTTTAACGACACGTTCCAGGTGGCCGAAGACTCGGCGGGAATCTCCGGCCATCTGACGAGTCTGGGCCATGAGCCATTCAACTACACGATCTTCTATGTCCAGGTGGAGGACGTGGCGGGCACCATCGCCAAAGCCGTCAGCTTGGGCGGTAAGAAACTGGTGGGGCCGATCGCCATTCCGGCTGGGACGTTCGCCTGGATCCGCGATCCCGAGGGCAACGTAATGGGGCTTTGGAAATAGGCCTCTCACTAAAACGTGATGCGCGCCTGAGCCTCGATCCAGCGGTTGGTTGCCGCGGTCTGGCTGGTGATTTTGCCGAAGTTCGATGAGAACGGATCGGTGTTGGGCCCGCCCATCTGCGAACGGTTCTGCAGGTTTAACGCATTGATGCGAAGCTGCATCTTCACGCGCTCAGTGATGACGATGTTCTTCGAGACGTTCGCGTTCCATTGACGGGTGGAGTCCGAACGGATACCATCAATGCGCGTGGGGAATACCCGGCGGTGGAAGCTGTTGGGACCACGCGCGCTCATTCGTTCGAAATCGGCGGTGTTGAACCAGGTTTCCAAGGATCGATTGACGTTTGCGACATTGCTCACGTCGTTTCCGTAGTAGAAGAGATTGCCGAAATCGATAAGCGGGCCGGGTTGAAATTCGTAGGTTGCGGCCATCTGCCAGCCGCCGGCAACCAGATTGGTGAGCCGGTTCGCGCCCGCCAGGAATTTGCGTCCCTTGCCAAAGGGCAATTCGTAAACGCCGGTCGCGGTGAAGCGATGCGGACGGCCGTCGTTGCTTGGGCGCTCGGTGCGGTTTGCGTCGAATTCGTTCAGGAAGATATCGGCCTCGCGCAGCCTCAAGTGGGTGTAGGCGAGATTCAGGTTCCATCCCTTGGCGAAGCGTTTCTCAAACGTTGCCTGGAACTCGTGCGACTTTGTATAGGACGACGGCTCCGAACTGTTGTTGAGACTGCTCATGTGCGAAAAAGGCCGGAGGAGTTGATGGCGCCGGATCGTCGGGCTGGTGAAGAATCCGTTCGTATTCATGTCGGCCCAAACGAGCGGTGAGAAATCGCCGCGGTTGAAGTTATTGATGTAGAACGGATTCGGCACGTTGGCATTCAGGTAGTCGGCCACCGTGTTGTTGCGGACCGTGCCGGTCGCCCAATACTGCTCGGGAAGGGCAGTGACGGTGCGCCGGAAACCGTTGTCCACGTTAATGGAGATGCGATCGGAGTAAGAGCCGGCGTAATAGGCGTTCACGACCATCGTCGAGCCGAACTGGCGCTGCACGCCAAGCTGCCACCGCTGCTGGCGGGCGTGCGGCTGATCAAACGCGGTGAAATTGTACCCTCGGCCGACGCGATTCATCGCGCCTAGCGCATCCCGCGTCGGAGCGTCGAAGCGAGTGCCGTCCGCGCGAAGCGGGAAAGGATCGATGAGCGGGCTCTTGAAATTGGCTGGGTTCGCACCGGCCGGGAAGTTCCAGGTTTGGCCGAAATCGGTGGTGATGATGGAACCAGTGGAGCGGGAGAAGCCGGCCTGATCCGGACCAAAGTTGAGCACGTTAATGGTGTCATAGAAAATGCCGTAGCCGCCGCGAACTACCGTCTTGGAGTTCAATTGATAAGCGGCCCCCACGCGAGGCAGCCACATCAACTGGTTCTGGTATAACTGGCGAGGCCGGCCATCGACTCCGGCGAAAGTGTTGCCTCCCTTGATGATGAATTGGGAGGCCGGAAGCTCGGCAACCGGGTTCTGGGCGTAGGCGGCCTGCGCGGCGGCGGCGATCGGGACATTGAGAGTTGGATCGAATGTGGCGATCATCCGGTTGTAGCGCTCCGTCGCGCCGCGCTCATATTCCATGCGGAGGCCGAGATTGAGGGTCAACTTGCTATTGATGCGCCAGGAGTCTTGCACATACGTAGCGTAGTAGGGGTTGTGCATGGCGTAAGTGTCGTTGGTGGCGACGCTGGCGCCGGAAGGCACACCGAGGATGAATGCCGCCCAGCCGAGACCCAAGTCGGAGGCGGGCGTGAAGCCGTCGTCATTACGGCGGACATAGTTCTGGTTGAACGAGAAGTTGCCGCCCGTGTTTCCGCCACCGCCGCCGGTGCGGAAGTGGTTCCGGTTGTCGAAGGCCGTGGAGATGGAGTGCGTGCCGCGGATCAGCGTCAGTCCGACCTTCGCAGTCTGCTGCCGAGTGCGCGTCCACGTGGATATCCCGCCCGGGCTGATCGTTGTGTAACCACCGACGGCCATTTGGGGAAGAATGTGCAGATCGCCGGCCTTCTGGTCGAGGTAGGTGGGCAGACCGATGTCGCTGGGCTTATATTCCAAAGCCTTCGGTTGGATGCTGCCTTCCCGGAACTGATTGATGCCTACGTTGACGTTCCAAAGTGTTGTGGCGTTCTGCGTGAAGACGAAGTCGAAACCACCGCCAATGTTGTTCCGCACCAAGCCGCCGAGGTTTAGCCCACGAGCTGTTTCGTAGGTCCAGTCGCCGCGGTCTTCGGGACCGAAGTTGTTGTAGGACCAACGCGCGAACATACGCCATTTATCGGAAATCTGATAATCGACGCGGTTGGAGTAGGCCTTGTAGTCCCAGTTGTACGGAGTCTTCGACGCCAGGTAGTTGTTCACTGGATCGGCTCCGGCGGCGATCGCAACATTCGGCTGCGGATAGAGTTTCATGATCGCGTCGTAGGCCGGATTCGCGAATCGGGAGCGAGGGATGACGTTGCCCGGGATGGGGTCGCGGATGAAATTGTTGGGCCGGGCCGGATCGCGGCGGACCGTCGTCGGATCGTGAACAACGTAGCGGGAGGGATTGTTGGTAAGCTGCAGCATGTCGCTGAAATCGCCCTGCCGTGCTTTCAGTGTCGGTACGGTCCTGTTGAAGTTCGAAGCATCTTCCGTCTTCACATCCTTGAACGCGTTGTAGGTGAAGAACCAGAACAGACGATTGCGGCCATCGTAAACTTTCGGAATGACGACAGGCCCGCCTCCCGAGGCACCCCAGTTGTTGGAGCGGCCGGTGGCCTGCTTGTCGGTGTTGCGGATCTCATTGGCGCGCGCTGTATTGCCGGCGGCCTCGGCCTGGGCGATGGACCGATAGTAATTCTGCTTCACGAAGAATGGAGTGCCCTGCCACCGCTGCTGCCAATGCTGCCACGTGGCAGTGCCGTGAAAATCGTTATTGCCGCTCTTGGAGATCATCGATATCGCGGCGCCGGACGCCTGACCGATCGAGGCGTCGAAGTTGTTCGTTTCAACTTTGAACTCGCCGACCGCGTCCGTGTATGGGAGGTACGCGGTGCGGCGGCCGGGGCCCTGGTTTGGTGAGCCGTCGAGCGTCCACGAGTTGCCGCCGATGTTGCCGCCGACGCTGTAATCGGAGCCACCTGCGTTGGAATGAAGGGCGAGGTAGTTGTTCACGCCACCGGTCTGAATTCCTGGCGCCAGTTTCACTAGGAGGATGGCGCTGTTGCCCATGACGGGCAACTCCATCAGTGATTTGTTATCGATGACGCGACCCGAGCTGACGGCATTCGTTTCCAGCAGTGGAGCTTCGGCGCTCACGTTGACGGTTTCGGTCACGCCGCCGACTTCGAGAGGAAGGTCGACCTGGATGCGCGATGAGACCGGCAGCGTGACGCCATGGCGAATAAGCTTCTTGAAGCCTTTCATCTCCGCGGTGATCTCATAGCTTCCGGGCATGAGAAGGTTGCCCTCGTAGTAGCCGGTGGCGTTGGTCTTATAGCTAAGGGACACGCCCGTATCCGCGTTGCGGATGGTGACGGCGGCTCCGACGATGGCGCTCCCTTGCGAATCGAGGACGCGGCCAAAAAGCATGGACCGGGTTTCCTGCGCCACGGCAGAAAACGAGACGACAAGGCAGCACGCGGCTGCGGCGAGACGAATACCCATTACGACAACCCTCCAAACGAAACCTTGGAGAGTATTCTATACAAAATGCTGGTTAACAATGGTGACGCCCCGGCTTTGCCGGGGAGTCAGTAGAAGTTTGACATTTCCGGGAGCGTTCGGCTTCCGGAATTCTATGGCTCGTCCCGAATTGATTGGCCGGGCGATCATCCGGCCGCGATGGTCACTATCGCCGTACTTTCTCGGGAACGGGAACGATTGCGAATAGGCCCCTTCGAGGGGCCGGCAATCGGAAAGCCTCGGGCTTTGCCGGAGGATGCTTACTCGTGGCGGAGGGCGGTGGCCGGTTCAATGGACGAGGCCCGGCGCGCGTTCGGCCAAGCGGCAAGAATAGACGCCACTGCGAGGATCGAGATGGTCCCGATGACCGCGGCGGGATCGGCTGGGCTGAGGCCGTAAAGCAGCGAACGGAGAAGCTGTCCGAGGCCGTAAGCTCCGGCAATACCGGTAAGGCTGCCAATGGCTACCGAGCGGAGATTCTGCTTCAGAACCATCGCAATAATCTGCCCCGGGCGTGCGCCTAGCGCGGCGCGGACGCCGAACTCGCGGGTACGTTGGGCGACGTGATAAGCGGCCACCCCATAGATGCCCACGCACGCAAGCGTCAGAGCAAGCAGGCTGAGCCCCACCGCGACCGTGGCGGCAATCTGCGCGGCGCGGCGGGCTCGATCGATATTCTGCTCAAAGGGAATAGCGGAGGCGAGGATACGGGGATCGAGCGCGCGGGCGATTTTGGGAAGTTCCGAGAGGAATGGCGCCGCCGGACCGCTATGCGTAAGTACGATGCGTGTCCCGCGCTCGCCGCGAGTAGGAAGATAAAAATGGTTCTCCGGCAGAGGGCTGAGTTCGCGCACACTCGTTGCGCGGACGACGCCGACAACCTGCCTCTTGCCCATCGCGTCCACGATCTTGCCGATCGGATTTTGGCCGGGCAGCAGTTGACTGGCGAGCGCTTCGTTCAGGATGACAATGTCGTTCCGCGACTCGTCGGCACGCTCGAAGTCGCGGCCGGCGGCCATCGGAATTCGCATGGCGCGGAGATAGTTCGGAGACACTTTGGAGACGTAACTCATCGTCGAATCGTTGGTGTTTGGCCGCGGAACGGATGTGGAGTTGAACGTGTTGCCGAGAGGAACGATGGTGGTTGTTGCAACCGATTCGACACCGGGGAGTTGGCGCAGGCGCTCGACGAGAAGGGAAACGAGTTCCGCGGATTGGGCGTCAGTGGCGCCTGTCGAGAATAGATTCGGCGAGACGACGATCGCCGGCTGCCACCGGAAACCCGGGTCGATGTGGTGCGCCTCCTGCATGGCGCGGACGAGTAATGCGGCGCCGCCTAAGACGGTGGAGCAGACGGCTACTTGAGCCACCAGAAAGAGAGCCCGGAGTCTTCCGCCAGTCGCCGCGCGTCCCCCGTCGCGCAGGCCGGAAGCGGCGGCATCATGGACGGCCGCGAGCGCCGGCGCGAGACCAAATAGAAGCCCTGTGGCGAAGGATGCGGCGACCAGGAACAGGCCCACGCGCCAGTCAGGATCGAAATGGAGTGCGATCTGCTCGTCGGACGGCACCATCCAGAGGACGAACGCTTTGGGAACGGTCGTCGTAAGGAAGAGGGTTACGGTGCCGGCGAGCGAGGCGAGAAGAATGCTCTCGGCGAGTAGCTGCCGGAGAATGCGCCCCCGGGCGGCGCCGAGCGAGAGGCGAACCGCGATTTCCCGGCGGCGCACCTGCGCGCGGGCGAGCTGAAGATTGGCGACATTGGCGCACGCGAGCAAAAGGATTAACCCCGTGGAAAGGCTCATCAACAGGAAGACTTGCGAGACGCGGCGGTCCATAGCCGGGCTGGCGAGCAGTGACGGATCGGTGAGCTTCTGGCGCCCTGGAGCGCGGTTCTCAGAGCGGCGAAACTGCCCGCTCAGCGTGTTGATTTCCGCCTGCGCCTGGTCGCGGCCTACTCCGGGTCGCAGGTAGCCGAGAACTTGCGCGCAGCAGGAACTGACAGACGTGTAGAAGTTCGCGCCGGGGTTGAGCTTATCCCGCCAGGCGGCGGGAATCCAAAGGTGCGGCACTGTCCCCGAAGGGCCGCTGAACCCTTGCGCCGCGACGCCTACTACTTGCAGTTGGCGTCCATTGATCTCCGCCCATTGGCCGACGATGCCGGCATCGCCTCCGAATCGGCCCTGCCAGGTGTCGTACTGCAGAACGATCTCCGGAGCCGGACTCACGGCGTCGGCGGCGGAGGGGGAGAATCCACGCCCCGCGGCGAAGCCGGTGCCTAACGCGTCGAAGAAGTTGCCGCTGGCGGCGATCCCGTAGGCGTTCCACATCTGATCGCCAAGCTGAACGCGAAGACCGGCGTGGTCCGATGCGGCCACTGCCTCGAGCGTGCGTGTGTGGTCGCGCAGGTATTTGTACTCCGGCCAGCTAAAGCCGCGCCATTTTCCGGTTGTATCTTCGGTGTAGATCTGCACGGCGCGGGCGGCGTCGCGAATCGCCCACGGCGTGAATGCCATGGCGTTGTAGACGGTGAACAGGATGCCGTTCAGGCCGATGCCGAGCGACAGGGCAATGGTTGCGGCTGCCGTGAAGCCGGGCTGGGCCCGGAGGACGCGGGCCCCGTATTGTACGTCGCGCCACAGGTCGGCCAGCCAGACAAACGACCACGCCTCGCGGGCATCCTCGCGGGTACGCGTGAGATTCCCCATGCTGCGGCGTGTGGCGAGGGCGGCCTCGGCGCTTGTGAGACCCTGCCGCTCGAAATCCCGATGACGCATCGCGGCGTGGAAGGCGAGCTCTTCGTCGATCGTTTCGTCCGTGCCGGCTGGTCGTCCGCGCAACCGGTTCCACAAGTTCATCCAGTTCATACAGCCCTCAGAACGATACGGATAGCATCGACCATGCGGTCAAACTCCTGCTCCTCCTCACGCAACCGGCGGCGGCCGGCCGCGGTGAGCTTGTAGAAGCGTGCGCGGCGGCCGGTTTCCGACTGGCGCCACTCGGCATCGGCCCAGCCGTTCACGAGCAGCCGTTGCAGGGCAGGGTAGAGCGAGCCTTCTCCGACCTGCAGCACGCTGTCCGAGGTGTTCAGCAGGTATTGGGCGATGCCGTAGCCGTGTAGCGGCCCGCGGGTGAGCGTCTTCAGGACCAGGAGGTCGAGCGTACCCGGAAGGAGATCGGCGGGAGGGGTTGTTTTTCTATCCATCGTGTATCGATGTATCGATTGTAGGGGTATCGCACCCTGACCGTCAATACGCGGCTGGTACGATGAAAGTTCGCGATGAATGTATTGAAAACGATTATTTTTGACATGGGGAATGTCATCATTCCGTTCGACTTCCGGCGCGGGTACGCCGCGTTGGAGTCGCATGTCGATATCCCGGCCGCCGAGATTCCGGATCGGATTCGCGAGACGGAACTGGTACCCGCGTTCGAGAGCGGGCGGATGGAGCCACGGGAGTTTGTGAACTCAATTAACCGCGCGTTGGGCGCGGATCTCTCTTATGAAGCGTTTTGCGGTATATGGAGCTCGATCTTTCTGCCGCACACACTGGTTCCGGAGGAGCTGATTCGGAGCTTACGGGAGAAGTACCGGTTGATGGTGTTGTCCAACACCAACGCGATCCATTTTCAGATGGTCTGGAACGCATACCCGATTCTGCGGCACTTTGATCGGATGATCCTGTCGCATGAGGTGAAGGCGATGAAGCCGGACCCGGCGATCTATGCGGCGGCGCTCGCGCAGGCGCAGGCCGAGCCGGGTGAGTGTTTCTTTACGGACGATATTCCGGCGTACGTGGAAGGCGCGCGGCGCGCGGGGATTCAGGCGGAACAGTTCTTGGGATATGAGAAACTGCTGGGAGATTTGCGGGCGAGGGGAGTAGCGGTCTAGATCATTTCGCGGCGGCGATGGTGGCGTCGGTCCAGCGGCAGACGGCTTGACGCTCCGCGTTGGAAAGTTTGGCTCGGCCATGCACCCAGTCGTACCCGGCCAGCGGCATCGACTTTTCCCGGACCGCCTTGCATACATCCTCGAGATCGCTCCAACTGCTGAAGACTCTCTCACCGGGCTTCAGCCATTCGGAGAAATTGAGGTGTTTGCGGCCGTCCATGACATGATTGCGGACGGCCCACGATATGGGCGCCACATCGGCGTACCAGGGCCACACGGTTTCGTGGGAATGGCAATCGAAGCACGCCCGGCGAAGGATGGCGTGCACCGCTTCGGGGGGCTTCATGGTTGCGGCGAAGGTACGCGCGGGATCAGTCGGCGGGTTCGATTTGGCGGGCGTCGCGGGGAAGTATTGAAGGAGGATGAAGATGGCGGCCACGGCGAGAAGGAGATTGCGTTTCATGGGTTGGAAAGAAAAGGGCGGACCAGGTTGGTCCGCCCTTTCTGCGTGCTTTGTACGGCCCTGCTCAGAAGATATACTTCAAGCCGAGCTGGATGTTGCGGGGGTTGTTGGCTTGATTGGAGATGGCGCCAAACGTTCCGGGAGAGGAGACGTCGCGACCCGGCGGCGAGAACATCGTCATGTTGGCGATGTTGAACGCTTCGGCTCGGAAGTCGAGGTGATGCCCTTCGTGAATTCGGAAGCTCTTGCCGATGGAAGCATCGACGTTGAAGAATCCGGGCGCCCGCTCTGTCGCGATGGAGGAATTGCCGAAGGTGCCGACGGCGGGGCGCTGGTAGGCGCACGTACCGTTGTCGGTGCCCTGCGTACACTCGATCGCGGAGGCGCCGGTACCGAACCAGCGCTGGATGGAGCGGTTTTCGACAACCAGTTCGCGGACATGATTCGGACGCTGCGTGCCACGGGGCGACTGCTGGCTCTGGCCCGTGGTGGAGATCGTCACCGGGAAGCCAGTGCGTGCCTGCATCACGTATCCGATCGACCAGCCGCCGAGAACGGCGTCAGCCACACCGTGCATGTTGGAACCATACTTGCGGTGGCGGCCGAAGGGCAGCTCTATGTTGGAGTTGAACGTCAGGTTGTGACGGGCATCCCAAGCGGCGAAGCCATAGTTGGCGCGGCGGTCGTTACCGTTCTGCCAATAGGCACCTTCCGAGTTTACGCCGCCCGCGCCGAAAAAGCCGAGCGCGTCATTGTAGGACTTTGAGAAGGTGTAGGACAGTTGGAAGTCGACGCCGGAAGCGTAGCGCTTCTTTCCGGAGACCTGCAGCGAATCGTAGTTCATTCTGCCGGAGGATTCCGTGGTAGCGGTCGTGGTCACGAGCGGGACGGCGCTGTAGAGTGGACGGCGGGTCTGCGCGTTGGCCCACTGCGTGGGGTTCACATTTGACGGTCCCGGGAGCGGCTGGTTGCGGTCCCGGGCGACGATCGTGTGCGTGGCGCGCTGGCTGACGTAACCGGCGCTGGCAACGAGGCTGTTAGAGAACTGGTACTCGGCGCTGAAGTTCCGTTGCTGCGTGAACTGCGGGCGGAGATCCGGATCCCAGGTGCGGATGTTGCCGGCCAGAGTGCCCGTGAAACCAGGCAGGTCGTTGAATCCGACGCGGGCCGAGGCGGCGCCGGTGGTCAAGTCGTAGTTCTGGTTGGACTCAAAAAAGACCGGAGGGTTCAGCGGCAGCCGCAGATTTACGCCTGTGCCTTCCAGAAAGCTGGTGATGCCATATGCGGCGCGGATAACGAGCTTCTTATTGAGCATTCCCGGCGTCCACGCGAATCCGACGCGCGGCATGAACTGCTTGTAGTAGGGGTTGTACAACGCCCGGCTGTTGCCGTTTTTGCCCGCCAGGAGAATCTTGCCGGTGAGGGCGTCGATGTTTGCCTGGAGGTCATTGACTTCATAGAGGGGTTGCGTGTACTCCCAGCGCAGACCGAGGTTCAAGGTCAAGTTGTTGGTCGCCTTGAAATCGTCCTGGAAGAAGGTGCCGAAGCGCCAGTGGCGCTGGCCCCAGCGGCGGCCGTCTCCCTGGCCTTTGCCCTTGCTCGAAACCTGGTCGAGCAGGAAGTCGGCGAACTGCGAACCGCCCGTGCCTGCCGAACTGGTGAACTGTGTGCCGTAGCCGAAACTGCCGAGTGCGCCGTTGTTTCCGGAGTAGAACCGGTTCTGCTGGTAGCGAACGCCGTTCGCGCCAAACTTCAGGAAGTGGCGGCCGCGAGACCAAGTGAGCGTTTCCGAGATGTGGTACTTGTTGTCCTTGCCGTCGGAGAGTACGCCGGCGGTACCGATGCCGGAGAGACCTTCACCAGGTGCGAGCGAGCTGAAGCCGGGAGCCAACTGGCCGCCCGGAATACCGAGCTTAGCGTTGCCGCCGGTCTGCGTGCCGAAGGGATCGGCGAACGTGTCAACGATCACCGTGCGCGTGTAGCCGTAGCGGAAATCGTTGACAATGGTCGGCGTGATCGTGCGAGTCCACGCTCCAACTGCGCCAATGGACGGTGCTTCGGTTACGCCGGCGGCAGAGGTGGGCAGCACGGGACGGAGTGTTCCGACCGTGTAGTAGCTCTGCGTATAGCGGAACATGAAGTTGTCTGAGGAAGAGGCGCGCCAGTCGACCTTCGCATCGCCCTGATTGTTCTTCATGAAGTTGGCGGCGGAGCCGGAGTAATTGTTCTGTGTCCCGAGAGCATTCCCAGGCGTGCTGTTCGGAAGCGGGTAGAGGCTATTGTCCTTCAGCAGTACAGCGGCCGGTCCGACGATTCGCGCCACCGGAATCTGCTTGCCGGCGAACGGCTGGCAAATGCGGGCGCCGGTAGCGCTCGAGCAGGTGGCGGGGTCGAAAATGTTCTGGGGCAGGCGGCTCAGATCGCCAGTGCGCCATTCGAGCGGAGCCACACTTGCCAAGGACGGACCGCTATCGCGGCGCTGCGTTCCTTCCCAGTTGGTGAAGAAGAACAGCTTGTCCTTGCCGTTAAACACGCGCGGAATGAGAACCGGACCGCCAAAGGTGAAGCCGTACTGATTCTGCTGGAAGGTGCGGCGCTGCTTTTCCTTCGACAGCGCGGTGTTCTGGTTCGCGAAGAACGTGTTTGCATCGAGATCGTCGTTGCGGAAGAACTCGAAGAGCGAACCGTGGAACGTGTTGGTACCGCTCTTGATGGTCATGTTGACGACGGCGCCCGCGGAGTTGCCAAACTCGGAGGAGCCGTTGCCCGTCATGACCTGGACTTCCTGCAGCGCGTCAACCGAAGGCGTATAGCCGAGGCGGTTGTCCATCGAGTCGTTGATGTCGACGCCGTCGAGGAGGAAGTTGTTGGTCTGCTCGCGGTTGCCGTTCACAAACGCGCGGCCCGAGAGACGGGACGCCGTATTGACTGCACCAGGATTCGTCTGCACCGTGCCGGGAGTAAGAAGCATGGCGGCTACGATGTTGCGGCCATTGAGCGGCAGGTCGGTAAGGCGCTTGCTATCCATCGTGGCGCCGGTCTGCGTCGTTTCGGTCTGCAGCGCGGGAGCGAAGTCTTTCACTTCGATCGACTCGGTGACCTGGCCGACTTGCAACTGCACGTCGACACGCGCGGTCTGGTTGGTCTCTAGCTTGAAGGGACCAACCTGAGAGCGGCGGAAGCCCTGGGCTTCGGCGGTGACGGTGTAGTTGCTGACCGGTAGGAACGTGAATGTATAAACGCCATTCGAATTTGTGGTGGACTCGTACTTCTGATTCTTGTCCGTATCGGTGGCGATGATCTTAACGTTGGGCGCGGAAGCGCCAGAGGCATCGGTAACGACGCCGGTGATCGATCCGGTGATTGTTTGCGCCGCGGCGGGAATGGCCAGCAGGGCGCTGATTATGGTGATTAAGTTCAGTTTTCTCATAGGGTAAGAGACACCTGTGCACTTTTATTCTATGCATGGGGGGGTACGCACTGCAAGCCGCAACTAATTGATTTTAATGGAGTTAATATACGGGAATTGGGATTCCGCTTATGGAAAAACGGAACTGTAACAAAGGAAAGGAGATGGCGGAGGCTAGAGAAGGGCCGTGTCGATCGGTTCACTCTCCGCCGGAGCGGCCTGCGGCGTCGATGTTTCGGTTCGGTCCAGCCACTGGCGGAGAGCGGCGCGCGAGCCGGAAAAATAATCGCGCGCCAGTTCACCGATGGCGATCTCGCGGAGCTCCTCCGGATCGCGAACGGGAGTGTAGACGAAGCTGCGGCCCGCTTTGCGCCGCGTGAGGTGTCCTCGTTTTACGAGGCGCTCGAGCAACGTCATCACCGTTGTGTAGGCGAACGATTGCCGCGATGCGAGCGCCGCCGATACGTCGCGCACCGTTCCTTCCCGCATTGTCCACAGGGCTCCCAAACAGGCCATCTCCAGAGGTGGCGGCAAGGTGGAGTTTCCGCTGCGGCGCGCCATGACTTATTTCTCGTCGTCGAGGGCCGACAACAGCTTGTCCCCAAACAACGAGCCTGTAGTGGGAACAGAAGGAGCCGGTTTGGCCGGCTTAGGAGCTGGCGGAACAACTTGCTCTTCCGCCAGGAAGCGGTCTTTCTTCAGCAAGCTGCGCTCCAAAGACGGGGCGTAACCGGTGAAATTGCCGTCGAGCAGCGCGTCGCGCCGGACGATGTTGCGGACCGTTTCCATTTTCGAATCGAGATTATCGAGGTGATGCAGCAGCATCGCCTCCAGGAAGCACGGCACTTTCGGCGAGCCGAATTCCAACTCGCCGTGATGGCTCGCGATGAGGTGCTCGACGAGAAGGCGCAGTTTCGGCGGAAAACCGGGCACTTTGCGCACCTTTTCGTCGAGCATTCTCAACGCGATCAGGATGTGCCCTATCAATTGGCCCTCGTCGGAGTAGCCGAAACCGCGCTCGTAGGTGAGTTCGTAGATCTTGCCGATGTCGTGCAGGATAACGCCTGTAAGTAACAGATCCTCATCGACTTCCGGGTAATGGCGGGCCGCGAATCGGGCGAGCGTGATCAGCGAAAGGACGTGCTCGATGAGGCCGCCGATCCAGGCGTGGTGGATGGATTTGGCCGCGGGGGCGGTTTTGTACCTTCTGGCGATGTCAGAATCTGCAAAAAACGCACCTAAAAGTGCATTTAAGTGCGGATTTCGCATCGTTTCGATGCACTCCATAAGCTCGGCGTACATTTCGTCGCGATCGCGTTTGGAGGCGGGAAAGTAATCGGCAGGCTCAATTTCCCGGTCGTCGGCGCGGACAAGGCGATCCACGCGCAACTGCATTTTGTTTTGGTAGATCGTCGCCTGGCCGCGGACTTTTACGTAGTCATTGCGGTCGAATGTGTCGACGATGTCGGCGACGCCGTCCCACATTTTGGCGTCGATGTCGCCGGTCTTGTCGCCAAGCAACAGGGACAGGTAGGGTTCGCCCGTTTTCTTTTGACGGACGTCTTTGTTGAGAACCAGAAATGTTGTCTGTACTTGCTGGTTCGGTTCGAGTTCGTTCGCGAATTTCTTCATCCGATGGGATCGGATTTAGGGTAGCAGCCTGCGCTACGACTTGGAAGTGGACACGTTTCCAGTGGAGGTGCCAGGCACGGGAACGAAGAGCAGCCGCTTGCGGCGTTTCTGGTTGGCGACTTCGGCGCGCGTAACGGTTTCGGGCTTCAATTGAGCGGGGTCGCTCCAGCGCGTGGATTTGCCGGCGGCGGCCGCGGTGTCGGTGTAGCCTTCGCGGATTTCGAGGAACGCGTCGCTGCGGAGCTTGGTGAGGTACTCGCGAACCGCGGGTTGCATGCGCGGTTCGAAGAGCTTGTTCATGACTTCGCCTTCCACCTCTTCGAATTCCGCGATGCCGGCTTGATGATGTTCTTCGACCTTGAGGATCAGCCAGCCGTTGGGGAAGGAGATGGGGTCCAGCACTTCATTGCGCCTGGCGGCCCAGACCTTGTCTTCAATTTCTTTACGCAGCTCGCCTTTTTTCGACGGCGGCAGCTCGCCTTCGTTGCGCGCGGATTCGGAATCGGAGTTGTCGCGGGCGAGCTCGTTGAATTTCTCTCCTTTGCGCGCGCGGGCGACGAGATCCTTGCCTTTCTTTTCGACGGCGGCTTTTTCAGCTTCCGATTTGCCGTCAATGGAAAGGAAGATCTCGCGCAGGAAGACGCGCTCTTCGCGCGAGAATTCGCTCTTGTGGTCGTCGTAGTACTTGCGCACGTCTGCTTTCGGGATGATGATCTTGGAGCTGACCTCCTGGCCGATGACGCGGCGGGTCAACATGCTGTTCTTGATTTCGGCCCTATAGTCCTCGTACGGCATTCCGGTATTTTCCTTGATGTAGGCCTGGAACTTATCGGGGTCGGTGATTTTCGATTGCCGCTGGAGGTTGGCGACGTACTTGGTGACTTCGGCGTCGAGGTTGATGTTCAGATCGCGGCCCTTTTGGGCGAGGAGCATGGAGTCGATCTTCTCGCGGAGGAAATCCTTCTCGCGATCCTTCATCGCCTGATCGATTTCGGCGGCGTTGACGCCACGCGCCTTCATGTCCTCGACCATCGACCTTTTCATGCGGTCGAGCTCCGAGCGCGTAATGATTTCGCCGTTCACTTTAGCCACGATCTGTTCAATGACGATCGGGTCGGCGGCGGAAAGCAGGGACGCTGCGGCAACAGAGAGCAGTAAGGCGCGATACGACATGTCTCCTCCTATATTACCCTTAGCAAGCGCTACACCAAAACGCAGAATCAGAGAGTTACGGCTGTTTCCGCCGTGTTGGACCGGCCACGCTGTGTCCCGGCGGGCGGCACTGGCATGGGTTCCAGGCGGCGCAGCGTTTCCTGCAGGTAACGCAGCATGGCTTCGGGCTTTGCCACCGGCCAGGGGTCGGCGGGCAGCCTGAGGACGCCGGCCGGAGTGAATTGGCAGCCCGGTGTTTCCGCAACAAGGGCCATGAGGTTTTCCGGGCTGATGCGCGCTTCGGGATGGATTTTGATGTTGAAGTAACCCTGGCGGCGATCGACGGATTCGATGCCGAGCCGTTGGGCGATGGCGCGCAACAGACTGAAGCCGGCGAGGTGGCGGACCATTTCGGGGACGGGACCGTACCGATCGGTAAGCTCGTCAATGGCGCGCTGCTGTTCCGCAGTGTTCTCGACACCGGCTAGTTTTTTATAGGCGCGGAGCCGTTGGATCTCTTCCCCGATGTAGGAGTTCGGTATGCGGATGTCGACGCCGAGCGTAATGGTGGAGTGAATTTCGGGCGGAACATCTTCGCCCTTCAACTCGCGAACCATGTCATCGAGGAGCTTGAGGTAGGTATCGAAGCCGACGGATTCGATATGACCGTGCTGTTCGCCGCCGAGCAGATTGCCGCAGCCGCGCAGTTCGAGATCGAGCGCGGCGATCTTGAAGCCGGCGCCGAGGTCGCTGAATTCGCGGAGGGCGGCGAGGCGTTTGCGGGCGACGTCGGAGAGCTCGGTGTTGGGCGGGACGAGGAGATAGGCGTAGGCGCGGCGGTTGGAACGGCCTACGCGGCCCCGGAGTTGGTAGAGTTCCGATAGGCCGTGGCGTTCGGCGTTCTCGATGACGATGGTGTTGGCGAGCGGGATATCGAGGCCGTTTTCAACGATTGTCGTGCAGACGAAAACGTCGTACTCGCGTTTCATGAAACCGAGGAGAATGCGTTCCAGTTCGGCTTCCGGCAACTGGCCGTGCCCGACGCCGACACGCACGTTTGGCATCGCATCCTGCAGCCACATGGCGCGGTTGTAAATGGTATCGACACGATTGTGGACGAAGTAGACCTGGCCTCCGCGAAGAACTTCGGTTTCGATGGCGGCCTTAACGAGATCCTCGTTGAAATGAGCGACGGTGGTTTGGACGGCGAGGCGGTCCTTGGGCGGGGTTTCGATGACGGACATGTCGCGCAATCCGAGCATGGACATATGGAGCGTGCGCGGGATCGGGGTGGCGCTCATGGTGAGGACGTCGATGTTCTTGCGGAGCTCCTTGAGGCGCTCCTTATGCCGGACGCCGAAGCGCTGTTCTTCGTCGACGACGAGGAGGCCGAGGTCGGAGTATTCGACGTCTTTGGAGAGAATACGGTGGGTGCCGATGACGATGTCGACTTTGCCGAACTTCAGGTCTTCGAGCACCTGTTTCGTTTCGGCCGCGGAACGGAAGCGGCTGAGCATTTCGACGCGCACGGGGAAGCTGGCGAAGCGGCGCTTAAACGATTCGAAGTGCTGAAAGCAGAGGACCGTGGTAGGGGTGAGTACGGCAACCTGTTTGCCATCGCCGAGCGCTTTGAATGCGGCGCGCATCGCTACTTCCGTCTTGCCGAAACCTACGTCGCCGCAGAGGAGGCGATCCATCGGCTGGGCGCGCTCCATGTCGCGCTTGATCTCGCTGACGGCCTGGATCTGATCCTTGGTGGCGGAGAATTCGAAGGCGTCCTCAAATTCGCGCTGCCAATTGGAGTCCGGCGAGTAGGCGAAGCCTTCGGACATTTTGCGCGCGGCGTAGAGCTTGAGAAGCTCTTCGGCCATGTCGCGCATTTTAGCTTTGACGCGGGTTTTGGTCTTCGACCAAGTGACGCCGCCGAGGCGATCCAGCGATGGTTTCTGTTCGCCCGCGCCACGATATTTCTGGACAAGATCGAGGCGCGACATCGGCACATACAGGCGCGATTCGCCGGCGTATTCGAGCAGCAGGAATTCGCCCTTCTGTTCGCCTTGCGCGAGTTCCTTGATGCCCAGGAATTTGCCGACGCCGTGTGTGACGTGGACGATGAAATCGCCGGGCCTGAGGTCGGCGATATCGGCGGCGAATGCGGCCGCGGCACCATGATTGATCGCTGGCGAGGCGACGAGATCGGAGGGATCGAAGAGATCCTCGCTGCCGATAACGGTGACCTTGGCATCGAGGAATGTGGTGCCGCGGCGGATGAGGCCGCGGGCAAGCATGGTGCTCGCGCTGGAACCGAACAGGCGGGCGCGTTCGGCGAGATAGGGGGAGGGATGGTCGCCGGGGTCGAGCGCAAGCTGGAAGGGGACCTGATACTCGTGGAAGATGTCGGCGAGCCGTTCCACCTCACCGACGGCGGGGGCGAAGTAGACGACGCGGTGGCCGCGTTCGGCGAGGTTACGCGTCTCACCCACGGCGGCCTGCAAGTCGCCGTGGAAGGCGATGGACGGGCGCGTTGAGATATAGGCGGCGTTCGAAGCGGCGGACTCACCAATGAGCTCAAGCTCGCGGAGGGAGAGCGTGGCGCGGGACTCGGTGAACACGGTCCAATCGTCGACGGAAGAGTAGATGGCGCCGTTGGGCACCGTCTCTTCGCGGACGTTTTCGTTGAGACGTTTCCAGAGCCGCTCGGCAGCGCCGCGGATCTGTTCCGGTTCGTCAAGCAGGACGAGGGCGTCCATTTGCAAATCGAACATCGTGGACTCGCGCGGGTCCTGAAGAACGCGGACGAATTCCCAGCCGGAGACGGGATTGGCAGGTACGGTGTGTTCGGCGAGCGGGAGGATGGTGGCCGAGGTGACTTTAAGGACGGAGCGCTGCGATTGGACATCGAAACGGCGCATCTCTTCGATGGTGTCGCCGAACAGTTCGATGCGAATGGGAAGGTCGTTCTGCGCGGGAAAGATGTCGATGATGCCCCCGCGGACGGAGAACTCGCCGACCATTTCCACTGGTTCGCGCTGTTCGTACCCGATGCGGCGGAGGTGCTCGGCGAGGTCATCCATCGCTATGTCTTCGGTGGTGCGGAGGTCGAGCGCCAAGTGGCGGTATTGGGCCCCGGGGTAGGTGCGCGCGAGGGCGCTGCCGACCGGCGTGACTGTGATTGTGGCCCGGCGAGTGGCGAGGCGCCAGAGCCCGACGGCGCGCTGCTCGCTGATTTCATTGTGCGGAGACAGACCCTGCGATGGAAGAACGTCGAGGGCGGGGATCATTTGGGGCGGCTCATGCTGCTGGCCGGCGGCGAGAATTTCGAAGAACGCGCGGATGGCTTCCAAGAGAAGTTCGGCTTCCTTAGCGCCGTCGGTGACAACGATCAACGGGCGTCCCGTGACCTTCCACAGGAGTACGGTGTAAAGCGCCTTGGCGGTAAGTGTGAGGCCGGAGAGCGCCTGATGCCGGTGTGCGGCGAGCCCGCGCACGATCTGCTGGAATCCGTCGCCGGAGGCAAAGGACTGGAACAGATCGCGAACGGCCGGATGGGTCATCGGGCGAGGATCTCTTTTTCGATATTGGTGGTGGAGTGGCCGATTTCGAGGGGGATGAGAACGACCTTGCCTCCGGCGGCTTCCACTTCTTCGCGGCCGGCGACGAAATGGGACCAGTCGGCGCCCTTGACGAGGATATCGGGCAGCACTTCGGCGATGAGTTCACGAGGTGTGTCTTCGTCGAAAAACGTGACGGCGTCAACGGCGTTGAGCGCGAGGGCCGCTTCGGCACGCTCCTGTTGGGGGATTAACGGACGATGGGGCCCTTTGTAACGAGCGACGCTTGCGTCTGTATTTAGTGCCAGGATCAGGATGTCGCCCATGGAACGGCACTGTTCGAGCAATCGGATATGCCCGGGGTGAAGCAGATCGTAGCAGCCGTTGGTGAAGACAACCACTTTGTTTTCGCGCTTCCATCCGGCGCGCGCGGAGGCCAGCTCGGGCCGGGAATAGACAGCAGGCATTTTCCTCTATTGTCGCGCGATTCCAAGGAAATCTGCTGTCCGGACCCACATTTCGTCGATGACTTCGGTGAGCTCGTGTCCGGCGTCGAAGGATTCCAGCCTGATGTTGGAATGCGCGGCGGCAAAGACTTGCGAACTGGCGATTGGGACGACGGTATCGTTGATTCCGTGGAAAATCAGGGCGGGTTGCGTAAAAGTTGGGACGGATTCCCACTGCTCGGCGTCAGCGGCAAGCCGCCAAGAGACCTTGCGAGGCGCCTGATCGGCGTAGTGAAAGACTTCGAGTTCGCCAGTCTGCCGCCATTCGTTGAATTTTTCGGGACCCAGCATAGCGGGCCAACGATCCTTAAATCCAAATGCGGGCGCAAGGAGCACGAGTTTTTGCACTTCCGGGTGGCGGGCGGCGTAGAGGGCAGCGAGGTAGCCACCCATGCTGGAGCCCATCAGAACGACGGAATCGCGATTTGCTTCGCGGGAAAGGACGTCGTACTGGCCGGAAATGGTGAGTTCGAAAAAATTTCCGGCATCGAGGCTCGGGATGGTTACCGGCACCCCGGCGGCTTCAAAACGAGCCCGGAAAACTTGGGCTTTCCGCGAAGACGGACCCGAAGCAAAGCCATGAAGATAAATGATTCGCAAGACGAATTTCCCTCATCTACTATTGTGCAGAGTTGCGGTGGCAGCATGGGTATGGCTAGGATAGGGAAGTTTGAAGGAGACAACTGAACAGGTATGTCCGTTGAAGCTAAAGTAAAGCAGATTATTGTCGAACAACTCGGCGTCGATGAGGCCCAGGTTGATGGTACGGCTGCTTTCGTCGACGATTTGGGCGCTGACTCGCTCGATCTGGTGGAACTGGTGATGGCATTTGAAGAAGCCTTCGACCTGAATATCCCCGACGAAGACTCCGAGAAGATCAAGACCGTCAAAGACGCGATTGATTATATAGACGCCAAGGCCGCCAAAAAGGCCTAGGTTTTCAATGGCCCGTCCGCTGCCGCAACGTCACTCTCAAGCGGAGGGGAGATAGCATTGTCTGATACAAATCAACGCAGAGTCGTTGTAACGGGCATTGGACTTGTATCCGGCCTTGGCACCGGCACCGAGCAGACTTGGCAAGGTCTGTTGGCCGGGCGGTCTGGAATCGCGCCGATCACCCTTTTCGACGCTACCGATTTTGCCTGCCGGTTTGCCGGCGAGGTAAAGGATTTCGATCCGAACCGTTGGATTGAAAAGAAGGAAGTGAAGAAGCTAGCGCGCTTCATGATGTTCGCAATCGCGGCGTCGGATGAAGCGCTGTCGATGGCTGGATTGAAAATCGATTCAGGGAACGCGGAGGATATCGGCGTTTTTATCGGCAGCGGCATTGGCGGATTCGAAGCGATTGAGCGCGAGCACAAGAAGTATCTGGAGGGCGGCCCCTCCAAGATCTCGCCCTTCTTTATTCCGGCGGCGATCGTGAATTTGGCTAGCGGCCATATCTCGATTCGAACGGGCGCGAAAGGGCCCAATTCGGCGGTTGCGACGGCATGCACTACAGGCGCGCACGCAATCGGCGATTCGTTCAAGATTATCCAGCGCGGGGACGCGGTGGCGATGATTTGCGGCGGCGCGGAGGCGGCCATTACGCCGATGGGCGTGGGCGGATTCGCGGCGTTGCGCGCTCTCTCGACGCGGAACGACGATCCGGAGCAGGCATCGCGTCCGTGGGATAAGGACCGCGATGGATTCGTGGTCGGCGAAGGCGCCGGCGTGTTGATTCTGGAAGAGTACGAGTTTGCTAGGCGGCGTGGAGCGAAGATCCTGGCTGAACTGATCGGCTACGGAATGAGCGGGGACGCGTTCCACATGACGGCTCCATCGGAAGATGGCGACGGACCGTACCGCGTGATGCGGAATGCCATCCGCGATGCGCGGATCGACCCGTCACAGATTGCGTATCTGAACGCGCACGCCACTTCGACCGATATGGGCGACAAAATCGAAACGGTGGCCATTAAGCGGGCCTTCGGCGATCATGCCTACAAGCTGGCTGTGAGCTCGACGAAGTCGATGACCGGCCATTTGCTGGGTGGCGCGGGCGGCCTGGAGGCAGGTATCACCGTGTTGGCGATTCGCGACCAGATCGCTCCGCCGACGATTAATCACGAAACTCCCGACCCCGCGTGCGACCTGGACTACGTACCAAAAATGGCACGGTCCATGGCAATCGACTACGCGCTTTCGAACTCGTTCGGATTTGGCGGCACGAACGGATCTTTGATCTTCAAACGCCCGGCGGCGGAGTAATACCGCCGGCCGAGGCGCGTAGAGGACTGTGCGATGAAAATTGTTGTTGCTTTGAAGCAGGTACCCTCGCGGGATTCGGCGCTTCGTGTGCCGGCCGGTGAGGCCTGGATTGATGAATCCGATCTCACCTACGAGATCAACGAGCCGGACGCATACGCCTTGGAAGCCGGGCTGCAATTGAAGGAGCAGCATGGCGGCGAGGTGATTGTCGTCTGCGCCGGGCCGGAGCGGGCGTCGCCCTCAATTCGAGAGGCGCTGGCAAAGGGCGCCGACCGCGCCGTGCACATCCAGGAAGACGATCTGCACAAGGCCGATACGTTGAGCGTTGCGACGCTGCTGGCGGCGGCGATCCGCGCGGAGAGTCCGGACTTGGTGTTGACGGGACTGCAGTCGGACGATCTGGGCAGCGGGCAGACGGGCGTTGTCATCGCGGAGCTGCTGGGATTGCCGGGCGCGACGATCATCATGGCGGTGGAAGTGCAGGACGGCGCGGTGCGCGTGAAGCGCGAGCTGGAGGACGGCTGGTTCCAGCATGTGACGCTGCCGATGCCCGCGGTGTTGACGATTCAGAGCGGCATCAACAAGCTGCGCTACGCGACGCTGATGGGAATTAAAAAAGCGAAGACGAAGGAAGTGAAGGCGATGTCGGCCAGCGACCTAGGCGGGTTGCCGGCGGCACAGATTGTGTGAGAGAAGGTTTATCTTCCCGGCCGCGCGAAGCAGACACAGTTGATTGATGGCGACGCCAGGACGGCGGCCGCGGCGCTGGCAGACAAGCTGAAGTTTGAGGTGCGGGTGATATGAGCGTCCTGGTTGTGTTGGAACAGTCGAGCGGGCAGTTCCACCGGATGGGGTGGGAGGCTGTTGTCGCGGCGAAGGAGTTTGGACTGCCCATACACGCGGCGACGATTGGAGTCGCGGGCGATGCGGCCGGTAAGGGCGTCGCGAAGGTTCATTCGATTCAGCACGGTGATTTGGCCGCATACAGCGCCGACGGATATACGGCTGCGTTGGAGCAGTTGATCCGCGCGGTGAATCCGCAGTATGTCGTGTTCCCGCATACCTACCAGGCGCGGGACTTTGCGCCGAAACTAGCCACGCGATTCGGACGGGTGCTGATAAGCGACGTGGTGAAGCTGCGGGTGGAAGGTGGGAAAGCCGTTGCGGTGCGGCAGTTGTTTCAAGGCAAGCTTAACGCGGACTTTGCGATTCCCTCCGCAGGGCCGCAGTTTATTTCCGTGCAGGCCGGCGCGTACCGTGGCGACGCGCTGGAGGCCGGTTCCCCCGAAGTGGCGGTGTTTCAGCCGGAGATCGCGGCAGGCGCAATTCGCGTGAAGGCGGAGGAGCCGTACCGCGAGTCGAGCCGGGCGGTGGATCTGACCGCGGCGGACATCATTGTGAGCGTGGGCCGCGGAATTAAAGAGAAAGAGAACATTTCGCTGGTGGAAGAACTGGCGCAGGCGCTGGGCGGTGAGATTGCGGCGTCGCGGCCGATCTGTGACAACGGCTGGCTGCCGATGGAACGGCAGGTGGGCAGCTCCGGACAGACGGTGGCGCCCAAGGTATACATCGCTATCGGCATCAGCGGCGCGATTCAGCATCAGGTTGGGATGAAGGGGTCAAAGACGATCGTGGCGATCAACAAAGATCCCGATGCACCGATTTTTGAGGTGGCTGACTACGGCATTGTCGGCGACCTGTTTGAGGTTGTGCCCGCGCTAACCGACGCGGTGAAGAAGTTGAAGGGCTAGGGCGATGGCGTGGCGGGTCCCGCAGGTGACTGCGGTGGCCCTCTACATCGCAGGCGCGATTGCCGGCGTGGGTTGCGCTGTTGATTGCGCTGGCGGTTTATTACTTGTTCCGGCTGCCTGCCCTGCCCGGTTACACGCAGGCACAGTGGAAGAAGATCGCCGCGGAACGGGAGCGCCAGATTGCAAAGCGCGTGGCGGAATTAGGGCTTGATCCGGCGAATGCGCTGTTTCTGCCGTTGGTTCTTTCGGGGCGTTTGTTGGCGGATGCCGAGATTGCGGCGAAGCGGAGACGGGTGGCCGAGCTAGAGGACGGATGAGCAGATCGATTACTTCGAAGATCCGGCCAGGTTGACGCGCGCATCTACGTCCGATTGAGGAGGCCCTGCGGCGCGAGGCGCGTAGGTGGAGTTGGTACAGGATCGAGTGGTTCGGGTTCCGGTTCGGTTGCATAACACACGAATCCGCGAGGGTTTTGCCCTGCCACACTTTGTCGTGTACTTCGAGACAGAGGGGGTCCGCTTCGGACCCAGCGGGGCATATTTGAACTGCCACAAATGTGGCTCGCGGTTGGATGAGGCAGGTTACGGCCCGATCCTTGCCAGGCAAATAGCCCTGACCAGGAGCGAACCCTGAGGCTCCTGGGCGCCGTTTGCCGCCACATTAATCGCCCAGTAGCTTAAATGGAATGTCGATCTCCACATATCCGCCCGGGGTGGAGCCTTCCACAGCGGCGACAATTCGTTGTATATGCGAGCGTACACGCGACCATTTCGTCGTTCCAGTCAGTACAACTATGCTGATTGTCCGGCCCTTGAGATTCTGCAGATACCGGAGACGACGATCTGTCGTGAGCACGATATCTATAGCCTCTTCTTCGGCAGCTTTCCGTAGAGCGCCATTGGTCAGCCGATCCCAACCCTTGGCATATGCCGTTAGGACAGTATGTCCGACAAAGGCTTGCGCGAGGCCCCTCGGTGTGCCGTGGTCAAAGAGAATGAGCATCGGCTCGTGCGGAGGGTTGGGGCGAATTGGGCGGCGTTTTCAGGCTTTCAGCCACGAAGTTGAGTACGGCCACAATTTGCTCACGCGTTACGTCGAATTGCTCCATCACCTCTTCAACGCTCAAGTCTTCGAGGTTCTCGATCACAGTTGCCACGGGCAGTCGCGTGTCGCGAAATACCCAAGCACCGCTGACTCTACCGGTTTTCACGGTACCGGATATGACGGAGGTTGTGCCGAATTCAAAGCACTGTGGGGACGTCCCCTGAGTCATTCAATGACTGCGGCATTAGCCATCTGCATGAAACCGTACTTGCCACCCGGGTCGATACCCGTCATCTGGATGAGATAGACGCCCACCATATCCTGCTTGCGGTCCACCCAGCCATGTGTGCCAAACGCACCGCCGTGGCCGAATGTACCAATGGAGAGGTAGGCGAGTTCACCGCGCGGTTCGTCAATCACTTCCCACGTGAGGCCGAACGACGTGTTGGGCATATGGCCGGCACGAAGGTCACCCGTTTGCTTTCTCGTCATGACATCGATGGCTGCGCGCGAGAGGAGGCGT
This sequence comes from Acidobacteriota bacterium, assembly GCA_016185425.1. Taxonomy (GTDB): domain Bacteria; phylum Acidobacteriota; class Terriglobia; order Bryobacterales; family Bryobacteraceae. Next base: position 48,032 of record JACPNQ010000012.1, on the reverse strand, counting down.
CTGCCGTTGGCGGTACCGCCGTTGAGGAGCATCTGGTAGAACGCCGCCAGATCCTGCGCGGTTGTGTACAAGCCCCATTCGGGCGCCGGGTATTTTGCGTTCTTACGGAAGTTGAGGGAGTAGCCGCCAAGCGTGTCGTCTCCCGCCTTTTCGAGGCCGCCTGGGCCCTTCCTGTAAATGGCGGCGAGACGGGACTGTTTTTCCGCCGGAAGGAAAATGTGGCTATCCTTCATCCCGAGCGGCTGAAAGATACGTGCTTCAAGGAATTTTTCGAACGGCATCCCGGAGCGAATTTCGATGATGCGGCCGAGGATTGCTATTCCCAGATTTGAATAAGACCATTTGGCGCCGGGGTCGAATTCAAGCGGCATTTGCGAGTAGAGAAGCACGGCGTCCGCAAGAGTGTGGTCCATCGCCTGGTTCAATTCCTTCATGCCGGGAGGTGGAAGGTAGGGCATTCCGGAAGTGTGCGTCATCAGGTCGAAGATGGTAATTACTCGCGCCGGTTTGCGCATGAGCACGGTGCCGTCCTCATTCCGTTTGACGACGACCATTTGGCCGCGGAATTCGGGGATGTGTTTTTCAACGGGGTCGGTGACGCTGAGCTTGCCTTCTTCGGCGAGCATCATGATGGACGTCCCGACGAATGGCTTCGTCATGGACATGACCTGGAAGATGGAGTCCGGGCGCATCGGTTTCCTGGCTTCTTTGTCCGCCCAGCCGACGGCCTCAAAGCTTGCGACCGTACCGTGACGCTGCACCAATGTAACAGCGCCGGAGAGAACACCCTGATCGACAAGCTCCTGCATGCGCTTCGGAATGCGTTGCAAAGCAGCGCCGTCCATGCCCGCCTTCTGCACGGCGCCCGGGTCGACGGGCGGCGCGGCCCCTAGAATTAACGCCGGCACGATCGCCAGAAACACAGGTTTCAGCATGGAAATGCGAAGCATAGCTCCTATATAATCACGGACGAGCCATGAAGTCTCCGCCGATTGCGATTTCCCTTACGTTCCTGATGGCCATGCAGTTGATTGCCGAGACAACGGCACCACTCGGCAGTTACACAGCGGCGGAGCGGCGTCATTGGTCGTTTCTGAAGCGCCAGACGCCTGCAATTCCGGCGTTTTCGGCGGCGCCTGACAAGGCTTGGGTGAAGAATCCGATCGACGCATTCGTGCTAGCGAGACTGCAAAAGGAAGGACTGCAACCGGCTCCGGAGGCGGACCGGCGAACGCTCATTCGCCGGGCGTCATTTACCCTGCGCGGATTGCCGCCGGCGCCGGAGGAGATCCGGGCGTTTGTGAACGATAGATCGGCGAATGCGTGGGACAAGGTTGTCGATGGGTATTTGAACTCGCCGCAGTATGGGGAGCGATGGGCGCAGCATTGGCTGGATGTGGTGCGCTTTTCGGAGACCGATGGGTTCGAGTACGATACGCATCGCAACGGTGCCTGGCGGTTTCGAGACTACGTGGTCCGGTCGATGAACGAGGACAAGCCGTACGACCGGTTTGTGATGGAGCAGTTGGCGGGCGATGAACTGGACGGAAAGAGCGAGTGGCTGCGGGTGTCGAGCGGGCTGCAGCGATTGGGACCGTTGCGGAAGAATGCAGGGAACCAGGAAGTGGCCAGCAGCCGCTCCGAAGTGCTGACGGAGATGACGAACATAGTTGGCGCGGCGTTCCTGGGTGTGACACTGGGTTGCGCGCGCTGCCACGATCATAAGTTCGATGCGTTCCGGCAGTCGGATTATTACCGCATGCAGGCTTACTTCGCGGCGACGCACGAGAAGGATGTTGCGTTGTCGACCGAAGCCGAGCAGATCGCGTGGAAGGAAAAGGCGAAGGCAACCGAGGCGGAAATTAAGAAGCTGAAGGCCGCGATGAAGGGTAAGGACGGCGAGGAGCTGGCGGCGTTGGAGAAACAGGTTGAGGACGCGACGGATAAGCTGCCCGCACCGCTTCCGGTGTTGTTTGGCGTGGAGAACGACTTCCAGCGCACGACGCCGATTCACCTTTTGGAACGCGGCGAGTATACGCGGCCGAAGGAAAGAGTAGGAGCGCGAGCGCTGGGGGTGTTGCTGCCGGAAGGCGCGCCGGAGCGTGCGACGCTGCCGGAGAATCCGCGGACAAAGCTGGCCGAGTGGATTGTCGATGCCGAGAATCCGCTGACGGCCCGGGTGATGGCGAACCGGATCTGGCATTGGTATTTCGGCCGGGGAATCGTCGCCACACCGAACGATTTCGGCAAGATGGGCATGAAGCCGGCTCATCCGGGGCTGTTGGATTGGCTGGCGAATCAGTTCGTGGCCGGCGGATGGAAGTTGAAACCGATGCACAAGCTGCTGCTGAGCTCGAGCACGTGGAAGCAGTCCTACGATTCGCCGGTGTTTGCCGCCGCGATGGAGAAGGATCCGGAGAATAAACTGCTATGGCATTGGGGGCGGCGACGGCTGGAAGCCGAGGAGATGCGGGACGCGATGCTGGCCGTGTCGGGCCGGTTGAATTTGAAGATGGGCGGACCGAGCGTCATGGTGCCGGTGGACAAGGAGTTGACCACGCTTCTGTATAAACCGAGCCAGTGGGCAGTGGCCGCCGACACTACCGAGCATGACCGCCGGAGCGTGTATCTGATTGCGAAGCGTAACCTGCGGCTGCCGATGATGGAGGCATTCGATGCGCCCGATACGCAGATATCGTGCGCGCGCCGGGAATCGAGCACTCATGCCCCGCAGGCGTTGGAGCTGACCAACGGCGAATTTGCGAATTCGATGGCCACGGCGTTCGCGGCGCGCCTAAGCAAGGAAGGCGCCGGCGATGCAAAGCGGATTGCCGAACGGGCCTGGGAACTCGCGACGGGTCGATTGCCGAATGCAAAAGAGAGCGCAGCGGCGGTCCGGTTCCTGTCGAGTGGCAAACCGCTGCGCGAGTTTGCGCTGGCCGTGTTGAACCTGAATGCGTTCGCGTATGTGGAGTAAGGGAAATGGCTGAACACGTTCGTTGGACCAGGAATCGCCGGGAGTTCGTTGCCGATGCATTTTGCGGCTTTGGCGCGTTAGCGCTGGCGAGTCTGGATGCGCAGGCGGCTGTGAAGAATCCGCTCGCTCCGAAGGCGCCGCATATGACGGCGAAGGCGAAGTCAGTGATTTTTCTGTTCATGGCGGGCGGGCCGAGCCAGGTGGAGACGTTCGATCCGAAGCCGCTCTTGAACCAGTTACATGGGCAGAAGCGGCCGGCGGAATTCGGCGAGGCAAAGTATCAGTTTGTTGCTCCGAATGCGACGCTGCTCGGGACCAAGCGCACGTTCAAGAAGTATGGGAAGAGCGGGATTGAGGTCTCCGATCTGTTCCCGCACATGTCGAAGATTGTGGATGAGATTGCAGTGCTGCGCGGGTGTCACGGCGATATGGTGGTCCACTCAGCGGCGCAGTATCAGTTGATGACAGGCCGTATTCTTCCCGGTTTTCCGAACATGGGTTCGTGGGTGACATACGGGCTTGGGTCGGAGAGCGAATCGCTGCCGGCGTACTGTGTGCTGCCGGATCCGAAGGGCGCGCTGGAAGCCGGGCAGCCGATGTATATGCAGGGTTTTCTACCGGCGGTCTATCAGCCGACGATGTTGCGCAGCGGCGCGAAGCCGGTGTTGAATCTGGATCTGCCGGGAGGGATAACCTCCAGCCAACGTAAGGAGACGCTCGACTTCCTGCGCAGCGCGAATGAGGCGTCGATGAAACCGGGCGACGCGGAGCTCGAGGCGCGTATTGCCGCGTATGATCTGGCGTTCCGCATGCAGAGCGAGGCCCCGGAGGCGTTCGACATTTCGAAGGAATCCGAGGCGATTAAGGAGTCCTACGGGATCGGCAAGAGGGAAACCGACGACTATGGGCGCCGATGCCTCTTGGCGCGGCGGCTTGTGGAGCGGGGAGTGCGGTTTACTTGCGTGGTGAGTGGCGGCGGGCCGGGCAACATGCAGTGGGACGCCCACGGCGATATTGAGGAGAATCACCTGCGCATGGCGATGCACACGGACCAGCCGGTGACGGCGCTGATTCAGGACTTGAAGCAGCGGGGGCTGCTGGATTCGACGCTGGTTTTGTGGGGCGGGGAATTCGGACGCTCGCCGGAGTCGCAGGGGAGTAAGGGGCGGGATCATCACAATCTCGGATTTACGATGTGGATGGCGGGCGGAGGAGTTAAGGGCGGACAGATTGCCGGCGGTACGGATGCGATCGGACTACGGGCGATTGAGCGTCCGATGCACTTCCGCGATATTCACACGACGATTCTGCATCAGCTTGGGCTGAATCAGGATGCGCTGAGCTATCTCCATTTGGGGCGCAGGGAGCGGCTGACCGAAGTACATGGAGAAGTAATTAAGGAGATCGTTTGAAAAAGGCGCTGGTCACCGGCGGGGCGAGCGGAATTGGCGCGGCGCTGGTAGAACTGTTGCGGGCGGAGGGGTACGAAGTGACGGCGTTGGACCGGACGCCAGGGCCGGGAATTCACGTCGCCGATGCGGCCGACGTTCCCTACGACTTGTATGATCTGGTTTTCCTGAATGCAGGGATCATTGGGCAGCCCGGGCCGGCATGGGCGGCGGGGGACGATGCAGTGTGGTGGGTGAACTGGCAGGCGCCGCGGCGGGCGCTGCAGATATTGATTCCAGGCTGGCTGGCGGCGGGTCATGCGGGAAGGATCGTGTTTACCGCGTCGCTGGCGGCGCTAATCCCGATGCCGTTTTCGACGGATTACTGCGCGTCCAAAGCCGCGCTGCTATCGCTGGCGGAGACGCTGCTGCATGAACTGCGGGCAGCGGGATCGGCGATCGGAGTTTCCATTGCGATCCCGTCGTTCACGCAATCGAATCTGGCGATTGGGCTGAGCGGAGAGTTTGCGGCGCAGTTCAAGGACTTCGTGGACCGTGGTGCTCCGACGGCCGATGTGGCGCGGGCAATTTATGACGGGGCGTTGGGGGGACAGTTTCTGATCGTGACGCATCCGCAGTCGATGGAGGGCGTGGTGCCCCGGTTGGAATCGTTACTGACGGGCGCGGAGCCGGCGCGGCCAAGCGGCCGGCGCATGGACGCATTGTTCCAGACGAAGTATTGATCGCTCAGGTGGTGAGCGAGACGGGGCCATCCTGGGTGGATAGCGCCGCAACGATCTGCTCTTTGCGCTGCTCCGCAGCTTCCACAGCGGTCTCCGTGGCGACAATGTAAAAGCAGAGAGCGATGACGAGCGCGACGGCGAGCACGCCATGGTAAGCCCAGTAGCTTCCCGTGGCCCAACGCGCCAGGTGCGCCATGAAGACGGGAATCCCGAGCAGGGGATAAGCCAGAATCAGCATGAACTGGGTTTTGCTGGCATTGTTGCGCCAAGCCTGCTCGGCGTTGATCGGCCTGGGTAGATAGACGCTGGTGAGATTGCCGCCGGCCATGACGCAGACAAGGAAGACCGTTGCGGCAGCGAGGGCATCGGCGACCTGCGCGACGCCCGCGCCGATGGGCAGGAGTATTGCGATGAAGGAGAGGCAGAGGATCGATAGAAGCGTGAAACAAAGGGCTACGACATTCTTCGCCCGCAGCACGTCGCCGAAACGAACCGGGGTGACGAACCAATGTTGCGCCCCGGCGCGCTCAAAGCCAAATACGTTCCAATAGAGCGCTTCGCCAAGAACCAGAATGCCGTAGAGCGCGGCCATTGTGATGTAGTTGTGAGCCATCCAGCCGTCTTTGGAACGCAGCGCCTGCGGCAGCCAGAGTACCGCGCCGAAGGTGCTGGCCATCATGAATATCAGGCGGAATCTGGGCGCCCGCGACAACGTGCGGAGGTCCTTTTCGACGAGTGCGGCAACGGGGTCCAGCAGGAATACGGCGGGCCAGCGGGTAGCGCGCTCGAGCCACGGTGACTCGGTTCGCTCCGGCTTGCTCCGGCCGGCCGCGGCGCTTTCATCGATCGCAAGGGTGCGCTGAAATTGGATGCGCGCGAAAAGGTAGGTCAATGCCATCGCCCCGCCGAGCGAAGCGGCGGCAAACGCCGAAAAGCGCCCCAGAGCCAGCGTCCCCGCCGCCGCCCAAGGCATTGCCTGGAATAGCCGCGCGAAATGCTGAAGGAACTGCAGCTTCGGCAGAGCTCCGTCCTCGAGCGCTGCGGCGGCGAATTGCGGAACGAGAATGAGGCCGACGAAGACCAGCATCATCAGCTCTCTGACGCCCTTCTTTTTGAACAAACGCTCCAAGGCCGACTTAACTCCAGTGGCGAGAAGGAGATTGAACGCCATAAAGACAATCACTGTGAAGGGAGCCCAAATAGGGATGGCGGGGTTAAGCAGCAAGCCGGCGAAGAGTCCGAAACAGACTAGGATCATCTCGAGCGCCGTAGTGACGCGGAGCGCGGTTTCCAAGAGAAAGAGCTGCGTTTCCGGAATCGGATAGACCAGAAGCCGGCGCATGTCGAGATAAGCGCCCTGTGTGGCCAGCACAATGGGGAAGATCTGCCAGAAGAAGAAAATCAGGAAGAACACCCCCGGGACGGCGCGCTCCAGGATCGTCATCGGCACTTGGCCGCTGACCAGGAATCCGGCTGCTAACGCCGCGCCCGCCCAACTGCCGTACCAAAGGAGGCTCATCAGCCAGCGGAAAATGAGGCCGCCTTTATTGGCCCGCAGAAAGAAGTTGCGGGAGGTGCGCTGCTGCGCCCATATGACGGCGCGGATGGGGCCCCAAGAATCGGCTACAGCCACTCGAGATTCTCCGCGGTGCGCGCGCCACCCACGACGCGTACAAAGATCTCTTCCAGTGATTCGGTACCGCCGCGCAGGTTTGCCATCGACTCATCGATCACTAGCCTCCCCTGGCTGATGATCGCCACTCGATCGCAGAGACGCTCGACGACTTCCAGAACATGCGATGTGAGGAAGATCGTGGCTCCTTTACCCACCAGGTCGAGCAGAATGTCCTTCATCAGGCGCGCGCCCACGGCATCGACGCCCTCAAACGGCTCATCCATCAGGAACAACTGGGGCCGATGCAACAGCGCAGCGGCCATTGCGACGCGTTTGCGCATGCCTTTCGAGTATTCGCCGATCAGTTTCCGGCCCTGCCCGTCCATCTCGAACAGAGCCAGCAATTCGCGCATGCGTTCGCGCGTCATGGCGGGAGGAAGCCCATAGATGCGTCCAGTGAACTCCATGTACTCCTGCGCGGTGAGGTGGTCGAAAAGAAGGGTATCTTCCGGGACTAGGCCGATTTGCCGTTTTATCGCTACGCCGTCCTGCGGCATGCGGAGGCCAAGTACTTCGATTTCGCCGGAACTCGGTGTGTTGACACCCATCAACATGCGAATCGTGGTGGTTTTGCCGGCGCCATTCGGACCTAGGAAGCCGAAAAAACAGCCACGCGGAACCTGGAGCGTGAGGCCGTCGACAGCGGCCTTGGCGCCGTAGTACTTTCGAAGCTCCCGAACGAAGATCGCCGGGGACGCGACGACGGGCGGCGGGGGCGGCATCGGATCGGCGAGCACCGGCGGAGGATCCGGGGTGTCGAATGGTTCCGATACAGACTCGTGATTCACCTTCACAGTGTAAGACTTTCCATTTGCTGGCCGAAGAGAAAGGGGAGTATGTCACCCTCAGTTTTACCCGCCGCCTTGCGAGAGAGAGCCCTGGAGGGCATTGGAAAGCTTCCGCCATTCAGTCCGGTCCTGACCAAACTCCTCGCCAGCCTCGCGAAGGACGACATTATGGTGACGGAACTCGCCGACTGGATCGAGAAGGATACCGTGCTGACGGGCAATGTGATGCGGATGGTGAATTCGGCCGCGTATGGGCGGATGGGCACCGTTTCGAGCGTGCGGCACGCGATTACGATCCTCGGGACGAACCGGTTGCGCAACGTCGTTCTCGGACTCTCTGTTTGCAACATGATGGCGCAGTTGAAGTTGCCGGCAGGCTGGTCCACCAAGCAGTTCAATCTGCACGCGGTGGCGGTGGCGAATATGTCGGACCTGGTAGTGCAGAACATCAACGTGGAGTATGCCGAAGGAGCCTTCGTGGCAGGATTGCTGCACGACGTAGGCAAGCTTCTGCTGGCGGTGACGTGTCCGGAGGAGTATGGGAGTGTCATCGCCGAGTCGAAGCGCGAGGGGCGGGAGTTGTTCGATGTCGAAATGTCACAGCTCGGGTTCTCCCACGCCGAGTTGTCGCAGAAGGTGCTGGAGAATTGGAAGCTGCCCATTCCGGTGCAAGTGGCGACGCGCTTCCACCACAATCCGGACGCGGATGCCACGGCACCAACCCTGATCGCACTGAGCCGCGCGTTGCAATTGGCGGATTTCACGGTGAATGCGCTGGGTGTCACGGCCGTCGCCGACGATCGCGAAGCTCAGGACCCGGCGCCGATCCTGTTAGCGTTTGGATTGGGCGACAAGAGCGAGCGTATTTTGAAATTGTTCGATCAGGAAATGGAGGCGATTCGCGGGATTCTCTAATCCGGAATCGCGGCGACGTAGACTTGCGTAGTGCCGGTGCGATCGCTTGCGAAGACCACATGCTTTTCGTCCGGCGAAAATGACGGATGCGGATGCGTCCACTGTGGCCCGTAGACCGTGTCTGTCCCGGCCTCCATCCAACTCAGCTTTGTGCCGGCGCCGCTGCGGGCCGCGGCGAAATCCTCCGCCAGCGCATAACGGCTGGTCTTCCACTGCGAACCGGCGCAGGAGGCGTCCGGCATGCAGATTAATTTGCGCGCGCCGCTGGCGGCATCAACCAAAAAGATGCCACGATCGGGATGGTTCGTATCACACAGGATCTTAGTCCCATCGCGATTCGGGGTGATGTGCCAGGCGTTGAAGCCGCTTATCGTTCGATGGGTTCGCTTAGCCCAGTCCATGACCCGCAGCTCCCGCGGCCAGACCGTATAGACCAAGTCTCCTGTCCGGCCCAGGAATGTTTCGTGAACTACGAAGTAGTCGTTCCCGTGTTCGAACAGGCATTCCAGCCCTGTTCCATCTCGCTTGATTCGGTGCATCCGCGGAGCCGGGTCGCCCGCGAACTCGATCCACTCCGTTTGGACTGGATGAAATTGCGGATGGATAACGGTGCGCGGGAAGGGAAGAACTTGCCAGTCGCGCCCATCCGTCCGGCCCACGGCGAGACCGGATTGCCCGTCCTTCTTGAGAGCCGCGACGATCCATTCGCCAGTGGCGTCCAGGGAAGGCTCACCCATAGAACCGCTGCCGAAATCGATAATGCAGGTTTCGCCGAGTGAGGCAAGGTCGAGGCGCCAGATGGCGGCACCGCGCACAAAATAGACGCTATCGCCGCCCGCGGCAATAGCTGGGGAAAAGGGATGAATCGGCGCGCCGCCGGTGAGTTGACGGACCGGCCCGTCCGGATAGGGAGTCACCGCATAGAGTTGCCAGCTTCCGGAGCGGTTGGAAATGAACAATAACGTGCGGCCATCCGGTGTGAAGGAGCTTTGCAGGAAGTACGTGGCGTGGCTGATGAATGGTGAAGCAGTGAGTTGGAGAACTTCGACGCCGGTCGCGTGGTCCTGTAGCCGCACCAACTCCGATCGCGTTTCCTTGCCCTTGCTCATCTGCTATTTCTTCCGCAGGAAGATCATGTGCTGCCAGGGCAGGCTATCAATCACGTTGTCGATCCGGAATCCTTCGGGCTCCAGTTCGGCCTTCACTTCCGCCAGGCTCATCTTGTGTTCCAGGCGAATGGGCACGCTTGCATCTTCCTTTCGAAATTCGAGAAGCACCAGACGCCCGTCGTCCTTGAGCGCCTTGCGGATGGATCGCAGCATCTCCTGAGGTTTTGAAAACTCATGATAGACGTCGACCAGGATGATCAGATCCTGCGACGCTGCGGGGAGGTTCGTCTCCGCTTCCGCGCCGAGCACCGGTTCCACGTTCTTTATTCCGGCGGATGCAAGGCGTTTCCGGAGCAATTCAAGCATTCTGGGCTGAATATCCACGGCGTAGACCTTGCCCGACGAACCGACCAGGCGCGCCATCCGAACCGCGTAAAAACCCGTTCCGGCGCCCAGGTCGCAGACGGTCATCCCGGGCTTCAGACCGAGCTCGGCCACAGCCTTGGCCGGGTTCTCTTCGTTCTCGCGCTCGCTGCGCTCCAGCCAGTCGGCCCCGGCGGCAGACATGACCGGCGCGATGGGCCTTCCGCTAACGGGGTGCGCCGCAGGAACACGTTGGGCAAAGACCGCCGTGGAGAGCAGGGAAATGGCCAAAAGATAGGTTTGCATTTGGTGCAACAAGCTAATCATAATAGCTGGAATCCGTGAGAAACTGGATGTTCCCGCAATGTTAATAACTTTACGCACCTTGCCTGCTGCGCTTCTTGGAACCTTGTTTGTTTTATTGCCGGGCTGCGCTTCGAAGACGCAGGCGCCTACGTTCCCCATTGGACAAAGGGTCCAGGTCGGCAAGCTCTTCTATCAGGTGGTCGAGGCCCAGTGGAAGGCTGAGCTGAATGGATATAAGCAGACACCGAAGGACCGGATACTGCAGATTCATTTTACCGTAACGAACAGCGGCGCCGAAGAAGTTTCGATCCCGACTTTGCGTTTGATTGACGCCAATGGCAATGAGAAGTCTGAGATTGTCGACATTGAGGGAAACGAGAAATGGATGGGGACAATCCGGCGCTTGCAACCGGCGCTGACGGAGGAAGGGCTTGTGTTCTTCGATGTGCCCATCGGCGCGTACAAGTTGGAAGTCGTCGACAACTCGGTGGCGGAGAACGAGAAGGTGGCGCTGATCGAAATCCCGGCGTCACTGGCGCCGCCGCCGCCTCCCCCTGGCGGCGCTAAAGGCCTTTAAATTGCATGGCAGGGAGTGGCATGTTGTGCTGGCTGTTCCTTGCCGTCTCCTCCGCGGCCCTTGCGGAATTGGCGATTGTTCAACCCGTCGTGGCGCAATATGACGGCGGACCGTCGGTTGCTTCGGGCTTCGGATTTCGAAGCGGGGAATCGATTTTTCTCAGCTTTGATATCTCCGGCTTCAAACCGGAAGGTGATGAAGACCTCAAGCTGAAGCTTTCCTGGACATGCCAGGCATATGATGCGGCTGGAGTTCCGCTGGTGGAGATGCAGAAAGGCGATGTGAACGTCGACCTTGCACCGGAGGACAAGAAGTGGCGGCCGAAGGTCCGAGTGGAATTGCCGATTCCGGAAGCAGTTCCCACCGGCACGGCGGAGATACGGCTGACCGCGGCCGATCGTGTTGCGGGTACGAAGGCTACGTTGACGATCCCATTTCAAACCCGCGGATTGACTCTTCCGCCGGGTGACAAGCTGCAGCAACTGCGGTTTCGATTTCTACGTACGGAGGATTCGAACGAGGCACTGTCCGTTGCGGCGTACCGGGCGGGGGACAGCGTGTGGGCGCGATTTGAAATGGCCGGATACAAGTTAGGGGACGGGAATACCTACGAAGTCGGCTATGGGATCGAAGTCTTTCGTCCAAACGGCGAAAGCCTCTTCCGTCAGGAGGAGGCGGCAAACGAGAAGGGGAAGTCGTTCTATCCGCGCCGTTACCTGCCTGGAGCGATGAGCATCCAGATGTCCAAGGACATTTCGCCCGGCGAGTACACGATTGTCCTGCGGATTCGAGATGGGATCGGTAAGCAGGAATCGGAGTCAAAGCACACGTTCCGTGTGGAGTGATTTACTCCACACGGAACGTGGTTGAAGCTACAGCCGGACCATCGGCCAGCTTGACCCCTTCACTCGATACTTGACCTGTGGCGTATAGATGACGGCCGGTGTCGCGGTGGTGTCGAAGAACGGCCGCGACTTGATGCGCCACCGGACATAAATCGTGCTGCCGTCCGCGTAATCCACAGTTGGAACGCGAGTCTCCAGCATCCCCAACTGAGCCAGAGGCGCCTGCGGCGTGTAGCGGTGGATCTGCGACTCCGCCGGGTCGTTGTTGAAGTCCACCATCGATACTTCCAGCCGTGTCTCGGTGACCTGATTCGGTGTTGGATTCAGCAGGAAGTGGAAGAGCATGGTGAACTCGTTCTCGAAGACGACCGCCGGGTCCGCGGAGCCAATGACCTCCTGATAGGTGTCCTGGTTCACGATGATCGGAGGGCGATCCTGCATGTTTTCCGTGATTGGGCCGGTGCGCGGAGTAATGCTTTTCTGCGTCAGTATCCAAGAGTGTTCTTCGTTGAAGCCGGAGGGCGTTTCGCTGATGTGCACGTCGAGATCCCTCGCCAGCTTCCGCAGCAGGAAGTGCTGATACAGCTTGTAACCCTGGCGATTCGGATGCGCGGTCCCATTGAAATCATTCTGGGTGTACCAGGAATCCTTGGATGTGTTGAACCACGCCTTCGAACTTGTTTCGCAAAATCCATGGGTTGCCGAGAACTGTTCCACGTCAAGGTAATCCCAACCCATAGGGCCGGTCAGATTCCGCCGCGCGGTGTTTAGCCGGCCGATCAGCGCCGCTTCCAGCCACTCCGACTCGTGTTTCGTGAGGTGTTTCGGCGATCCGGCCACGTCATTCTCAAAGTATCCATAGGCGTCGCCGTTCGGGTAGATGCTGAAGTTATCCACGAATCCATCGCAAGGAGCTCCATAACGATTCCGCAGCGGCAGCGGGTAGCCCACCAGGATAATTTTCGATGGGTTCAATTCCGCGCGAATCTTGGTATCCATTGCGGTGAAGCTGTCCGCCAATCCGTCGAAGCCGGTGATTTCCGGCCGTTTGGGATCGCCGTGTTCCATCAGGTTCAGCAGGCCGGTGTTTTGCGAGCAGTCGGCGACAAACGGGTCGATACATTTTGCGACGGCGTCCGCAAACCCGACATCGTTCCCGCCGATACCGATCACCAGGACATCGATCTTGTTCCGGCCGATGGAGCTCATCCAATCCTTCGCCTGCTGAATCTGCGCCGGCAGATCGGGTCGCTTGGCGCCGGGACCGGACGGCCGCATCGGCGTGACGCCGTTATATGCGCCGAGAATGCCCTTGGAGCTGGACGCGCCGGAACACGCCACATCAATGTAATCGAACTCGTAAACGTAGTGGATTCCGGTTGCGGTGGCAACGGCGCGTTTGGCCAGGGCGTTGCGCAACGTGTTTCCCACGGCGGCCCGGCCGTTCTCCTTGGACCTGTGGCAGGGGTCTGGATCGTCCCAGAGCGGTCCGGATGTATTTGGAGCGCCTTCGCCCGCCGAATACGAGTCGCCCATGAAAACGACGGCGAGACGGTTCGTCACAAGCGTAGGGGCTGTGGGGAGGGATGGAAGTTGAGCGCCGGCAGGAACCATGGTGGCGGCAAGCAGTGTAAGGAACGTGGAAGTACGCATGATCGATCTCCTTGTGTGGTTTGGTTGTGCGGTATCGAACCGCTTTCACAAGGGAACGCGCTTCGTTCTCTTCGCGTCCTGTATCCGAGTTGTGAAAGATCTGTGAGAACTTTGACTCGAACTGCCCACTCCCTTCATATGGGCCTTTTTCGGACACGGACCGCGGCGGTATTTGGGATCGACGCGCACTTGATCGACGTGGAGGTGGACCTGTATCCTTCTGGCTCGGCGCGTGATTTCATCACGGTGGGGATGCCGGATGTTGCGGTGAGGGAGAGCCGCGAGCGCATCAAATCGGCGCTCATGAATTCCGGTTTCGGGTACCCTGCCAAGGCCGTGACGATCAATCTCGCTCCGGCGAATGTGCGCAAGGAAGGAGCCGGGTTTGATTTGCCGATGGCGCTCGGGATACTGGGGGCAACTGGGGCGCTGAAGGTCAGCGATCACCATGCTTTCGCCGGGGAATTGTCGCTGGACGGAACGCTGCGGCCGGTGCGGGGTGCCCTGTCGATGGCCGTCTGCGCGCGCAAGAGCGGGTTGCGGTACCTGGTAGTGCCGAAAGAAAATGCGCCGGAGGCGGCAGTAGTGGAAGGCATACGTGTATTGGGGGTGCGGCATCTTGCTGAGGCGGTGGCGGCGCTCCGATCCCCCGACGAGTTTTCGGCCGAGTATCCGGCGGGCGATGCGGATGGCATGGATTCGATCCCCGATTTTGCCGATGTACGCGGCCAGACGACCGCCAAACGCGCCTGTGAAGTGGCCGCGGCAGGGGGACACAATGTTCTGCTCGTTGGACCACCCGGCTCGGGAAAGACAATGTTGGCTCGCCGTTTGGCCGGGATCTTGCCGCCGCTCGATTTCGCCGAGGCGCTGGAGACAACGCAGATTCATTCCGTGGCTGGGCAGTTGGCGCCCGGCGCCGGATTGCTGCGCCGCCTGCCATTTCGGTCGCCGCATCACACCGTGTCTGACGCGGGCCTGATTGGCGGCGGAAGCGGCATGCCGCGGCCCGGTGAGGCGAGCCTGGCGCACAATGGAGTGCTGTTTCTCGATGAGCTGCCGGAGTTCGCGCGAAACGTGTTGGAACAATTGCGGCAACCGCTGGAGGAAGGGGCGGTCTCGATTGCCCGCACATCAGGCACGATGCGATTTCCCGCGCGATTCATGTTGATCGCGGCGATGAACCCGTGTCCGTGCGGTTACTTCGGCGATCCCGGACGCGAATGCCGTTGTACGGGCGCCATTATTCAGCGGTACCTGGGAAAAATCAGCGGGCCCTTGCTCGATCGCATCGATCTGCACGTCGAAGTCCCCGCTGTGCCATATAAAGAGCTGCGAGCCAATGATGCGGGCGTGACTTCGGAAGGCATGCGGGAGCGGGTCCTCGCAGCACGCGCGCGGCAGCAGGCTCGCGGGTTTTACAACGCTACCCTGCCGCCCGCCCAGGTGCGGCCCTTTTGTCAGCTCGACGATGCAGGAGAGCGGACGTTGGAATTGGCGATGCGGAAAATGGGGCTGAGCGCGCGAGCGCACGACCGGCTGCTTAAGGTCGCGCGGACGATTGCCGATCTGGATTGCGCCGAACGTGTGCAGTCCAAGCATCTTGCGGAGGCGATTCAGTACCGCTCGCTGGATCGGAGTTATTGGGGGTAATCTCGCCGCCGGCGTTGTACTGCCGATACCGCGCGCGTGAGTTTACGAAAGCCGGGAGAAACGCCCGGCCGCGCGATTAGTGCAAACTGTCTAGGAAACCAAGTAGCTAAGGAGTGTTTGTTTTCAGGACCCACTCATTCTCGGAAGTTAGCGCTATCAAAATCACAAAGTGCTCCGAAACATCGAGAAACCCCACAGCTTCGTGTAAGACGTTATCGGCGACAATGGAAAATGGCGAATCCGTTTCAATCAACGGTTTGTACCTGAGTTTCTTTACGAAATAGGGAGCGCCTGTTTTGAGCGTGCCGCGCCTTAGAATCGACTCGCGATATCCGTCAACCCTTTCGGCGAACAAGCACTTCTCATCGTCTACTATCTTCTCGAAGGATCTTCCTGATTTGAAATGTACCTGGACGTACATATTCCTCGGAGACTTTTTCCAAAGGGTACCCTTTGAAAAAATTACTGGGGGCTAGCCGCGATATTCCTTCCACTCCGGCGCGTAATCCCACCACAGCAACTCCGCCGGCCGCTCATCCTTTGCCCGTTCCAGGCAGCACGACACCCATTCCCCCAGACCCAGTCCCGCGTACGGCATTGCAACGTCCAGCACAGCCACGTATCGCTGGTTGGCCAAGCTCCCGAGTTCGTCCGCCAGCCGGTTCGCCTCATCGGCCTGGCCCGAGCGGCCATAGCTGTAGCTGAGCGCACCGGCGATCCGCGCATCTTCGGGCGCCAGAACCCTTCCCCGGCCGCACGCGATGATGGCTTCCCGGTACTGCCCCAACGCCGCGTAGGCGCGCCCGAGGAGCAGATAGACTTCCGGATCGCTGGAGTTTACCTTGAAGGCCTGCCGGCATTGTCCAACAGCGCCCTCGTAGTCGCCGCGCCAGAAGTGCAACCACCCCAAGGCCAATATGGTGTGCATTGCGGCGGGATCCGCCTTGGAAAGAATGTTCGCCGCTTCGTCGAAGCGGCCCTGGGCGGCATAGACGTGAGTAGCCAATCCCGTCAGCGCCTCAATCCGGTGCGGATCCAGCTCGAGCGCGCGAAGAAACGCCTGTTCCGCCGACCCTGGCGCCTTGCCCAACACAGCGTATGCATAGCCAAGTGCAACTTGTGCGTCTACCGAATCCGGCGGCTGCTTCAACGCCGAACGGATCGCCTCGCCAAGAATTTCCTGAGGCGGCATCAGTCCGCGAGCGGCCTTGAGCACCTCGTCCAGCAAGAGCGGGCGCACGGCCGGTTCGGTCCGTACGGTCGCCGCGGGCATATGTGACGTTGGAGTGGGCGCTTCCGCGGCGGATTCGATCGGCTCACCGGCCACACGCTGCCGCAGGACGCGTGTCACCGTCTGCGCGAGCTCGTCCTGCACTCCGAGCGCGTTCGAAAGATCCCGGTCGAATCGCTCCGTCCAAACCTGATAGCCGGTTGACGCATCCGTCAGCTTCAGGATCGACCGAACCATAGTGCCCGCCGCGCGCGCATTGCCCTCCAAAAGAAGGTTTACGCTGAGTTGCGCACCGACCCTGCGTACGTCTTCGGTCTTGCCTTTGAAGCGTGCCGAGGAAGTGGTCGCGGCCACTTGCAGTCCCAAAACGCTCCCAAGCTGGTACGCGATCTCTTCCGTCAGTCCATCACAAAACGCCGCCAAGTTGGCATCGCTGCCTACTGCCGCGATGGGCAGCACCGCGATCGCGGGTTCATCCGGTAGCGGGTCATGCTGCTTCAGACCTTCGCGCAGCTCAGCCCGTAAATCTTCCACCAGAAGATCCATGGCCGGGTAGCGGTCCTCCGGTTTTTTCGCCATCCCCTTTTCTACGATTTTCTGCAGTCCGTCCGAGATGCCGGGACGAAGCTCGGTCATCTGCGGAACGGCCTGGTACATCACTTCCTGGAGATGGGCGGCCGCGTTCTTGGATCGGAACGGCTTTTCTCCGGTGAGCAATTCGAACAATAGAACGCAAAGGGAATAGATATCTCCGCGATGATCCACCGAATTGCCCTGCAGCCGTTCCGGTACGAAGACGCCGAATGAACCGGTGATCGATCCACCCCCGGCAAACGTCGGGCCGTCCCCGAAGCGCGCCTTGCCGAAGTTGGTGATCTTCACCGCGTGCGTCGGCGTGACGATGATATTCTCCGCGCAAACATCCCGGTGCACAATGCCATGACGGTGCGCCTCCGCCAAACCCTGCGCGACGTTCAGCACGTAGTCCACGCAGCGATCCACCGGAATCGATTCGCCGGAAGTTGTGGCGCGCTGCATCCGGTCGCGAAGCGTCCCGCCCGGTTGATACTCATAAATCAGGTACCGCCCGGCCGCATCTTCAACAACATCGAAGATCGATGAGATATTCGGATGGCTGAGCGTGACGCCCGCCCGGGTTTCCTTTTGAAACGAGGTCAGTGCATCCGCGTCGTTAGCGGGTACCTCAATCGCTTTTAGCACTACGATGCGGTCCAGTTTCAGGTCTTGCGCCTTGTAGACCGTGCTCGTCTCCGCTGCTCCCAGTTTCTCCAGGATCAGGTAATGGTCAATCGTCTTGCCAATCATTACTCGTCTCCGTTACCCCGGCCACTTACCGGCGGATGGGCTTCCAATTCTGTGCGTGCGGCCGGTAGCAGGGCCGGGTAGGTCACGGTCCCTGTAGTAGCCAGGCGGGCCGCGACTGTCGTGCGTAGTGTCTTCGTTGTGTTGCAGGCATAGTCGCCGGTGAAGGACCAACCCGTGCGCATCAACACACCTAACTGCCCTGGCGCGTCGGCCGACCAAACGGCTAAGTATGTGCGGCAGTCGAGGTACCGCCAAATCTGTTCGATGGTTCGATCGAGTACGCTGCCATGATTGATCTTCCACTGCGTGGCAGGCGACAGGTGGGCCTTGAAGGTGGACGGCCCCGTAGATTCACTCGCCGGCAGGCACGGAGAGTCGCCGGAAGCAGCGTCGAGCAGTGGGCCGTGTTCGAAGTCGACGGTGGCCTCTCCCGCGTCTGTTTTGAATTTGTAGAGCTTCGCAGCGGTTGCGCCGCCCTTGTAGCGCGCGCCGGTGTTGTCGCTGACGATGTTGTTGACCCAGCCGCCCCGAATGGAATCGAGCCCGCGCCGCCCGTCGGGCCCGCCGCCCGTCAACTCAATATCCGCGTCCAATCGAACCGCGGGGTCTTTGCCCGAGTGGAGCCGGAATTGATCGGTCCCCGGAACGCGCGCGCACGCACAGAAGCGGCCATTGACGCTGCTCCGGTTTTCCGATAGCGCCGCATGGACGAGTACCAACTCGAGCGCGGCCGCTGGTCCGCCCCATAAGCTTGTGGACGCACAGAGGTGGAACGTGCCAGCGGCATCGGTTAGCAACGAAGCATCCCGAAGGGACGGCACTGGATTTACCGAATGGGCACGGACCGCATCACTATCGTCGGCGGCGCGGGTGACCGTCCAGACGATGGGAAGTCCTTCCGGCACGGATGCCGTCCGCAACTGCAACGGATTCTCCAAGTCTGTTGCTCCCGATACCAGCACCAACGTCCGGCCCTCGAAGACTTTAGCCGCGGCGGCCTCCGGAAGCCGTTTTGCTTTCGATGGCGTTGAGGGAATCGTGACAAGAATCGGCTCGATTGCGGCTACTGTTACGGGTCTGAAGTCACCGGCCGTGGTGCCGCCCTCAACCAACAATTGCAACGTTGCGTCCCCGGGTTTCGCACTTAGCGTCTTCCCCTCAATCCAGAAGCTGACAGGCGCCCGTGGCGTGTCAAAGCCGAAACCCTCCGTCAGATCGTAGCCCTCGGTTGCGTCCTCCGAATTGTAAAGAGTGAGCGCCGGGCCTCCCGGCGCGGTTCGGAGCAATAGCCGCCCCTTAAACGAGCGCGGTTCTACAGGCAGCACAGCGATGCGGCGGCGGGCGGCAATGCCCACGCCGGTGCAGACATCTCCGCCGGTGTCGAGTTGCAGCGCCACGCCGGTGACCGTTACTTGCGTTCGGCCCCCACGCGACGGCTCGAGCGTAAGCGCGACATCGCCTGGCGTCACGGCCTCGGCATAGACAGTGACGTCGGGATCGAGGCCGGAAGGCGGTATGGTATACGCTCCGCCGGGGAAGGGAAGCTCTTCCGGGGCGGTCGCTGTCCGGTACAAACAGACAGAAGGGTTGGAGCGGGTCAACTTTCCGCCGGCGCCGGCGCCTTGCAAAAGGATTGGCACGCGGCTTCGCGACTTAGCCTGTCGCTGAACTACCAGCACTTTCTGCGCCGGCACGATTTCGGGCGCGAGTTCTTCGCCTGCGCCTTCTCCACGAGGGCCATGCAGCGTTTGCTTCGTCACCTGGAGCTTGCTGCCATGCACTTCAAATTGCGTGAGCTGATTCGGCACTTCCGCTTCTGTCCAGAACGCCTTCACAGGTCCGAACACAGTTTGCAATTCATCGCTGTTGCACGTCGGCAGATAAGTCCGCAAAACGCGCGGGTCATAGTATCGAAACAGCATTCGTCTTCCGGCGGGATCCACAACGGTCAGAAAGCGGCGTAGATGATGGCGAAGGTCCGCCAGGCCCAAGTCGCACTTTAAAAACACGCCGAGGCTCTGGCCCATGTTTTCCGCCAAATACTCGGTGAATTTGTCCTCGGGATCCAACTGCACCAGGTAAGGCGCGGCCATTTCCAGCGCTTCCGGAAGCGCGCCGGCGAACAGGCAACTATGTTGAAGGAAAGAGTTCGTGAGCGTCCAATAGACCTTCTGGTCCTGCGCCGCGTCGACGATCGCCCAGATGTTCGGCTGCGGTCCAAATGGCCACAACGCTCGCCGCAGATCCTCTCTCATGCCGCGCCTGCCCGCTCTCTCATCATCTGGTCGGCGGCATGCTTTGCACACTCCTCGCAGAACGGATAGGCCGCCTTCGCGGCGGCGATTAGTGCGGCCGCCTGCGCCACGCCGTCATGATTGCCGATAAATGTCGGTCCGTCCTCCGGACGTTCTGCAACCTTGGCGGCAGGGGGCGGCGCGGCAGCCGGCGCGTCCTCAATGAATCGCAGTTGCGGCGCCTGCCGCTCGCGATAAGGCAGCGCGACCATCAGATCGCCTGAAACGAGCTGCCGCGCGATGATTTGAAGCACCTGCTCGTCCGACAACGTGGAACTGCCGGCGCCGCCGCTAATCTTCAGCGCCTCCCGTCGAAACGTCTCCATCGCGACGGCATTGTTCCGGAATCCGCCCAGAAACTGCGTGGCCGATCGCAGATCCCAACGCATCCGGATGTCTTCCCGCCGGAAGAACTGATAGTCCCGACCACGGCCGAATCGAATCAAGCTCATCTGGGTACCTAATTTTAGGTTCCCTCAGTATACACCGGGCTCCCGGCACGCCACGCGCCCTCAGCTCAATTCGTCGTAACGGTTCATCGCGGTACCGCTCAAAACATCTACCCAATGTCCATAGTAGGACGCGGTTTGCCTGTAACCGCCATGTGTCGACACACGGCTCGAACAATCCACGACGTAGACATTCGGCGACTTCTCAAGAGTAATCTTCTTCAGGCGCGGCCCTTTTAAGCCCAGCGCCGCGTGAATCCCATCGAGAATGTCGCCGATCCAAAAACTGCCCGCAAGCACAGGATCCTTTTTTGAGTGGTACACGAAGCAACGGTTGCAGGAACCCAATGCCTCGAAGAACGCCTGCTCAGGTTCGAGCAGGTTGTTGTCGACGGCAGGCGCCGTTACCATCAGGTTGTCGACGAAGGTCTTCTTGGGACTGGCAAGCGCTTTGAACGCCACGCGTGCTCCCAGGCTATGCGTCTGCACATCCACCGTCAGCGCCACACCGCGAAGCGCGTTGATCAGATCGCGCAGGAACGCGGCCGAGCGGTTCGCTTTCGGAACGGCGCCGAAGTATCCGAACGCGGTTCGCGATCCGGGCCACGTGAATCCGATAACGAGGCCGTAGCCCGTTGGTCCATTCAGCCCGGGCTGGTCGAGTCCCTTGACAAGCTCCCAGTAAGACTTCACGACGTTCTCAATCGGATTGTTAAAGCCATGCACAAGCAGGCAGACGTGCTTGCTTTTCGCCGCGTCAAGCAGTGCATTCAAATCGATCGTTTTGAACTCCGTGTGATCTCCAGGGTTCGTGTAATTCCTATATATATGCGCCTTTGAAAAGAGCACATTGGATTCAAAGTCGCGCCTGCAGCTAACAACGTACATCGGTATAAACTCCTTGTAGGGACCGGCTCTATGCCAGGGTCATGCGACCAATTCTACGGCATTTCCAAACCAGTTAGGACGGCCCCAGGAGACGCAATTCCGGCCGCGCGGAGCGCAGGCGGGCCAGGCCATCCGGTGTGACGCGCGTGCCTTCCAGCGTTACCACCCGCAGGGACTTCCACGCGATCAGAACCGGAATGGCGTCATCGTCAATGTTTTTCGCCAGGGCAAGCCGCAGTTCCGAAAGCCTCGGAAGGGTGCACAGCGCGCGCAGGCCCGCGGCGTTCACCGGCGTACGGCTGAGATCCAGCTTCTTCAATTTGTTCAGGCCTTGCAGCTTTTCCAGGCCGTCGAGTGTCTGGCGCTGCTCTTCCTTCAATCCCGGTTTATCCGCGCCGATATCGTTCAGAACTGCACCGCTCAGGTTGAGCGACTCGAGGTTTTCGAGCGCCCCCAATTCCCCCAACACCATCCCATTCAAGGTCAGCCCCCAATGGCCGGAATCCACGCGCTGCATCCCGCTTAGGTCAAGGTGGCGCAGCGCAGGCAACAGCTTGAGCGACGATAACGCGACCACGCCGATCCGCGTGCCGCCTATCGACAGCCGCTCGAGGTGCGACAACTCAGCCAATTGCTCGACGCCTGCATCGTCAATTTGCGAGTAACCGATGTCGAGCGAGCGCAGGCCCGCCAGGTGAGAGAAGTGCTCAAAGGACCGGCTGGTGACTTTTGTTCCGCGAAGATTCAAACGTTCGAGCTTCTGCAGGCCCTTCAATGCCGCGATCCCATCGTCGGTAAAGAACTCAGCAAAGTAGAGGTCCAGTTCACGCAGGTTTTTCAGCGTACCGAGCCGCTCCAGCCCGGCATCGGTGACTCTGGTTTGCGCAAGGCCGAGACGCTCCAATGCCGCTAGGCCGGCGATGCGATCCAGGTCGGCATCGGTGGTCCACGTTGCGGTCAGGTCCAGCGAAGTTTGACCATGAAGGGCGAATGCGGCGAGCAGCGCGAGCGCCTTCATGCGCGCCTCCGATGCGGAAGTCCGCCTTCTTTATCCCAGATCACGTGCAGGTTGGCGCGCGCCGCTTGGAGCTTCGCCAACCCTTGCGCTGTCAGCAGGGAGTGGTACAAGTCGACTTGCCGTAACTTCTGGAATCCTGCAAGGATCTCGACGCCTACGTCGGAAATATGCGTGCTATCGAGGTTGATCGATTCAAGCGCCTGGAGCCCGGAAAGCTTTGCCAGTCCGGCGTCGTCGAACTCCGCGTAGGAGAGATCGAGAGTGCGAAGCGCGACGAGCGGCGCCAGATTGACAATCCCCTTGTTCGAGATTCGCGTTCGTCCGAGATCCAAATGCTCCAGCTCTTTCAATCCGCCGAGTTTCGCCGTCAACGTCGCGTCACCGATTCGTGTATCCCGCAAGCTGAGGAAGCGAAGCCGTACGAATTGTTCCAAGGGGGCATCATCGCCGATATCGGTCGCGGACAGGTCCAAATGCGCCAGTGGCAGAGCGGCCAAGGGTGCTAGGCCGGCTCCCGTCACATCGGTCTCCGCCAGCACTAACGTTTTTAACCTCGCCATACGCGCCACGGCCGGCATCGCGGCATCACCAACGGGCGAACCCATCAAATGAAGTTCTTCAATCGCCGAGCCAGCGGGCCATTGTGCAAACCCGCCGCCTTCCACGTAGGTGTTGTCCAATCGGAGCCGTTTCAGTTGGTTGAGACGCCCAATCGCCGCGAGTCCGGTGTCGGAAACCTGCGTGTTGTTGAGCGTCAGCTCTTCCAACGCGCGAATGCCGGCGATTACCGGCATTGCGGCGTCACCCAGTTCGGTCGCTTCCAGATTCAAAACACGAAGCCCGGGAATCCGTGCCAGCGCGGCCACGGCCGCCTCGTCCAGCGGCACCCCACGCAGCGAGACAAACCCTTCGTCGAGCCTTGCCGTCCCGCCGATAGAGCGAATCCACGCGGCCAATGCGGCAGGCTCCCGGCCGGCGGGCGGCGTGGCTTTCGATACCGGCCGCGCTCCGCCGCCCGCGAATTGAATACGAGCCTTCGGCAGGGCGGAGTGCAGCGCGTCGTATCCCATCGCGGTCACACGCGTATATCGCACGTCGATGTCTCTTAGCTTCGTCAATTTGGCCAACCGGGTGAGGCCTGCGTTTGAAATCTTTGTGCGGTACAGGTTGAGCGACTCTAAGTTAGTGAGCCGCTCCAAGGTGTCGATGGCGCCGTCTGTAATCGCGGTCCCCTGCAAATCCAGTCGCCGAAGGGCGCGCAATCCGGCCAGGCTGGCGACGGATTCATCGCGAACTCCGGTGCCATGGAGATCCAAATCCTCCAATGCCGCAAGGTCGGCGATAGGCGCCAGATCGGAAACGAACGTATCGCCCGCCCATAGCCGCCGGAGACCTTTCATTCCCGCAATGGCCTTCAAATCGCCGACCGGGCATAGGGTCACATCCAGTGATTGCAGATTTGTGAAATGGCGCAGCCCCGGTCCCTTTACTTGCGCCTGACGCACGGCGAGCTCGCGCATCTGCTTTAAGGAGGCGATCTCATCCAGGCCGGCATCCCGAAATCGAATACGATCCAGAAAATGATCGCTAAATGTCAGCTTCTCGATGGTTGTCACGGGCGCAAGGAAACGTAGCAGCTTGCTGAGATCCTTGCTGCCGTCGGCATTCCGATTCCACAGCGGACCTGGCAATCGGACCTCCCGCAAAGCGCGCAATCCGGTCATCCGTTCCAAGTCCTCGGGAACCGCATTCACGGCTACCCAATCGACCATGTCTAACTGATAATCGCCCGCCGGAAGATCGGCCAGATCGCTAATCATCCGCCCGCCGATTCCAACGCGTCCACCCTCAACAATCGTCCACCGCGCAACGGCCTGATCCGCCGGCCCTGCCCATGCGGCCAAAGCGAACGCCGCCAGCGCGAATGCTTTCATCAGACGATCTCGGTAAGTTTGCGCTCGGCCGTCGGGAACGCCCTGATCTGCGCGCCCATCACCTCGTTGGCGACGGTGAGATACAGGTCGCCGAGCGTGCCGGTCGTCCGCGTGTGGAGACCTGTCCTCCAGCCGCCCGCATGTCCGGCGAGTATCAGGGCCAGGTTGTTGTTCTTGTGCGCGTTTGCCTCGGCGTGCTCATGCACCATGACGATAGCGGTGCTGTCGAGCAGCGTCTTCTCCCCTTCCGGCATCGCTTTCAGCCTCCCCAAAAGGTAGGCGAATTCTTCGACGTGCCAGCGGCAGATATCACGGAGCCTGCGCATTCCGCGCGGCGTCTCCACGTCGCCGTGCGTATATTCGTGGTGGCGCTGCGCCGTGTGCCCGAGCCATGGGAACCGCGTCAAGCCCTGGCATTTGGTCAACATATAGGAAGCAACGTGTGTCTGTTGCGAGGCGAGCGCGTGGACGAGGAGATCGCTTTGCAGCTTGGCGATGCGCGGGTAATCACGCAGGTCGATGGCTTCAGCCGGGCGCTCCACGTGCTGCCGATACTCGGGCGGCAGCGTCGCGATCGACGTCTCGAGTTCCCGCACCGACTGCAAATACTCGTCGAGCTTTCTTGTATCGCTCGCGCCAAGGCGGCCTTGCAGTGCCTGTGCCTGGTCTTTCACCGCATCCAGAATGCTCTTTTGCCTTGCGACCCAAGCCACTTCTTTCACACCGAAAAGGCGATCAAACAGCTTGTGCGGAATCATCTCCGGCGGCAGGGGCCGATCGCGATCCGCCCAGCTCAGGTTTCGCTGAATGCTCTCGCCAAACGATTCCTGGCACACGCCGATCTGCAGCGAGCGAAACCGCGTTTCACCGCCGATCTTTTGCGCGATGACCTGGTCGATCGAAGGACCGCCCGCGCCGCGGCCAGTGTAGGTCTTGCACGATACCACGGCGCTCATCGACGGGTAGTGGCTGTTGCCCGGACCCGGCAGTCGAGCTGCCGCGCTATCGAGTCCGGTAATAACGTGAATGTCGTCGCGAAACGGAGCCAGCGGCTGTAAGCATGAGGGCAGGGCGAAGTCTGCCCCAGTCTCTCGCGGCACCCAGTATTTTTCAGGAATACCGTTGCCGTTGAACCAAAAGACAAATCGCTTGGGGATTGCCCGCCTCGTTTCGGCCGCATACGCTGTGCCGTTGGAGTTGAACATCGCCTCAAGCGGCGGCAAGCCAAGACGAATCAGCGAGCCCGCGACACCGGCACCGCGCAGAAAGGTCCGCCGGGCAAGTCGCGTGTCAATTGGCATGCTGAGACTCCTCCAGAAATGGGCGCGAACTAACGATGGCGAGCACCAGCTCCCGGAACCGGAAACCGGATTTGGCGAACCGCGCGTAGGCTTCGTCCACGTGCGGACGATCGGCTTCCGTCTCGGCCCTGCCTAGAGCATAACGAAAAAACTGCTTCACGATGCAGCGCTGGCAGGCTGGCGTGGCGGCTAGAATCCGCCCTGCTTCAGCAGGGCTGGAAAAGTCGGAGTTGGGGATCCCCAGGATAGTAGCCTTCGTGTCAACGTCGAGCTCCACTGCGATTCCCTCGCGCTTGACATTCTTCTTGCCTGTATCAATCGCTGGAAATAGCAGTCCAACCTGTTTTTCCCGGTACCGCCCGATGGCGTCAAATTGTTCGAATCCGAACCCAATCGGATCCACCAGTCGATGGCAGGACGCGCAGCTCGCGTTGGACAGGTGAATGTTCAGACGCTCACGATTCGTCATCGGCTTCTCTTCGGAAATCGCCGGCAGCGTAGTGCTTACGCCAGGTGGAGGGGGTGGCACGATCTGGCAGAGAAAATGTTCGCGAATGAAAAGACCGCGCTCTGTCGGTGCGGTTTCCGCTGGTTTTGAGGTCAGCGTCAGGAAGGATGCATGACCCAGGATGCCGGCGCGTTTGCTGGCGGCCGGGAACTCGGTATATTCGAACTCGCGTTCGGGCGGCGCAACTTCGTACAACGCGGCCAGCGGCAGATTCAGGAAGCTGTAATTCGCGGTGAAGATTTCCAGGAACGATTTGTCCTCCCACACCAAGTGCGAGTACAGCCGCGTTGTCTCCTCCAGCATGGATTGAATCAGCTCCGGTCCGAACTCCGGAAACAGTTTCCTCTCCCGTAGCGCTCCTTTTACGCGGTCGAACCGCATCCACTCGGCGAGGAACTGATTCAGAGCCGTGCGTGCGCGGCCATCGCGCATCAGGCGGCGCACCTGCGCTTCAATCTGCCCGCGCGTCGCCAACTGGCTTCTCGCCGCGGCAGCGCGCAACGCGGCGTCCGGCGCCGTATCCCACAGCAAATACGATAAGCGTGATGCGGTGGCATACTGGCCGGCGCCCGTGTGGAAAAGGAACGCGGGGGATTGCAGCATCGCTTCCACAACGGTTTGCGCGTCGAATGACCGTCCGAGCAGCTTCTCAAAATTCGCCACTTCTCTGGCTGTCAATGGACGGCGAAACGCGCGCTCGCCAAATGTGCGCACGAATTCGGCGCCGCACCCCGGTTTTGTCCTGTCGCAGGGCACCAGCCGCGCCAACGCACCGGAACGGGCGGCGTCGCGCGCCAGCTTCGCCGCCGCTCGCGCGTAGTCTTCGGCCATGAGCGGAGAGATGCTTTGCCCATCGGCCTGGTTGGTGAACCCGTGGACGAAATCTTCCGTTGGAAACTGATTGGCCGGGTGCGTGCGATCGCCGAGCAGATCCGCCACCGTGTTGTTGTACTGGCTGTGTGTCAGCCGCCGCATCACGACGGTCAGCGGTTTCACCGGATCCGTTGCGGCTGCAGGCGTTACGGGCAGGGAGGCTAGATACGCAGCCCAATTGCGAATCGCGGTCTCATCCGCCGAACCTCGCTTCAGACGCTCCCCGCCAGGATGGCTAACTCGATTTGTCGGCTTGGTGACAAGCAATGACTCAGCCGGATTTGCCCTGTTAACAAGCCGCAGCAGGGATACGCCAAATCGCTGGATCTCATCCAGGGTCGCCGATTCGCCCGGGAACGCCAAACGGCTGGCCGATGCAACCCCATTCTCGTTGTGGCACGCGCGGCACTGCGCCTTCTCCAAAACCGGGTAGACGCGAGCCGCGAAGTCAGGAACTTGCGCCGCCAGCGGAAATGCTAAAAACAGCCCGTAGAATCGCACGTTTTCCGCTAACAGACTATCAGATTCTGATAACATCACCGCATGCGGATCTGGCTATTGTTAAGCCTCGGAACGCTGGTTTGGGCCGACAACCGCCTATTGCCTTTGTTAGCCCAACATTGCGGCGCGTGTCATGGTGGTTCGCAGGCGCAGGGCGGGCTTAGTATCAACACGATCGAGACGCTCCGCAAAGGCGGCAAGCACGGTCCTGCGCTGGAGTTGATTGTTCCTCACCTGACCGGCGAACGGACACCGCGCATGCCGCTTGGCGCCGAACTTCCACTCGCTGTCATCAACGATATCAAGGCCGAAATCGCCGCTCTTCCGGCGGAACCGAAAGCGCCCCGTCGTGACGAACACTGGACGTGGCTGCTAAGGACACCCGCAAAGCCAGATTTGCCGGCGGTGAAACAGTCCAACTGGCCGCGCACCGCGATCGATCATTTTCTCCTTGCCAGACTGGAGTCGCAAAACCTTTCTCCCGCGCCCGAAGCCGATCGCCGCACCCTGTTGCGCCGCATCTATTTCGACCTGATCGGTCTGCCGCCAACTCCAGTTGAAATGCGCGCATTCCTCGCCGATTCCGATCCGCAGGCCTATGAAAAGCAGATCGACAAACTCCTCGCCGATCCGCGGTACGGCGAACGATGGGGCCGTCACTGGCTGGACCTCGTTCGTTACGCCGAGTCCGATGGATTCGCCATTGATGGCGAGCGTCCGACCGCCTGGCGATATCGCGATTACGTCATCCGCGCCTTCAACAACGACAAACCATACGATCTTTTCATTCAGGAGCAGATCGCCGGCGACGAATATCGCGGCAAGAGACAGCCTTCACAAGCCGACCGCATCGTAGCGCTTGGCTTTTTGCGCTTCGCGCCGTGGGAGGCCGACGCCAACTCGAAGAAGCAGCTTCGCCAGGACTTTCTCAACGACATTACGGGAACCGTTGGCAGCGTATTCCTGGGCCTCACCACCGGCTGCGCCCAGTGTCACGACCACAAGTACGATCCAATCAAGCACAAGGATTACTACCGCCTCCAGGCATTCTTTGCGGGTACCGCTATCGCCGACCAGAACGTCGCCTTCGACGCCGTTGAACACCCGAAAGAGATGAAGCGTCTGATGCGCCTGCACGAGGACGAGTCGGAAGCGGCGCAGCAGGATCTCGACCGCTGGCGCGAGGCGTTGAAGCAGCAGTACCTCTCGATGTACAAGGTCAAGGAAGACGATCCGAAGGTGAAGCAGTTCCTCGGAAAGTTGAATACGAAGAATCTCTTTTTCCTGGATCAGGATCTTCCACTGGTGAAGGAGCCCGAGTGGCGGGAGCCGATCAAGGCGTACTTCGACACGCGCGACCGCATGCAGCGCGAGCAGGAACTGGCCCGCCGCTATCAGTCGCTCGCTTATGCAGTGCGAGATGTCGCGCCGCCCGCCGCACCTGATGTACCCGACACATACGTTCTTGACGGCGGCGACCTCGCCGGGCGCGGCGATAAGGTGGATCCGGGCTTCCTATTCACCAGCTCTGCCGCCGAGATCCCCTTTGCGGGCGGCAGCAATGGACGGCGCCTGGCACTGGCCGAGTGGATTGCGTCGGATAGGAATCCATTCACCGCCCGTGTGATCGTGAATCGCCTATGGCAGCGCCACTTCGGCGAAGGGCTCGTCCGCACTCCCAGCGATTTCGGGCGCAACGGAGAACCGCCGACCCACCCGGAACTGCTCGATTGGCTGGCCGCGCAGTTCGTGGAAGGCAAGTGGAGCATCAAAGCGATGCACAGGCTGATGCTCACCTCCGCGGCGTACCGTCAGGCGAGCCGCCATCCGAAGCAAGCCGAGTACTCCGCCGCCGATCCCACCAACCGCCTGTTATGGCGCATGAACTGGCAGCGGCTCGATGCTGAGGTGCTTCGTGACTCCATCCTCTCGGTCAGTGGCCGTCTCAACGGCAGGCAGGGCGGGCCGCCTGTATTATTCAACGTTCCTGACGACGTGGCTCAGGGCTTCGAATTTTTCAAATGGTTTCCTTCCTCGGAAGACGAGCAACGCCGCCGTAGCGTCTATCTGATCCAACGGCGCAGCGTGATTCTGCCGATGGCTGAGATATTCGACGCTCCCAATCTCAGTACGTCCTGTGCCCGCCGGCAATCGACGATCGTGGCTCCGCAGGCGCTCACGCTTCTCAACGGCGCGCTGACACGGACCGAAGCGAAGCACTTTGCCGGTCGAGTCGAGAAATCCGCGGACCCGGTGGACGAAGCCTTTTGGCTCGCCCTGTCCCGCGCCCCAACGGCCAAAGAAAAACAAACTGCGCAAGCGCTGGCAGCGAAGGGGGCCGAAGGGCTGCAATCCCTCGCCGCTGTTCTCTTCAACTTGAACGAATTTCTCTATGTGGAGTAACGCCATGCACCGCCGCCAGTGGATCTATCAATCGGCTTTCGGCCTGGGTAGCGCCGCGCTCGGTCAACTCCTGGCCGCTGATGCGAATCGGCGCGGGCCGCACCATGCTCCTAAGGCTGACGCCTGCATATTCCTCGGCATGCTTGGCGGGGTCAGCCAGATCGACACGTTCGATCCCAAGCCGAAACTTGTCGAACTGAATGGCAAGATCATGGATTGGTCCAAGGAAAAGAAGACCGATCAGCCCAACCTGTTCGCCAAGCCCCGCAAATTCGTCGCTAGCCCGTTCAAATTCCAAAAGTACGGCAAATGCGGCCGCGAAGTTTCTGAACTCCTTCCCCGCACTGCGCAATGCGTTGACGATCTGGCCGTCGTTCGCAGCGTCCAATCCGACAACGGCAACCACCCCGCCGCGGTCTTCCAGATGAATACCGGATTCATTGTTCCGGGAAATCCATCCATGGGCGCGTGGGTGACCTATGGCCTTGGCACCGCCAATAAGAATCTTCCGGCCTTCGTGGCGATGCCCGACTTTCGTTCCATTCCGTTCAGCGGCGCCCAGCAGTGGGGTAGCGGTTATCTGCCCGCCGAATATCAAGGTACGGTTCTCCGCGCCGCGTCCGAGCCGATCCGCGACCTCGCATCGCCCGCGAATGTAGACGGAAGTCTCATCTCCGCCGAACGCGAAGTGCTCCGCCGCCTCAACGATGTCTACCGGGAATCCCATCCCGACAATGCTGACCTGCAGGCGCGCATCGACTCCTACGAACTCGCCTACCGCATGCAGATGGAGGTGCCGCGCGTCCTGTCGATTGACAGCGAACCGGAGGCCGTGAAGGACGCCTACGGCCTCAATGACCCCGGCACCGCATCGTTCGGACGCCGCTGCCTGATGGCCCGCAAACTCGTCGAAGCCGGTGTCCGGTTCGTCGAGATCTTCACGCCTTCCCAAAGCTGGGACGCGCATGGCGACATCCGCAAGAACCACGAGAAGAACGCCCGCGAAACGGACAAACCGATCGCGGCATTATTGAAGGATCTGAAACAGCGTGGCATGCTGGCCCGTACCCTTGTCGTATACATGGGCGAGTTTGGCCGTACGCCCGATACTCCGGCCGATCAGGAAACACCGGGCCGCGATCACAATACGCGCTGCCAGAGTATGTGGCTCGCCGGCGGCGGCGTGCAGGGCGGTTCGATCATCGGTACCACCGACGAAATCGGCCATAAGGCGGTCGAAGACATCTACCACATGCACGATGTCCACGCGACCATTCTGAATCAGATGGGCCTCAACGACATGCGGCTGACGTATTACTTCGCTGGACGCAACCGCCGCCTTACCGATCTCGGAGGGCGGCCGATCAAAGAGATTCTTGCTTAGTCGTTGATCACTTGCCGCGAGGATGTGTTCATCATCCCGCAGATAACCAGAACAGCGGCCATAGCGCCCATCAGATAGACGTCTTCCTGGTTGCAGACGACCAGATCCCAAAGCTTCACTTCACCGCCGGAGGGATAGTCGGACAGATAGGCATGGCCGACAACGGCAACCGCCAGAGACGCCATCGCCACGAAATACAATCCCGTCGCCGCAGTGCTTTCGCCCTTTGACGTAAACGCAAGCAGAACAGCGCCGAACAGGATCAGCAGGCTGTCGAGGTACAAATTCATCCGGAAGTAGCCCTCCGCCCCGACAACAGGGTTCGGCAGCATTGCAATCAGGCCGAGCAGAATCAACAGAATGCCCATGACGCGGGCCAGGTTCTTCGCAACTTTCGGTGGAGGCATCTGCTCAATATCGGCCCCGCCCAGTCGAAACATTAGTTACGCAATCTGAAATTGAGACGTAAATAGCCCTAGTACTGTCTCTAAGCAGTCGGGATGGACGGAAAATGACCTTATCATGAACAACAAAGGGATACTCGCCGGTATGCTGCTGGCGTCGTTCGTCCTCTTCGGAGACGACACCAAGGTCCTAACGGACGTAATAGATAACTTTAAAGGCATGGCCGACGAAGCCCGCAAAGCCAACCCGTTGCTTGCCGCCGGAACTGGCGAGACCGTCAAGTCTCTCACCAAGTTCGTCTCCGGCCGCCGCTCGGGCGGCAAGACCCCGCATGAGGTCGATCTTCCCGAAGCGCAGCAGGAGGAACTGGAGCGCCGCCAAAAAGCGCGTGAGCGCGCCGAGCAACTCGCCAAAGCCCGCCCCCGCCGCGTGACGCCGCCCAAGCCGGCGCCACCGTCCGCCATCGCTCCCATCCCGCCCATCGTGATGCTCGCCATCCTGAACCCGGCCCCCAAGCCGAAATACACGCTAGTCAACGAAGCCGATGTCACCACTGTCCGCGAGGGCGCCGGCCGCGCCGATGTTATTCAAAGGCTCGGCCAGCCCAGCTCTCTCTCCGCCATAAAGGGCCTGGACGGTGGTGACCGCGAACTGCTGACCTATCACCTTTCATCGGAACGTACTGTCGCCATCCGCCTGGTCGCCGGCCGCGTCACTTCTGTAACCCGCAACTAAGCGGCGCTGGAGTATCTTATGGAGATGAAGCGCCGCCCCATTCTCCTGCTGCTCTCACTCACTCTCCCGCTTGCCTTCAACCAAGCCACCGACCGCACGCATGGCCGCTCCATGGTCATCGCCCGCGGCGGCATCGTCTCTACAAGCCAGGTGCTTGCCTCCCAAGCCGGCGCCGCGATTCTCGCGCAAGGCGGAGGGGCCGTTGACGCGGCCATTGCCGCGAACGCCGTCCTTGGAGTTGTCGAGCCGATGATGTGCGGCATCGGTGGCGACCTCTTTGTCATGTACAGAGACGCGAAAACGGGCCAGATCACGGGACTCAACTCCTCAGGCCCCGCCCCGCGAGCAATGACTATTGAGGCACTGCAAGCCAAGGGCCTGGAGAAAATGGCGGCGACGGGCATTCATTCCGCCACGGTTCCCGGCTGCGTTCGCGGATGGGAAGCCATGCACAAAAAGTACGGCAAGCTGCCTTGGAGCACACTGTTCAAGACCGCCATTCACTTGTCGGCCGACGGTTTCCCTATGCAGGAGATGGTGGGCCGCGTTTGGGAATCGAATCTGGTGCGCAAAGATCCCGAGGGCGTCCGTGTGTTTTATCCAAATGGCAAGGCGCCCGCGATCGGTGATCTCTACAAGAATCCCGGCCTCGCCCGCGCGATGCGAATCATCGCCGATGGTGGCGCCGACTCGTTCTACAAAGGCGAGATCGCGCGAGCGATTCTGGCAAAGTCGGGGCAACTAGGCGGGCTGCTCTCCGCCGCCGACCTCGCGTCGTTCGAGCCGGAATGGGTGACGCCGATCTCGACTACCTATCGCGGCTGGCGCGTGTATGAACTGCCGCCTAACGGCCAGGGACTTGCCGCCCTATCCATGCTCAATATTCTCGAGAACTTCACTCCCGCCGCACCCTTCAGCCACGCGGAATTCCACCGGAAGATCGAGGCAATGAAGCTCGCCTATGCCGATCTCAAATTCGTCGGCGATACGCGCCTGGTGAAGGTACCCACGCAGGGAATGACCTCGAAATCCTACGCCGCCCAGCGCGCGAAACTCCTCAACGAAGACAAGGCTAATTGTGCCGTCGAGGCCGGCCAACCGCCCACGTCAAGCGACACCACGTACTTCACAGTTGTAGACGGCGAAGGGAATATCGTTTCCTGGATCCAGAGCGTCTCTGGTCTATGGGCTTCCGGCGTAGCGGTCGACGGAATGGGCTTCCATCTTCATAATCGCGGCGGCGGATTTAGCTTCGACAAAACCCGCGCCAACGCACTGGCCCCTGGGAAGCGTCCGTTCCACACCATTATCCCGGCCATCATGGAGAAGGACGATCTCCACATAGGCTTTGGTATCATGAGCGGCGCCAATCAGCCTCTCGCCCACGCGCAGTTCGTGTCGTACCTGGCCGATCACAACATGAACCTGCAAGCCGCCCTGGAAGCCCCGCGCTTCACTAAGTCCCGGCCCACCGGATGTGACGTCATCATCGAATCCCGTGTGGGCCTCGACACCTTGGGCGCCCTATCGGCGAAGGGGCATCAGATCACCATCGCGCAACCCTACACAGCGCGTATGGGCCGCGGCAACGCCGTGATGCACAACGCCAAAACCAAGGTGAATACCGCCGCTTCCGATCCGCGTGCCGACGGTGCGGCGATCCCTCAGCCAGAATAGTGTCTACTGCGCGGCAGCCCGAAAATCGCCAACCTCAAGCACCTTCTTCGGGAAGCCGCGTTTCGCCACGTTCAACATCGCTCGCGCCAACTCCTCCGTCGTGGTAACACGGTTTGGAGCCAGCCATTGCAGCAGCGGGAATACCGCGCTCATTACCTTGTAGATGCCCCGGATCCACGTCACTTTTGGCATGCTCCCATGCAACGGCTGAACAAATCCTGGCCGGAAACAGTACGCATCGGCGAACCCCATTCCAAGAATGGAGTTCTCCGCCTCACCCTTCACTCGCGCCCACATCAGAGAACTCTTGCAGGTGCCATCGCTTCCGGCGCCCGAAATAAACAGGAACTTCATCCCCGGGTTATGCATCAGCAGCGCCCGCGCAATCGCAACCGTCAGATCCAACGTCAACCGCCGGTAGCCGGCCTCCGGCATGCGGAATGACGAAACCCCGAGCGCGTAAAGGCACACGTCGTAACCGTCGAGAGCGCTTCCTAATTCCGCCAACTGGAAAAGGTCTTTCTGAATGATCTCCGTCAGCTTCGAATCCACGGCTCCAGTCTTCGAACGGCTCACAACCAGCACTTTCTCCACATCGCCGTCCAGCAGGCACTCACGCAGAATTCCATTGCCCAACATTCCCGTGGCGCCAAAGACGATCACCCGCATGAAGGTAGTGTACGGCCTTTACTCCGTCCCACGCCTCTGCCGCGCTATCGATTCCGCCGCGTCCGCCGATCTCGGGTCCGGCAACATCGCGATCTTCACCTCGCCCGGGACCTCTTCAAATCCTTCGCCGACGGCCTGCGCCGTATCCTGCACTACCAGGGGGACAAGCTCACTGCGGCCGTCCACCAATACCTTCAACTGGTAGGAGCCGGGAAGCAGAAAGAAACGCTGCGTATAAAGCACAGGCTTCGCCTCCGCATATCCCAATGGCACCGTGCCGCGGCCGGCGCCTTCCACCGCAAGTCCAATACTCTGCGCCGCCGTTGCCCGCAATTGGACATCGACCACGGGAATCTCACCGGCCCGGAACTGAATCACGCGAACACCGGTAGCGGCCGGCCGAAACCGCGACGAAACAGCGGCGGCCAGATTGTCCGAGCGCAGCATATGCGACGGCGATACAGCCCGCGAAATGATTTCACTATTCCCTGTGCCCGTCACTCCTCGCGCCACACCAGCCGCCGCATCGACAATTTCTTCCTCGCCCGGCGCGAACTTCAACCTGTCCCGTATATCGTTCGCCGTTACAATATCGTTCACAGGGAACATCGCGCGCGTCCCCGGTTGTGGCACCAATAGATCGCGGATCGAATGCAATTGAGGCCAATAGAGACGGAGATCCCCAATCCCCGCCTTCCGGAAGAACAGGAACTGAACCCGCGCCCGGTAGCCGGTGCGAGGTAGCGACTCGTACTGCCACACTTCGCAAGGGACAAATGTGCGGCTGGAAGGCAGCCGGTGCACGAAGCTTGGTTTTCCATTCGCGATGTACATCCGGCCCTGATCCGTATTGGCCCCGGAACCTTCCTTTCCGCTGCCAAACACGTTGTCCGCGTGCCGCAATCGCTCTCCATATTCCGCCTCCGTGATCCGTTTGTCCCGCCAAAAAACGGTCCGGAATGCTTCGCGCTCCTCCTCCGTCGCAAGAGCGCGATACGTGCGCTTCTCCTCCGCCGTCATTGCCGGCCCAATCCGCGTCAGCCAGGGATCGACACCGGCTGCGCCGGCAACAACGCAGAGAAGCGAAAAGAGAGCGATTCGCATATGGCCTCAGAAATCGAACCGGGCCGCGAACTGCAGCATCCGCGCCGCGTACGCCAGGTTTGTATTCTGCACGGGACGCCCATAGGTCGCCAGGCCGGCATTTGTCACGTAGCTCCCATAGTTCTGTGCGTTCAGCAGATTGAAGGCCTCGAAGATTCCCGTCACCCTCCACTTCTCGTGAATGGCCACGGCTTTGCTAAGCCGCCAGTCGACGCGATGAATCGCCTTTCCGCGGAGTGCATTGCGGACGGCGACCGAATATCCGGCCGCCCGCGACGGCTTCACGAATTCCGGCGCAATAAATACCGCCGTGCCCGTCGCAAACGTCCGGCTTCCACCGGTATAGGCAAATGGATTCGCCGGTGAACTCACCGCGAACGCCGCGCCAGATCCCAGATGATAAAGGAGGCTTGTCTGGAATCCCCACTTAAGCTGGATGCTGCCGTTAAAGTTCACCGTGTGCCGTTGATCGTCCGCGCTCTGCGCCCATTCGTCCGCGAGGTCGAACTGATTGTTCGGATAGTTGAAAGCGCCGGGAGACGAATCCTTCAACTTTGCCACCGTATACGCCACACCGGTC
The DNA here is from genome assembly GCA_016185425.1 of Acidobacteriota bacterium. GTDB lineage: Bacteria > Acidobacteriota > Terriglobia > Bryobacterales > Bryobacteraceae. The sequence continues at coordinate 11,760 of JACPNQ010000012.1, read as the reverse complement.
TGATAGCGCTTGGCAAAACGACGCTGCAACTCCATCTGTAACCCGTAATAGATCGCGCCCGCGGCATTGGGCGTCACGAAATATAGAATCTGTGAGAACCGCGGATCGGGCCGTCCACCTGTATTCGGATTCACGTTAAACCCGGTGGCCGGATTGAAGAACAGATTGTTGTCATGGCGCTGCCACTCCTTGTACACGCGCCAATACACGAAATCGCCGGAGAAAGTCCAATCGCTGCCGAAGCTCCGTTCCGCGCCGAGCGACGCCTGGAAGGAGTAGGGAGTAACGGCACCCGGCCCAATTAACTGCAGACTCTGCAACGGTACGATCGCCTTCCCTGACACAAAATCGGCGCCCGATACGCCGCCGAACGGCTTATTCAAATCGATATTCGCCGTCGCGGTCTTCTGCACCGAAGCCTGAATCGAACGCTCGCCGTTGAAAATGGACTGGTTGATCACCTGGTTCGCCTGAATGTCGGCATAGTAGAGTCCCGCGCCGCCGCGCAGCACCGTCTTCCGGCTGCCGGTCATGTCCCACGCGAATCCCGCGCGAGGCGAAATGTTGTTGTTATCCCCGCCTCGCGGAGCCAGAACACCGCTCTTGAGATTGGGTGTATAGAACACCCCGATGTCATTGTCATACCGCAGCCCCAGGTTCAGCGTGAGACGCTTGGAAATCTTCCAGTCGTCTTGCAGCCAGAAGCCCACCACGTTTCGCGGAATATCGATGTTGAAGTCACCGAACCCTTGCGTATAGACACTCGTCAATGGCGCGACGGCATCCAGACGCCATGTCGACGGGTCGTTCCAAACCGGGAATACGGTGTTGTAATTCGAAGGCGCCGACGCGACGGTCGCGACGCCCCGGACGTTCTGTTGAAACAGTCCCGAATGGTTGTTTGACAGATACTCGCCACCCACCTTGATACTGTGCGTGCCCTTCAGCAGATACAGGTCATCCCGAATCTGGTTCACCGGCTGATTAAAGACTTGCGGGAAATTGTAGGCCCCGCCGACAGTAATACCGCCCGGAAAGCGCATCTCCAACGACTGCACCATCGGATCGTTCGTCCAGTTGAAATAGTTGAATCCGTACTTCAACTCATTCACCACCGAAGGCGACGCCACCCAACTCCAGTTCACCAGCGCATTGTGGCTCTTCCGGGTTCGCGCGGCAGCCTGCGAAGGATGCGCCGACGAACTGGACAGGTCGAATGGATTCGAGAACGTGAACATGCTGTAGCGCATGCTCAAGCGGTGCTTCGCGTTGAGATGCCAATCGGCGCGGGACAGAAACGAATTGGTCTGGCTCTTCGTCGGAAAGGAAAACGAAGTTCCTGTGAATCCCGCCGGCGTGTTGAAGATCGTTCCAGGCTGCCGCTCACCTTCGAACGCCGCGAAGAAGAACAGCTTGTTATGTAGCAATGGACCGCCGAATGTGCCGCCGTACTGCTGATTGGAGAAGGGAAGCACGCGCTGCGCGATCGGATCGGCCGCATTCACCGCATCGGTTCGAAAATATCCATAAGCCGAGCCGTGAAAGAGATTCGTCCCCGACCGTGTCTGTGCATTCACCTGAATCTGCGAACTCCTCCCCAGCGTCGCGTCAAAGCGATTCGTAATCACCTGAAACTGCTCCATCGCCTCCCGCGAATACTGCGGCTGTCCGAATCCTGTGCCGGCGGAGTTCTGCGTCACTTGCTGCCCGTCCACATTGATCTGAAAGCGCCCGCCGGACACGCTGCCCAGTGGAGTGTTGCCGATCGCATTCACAGTCACGCCGGGCACCAACAGCGACAACTCCATCCAATTGCGCCCATTCAACGGCACGTTTTTCATCCGGTTCGGATCCACATATCCGCCTACTTGCGACGATGTCGTCTCCACTGCCGCCGTATCTTCCATCACCATCACCGTTGTTGACGAAGTGGCCGGCTTCACTTGGAAGTCCGCCGTAATCCCCTGCCCAACCAAAATACTCACGGTCCGTTCCAACACGCCGAACCCCGGCGCTTCCACACGGACCTTATACTCTCCCGCGGCAATCGCCGGGAATAGATACACTCCCGCATTGTTCGTCAATGTGCTCGACGCCGGCCCCCCATTCACCGGCGCCAATTTCACGATGGCCGTTGCGACGGTGGCGCCCGATGTATCGGTCACCGTTCCCTGAATCGAAGTCTGTTGGGAGAATACCGGCGCAACGGCCAGCAGAAACGCGCAATACAAGGGCAGGCGCGTAGAAACACGAATCCTCATTCCGTTCTCCTTAGGCGGCTCTTCGCCGCGCCGTTACTTGGAAGCCGCTACAGCGAGGAGCGTCTGATAGATCAGCTCAACGCCGGTTTCGAGCGAGGAGACCGGAACACGTTCGTCATTGCCATGCATCCGCTTCAGATCTTCATGGTCGATCGGATACGGATAAGTTCCATACACCGGAATGCCGCGGGAACGCCACGCGCCCGCGTCGGTTCCGGCCTGGAAGAGATATGGCGTCACTTTGGCCGTGGGGTAGACCTTCGACGCCGAACTCATCAGTGCCTTGTAGAGTTCGTTATTCTGCGGCGACGCCTTACTGCTCCGCATCGAGCGGATGTAGGCGTCCTGCTGCTTCTTCTGTTCCGCCGTCATCGGTCCGCGAGTGATCGCAATCGGAGCGATGTCGATCTCTATACGCGGATCCTTGATCACCCCGCGAATCTCTTCAATCAACTCTTCCGGCGTCGTTCCCGGGATCGTGCGGAAATTGATTGTCGCCTCCGCTGAGCCCGGAATCACGTTCCCACGGAAGCCGGCGTTCATCAATACCGGCGCAATCGTATTTCGCATGATCGCGTGCAGCAGTGTGTCTTCACTGATGAATTTCTCCGCTACCGCCACCTTGGCCGGGTCGTCACTCAGCAGATCGCGAAAATGCGTGGCATGGGGCTCAGGGGTTACTTCGGCTAACGCTCCGAAAAACTGCCGTGTCTCAGGTGTCAGTTTTGGTTTGGTGTCGTACGCGCCCAAATCCGCCAATGCCCGCGCCAGGACGTAAATGGCGTTGTCCGGACGCGGCATCGACGAATGTGTTGAAGTTCCGCGCGCCGTCAGCCGCAGCGAAATTCCGCTCTTGTCTGCCGTCGAAATGCTGACGTAGAGAACCTTGCCGGACTTGTCTTTGATGATCCAGCCGCCCTCATTCAGCGCAAACTCGCAGTCAATCTTTTCCCAAGCCCGCTCGGCCAGCCAGCGTGTGTTGTACTGCCCGCCTTCCTCATCGGCCTCGGATAGGAAAATCACATCTCGATCAAGCGGCACCTTGTTCTTTGCCAGGTTCAACACCGCCTGCGCGAAAACGGCCAGACCGCCCTTAAAATCGATCGCTCCGCGCCCGAAGACATAGCCGTCTTTGACAACCCCCGCAAACGGATCGACCGTCCATTTCTCGCGCTCCACCCCGACCACATCGGAATGCGCCGCAATCAGCACAGGCTTCTTCGATCCATTGCCCTTCAGACGCGCAATGAAATGGCTCTTTCCGGCTTGCGGCGTGTCGATGATATCGATAGCAAAGCCGTATGGCTGGAACCGGCTCTTGAGGTAGTCCGCAATTTTTCCTTCGTTCCCTGGCGGATTCGAAGTGTCGATCCGGATCAGATCTACAAGCAGTTGCGCTACATCCGGCAAAGGCTCCGTGGCAGTTACGGACAGCGCAATGCACAATCCAACGGCAATCATCCGTGGCACGCAATGGTCTCCTCTTGTAGCGCGCACATACGAGGAGCGTCACGCTGGACTGGTTAATTCCCCCAAGGTAAGCGTTTTCGTGCGATTCGTCAACGAAAATCTGCTGGCGGGATGCCTGCCCTTAGAATTCCGCCCGGGAACCGGCGCTGCCCGTTTCGCTTACTGCATGTCCGCCGAACAGAATCTGTCGAAAAATCGACTCCCGGATCTCTTCCTCATGAGCGAATGCTTCGGCATGGCGGTGGCGTAGTTGCGCTTGGATTGCGTGGATCAGCCTGTGCAGACGCGCCGCGAGCGCTTCTTCATCGTCCGTCTTGTATTGCTTCCCGAATATCGCTACCTTGCCCGGCTCGGCAATATAAATCCGGTCATGCGCAAGGGTGCACTCCAGGTAGAGCCTCGGACCGCTCAGATTCTGCACGGAATAGATTCGCAGCCGTACATCGTTGTACATGGCCGCAAAACTGCTCGAATCGCCCTCCGCCCACTCAATAGCGGAAGGTCGCGCCTCGGTTTCGCGTACCAGGTAATCGACTACGTACTCTTCGGACACCGGCATAGCATCTACTCGGCTGGCTGCAGTTCAATTTCGGCTTTCAGATCCTGATAAGCCACTGCCAAAAGTGGCGGAGCGACTAGCGTAGTCGCAAGCGCCGTAAATACAACGATTCCGTACACAGGCGCCGACAGCACTCCCATCGACAGGCCGAGTTGCGCCACTACCATCCCGACCTCTCCTCGCGGAATCATCCCGACACCCACACGAATTGCGTCGCGGCGCCCCAGCCGCAAGGCGCCTAACCCGCAGCCGATCAACTTCGAAACCACCGCGATCAGCAAAAGGATGCCGCCCAGGACGAGAATGGACGGATTCGCGAAAATGGACGGCTCTATCCGCAACCCGATCCCGGCCAGGAAAAACGGAACCAGCAGTTCTGTCGTTCCGTGTACCAGGTCGTGAACGCGGCGGGTTACGTTTTCACCGAGCGACATCCCCGCCAGGAATGCGCCCACGATGGCTGCAACCCCGGTGTAGAGCGCAAGCACCGACAGTCCGAACAGGAGAACCATCGCAAGATGGAACTGCGCCTCGCTGTGGCTTAGCTTTGACTCCACGGCCGGTACGGCGCGCCGCACGCCGTGCGTTCCCCAACGGGCAATCACGAAAGTGAATACAATCGGCAGGATAGCGGTGAGCGCGATTTCTCCTGCATTAAGGCGTCCGCGAGCGAGACTGCTCACGATGGCGAGCACAATCAGTCCGAGAACATCGTCGATAACCGCTGCCGCCAGAATAATCTGGCTGGCTTGGTACTGGATCATCCCTTTGGCTGACAGCACCTGCGCGGTGATCCCCACCGAGGTCGCCACCAGCGCGGCGCCGACGAACAAAGATTCCGCATGGCCGTATCCATAGGCGGTCATCAGCGCCCATCCGCCCGCAAGCGGGACCAGCACGCCGGCAAACGCCACCAGCGCCGCCGTGGGCCCTGCGTCGAGCAGTTCGGACGATTTCACCTCCAGCCCCACGCGGAACAGCAGAAACATCACACCAAGATCGGACAGCGCACCGATTGTCTCGTTCATGGAGATCCAACCGAAAACCGCCGGCCCAATCAGTACTCCCGCCAGAATCTCACCCACGATACCGGGCTGGCCGAGCTTTTCGGCCAGTTCAGCCAGCAGCTTCGCTGAGGCAAAGATGATCAGCATCATCATCGGTAACGGCAAAGTAGTGTGCATCCGTGTTTACGACTTCAGCTTTCGGTGCATTCGCCAGTAATTCCACACCGCCGCGAGGGCGATTCCGGCCACGACAGGAACGGCGGAGATACCGCCGGCCAGCATACCGAAGAGCACAACGACGGCAGCGGTAAAGAATCGGCTCCAGGACAGCATGAGGATTGTTGCGCTATGAGTGAACGGCCACGTAACTGAGCACCGCGAATAGCACCACCAGCAGGATCGCGGGCGGCAGCAGCGGCCGGTTCCATTCCGGCTTCTGCGTGCCGTCCCGGATCAGGCGGCGAATCTCCTGCAGTTGTTGGCGCGCCGTGAACAACTCCCAATCGTTGCTGGCGAGGTTCAGCGCCGTGATAGTCTCCTGTTCGGCCCGCGGCAGAGCCCGGAGGCGATAGAGCAGTTCGCTGTACTTCATCTGTGCCCAGAAATGTTCCGGGTCCAGACGCCGGGCAGCTTCCAACGCGTCCATCGACTTGTAAACCTCGAAGTTCATGGCACGCGCCATGCCGAGACAGGTCCGCAAACTCGCCGACCGGGGATTCTCCCGGCAGGCGAGTTCGAGGTGTTCAATGTAAGCGGAGAGCTGTTCCTTGGGAACACTATGCGGATCCCGCCAGAGAAGAGGCAGCGGCCGCGCGGGCACCGTCGGTTGCGGCGGCCCGCCCAACACTTGGAGTTCTGTTGACACCTGGGTTAATCTCCGCTCGGTGTGGCGTGCAGTCCGCTCGTCTTGAGTTCGAATTCCGGATAGGCCAGCGCCCCCATCTCCGGGATATCGAGCCCCGCCAACTCGTCCTCCGGCTTCGAGCGATGCTTGAAGATGGCATCGACAATCAAGTAGAGGACGAACGAGAACACGAAGACGAATCCGATGAGTGTCGAAACACCCACCAATTGCGCCACTAACTGCCCGGAGTCGCCGTAGAATAGGCCTGTCACCGAACCGGGAACGCCGTTCCAGGACCCGCCATAGTTACTCTTCCCGTCGGCGAACAACCCCACGCAAATAACGCCGAAGAGGCCATTCGTGCCGTGAACGGAAATCGCACCGACCGGGTCGTCGAGCTTCATCACGCGCTCGACAAACTCAACCGATAAGCAGACGATCACGCCGGCTAACGCGCCGATGATTACCGCCGATATCGGATTGACGAACCCGCACGGCGCGGTGATCGCCACCAGCCCGGCAAGCAGTCCGTTGCCGCTCATGGAGGCGTCCGGCTTTCCGTAGCGGATCCACATATAGAACATCGCGGTGAAAGCGCCGGCCATTCCCGCCAGCATCGTGTTGACCGCTATCGAGCCGATCCGCAGGTTCCCGTTCCCCGATGCGCCCAGCGTCGAACCCGGATTGAAACCGAACCAGCCGAACGCCAGAATAAAGCAGCCGGTGATTACGAGCGTAACGTCATGGCCGGGCATGGCGAACGGTTTGCCGGTGCGATCGAATTTGCCGATACGAGGACCGATAATGATCGCCATGGCCATCGCGCTCAACCCGCCCACCGCATGGACGACCCCCGAGCCCGCGAAATCCACATAACCCTTGCCAAGGCCGAAATTAGCGCCCAGATTTGCCAGCCATCCGCCGCCCCAGGCCCAGTTGGCAAAAATCGGATAGATGAATGCGCCCAAGACGAAGGAGGATGCCAGGAACGCGCTGAATTTCCACCGCTCGGCCGCGCTGCCCGTAACAATGGTCAACGCCGTATCCATGAAGACCATCTGGAACAGGAAGATCACCATCACCGCGACGTCATAAGCGCCGTTGTGCATCAGTACGTATCCGTTCTGGCCGAAAAGGCCGAAGGTCTTGCCGAATAGAGTGACGGTAAACTCGGCATTCAGCACCGGTGAGCCGCCCAGGTTGCCTACCGCGCCCACGCCGCCCATCTGCAGCGTGAAGCCGATCAGCCAGTAGGCAAGCATGCCGGTCCCATACACCATGAAGTTCATCATCATCGTGTGATTGGCGTTCTTGGCGCGGCATAGCCCGGTTTCCACCACCGCAAAGCCGGCCTGCATGAACATCACGAGAAAGCCGGCGACGAGTGTCCAGACAAAGTTAATGGCAATCTTGTTTTGGCCCACCTGCGACACGAGATCGCCGATCGTCAAACCCTTCTTGGAATCGGCCACCGCAATGTCGGATACAGTGCCCGTCAGCGCGCCGTCCGGATCGCCCTTGGCGCGCGCTTCCGCCTTCGGCGCCTCCACGTTTTTTACATCCGCGTCCGTGATTGGCACAGGCGCGGGAGGCGGCGCGGCGGCAGCCGGCGGCGCCGGAGTCTGTCCGGAGAGCGTAATCAGCGCGGCAAAACAGAACCATACGATCAGTTTTCGGGTCTTCATGTTCGTGTGCCCCTACTTTTTCCAGATCGCATCTTTCAGATAAGCCGGGTTTAGAATCCCGATGATTCCAAACAGGCTGACGGCAATTCCAGCTAAGACTATGGCCAATCGGGCCCAGACATCCGTCGCAAAACCGAGGCTAAGGACACTGATTACAAATCCCGCCAGAATAATCGATAATCCAAGAACCATGTCATCTCCTTCAGAGGCGTGAGCCGGCGTGGCGCTCAGCGCCGGGGCCGGTGAATGTTACGCGACAGGGGTTGGGCTGGCACTCACGGTCATTCGTTTTCTGATGTTTGGGACCCGGAATGTCGCCCGTCATCGGCCTAGCGACGAGGCTGGGATGGATGCTGGAGCGTAGCAGGAAAGAGCGGATCGCTGCCAATCAATAATTTTGATTGAAGGGATAGGCCGGACTTTCGGGCGAGTAGCACTGCGGTCAGAGAAGGGAACTGAGCCAGGCTGTTAGTGACGGATCTGTGAAATCGCGAATCGTATGGTCGGCGCCCGCCAGAGACTCGCCGGAGGCGCTTACACCGGCAACGCGCGCGCCGGCCGCGCGGGCTGCGCGAATCCCAGAGGGCGAATCTTCAAAGATCAGACACTCGGAGGCGCCGACGCCGAGCAGTTCGGCGACCCGCAGGTAGATGTCCGGCGAGGGCTTCGGATGTTCCACCTGGTGGCCGTCGACGACCGCATGGAACCGGGAACGCAGCCCGGTGGAGTCGAGCAGGAGGTCGACATTAGCAGGCTCGGCGTTCGATCCGAGCCCAATCGGCAGGCCAGCAACCGAATCGAGAAACGTTCGCAGCCCAGGTGTCAGGCGCCGCTCCATCTGCGGAGCCATCCGCTGACGATATAGCGCTTCTTTCGCCGCGCCATGCGCAAAGATCTCATTCTCGCTGGGTTCGTCCCCAAGCAATATGCGCATGATCTGGTCATTTCGCTTTCCCGCCATCCAGGTGTCGATACCCGCGTAGGGAAGATTCTGGCCGGATAGGTATTCGATCCATGTTGCCGCGTGAGTAGGGTTGGAGTCGATCAGAACTCCGTCCATGTCGAAGACGATCGCCCGAACTCGGGAGGATTTCTGAGGCTGTTCTCGGGTTATTCCGGGGAGGGCCATACTTCAATTCTATAAGGTGGCACGAAAATCAAACCGATAGACGGAGTAATGGCCGACCGCGTACTCACACAGGACGAGATAGACAGTGTATTTCGCCGGTTTCAGGACCGGCGTTCGGAGAATGACCTATCGAAGCGGGCCCAGGCCTACGATTTCCGGCGGCCGGACCGGATCGCCAAGGATCAGCTTCGCGCCATCCACCTGCTCCACGAAAACTTTTCCCGCAGTCTGGCGTCAAGCCTATCGGCCTACCTCCGCGCCTACGTGATCGTGAATCTCGTATCGGTGGAACAGTTGTCATTTCTCGAATTTACGCAGTGCCTGCCGTCGCCCACCTGCATCGTCGCGCTCGGAATGCGTCCCTTCGACGGCAACGCCGTATTGGAGATCAACCCGTGCTTGGTATTTCCCATTCTCGAAATGCTGCTTGGCGGAACCGGAAAACCCGCCACGAACAAGATGATTCGCGAGATTACGGAGATCGAACAGAGTATTCTGGAGGCCGTTTATCGCATCATTTTGCACGATTTAAAGGATTCCTGGCGCCAAGTGACCAACATCGCCTTCGGGATCGACAGTCACGAAACCGAACCGTCGCTTCTGCAATTCCTGGCGCCGAATGAGGCGGTTGTCGCCATCAGCCTCGAAATCCGGATCGGCGACAGCGCGGGGATGATGAACATTGGCATCCCGTCGATTGTGATCAAGATGCTGCGCCAGAAGTTTGACCAGGGTTGGTCGAACCGGAGAACCGCGGCCTCTGACGAGGAGCAGCAGCGTGTGCTGCGGCTAATCCGTCCGGGCCAAGTGCAAGTCGACGCACGGCTACAAGGGCCGACGCTCCGGCTCGAAGACCTGCTGCAACTGAACGAGGGAGACGTGCTGGCCTTCGACTACTCGGCCACCAAGCCGATTCACTTTCTCGTCAACGGGAAGTTGAAGTACTTCGGTCAGATGATGGCTGCCGGCGCAAAGCGATCCCTGCAGCTTACCGAACCTTTCCATTTGCTTGACTAGCTGTTGTATCGTCGGTAGTCTATGGCCGAACTGCTACCGGTGGCGATCGTTGGATTGGGACGGATGGGGTGGGTGCATGCGACGCACCTGTGGAGGCTGGAGCAGGCCGGATTGTGCCGCGTAGCCGCCTTGGTCGATGTGGATACGGAAAAGGCGATGCGATTTGCCTCCCGATCCGGCTGCCGGGGACAAGTCATGGGTTCGGTCGATGAGCTGGCCGAGTCGGGGGTCTGTAAGGCGGCGATGATCGTCACCCCGACGGCGCTCCACCGGGAACATGCGGCGAAGCTGGTCAAAACCGGCCACCGTGTCCTGCTGGAAAAACCATTGACCGGATCGCTGTCCGGCGATAAGGAGTTTTGCGAGGAGTTGGACCGGGATCACCCGCAATCGGTGATGCTCGCCTTCCAACGGCGCTTTGATGCGGCGCTCGGGTATGCCCGCGAGTTGATGGAGGCCGGCACGGTCGGCAAAGTGTTCAAAATCTATTCGGCGCTGGAAGACTCCGGTCCAGCGCCGAATGGCTATCAGAGCGACGGTATCCTGCCCGACATGTCCGTCCACAACGTGGATGAGATTCTTTGGCTGACCGGGCGCATGCCCGATCGCGCAATGGCCGTGGGGTCGCGGATCTATAGCCACCTGCTTACGACCTGCCAGGAGGATTTCGACGACGCGATGTTATATATGTGGTTCGGGGATGACTTACTCGGCCAGGTGCAAGTTACTCGGAATCACGTGAGCGGCTACCGCGTGGAATCGATTCTCTATGGCGACTTAGGCCAGATACAGATCGGCCGTTTCGACCAGCGGCCCGGCGCGATTGTGGTCGAGGCATTTGGAAAGCGCGGCAGCGAGGACACGCTCGCGCGCAAGATATTTCCCGGAGGGAAGGGAGGACCGGGCGCGCCCGAGTTTGTCGACCGTTTCGGGCCGGCGTACAAACGGGAAGTGGAGGTCTTTTTGGAATGCTGCGCGAACGATACTCCGTTTCCAACGTCGCATCGGGATGGCCTGCACGCGCAGCAGGTTATCGCGGCCGGAATGAATGCGTTGAAGCGTGCCTCGGACGGCTTCGAGGTCGCCAACGCCTAGCTTGCCACCTTTCGCAAAAACTTTGCTATACTTTCATTGTTCGGCCGACGCCGGTGCGTTGCTGCCCCGTGGCCGGACATGCAGTTTCATAAGCAGTATTCCGCTGGCGTAGCTCAGCTGGTAGAGCATCTGATTTGTAATCAGAGGGTCGGGGGTTCAATCCCCTCCGCCAGCTCCAAAGGTTCCCGCGTTTTTTAGTTCAGAACCTGCCAGAAGGCACGGCGGTTGCTGGATGGCAAGTTTTACCCGGACAGGTGGCGGAGCGGTCAATCGCAGCAGACTGTAAATCTGCCGCCCCTTGGGGCTACGAAGGTTCAAATCCTTCCCTGTCCACCAGAAAATTAGAAGATTCCAGACTACGGAGAATTCCGTTTGGAGCTTCGGGCCGTTGTAGCTCAGTTGGTAGAGCGCGTCCTTGGTAAGGACGAGGTCACCGGTTCAATCCCGGTCAACGGCTCCAGAAATTCAGGCAGTACCTCTCGCAGTAACCCTGCCGGCGCCTTTCCGGCGCATCTCATTCCCTAAACAGGTCGTAATCGCATGGCGAAAGAAAAATTTGACCGTTCCAAACCGCACGTCAACATTGGCACGATTGGCCACATTGACCACGGGAAGACGACGCTGACGGCGGCGATCACCAAGACGTTGGCGAAGCACAATCCGAAGAACCAGTTCCGGAGCTTTGACTCGATC
>JACPNQ010000011.1 GCA_016185425.1 Acidobacteriota bacterium | reverse complement strand
TCACCCCGAACGATTTGTGAAGCGTCCGCCCCAATCCAGTCCAGCGCCCACTCACGCCTGGATCAACAAACCACTAACTCCGTTCAACGATACTCAGTAAATATCTTTGCCGACTGTCTCAAAGTCGTTGACACGCGCCGCTGACCGGCAAATCAGAGACGATTCCAGGATCCAAGCCCGTCTCTAGAACCGTAACGATTAGGTGCGGTTTTCTGGCGGCCGAAAGCTTTCGCTTGAACAGATCCAGCGTCTTTGTGATGTCGAATCGGCACAAATCCGGGCGAGGGCTCCCAAGCTTGCTATGAACCCCCTCATCTCGGGCAATCCAAATCACTCGGGTTGCAGGGTTGGCCTCCTTAACACTCGCGATATGCGCTACCCACTCCTTGATTCGATCTCCGGCAAAGTGAATGTCGTCAATCACAAATAACGAAGGAAGCTCGACTCGGGGAGCTAACCCGGAGACCAACTCCGGTTCGTCCCGCGAGGCGTTAAGCAGGAACACATGTGGTGGAGGCTGGTCAATAGTCCTCCCATTCTTATGCAACTCCAGCCATTGCCATGCCTGCCGCACCGCCGAGCAGGTTTTTCCAATGCGCGGCGGACCGTACACGAGTACTGAGCGGGATTGCTCGATAAATATCTCTTGGCGTTCCTTATCTGCATTAGCGATGACTTCACCGATTGGGAGGCGACGAAACCACGGTCCTGAAGTGGCCACGATGTAACTCAGATCGTGATCGAGGATGATTTTGTCCGGCGTCAATCCTAAGAACGCCTTCGCAACAGGACTCCTTTTTGCCATCGCTGCCATCTCGTTTGCGCCCCAAAACGTGAGGTGCGCCAAACCGCTGGGCGCACTCCATTTGCCCGATGGAACGTCTGCTGTAAGTGCAAGAAATCGCTCGCCGGCGTCACACCTTTTAAGTCGCGCCTTTAGAGTTTCAATCTGTTGCGACGTTAGGTAGTTACTTCTTACCGCCTCGCTCGTACCGGGAGGGAAGGTCTTCGCTTTGCATTCGATCTGTGCGGTCACCTTACCGCGATGTTCAACTTGGACATCAAATAGGCCATCTTGGTCCAGTGATTGCGAGACTACGCCAGGCCAGCGCTCAGTGGCGAGGAGGCGAACGAACCTTTCAAATTTATTCGCCTGCCCCCCGAGGCCACAAATTTTGTCCACATAGTCTGAGCTCATCGCTTCGGGCCTTCTCCGATTCTCTTGGCACAGGTTATTGTGCCTGTAAACCCTCTTGGGCTAGGTGCATTTCGCAAACGCGCATTTGGACTTCCGAGGTCCATCGTAGAATTGGGAATTAGACACTGTCCAGGTAAGCCTCAGAATATGCGAGTGCGATAAGCTTTGCAAGGGATTCTTGTAAACGACGACGGTGTTACGCACGCGAATGATTGGGCAGTGAATTGAGTGCGCACTTCGATCAATTTTGGCGAGGGAGGGAGGCGTCTGCCTGATCTGCGGTTTCGCTCGACGAAATGGATCAGGGCCACTGTTTCCTCTGACCACGCGCAAACTTCATTTAGTACCGAGCGCACAACTCGAACCTGTAATATCGCAGTAGGCGTGAACGGTCCTCTTGTCGATGTCCGCCGCGATTCAGAACAGCACCCGCCGGCCGAAGCGATCGAACTCGCCTATTGCTGAAACACAATGCAGGCGTGATATTCCAGATTCTCGGTTGAGGGTTTGGCCCATGCCTGATCCGGTTCTCGGAGCACCTGTCCTTCGAGCTTGTAGTACTCCTTTCCATTCTGGAACTCTGCCTTGATCCGATTGCTGACAACGACTCGCCTATCGACTGGGTCGATTGTCAGGTAACCTCCATCGAACAGTCGGTGAAGATCGCTTCGCAATAGTAGGCCATTTGAAACCTCGTGTCGCTGCACGAGAGAATACGGCTTTATGTGCCCCGCCTCGAGAACTGGCAGCGTGCGTTCTCCAGTGATCGCACACTTCGAGTTGTACGCCTCGGTGACCATGACCCGAAACAGTCCTTGACCAAGGCGAGGATGAATGATTTGCGGTCTCCCAAATCCGTTCGACTCGATTGCTGCCGCGGTGGCGGTGGACTGCCCAAACTGGGATGGGGGAATACGCTTCAGACGTTCACGGACTTCCTCCCAAAGTCGTCTGCCCGCTGCTTCTTCAGAATCGAAAGTCTTGCCTACTTGACTGCTCACGCTAAGTTCTGGTGGGCGTGGAATCCAATCGGACTGCGGCCAAAAGAATGGCTCTCCGAGCATAATGCAGCCCACGGTAGGGTTGTCAGCGGGTCGCATTGGCACGTTTCGAATGCGTGCGATCCGAGATCGGAACTCTGACAAGGACTTCACGCCGTTTGCCTCTCCGAACGTCTCCCAGGCCAGGTTGATCGGCATTTGAAGAAAGCGGGTGAAGAAACCGCCACCGGCAATAGCGTCGTTCGGGGATTTCAACTTGAAGAGAAGCAATTCGCCGGGATGCAGCGCCTTGAAAGTTGCATCGGGCGATGGACGCCAGAAGTTTACTTCCTCGACCTGAGCCTTCGAAGTGTGGAGAATGAACCACTCATTGTCAGTCACGGCGACGAAGAGGCGCATCTGGATCAGATCATTAGTTTACAGCGTGGCGTCGGGATCGCCCGCCGCATCCACGCCGATTGCTTGACCTTCGCAAACTCAATTTGCGCATCGGATAACTGTTTTGAGAATGTCGAGGCACACAAGTTCAGAATGAAGCGCGCCAAGTCTCCGGCATCAGTCGAACTGATTGCTCTAAGGGCGGGGCGATCGTGAAGATTCGCGCCCCCTTAGAGAATAGGTGGACGCGGTAGACTTGCCATTCGGCTGGACGCTCACTGGCCATTTCTCGTTCATTTCTGCTCAGATAGAACGGCGTCCGGGCCGATCCGTTCGTGGTTTTGACTTCGATGAGCCTTTCGTGACCCCCAGGTTCAAATGAGAGAACGTCGTAGCCGGCTCCGTCGCCATCCTCTGCGGCTACCCACCTTACCTTCCGTGCTAGATCTTGCCGGTCAATCTCTGAGAGCCTGCGACGCTCTACGTCGACCACAAAAGCTTCTCCCGCTTGCCCAAGTGAGCGATTCCTATGGTCGCGCTCCACTGGGTCGAACTTCCTGACTAGCCGGCGGAGGCCGCTCGGCACGGACTGCTCGACGCTTAGGACCGGCGGTTCGACGAAGACAATGGATGGCGCCGCCTGAATCGATTTCACATCGGGCACGTACTCGGCGATGTCCCAATGGTTGCTGAGATAGCGGTCGATCGCGCTAAAGATTGCGTTCTGATAGTTCCGTTTCGGAATGTAACCGAAGATCCATGGCATTCCCAGTTCATCCAGTACGGCGGAGATGTTTTGATGCTTGAATTCTACTGAGCGGTGTGTGCGACCGGTCTGGGCCATAATTTCCATGCAGTGTCGTGCCTTGACGTAGGGCCGGCCGGCAATTTCGGCCTTGAGCATGTCGAAGTAATCCGCGACGATCAAGTCAAGTTCAGGATCTTGCCAGGGCGTTCCTATCTTCGCTTCGTCAGCCATTACTGTCCTTACGCTTCTTGATTTTCGCGGTCGGTAAACCGACCATCAGCAACGTGAGAAGGTCACCGAGTTCTTCGATGACGGCATCAGCCTCTACCACTCGTGACACAGTGGGGTCTCGACGCCAAACTGCCCGCATTCCCGCCGCTCGTGCTCCCGCAACGTCTACGTCAGGGTGGTCACCCACAAAGACAGCATGAGCCGGATTCACGTTGAGTCGCCCCAATGCACGGTCAAAGATCTCGCGCTCAGGTTTGCTGATGCCCTCAGCGTCTGAGATGAGGATGGTATCAAACATGGGCGCGAGAGCGAGGCAGGTCAGCTTGGCGCCCTGCATGCGAACGGAGCCATTCGTGATCAGCCCGAGCTTTAGGCCTGCTGCGCGAAGTGAGGAAAGCGTCTGCGCGGCATCAAGGAAAAGCACACAGGCACTGGGAAATCCGGCGCGGTAATCGTTTAGCAGAGTCTCAGCCAGGGCAGACGGCAGCTCGAACCGCGAGATGGCGCCGGTAAACAACTCCTTCCGTGGAGCAACCCGCCGCGATCACCCTCGATGAGCGCCCGAACGTACTGCTCCCGGTCGACAGCCTTGAGGAAGTGCGCAAACCGTTTCCATTGACCTCGAACAAACTGCTCAAAGCTCCGCCGACGGTCCAGTAGGGTTCCGTCGAGATCGAAGACTACGGCCTGCACATCCGATAGCATCCCTTCTCGCAAGACGCCCATTATAGACCTGCCGCTCCGATAGTTAAGCGCGGCCAAGTCGTTACGAGAACTCCCATGCTTCGTTCGCTAACCCGCCGCACTCGTGCCTACTACTCGTGCCTACTACAGGATGGCCTGCGTCACTCCGACCACGGAAGGGTAAACCCCCTTTCGGTCGAGGGGGCGAACGCCGGCAATCACTACGCCATTACTCGCGGGCGACCGGAGCTGGCCGCGTGCATCGGACGCTCCGAATTACCGACGCTTGGAAAGACGTTTCTTCAATCGTTGCAGCTCGCCACTGTTGAATCCGCATTGGAGGCGGTTTCGCCGTTTGAATTCAGCCATATACAGCGCGTCCCGGTAAAGTTTTGCAGGCGGGACTGACTGCCTCAAGGAACGGCTTCGGGACGGCCAGAAACGCAAGTAATTCGGCGCCGCAGAGTTGCCGGAACACGGCGTCGATGGGGACATCGACCACAGGCAGGGACGATGCCGGGGAATGCCGGAAGTTGAGGAGCTTATTGCGATTGGTGAGGTCGAGAAGCCGCGTGCGGATTCGATCCAGGCCGATTTCCGTGCTTCCCGTAAGGAAATCAGCACTGATGCCGGGCGCTGTCGTGTTGGCTGTTTCCTTGGCCCCATTCTTCCTAGCGTTGCTTATGTCCCAATCGGCACGTCTGCGTTAGCTCTCCCTATGTGACATCGGCACCCTTGAACCTGCGCCTTGCGCCGTGGCGGATGTGCAGTACTTCAACCTGCTTCTGCTTTTCCAGCACGCGGTATATCGCGCGATAAATATGCGGCTTGTTGCCGTACAGTAAATGCCTGAACTTGTCATTCTCTGGCGTCACGGGGCAACGATTCGGCTGACCTTCCAGGCTGAGGATCGCCTCTTTGAACCCGCGATACCATTTCACGGCCGCGCCGGAATCCCCGGCGTCGATCTGCACGTAGAGAAGAGCGAGATCGCGCCCGGCGCGGGCGGTGAGATTAACGAGGTATGCCATGCGTGGCTTCGAAGTCCGCGAAAAACTCTCTCGCTGGCCGGACCTTGCCCTGCTTTGCGTCCTCCAGGCCCTGACGGATACCCTCCTCGGGATCGGCACTGGCGGCAATGTCGAGCAGGCGCTGATAGGCTTCGGCGTCCTGTACGATGGCCGCCGCCTTTCCCTTCACAGTCAGCACCACAGGGCGCTTGGTTTTCTTGAGTTGTTTCATGAAGTCACCGGACCGGCGGCGGAATGTTGTCAGCGACTGGATGTCTTTCGTGATGTCAAGCATGGGATCGCTCCTGGTATGGCACCTTTTTAGGTGCTATCAGAATAGCGCCATTATGTGAAGAAGAAAAGGGCTGCCGGAGGCCCTAGACGGCGGACTGGACGATAGACGCCGCCCGTCGACCAGCCGCGGTTGCTGGCTGAGACGGCGAGAGGAACTGGCCGCATGCATCGAATGCTCCGAATTACCGGGGCTTGGAAAGACGTTTCTTTCGAGTTCAGCCATATAGAGTGCGTCCCAGTAAAGCTTCGCAGGCGGGACTGACTGCCTCAAGGAACGTACCGGCCCGAGATAGAGAAAGGCATCCGCCAAATCTTCCAGCGCAGGAACCTTACCGCGAGAACCAAGTATTTGCTCACCCAGCCACGTGTCCTTCACCAGCCCGATCGATGGCACCCGCCAACCTGCAAGACGCCGATAGCTTTTGTCGATCCCGCCCCATCCATTCATTTCCGGCCAGATGACAAAAACTCTTTGCGCGTGCGCGCGCTCCAGAGTCTCCGTTACGTTGGGAGGCCGCGGCTTTTCGCCAAACGCGAGATAGGCGTTCTCACGGGTTACGTGTGACGAACCATAGAACAGCAACGCCTTACGCCGTTTCTGTAGAACCTCCCTCACGACGACATCCGCGGCGTGCGTGTCACGCTGGGCCGCCATCTTCCACTGCTCGTTTGCCGCAATTTCGTCCCAATCGAACGCTGGATCGCCAAGAAGTGTCCTGATACGCCGGCCCTTGGGCAAATGCCGGTTGACTTCCCGTACTGCGGCAAAGAACCGCTCATAGACGGGAGCATCCCAAACCAGAATGTTCACGGTGTCACGCCATGCGCGCCGCAGTTGGCGCAAGGAGACATCCGCCCCATCGTGTACCGATCCACGATGCCCTGATAACGGGCACTGCGGCGTATCCTTTTCCCACCGTGATGGTAATTAAGGGTTAGAAGGACGCCGTGAAGAACGCCGAGTTCGAATCGATCTTCGAAGCCAACAAAGACGCGGTATTCGCGTTTGCGTGGCGAATGACCGGCACGGCGGAAGTTGCCGAAGACATCGCGCAGGATTGTTTTCTGTCGCTGTTGAAGGCTGACTGCACCTTTGACGGCAGACGGGGCAGCGCGCGGGCATGGCTCCTTGGGGCCGCCCGAAACCAGATCTACAAGCGGTGGCGCAGCGAAGGCCGCTGGGTGTCGCTTGACGACGATTTTATCGGCGCTACCGATTCGTTGCCCGGTGATTGGGATATCGCAGAGAAGGTGGCGTTCGCGGTGCGCTCCCTTCCGCCGCTGCAGCGCGAGATCGTGCTGCTGATCGAGTTTGAAGGAATGACTTTGCAGGAAGCCGCGGATGCCGTTGAGGCAGACGTGGGCACGGTGAAGGCGCGGTTGCACCGCGCTCGAGAGAATCTGCGGGGATTGTTGGAACCGCTACGGAGTACTAACCATGACCGATGACGAATTGCGATCGACGCTGCGAGAGTGGCAGGCGCCTCCGGCGCCAAATACCTTGCGGGAACGGGTGCTGCCGAGGAAGAAGTCATGGCTTGCCTGGTGGGGCTCCGGAGAGATTCGTATCCCCGTGCCGGTGGCTGTGGCGATGCTATGTCTGCTAATTTTTGGCGCGTACCGCATAGCCAAGCCGCCGGAACCAGCCACGCTAACCGATTTCGAACACGTGACGAAATTCAATCCGAGAATTGTGAGGACCATCCATGAAACTCCTTAGCTTGTTTTTTGTGGCGCTAACTGCGGCACACGCGGAAAAACTGATGGGCGGAAGCGTCTGGAGTAACGGAACGCTGGTGAAATTTGAGACCCGGCTGGAGCCGGGGGCGCCGCCGATCACCAAGCATGGCGGCGGCACACTGACGGAGAAGCACACCATTAAGCGTCATGTGTGCAATTTCGACAACCACACGTATTTCGGATTCGACCTGACGATGCGGCGGCTGGAGAGCGGGAAGCTTCGGCTGGAGTTTGCGCAGCTTACGATCACGCCGGCGCAGATGACAGAGCTATTCCCGAAAGTGACCGATTGGAAGCCGCTGGCGCTGCCAGGAGACGCGCCCGCGCTTTTGGAGGTGAATGACGGCGACGTGGTGGCGCTGGATCTGTTCGTGAATCCTTCGACGGGTCAGAAAGTGATCGAGTATATGACGGTGAACGATAAGGACAAAGATAAGTCGAAGGACAAGGACTTCAAAGATAAGATCAAGGACAAGGACAAGATCAAGTTTTTGTAAGTGCGGTCAACATGTGAAGAATCGGGCTCCGTTTTTCTCGTTGGCGGGGGTTGGAGAGATGTTCGGGTTTGGGGGACACTGTTACAGTTTGGGTTGCGGGCGAGTGTCTGTTGTCGCCCGCAATGTCCCCGTGGGGTGGGCGCTGTTTCGTCGACGATGACAAAGAAAAGGCGGTTTTTCAGCCGACCAAGCCTCCGTTCGCAGTCCTAGCCGAGTAGCCGGGCTAGCCAGGCGGGGTGGTAGGCCCATTCGAGGAAGCCGGATAACTCCAGAAAGAGTCCGAGGCCCGCTAAGGTGGTGCCGAATACCAGCAGCCAGTTCTTGCGAGTCAGTGCGGCTACGCCGGCTAGCGTAATGGCGATCGTGAAGCAGGCTTCGGCCATGTCGAACTGATCGTCATGGATGTTCAGGCGATCGTACTCGGCTTCGTATTGCTGCGCCTGCTTCCTGATCTCTTCTTTCTCCTGGTCGTAGCGCCTGGCCTCGGAGTCGAATCTGGCTAGCGCCTTTTCAATGGGCTCACGGGCCGCGCCGGTGGCGCCGGTGCTTAGTGCGCGGAGTTGGGCGGCGGCATTTTCCGCCAGGATTTGTTTCGTGCTTTTTGCCTGATAAAAGTTCCATTGGCCGACGGCACGCGTTTGCGCTTGCGTCATGTTCTGGACGATGTTGCCGTCCTTGATATTTCCAATGGCCATCAGCGTGGCGACGACCGCGACTACTACGGCCACGCGGGAGTTTAACGGGGAATGGACGTCGGTGATTGCATCTTGCACCGTGTCTTTGATGTCGCTCATTGCTTCTATTGTGCATCGGGCCGGTGGAAGACTTGGATGGTGTTGGATGACGTATGACTCCGGGCGACGAGGTGCGTGTGCCAGAATTGCCTACGGCTACCCGCCGGAGCTGGAATCGTCCAGCTTTGCTTGCGCCATCATCGTTCCGGCGGCCGGCTCCCCAATTCTTTTTTCCGCGCCGTAGAGGAGTTCGCCGACCGTTACAAACGAGACCGCGATCCGTTTCCTTTCGACGTCACGCTTGTACAAACTCGCATAAGCCGACTTTTCATTCAGCAGGTACGAGAAAACGTCAGTATCCAGAAGTAGCGCTTCCGCGTCCTTCACGACGATTCACGGGCCTCCAGAATCGCGGCAAGAAAGTCTGCTACTTCCTCTTTCGCCAGAACCCCGCCCAGCGCATGGATGCTCTTTAGCGGCTCTACACCCTGTTTTGCGGCCAACTGCTGAATCGTTTCTGAGGCAAAGAAGCTGCCCTCTCCGAGGTCAAGCGAGGCTAGCGGGGCGATCGCTTTGCGAGCTTCTACGATGACCTGTTCCGAGGCGCGGAAGCCCTTGTTCGTCCAGAGACCTCTTGCGCTTTTCCGGGGACGCTTCGAATCCGGGGATAGGTTTTTCGCGAACTCCAAGACGGCCTGCTGCTTTTCGGCAGGAAGCTCGCGAAGTGTCGCGATCACCGCCTCCTCAATTGCATTTGCAGCCATACCTTCGTCCTAGCGCGAACCACGGGATTTCGTAGTTTCCCAATGCCACCGAGTTCCGGCTATTCCGCATACCGGAATACGCCGCTCCCAAACTGGGTGTGCTTCCCGATACCGGTGTATTTGCCGGCTTCGAGCCAGGCTTCGTAGCCGCGCCAGGGGGCGTGGTAATCCATTCGGCCGGTGATGCCGGTGATGGGATGGGATTGGCCGGTTCTGGCGCTTGTGCGGTTTGTAGCGGATTGCGCCACGGCGGACCGGATGATTGCGGCGGGTTCGGTGTGGGCCAGGAAGCCGCTTAGGCCGCATGGCGCCCAAACGTTTTGGCCGTAGAAGAGCACCAGCGGCTGCAACCTTTGACGGAGGGCGTGGACTATGTCGCGGAAGGTGGTTCCGCCGATGTGAGTGGGGGTCAGGAAGTCGATGATTAGCGGTTCGGGCTCGCTGGGTTGCGGCTTGGGGAGGGGGAGGACGATTCCGGGTTGGACGTCGAGATCGATTAGTTTGCAGCCACTTTGGAGGCGTTCGAGCGCCTGGCTTAACGATGGCAGGTCGAGACGAGGCTCGTCGAAGCAGTGGATCGTCAGGCTCCAGTTTTCCGTGCCGTCGATTTGCGGGCGAAGCACGAAGGGTTTGGGCGGGGTTTTGTAGCCGCTGGTGCGGTGGGGGTGATCGAATTGAGCGTCGAAGAATGTGCGGCCGAAGTCCGTGCCTTTGAGGGCGTGGCCGAGGGCTCCGCGGAGTGCCGTGCCGGGGTTGGCGCGGTTATACGGACGGTCCGCTTTGTAGACGGCGCGGATGGGGAGGACGGTTAGCGAAGCTCGAAGTCGATCCACTGGGATTGTTGCGTGCCGACGGCGGTCAACTCCAGGATGTATTCGCCGGGCGTGGTTTTTTTGCTGAGGTTGAGTATTCCGCCGGCCAGGCTGGCGGGAGGGTGTTCTGGGCGCCGCGGATTTTCTCCTGGCGCTCGGAGAAGGCGTCGAGGATTTCGGTGTTTTCGAGGCCGTGGCCGTCGTCGGCGGCCTGGAGGCCGGGGTAGATGACGCTGCGGGGGTCGAGTGCGTAGATGGTGACGGCGGAGCGGTTAGCGGCACCGGAGACGCGGCGGACATCGTTGACATCGACGGGAGGTTCTTCCTTGGCGAAGTCCTTGGCCATGCGCATGCTTTCGGAGACGAGGATTACCGATTTTCGTCCGGGCATGTCTTTCATGCCTTCGGCGATGTGGCGGGTGGAGCCGAGGGTGCCGACGGCGAAACGGCCGCGCTGCAGGCCGGCGGTTTGGGGGTCATCGCCTTCGCCATTGCCGACGGGCTGGACGGCGCTGGCGGGGCCGCTGGTGGAGTTGCTGGTGGAGAGGACGGCGACGAGGTCGCCGGGGGCGAGTTGCTGGGCGATGAATTTGCGGAGGGCTTCGCGGGTGAAGTGGAGGGATTCGAAGGACATCTTCATGTCGTCGACGACGAGGGCGATGGTGCGGTGGACGTCTTCGCGTTCGAGGGGCTGGGGGATGGCGGGTTTGGGAGTGTTGGGGGTGTTGGAATTGGGAATTGTGGTTACTGTCCCCATACGAGAGCTTTCGCATTTAGGCGACGTTGACGGTGAACATCCAGGGGACGCCGTATTTGTCGGTCAATATGCCGAAGCGTTTGGAGAAGAAGGTTTCCATGAGGGGCATTTGGACGGCACCGCCGGCGGCGAGGGCGTTGAACTTGGCTTCGCACTCCTCAATGGATGGGGTATCGAGGGCGAGGCTGATGCCGTTGAAGGCGCCGGTGCCGCCGGGACCGTCGGCGGCGAAGATGGTGGTGTCGCCGATCTTCATGGCGCTATGCATGATGCGGTCTTCGCTGCCCGGAGGACACATGGATTTGTCGGGACTGTCACCGAAGCGCATCTTCATAATCACTTCGGCGCCGAGGGCGGCCTGGTAGAAGCCGATGGCTTCGTCACAGCGGCCGGCAAAGTCGAGATAGGGGGTGATTTTCATGGTTGGGTTGTCGCCTTGGGGACAAGGATAGCAGGAGGCGCGGTAGGCTAGTAGATACACGAACGATGGGCAACATTCTGCAATCACTTCCGGCCGGCAAGAACGTCGGCATTGCGTTTTCGGGCGGCTTGGACACGAGCGCGGCCATTTACTGGATGCGGCAAAAAGGCGCGATTCCGTATTGTTATACGGCGAACCTGGGGCAGCCGGACGAGGCGGATTATGAAGAGATTCCGCGGAAGGCGCTGGGCTATGGGGCGGAGAAGGCGCGGCTGATCGACTGCAGGGCGCAGTTGGTTCGGGAGGGGATTGCGGCGCTGCAGTGCGGGGCGTTCCACATTACGACGGCGGGGGTGGCGTACTTCAATACGACACCGATCGGGCGGGCAGTGACGGGGACGATGCTGGTGGGGGCGATGAAGGAGGATGGGGTCAACATCTGGGGGGATGGGTCGACCTATAAGGGGAACGATATCGAGCGGTTCTACCGGTATGGGTTGATGGTGAATCCTGCGCTGGAGATCTATAAGCCGTGGCTGGACCAGACGTTTATTAACGAGCTGGGTGGGCGGAAGGAGATGTCGGAACTGTTGGAGAAGGCCGGGCTTGGATACAAGATGTCCAAGGAGAAGGCGTACTCGACGGATTCGAATATCTGGGGTGCGACGCATGAGGCGAAGGACCTGGAGTTTTTAAAGAACGGCATCAAGATTGTGGAGCCGATTATGGGTGTGCCGTTCTGGAAACCCGATTGCGCGGTGGAGCCGGAGACGGTGTCGGTGACGTTCGATGAGGGGCGGCCGGTTGCGTTGAACGGGAAGTCATTTGCGGACGATGTGGAGCTGGTGCTGGAGGCGAATGCGATTGGCGGGCGGCACGGGCTGGGGATGTCGGACCAGATTGAGAATCGGATTATTGAGGCGAAGAGCCGGGGGATTTATGAGGCGCCGGCGATGGCGCTGTTGTTTATCTGCTATGAGCGGCTGCTGACGGGGATTCATAACGAGGGGACGCTGGAGCAGTATCATACGCTGGGGCGGCGGTTGGGGCGGTTGTTGTATGAGGGGCGGTGGTTTGACCCGCAGTCGATGATGTTGCGGGAGACACTGCAGAGGTGGGTGGCGAAGGCGGCGACGGGGACGGTGACGTTGGAGCTGCGGCGTGGGAACGATTATTCGATTTTGGATACGGAGTCGCCGAATCTGACGTATGCGCCAGAGCGGTTGACGATGGAATCAGGGAAGGGTGAGTTTACGCCGCAGGATCGGATCGGGCAGTTGACGATGCGGAATCTGGATATTACGGATAGCAGGAAGAAGTTGTTTGTGTATGCGGAGGCGGGGTTGTTGACTCCCGGGACGTTTGAGGGGTTGAAGTTGTTGGAGGGGGAGAAGGGGGAGTAGGTCGACTTTTCTCTTTGGGGGTTCTTCTTTGGCGCGTGCCGGGGAGGGGTTGCGTTGGGTGCGGTGTCCTCCAATCCTCTTTGGAAAGCTTTCCGAGCGTATAGGGGGAAACTGAAAGGCACTTCTGAGATGGATTAGTTGGGGGCGGCGTCCGATGGAAGGGTAAGCTGACGCCGTTGCTTTCCCCTGGCTTGGGGCTGACTCACGGTGGTAAGAACACCGTGAAATCTAACCCCGGGGAAGGGAGAGCAACCTATGCGAATTCGCATTAGCGTCGGAGTAGTCATCACTCTAACCGGAATCACGTTAGCGATCCGGTTTGGGTAGGCTGCTGGACCCTGCTCCGATGAGGGCGGGCTCCCTGTTTTTAAGAGTACAGGGGAAATACAGGGAACGCCAAGAGGAATTTTCCGGTGTTCTATTCGATTGGGATATGCCGGTGGGTACTTCGAACATATTGCGGACAGGACACAAATGCTTCGCCGGAGTGCAGCATGGAGATCATTTGCTCGTTGTTGATGATTTCGGCGGCTTCGATCAGTGTTTGCGATTGGATGGAGCGGGCTGCTGTCCCGCGGCTTCTTACTTTGGCGGGTGTTGGGGAGGTATTTTGGGGTTGGGGGCGTGTTGTATTCGCACTCCTCAATTACTTTCCCTGGTTGCGGCGGATGTGGTGGTCGGTGAATTCGAGGTAGGGGGCGGGGGAGGATTTGGGCATGTGACAGGGAAGGCAGTCGCGTGGTTCCGTTGCGTGCGTGGACTGGTGGCATTGCCGGCACTTTTCGCGGTAGAAGGTTGGGTTGGCGCGGAGGGCGTTTGCGTGGGGCGGGTGGCAGGTGGTGCAGGTGATTTGCCCTTTGGTGTAGCAGGCGCTTTTGACCAGGCGGAGGGGTTGGAAACGGATGTTCAGGGGATCATCGGCTTTGCCCGGCGGGGTGAGGCGATGGCATTCGGCGCATTGTTCGAGCGCCGGTTTGCGGGTTGGCTGGGCGGGGTGATTGGAGGTGTTGGCGTGGCAGTTCCCGCAGGTGAGGCCGGGCGGGCGTTCGCCGTGGCAGGCGAGGCATTGGCGGATAGTGGATTCCGATTGGGGGATGCCGAGGGCGTGTTCGGGTGAGCGGGAGATGCCGGGTTGGTGGCCGAGGGTGAGGTCGTAGCGCTGGGGTTTAGTGTAGAAGCTGATGCGGTGTTCGAGCCAGCGTCCGGCGATGTTGACGAGCGGTGTTTCGCCTTGATCGCCGGCTCCGAGGATCCATTCAATGCGGCCTTCGGCTTCGGCTTTGCCGCGGGCGGCGCGGATGGTCAAGGTGTCGCCGGTTTGCCGGTAAGTCAGCAAGAAACCGCCGCGGGCTTCGCCGAGCGGAGCATCGGGGAGGTTGCGGGCGAATGCGGAGGTTGCCGGGCGGCGGAGGGTGTTGGCGTGGTTGGTGGCGGCGTGGCGTTCGGCTTCGCGGGGATGGCAGTTGGCGCAGGGAGGCTGGGCGTGGATGGCGGCGATGGCGAGTAAGAGACCGGCGGGCCGGAGCATATAATTCAACCATGTGGATTTTCGCGGCTCTGGTGTTGTTTGCGCAGGAGCCGGCGGGATCGCTGCGTGGCATCGAGAAGCTTATCGCAGCGGGGCAGCATCGGGAGGCGCTGCAGGGGCTGGGCGTGCTGCCGGATTCGTTTGATAAGCGGCTGCTGGCGTCGAAGGCTCTCGATGGGATGGGGGATGCGCAGCGCGCCGTTACCGAGGCGGAGGCGGCGCTGGCGATTGACCCGCGCGCCGAGGCGGCGCATTTGCAGCTTGGGCAGATATTCCTTGGGAACAACACGCCGCAGGCGGCACTGGATGTATTCACGGAGGCGCTGGCGATGCATCCGAATTCGCTGCTGCTTCATGCGGGGCGTGGGCTGGCGTTGAAGGATCTGATCCGTTATGCGGACGCCGAAAAGGAATTGCTGCGCTGCCTGGCACTGCGGGCGGGATTTCCGGTTTGCTTCGATGGGCTGGCGACGGTGTATCTGCATACGAAGCGGTTCGATGAGATGGAGCGGGCGGCCGTGGAGCAGCGGAAGGTGAATCCGCGCGACTTTCGGGGGCCGTATTTTGAGGCCGTGGCGCGGAATGCGCGGGAGGAAAAGGACGTTGAGACGCTGTTGGGTGAATCGATTCGACTGAATGAGGGCTTTGCCGCGGCTCATGCGCTGCTGGGGCGGGTGTTGCTGCAGCGCGGGGAAGTGGCGCGCGCTATTGCGTCGCTAGAGACGGCGGTGCGGCTGCGGCCCGCATATCCGCCGGCGCTATTGAACCTGGCGCAGGCGTACAAGCGCGCGGGGCGCGACGGTGACGCGGCGCGGACGTATGACTTGCTGCGGGAGGCGAATGAGAAAGAGCGGCAGGGGAAGCCCGCCTTGATCTACCACCGTGGACCCGCCCAACATTAAGGGTCTTTGTGATATAGTTCGGGCGCTATGTTGCGATATATCAGCTCGTTTCTGCTCTTCTTCTTCGGCCTTGGTTTATTCGGACAAGGAAACACGGGTAGCATTGTTGGCACGCTGAGCGATCCGTCAGGCGCGGTTGTTGCGGGGGCGAAGGTTTCCGTGACGAACGTTCGCACGGGGGTGAAGACGGATGGTTCCTCCGATGCGCAGGGGAACTATGTCTTCAACTTCCTGGGGCCGGGCGCGTACAAGGTGGAGACGGAGGTGGCGGGATTCAAGAAGTTCGTACGCGACAATGTGACGCTTGAAACCGGCCGGCAGCTTCGCATCGATATCGCGCTCGAGACGGGCGCGGTGACGGAGACGGTGAGCATCACGGCGTCGACACCGCTGCTGGAGACGGAGACGGGGACGCTGTCGGGGACGATTGAGAATCGCCAGGTGATCAGCTTGCCGACGCTGGGGCGGAACCCGCAGGACTACAGGCTGCTGGTGCCGGGTGTGGTGCTCAACCGCGACGGGAATTCGGTGACGCAGGGCGGGCTGGTGCGGAAGGATCCGTACTATATCGACGGCGCGCATTCGTCGAGCCATGTATGGTCGGGGAATCCGGTGAATCCGAATCCGGATGTGATTCAGGAGTTCAAGATCGTGACGAATTCGTTTTCGGCTGAGTTTGGGGAGACGTCGGGATCGGTGATGCAGTCGACGACGAAATCGGGGACGAATCAGATACACGGATCGCTGTTTGAATTCTTCCGCAACGATAAGTTGAACGCGGGGAACTATTACACGCACAGCCGGGCGATATTGCGGCAGAACCAGTATGGCGGGACGGTGGGCGGGCCTATTGTGAAGAACAAGACGTTCTTCTTCGGGGATATGCAGTTTACGACGCAGCGGGGGACTTCGGCCTTCAATAACCTGACGGTGCCGACGCAGGCGTTCCGGAATGGAGATTTTTCTTCCTTGACGAACGCTTCGGGCGCGCCGATTCCGATATTCGATCCGGCGACGACTGCAGGAGCGAACAATCAGCGGCAGCCATTTGCGGGGAATATCGTTCCGGCGAACCGGATCAGCGCGGCGGCGAAGAATGTGCAGAACCTGTATCCGCTGCCGCAGGTGAATACGAACTTTGCGAATTATACGAATTTCGGATCGGTGAAGAACGACAACGTGGAGTATGACATCAAGGTAGACCACAACTTCTCCGATGCCGATAAGTTTTTCGTGCGCTACTCGGGGCGCAAGACGGATTCGACGCCGGCGAATGCGTTTCCGGGGACGCAGGCTGGGGGGCGGAATCCGGGGCAGCTTGGATTCGGGGCGACGAAGAATCATAGCCGGCAGGTGGTGGCGAATTACGTGAAGATCCTGTCGCCGCGGGTGACAAACGATCTGCATCTGGGGTGGTTCCAGACTTATCCGAAGCGGACGGTGGCGGGGTATGGGGAAGTGTCGACGAACTCGCTGGGCATTCTGGGTCTGCCGAATGGGAATGACAAGCTAGGAACACCGGACTTCCAGTTCACGAATTATGCGCCGTTGGGCTCTTCGGGCGATACGTTGTTTTTTGAGCTGCAGGATTCGAAGTCGCTGGTGAATGTTACCTCGTGGGTGTTGAACCGGCATACGATCAAGTTCGGCGGCGAGGCGCGGTTGATTCGGACGGATAATCTGCAGCCGAATCCGGGTACGACGGTTTGGAACTTTCAGCCGATCTACACGAACCAGGTTGGCGTTGCGAACAGCGGGTGGGATTATGCGAGCTTCCTGCTGGGGATGCCGCGGACGTTTGCGTACCGGATCTTCCCCGGCTTCTTCCAGTCGCGGGCGTCTGTCTATGCGCTATTCCTGCAGGATGATTTCCGGGTCAGCCGGAAGCTGACGCTGAATCTTGGGCTGCGCTGGGATGCGCCGCTCTGGTATCACGAAGCGCAGGACCGGTCGGGCGTTTTCGATTTGAACAAGGGCCAGTACCAGCAGTTCGGGCAGAACGGCTTCCGGCGAACGCCGTGGCCGAACGACTTGAATAACTTCGGGCCGCGGTTTGGGTTTGCCTATAATCCGGTGGAAAAGACGGTGGTGCGCGGGGGATTCGGGCTTTTCTCGGTGGGCACGATGTCGAGCGGCGCATTCGGCTTCATGCTGTCGGACCCGATCTTCGCGGACGCCGACGCGGGGCGGTATAACACGGTTGACCAGATTACGCCGCGCACGACGCTGGACCGGATTCCGTATGAGCCGGTGGACAAATTGGGGCGGAATGCGCTTTCGGTGACGGTGTTCCCGGACCACAATCCGACGTCGTACTTCCTACAGTGGAATTTGAACGTGCAGCGGCAGTTTGCCGGATTCATGTTTGAAGTGGGGTATGCGGGGAGCAAGGGGACGCACCTGCATTACGGCGCGTATAATCTGAATGCGATTCCCGTCAATCTTGCTCCGCAGGCGCAGGGGCGGCGTATCGCGCCCTTCGTACGGTATCCACAGTATCCCAACGGAGTAAGTTCGGCGAGCTGGATCGGGTCGTCGAGCTATCACTCGCTGCAGCTTAAGTCCGAGCGGCGTTTCTCGAAGGGGTTGAGCTATGTCGCGGCATTTACATTCGCCAAGCTCATTAATACTGGGGAAAACGGTTATCGGGATCCGTTGAACAACCGGAATCTGGACCGTGGTATCAGTCTGGATAGCTCGCCGTTCCGGTTTACCTTCGCACCGGTCTATGAACTTCCGTTCGGGCGAGGGCGGCAGTTCGATATCAAGAACCGCGTGGTGGATGCGGTGGCCGGCGGTTGGGAGTTGACGGCGATTGGAACGATACAGGCCGGGTTCCCGTTGAATCCGGGGAATAGCATCGACACGTGCAATTGCGGGTCCGCGGTGTATCCGAACGTCAGCGGGAATCCGAACATGGATACGGGGGAGCGGACGGTCAACAAGTGGTTCCGCACCGAGGTGTTCTCATCGCCGGCCCAGTGGACGATCGGGAATGCGGGGAGGGGCGCCATCTGGGGTCCGGGGCTTCGCAGCCTGGATTTCACGATCAGTAAGTATTTCAGTGTGACGGAGCGGATCCGGCTGCAATACCGCGCGGAGGCGTATAACTTGTCTAACTCGCCGTATTTTGCGAATCCGAATGTTACTGTTGGCGCGGGGACGTTTGGGCGTATTACGGCGGTTTCGAATTCGGCGCGGCAGATGCAGATGGCATTGAAGCTGTATTTTTGACGGTGTTTATTGCGTCGAGGGCGCGCGCTCCTGTTTGGAGCGTGTGAAGAGGATTGGGGCAACGGCAGGTTCGAGGCGGATCTCGAGTGTGGAGACGACGCCTTCGGCGCCGGTGTGAAAGGTGACGCGGTCTCCAAAGGCAGCGAAAGTATCGTAGTGGAAGTGCGTGAGGGTTCGCCGGTCGCCGGAGCGAATGAAAGAGAGGCCATCGGGAGTTTCCTCGACGGTGACAAGGCCGTAGCCCGGGTGGGTGTAGCGCCCAGCGTAATGCGCGAGCGCATGGCTGGGTTGCGTTCCAGGAACCGGCTTTGGGGAATTCGAGGGTGGCTGCGTTCCCTTCTTGTACACGGCATTCCAGTCTTTGGGCGGAATGCCA
Source organism: Acidobacteriota bacterium (assembly GCA_016185425.1). Taxonomy (GTDB): domain Bacteria; phylum Acidobacteriota; class Terriglobia; order Bryobacterales; family Bryobacteraceae. Next base: position 32,789 of record JACPNQ010000011.1, on the reverse strand, counting down.
ATCATGCGGTCAGCGAGTGTGAGGCAGAGGATGTGAGGGACGGCGCGTTCGAGGCGGTTGAGGAGGATGGCGATGCCGATCTTGTCTTCGGGAAGCCACCAGAGCATGGCGTGATAGCCGCCGATGCTGCCGGTGTGATAGATCATCGTTCGGCCCTGATAGCGGCCGATGGTGAGTCCCATCCCATAGGCTTGCTGTGCAGTGAATGGGGAGTCGGAGCCGGTAGCGGGCGTCGGCGTATGAGGGCTTTGCATTTGCTGGAAGAATGACGCGGGGAGGGCCTGGCGACCGTTCACGCGTCCGTGATTTATCTGAACGAGCAGATACCGCGTGAGAGATTCAATGGAACCGAATGCAGCGCCCGCCGGCGCGATACTCTTCAAGCCCGGAGTAACACGAAGTTTCCTGAAGCTGCTGTCCAGGAGGTTATAGGACAACGCGACGTCGGGTAAGGCGTCAGCTTCCCCGTGAGTCGCTGCGATGTCGCCAAGCTCAAGGGGGTCGAAGACACGGCGGCGCACGGCCTGCTCCCACGGAGACGAAGAAGCACGGGCGGCAAGCATACCCGCGGCCATGAACATGAGGTTGTTGTATTGGTATTTCGTCCGGAAGTCAGCAGAGGCGGGCAGGTAACGGAGGCGGGCGAGGATCTCGTCCTGGGAAGGCGGATCGGGTACGGACCAAATCGCGTCGTGTCGAGGCATGCCAGTGCGATGCGTGACGAGATCACGCGGTGTGGCCCGTTCGGATGCGACGGGGTCCGATAGTTTGAAGCCGGGCAACTGATCGCGGACAGGGGCGTCCCAATCGAGTTTGCCTTCGGCGGCGAGAGAGTGGAGGAGGAGAACCGTCAGACTTTTGGTGATCGATCCGTAGGCGAAGGCGGTCTTCGTGGTGGCGGGGAGATTCTTATCCACATCACGAAGTCCGTAGCCCTTCTGGTGCACGACTACGCCGTTCTGCACGATGCCGAGGGCGAGGCCGGGTACCTTCCATTCATGAAGAATGTCCTCGACGAGGCGGTCGGTACCGGGCGGCGCTTGTGCGAAGGCGAGGACGGAGAAAAAGATCGCGACCAGGCGGAGCATGGTCGCGATAGTAGCACGCGTTTCGGCGGCATCGCGACGGCCGGAATTTTCTGGCGTTCTCTTCCTCGGGTGATATACCGATGGGTATATAGGCTGACGCGAGGTTTACCTCTCCCGAGGCTTGGGGCTGACTCACGGTGCGCAAACACCGTGAAATCTAACCCCGGGGAAGGGAGAGCAACCTTATGCGAATTCGCATTAGCGTCAGAGCCACCATTACTCTGACCGGAATCACTTTGGTGATCCGGTTTGGGTAAGGCTGCAGCCCCGCTCGGAAAGGGGCGGGGTCCCCTACGGTCTAGATTACACCGAAAGTGCCGGAATTGTTAGAGAGAAGTTAGCCGTCCGGTGGAATCGCCCAAAGTCTCGGGCTTTACGCCGGCGTGGTCAAGGAGGGAGAGGTAAAGGTTCGTCAGCGGCGTCTCCTTGGGGTAGCGCACGTGACGGCCGAGTTGCAGCTTGCCGTTCATGCCACCGGCGAGGAGGATCGGGAGATCGTGGTGTGTGTGGCGGTTGCCGTCGGCCAGAGAGGAGCCGTAGACGATGGTCATGTGATCGAGCAGGGAACCGTCGCCATCCTTTGCCGCTGCGAGCTTTTGAAGCCAGCGGCCGAAGAGAAGCGCGTGATACTCGTTGATCTTGGTGAGTTTCTCGATCTTTTCCGTGTCGCCGCGGTGGTGCGAGATGCCGTGATGCGCGTCGGGAACGCCGATTTGACGGTAGGTGGTGTTTGAGCCTTCGCGGCCCAACATGAAAGTAGCGACGCGTGTGGAATCGGTTTGGAACGCAACGGTGAGCAGGTCGAACATCAACGTGACATGCTCCTCGAAATCAACGGGAATGCCTTCCGGTTTTTCCATGTCCGGTTTGGGCATCGACGCGGCTTGTTTGCCGGCGATATCGAGGCGTTTTTCGATTTCGCGAACGCTGGTTAAGTATTCGTCGAGTTTCCGTTTGTCGTTCGCACCGAGCGTTGACTGGAGCGAGGCGGCATCGTCGCGCACATAGTCGAGGATGGACTTGCGGAAGGGGTTGGTGGAATCATCGCCCGTACCGAAGAGGCGTTCAAAGACGAGGCGCGGATTGACTTCGGGTGGGAGGGGCGTTTCCGCGGAGCGCCAAGCGATGGAGTTAGAATACGCGCACGAGTAACCTGAATCACAGTTGCCGACGATACGGCCGTGTTCAATGCCGAGCTCGAGCGAGGCGAAACGGGTGTTGGCGCCGATGGCCTGGGCGGCGAGTTGGTCGGCGGAGATTCCATTCTTGATATCGGCACCCGCGGTCTTGCGGGGGTGGACACCGGTAAGCCATGTGGCGGCGGCACGGGCATGATCGCCGGGGCCATCGCCGAGGGCGCGTCCGTTAACCTGCGCGAGGCCGGAGAGAAGGAGTGTTTTTTCGCGGAGGGGAGCGAAGGGCTGCAGGACGCGGGGAAGCTCGAACGCGGCGCCTTCGGCGGCCGGCGTCCACTGATCCATGATGATGCCATTGGGGACATAGACGAAAGCCAGTCTCGGTGGCGCCGCGGAGACACGCGCCGGTGTCATGGCATCGAGAGCCGGCAGGGCGACGGCGGCACCAAGGCCGCGGAGGAGGGTTCGGCGAGAGAGGTGGCGTGTCATTTATTTCCTGTATTGGAACGGCAGGCTGTCGACGACGGCGAGGATCAGGGAAGACATTTTGTAGCCGTCTGCAGCCAGTTTATTACAGATTTTTGAGACGGTGGGACGGTCATATTTCTCGAGGCCGCGACCCAAAGAATAAGTCATTACTTTTTCGGTTAAACAACGGGAGAACTGATTGGGATCGGCTTTGAGAATGGCCCGGAGGTCGGCCGGCGTCTGGAATTTTTTGTTGCCGGGAAGAGAGCCGCCGGAGTCGATGGGGAAGTTGCCGTCGGCGGTACGCCACTGCCCAACCGGGTCGTAGTTTTCGAGGCCGAAACCGAGAGCGTCCATCTTGGTGTGGCAGACAGCGCAAGTGGGGTTGGCGCGGTGCTGTTCGAGTTGCTGGCGGAGCGTTCCTGTGGTGCCGATCTTGCTCGCGTCCAACTCAGGAACATTGGGCGGCGGCGGGGGAGGCGGAGTGCCGAGCAGGTTCTCCATGATCCATTTACCGCGGAGGACGGGAGAGGTACGAGTGGGATAGCTGGAGATGGTCAAGATGCTGGCCTGAGAGAGGACGCCACCGCGGCGATTATCGATAAGCTGTACCTTCCGGAACTCGTCGCCTGTTATGTTCGGAAGGCCGTAGTGCGCGGCGAGTGGCTGGTTGAGGAATGTATAATCGGCGTCGATGAAGTCCAGGATCGAGCGATCCTCCTTCAGAATGCTCTGGAAGAAGAGGCGCGTTTCTTCGCTCATGTAGAGGGCAAGCGCGTCGTTATATTTCGGGAATTTTTCCGGATCGGGCTTGTGGACCTCCAGGTTGCGAAGCTGCAACCACTGACCGCCGAAGTTATCGACAAAGGCGGCAATTTTGGGGCTGGCCACCATGCGACGAACCTGGGTGTGGAGGACTTCCTGCTGTTGGAGATCCGCTTTGGAGAGCTCGTCGTCCGGCATTGAGGACCAGAGGAAATAACTGAGGCGTGCGGCGAGTTCAGGGTTGGTCAGTTTGCGCGGCTGGCCGGCCGGCGAAGGCGGTTCGATGCGGAAGAGGAAATTCGGAGAGACGAGCATCGCTTGCAAGCTGTACTGGACACCTTGTTCGAGCGTCTGTCCGGCGGCGATGGCTTTGGTGGTGAAGCTCGCGATCCTGGTGATTTCGTTCGGGGTAACGGGACGCCGCCAAGCGCGAGGGAGGAGATTGGCGACGATCTTTTCCGCACACGCCTGGGCCGGTTCGCGGCAGAGAAGGATTCGTTGATTCGCATTGGGGAGCGATTTGATGGGGCCGCGGACTTCGATGTAATCGACGAGGTATTCACCGGGAAGCGGATCGGGGAAGATGACGGAGAGCTTGTGATCGCCGGGCTGGAACGTTGCGGTGTATTTGATGAGGCGATTGGCGACGTTGGGTAGGAGCGGATAGGTGGCGGACTGTACGGTTTTGCCGTCGACTTGGAGAGCCGCGCGGAGGGTGTCGCCTTCTTTGCGGCGGTCGATGACGCGGGCCTGGATTTCGTAGTCGCCGGGGAAGGGGAATGTATGAACGGGGTTCTTGATCTTGTCGGATGGGTAACGATTCGCGGTCGGACGGGACGCTTTGACTGTGACGACAGCGAGACGGGAGATCTTTTCGGCCGCCGCGAGGTATTTTTCCATCAGCACGGGGCTGAGGGAGAGTACATCGCCGATGTTATCGAAGCCGTAGCCGGAGTCATCGTTGGGGAAATCGGCCGCGGCGAGGAAGTCGATACCGAGGAGGTCGCGGACGGTGTTGGTGTATTCGGCTTTGTTCAGGCGGCGGGCTGTCACGCGGCCGGGTTCCGGAGGGGTGGCGGCGTCGTGGCGGGTGATCTGGGCGTCAACCCATTTGTTAAGTGCGAGGAGTTCGGGCTGGGTCGGCTTTGGCATGCCGGGAGGCGGCATTTCGCCGTTGCGGATTTTTTCGACAACGTCTTCCCATACGTTTCGCTCGGCGAGCGCCTCGCCGGGGTCGCGAAGGCGAGCGAGATTGAGGCCGGCGTTCTTTAGTTTGTCGTTGTGACAGGCGACGCAGCGCTTCGCAAGGAAGGGGGCGACGTCCCGCTGAAAGGCCTTGGTATGCAGGCCGGGTTGTTGCGAGAAGGCGATGGGGATCGCGAGCAGGAGGAGGTACCGCATGGATGACCTTTAGTTTATCCGCGATTTGTAGATAATGGCTGCATGGAAACGATCACTCGCAGAGCCATGTTGGCGGGAGCGGCGGCCGTGAAATTGCCGAGGAAGCTGCGGCTTGGGATGGTTGGGGTGCTGGGTCATGCGGGGGAGATTCTGACGCCGCTGCCGCACTTGCCGGATGTGGAACTGGTGGCGGTTGCGGAGAGCGATCCTACTGAGTTGGACCGGGTGAAGAAGCGGCCGGTGGCAGCGAAGGCGAAGTTTTACAGCGATTACCGGCGAATGCTGGATACCGAGAAACTGGATTTGGCGGGGGTGTGCACCTCGAACGGGGACCGGGCGGCGAGTATTATCGCCGTGGCGGAGCGGGGACTGCCGCTGATTGCGGAAAAGCCGTTGGCGTTGAGACGCGCGGATTTCGAGAAGGCGAAGAAGGCGGTGACGGCGTCGGGGAAACCGATCTGGCTTCTGCTGCCGATGCGCTATGAGCCGCACTATCTGGCGATGCGGCAGATGGTGAAGGATGGCGTGGTGGGCGATGTGGGGATGATCTCGTCGCAGAAGTCCTATAAGGCTGGAGAGCGGCCGTTGTGGATGAAGGAGCGGGCCTCCTATGGGAGCACGATTCTGTGGATCGGGATTCACATGTTCGACCTGATGCGCTGGACTTCGGGGCGGGATTTTACCGAGGTGTTTTCGTACCAGGCGCAGGTGTCGGCTCCCGAGGGGATCGGGCAGATGGAGAACACGACGACGACGATTTTGAAGATGGACAATGGCGGGACCGCATCGCTGCATATGGACTATTACCGGAGTGAGGCGGCGCCCACTCATGGGGACGATCGCGTGCGGATAGCCGGATCGAAGGGCGTGCTTGAGTACATGGCGGCGACTGGTCTGACCATGCTACGGCAAGGTGCCAAGGTGGAAGTGGTGAAGGAGATGCCGGAGAAGCGGGAGATCTTCGTGGAATTCCTAGAGGCCGCATTTAACGGGAAGAAGAACGACATGCCGCTGGACGATGTTTGGAAGGTGAATGAGATTACCATTGCCGCGCATGAGGCGGCGGAGATGGGACGGGTTGTGCGGATAGGGTGAATGTGATACCGCTATTGGCTATGAAACTACCCATCACACGAACGTTGTTGGCGGTGTTGACACTGGCGACGGCGGCATTGGCCGCCGACATTGCCGGCAAATGGACCGCCATGGTTCCAGGCAGGCAGGGACAGGCGCGAGAGACGACGTTCACCTTCAAGGTCGACGGTGAGAAGCTGACCGGGACGATGACCGGACAGCAGGGAGACCAGCCGATCGCCGACGGCAAGGTGAGTGGCGACAAGATCTCGTTTGTCAGAGAATCACAGCGCGGGAAACAGAGTTTCACCGGCACGATTACCGGCGACGAGATCAAGTTCAAACGGACGATGGATCAGGGCGAGCCGGTGGAATTCGTCGCCAAACGGGCGAAGTAGACTCTCCCAATCCATATCCCGATTCCGAAAGGCTACGGATTCTGGAACCCGTTCGCCCCGCATAAGTGCGTCTGACGGCTAAAAAGCGACCATTTGCCGCTGTAAACGAATTGGCGGTCCAGTTGCACATATATCCGGGAGATGACCTCCCCTATAGGCAAGTTAATTGCGGCAATCGCCGTGTGTGGGTTTGGTTTGGCGGCGCAGACCAGCCGCGGTTCTTTGAGCGGAACGATTTCCGATCCGTCGGGCGCGACGGTTCCCGGCGCGGGCGTGGAGTTACGAAGCACGGAGACGGGGGTTGTCCGTTCGACCCTTTCGAACGACTCCGGGCTTTACCGGTTTGACGCCGTCGATCCCGGTACTTACGACGTGCAAGTGAAGGCGGGAGGGTTCCGCTCGTTCGCGTCGAAGGGACTGCCGATGCGCGCGGGCGTCGCGGCGACGATGGATGCGCGGCTAGAAGTGGGCGATGCGCAGACGATTGTGGAAGTGAGCTCGGCGGCGGCGCAGTTACAGGTGGAGGCGCCGGTGCGCGGGGGCAACCTCGACCGGACGCAGCTTGTGCAGTTGCCGAACGCGACACGAAACCCGGTGTCCCTGATATTAACGGTACCGGGTGTGTCAACGAACCGGTTCGCGAATGGACGGGATACGTTCTCGGTGAATGGCTCCCGGGGACGGTCGAACAACTTTCTGATCGACGGAACGGAGAACAACGACATCTCGGTTGCCGGGCAGGCGTTCGAGGTGAAGATTCCCGACGCCGTGCAGGAAGTGAATGTCCAGACGTCGAATTATGATGCGGAGTTCGGCCGGGCGGCCGGAGCGGTGGTGAACGTCATTACGCGGTCGGGGACGAACCATTTCCATGGGACCGTGAGCTACGTGCTTGACTCGACTGTGGACGATGCGTTGACGAATACGCAGTCGCTGGTGCCGGAACTGGTGCGGCGCGGCAGGCCGGGGGCGGGGACGGAGCAGTTGTGGGCGGCAACCTTGGGCGGACCAGTGAAGAGGGATCGGACGTTTTTCTTCCTCGGTTTCCAGGAGGACCGGCTACAGGCGACGAGTACGACGAGTGTGACGACATTGACCGCGAATGGTTGGGCGACGCTTGACAGCCTATATCCGCAAGGCAGGAACAAACAGGCGGACCTTTACCGCACGATGACGAGCAAACTGGCGGCGACGGCGAACCCGTTCAGCGTGGGGCTGGGAAGCGGCCGGCCGGCGTTGGAGTTTGGCACAGCGGCGACCGAGTTCGGAAGATCGGTGCCGGACCGCCAGTGGATGGCGCGCGTCGACCACAGGATTTCGGATCACGATCAGATATCCGGCCGGCTGATGTGGAACGATCGCAACAATCCAAACGGCGCGACAGCAACGTTCTTCCCGGGTTTCGGCACGTCGGCACTCGACCGCTACCGCAACGCATTGATTACAGAGACGCACGTCTTTTCACCGGCTATGACCAATGAGCTGCGCCTGCACTATAACCGGATTTTTTACGACTTCCCGCTGGATGTGGCGAAGCCGGAACTGGGCGCGCTGCCGCGCGTGGTGCTGGGGAGCAATGCGGTGACGTCGCTCGGAACAGACCCGGCGCTGCCGCAGGGGCGTAAGTCGGATAATTACGGTATTCAAGATACGGCAACGATATTGCGCGGCTCACACACGTTCCGCATGGGATTCGACTTGCTGCATCAACGTTCGAAGCAGTTCGCGCCAATCACGTCGCGAGGCGCTCTGGATTACCGGGACGGCGGCGGATTCAGCTACTTCGCGAATTTTCTGGATGACTTTGGCGGATCGGGCCCGGCGGGCGGATCGGCGGTGCGCGATTTCGGGAGCCCGGCTTATTATCCGAGCCTGTACCGGCAGGCGTACTTCTTCCAGGACCGCTGGAAGGTAAACTCCTCGCTGACCATGACACTCGGCTTGCGGTATGAGAACTTCGGCGTGCCGATCAATAACTTGCGCACGCCTGCGTTTACCGGACTGTTCAATGTGGATCCCGTCAATTTCACGGGACCGTTCGACAAACCGAATTCGGTGAAGCGGGACAACAACAACTTCGGACCGACAGCGGGGCTGGCATGGGCGCCGAAGTTCGAGCACGGACCGCTTGCGTGGGTGTTTGGCGACCGTAAGGCGGTCTTCCGCGCCGGGTATCAGGTGAGCTTCGACACGTTCTTCAACAACATCGCTTCGAACGCGTCGACGTCGTCACCGAACGCCGTATCGACGCAGGTGACTTCGACAGTGAACGCGACGACGCCGCGCGGCCTGCCGAATCTTTCGACCGCGCTGCCGCTGGTCTCGCGCCCGGTGACGCCGCTCGACACGCAGAACCTGGTGATCGGAAACCTGGTGAATCCATACGCCCAGCGGTTTTCGGCGGGGATTCAGCGGGAGGTTGCCGCCGGCACTATTGTCGACGTGAGCTACGTGGGCTCCAAAGGGACTCGATTGTTTGTGAACGAGGAGTTGAATCCGGTGGTTCCATCGTCGCTGTCGATCGCGCCATCGACGCCAACGCCCATCCCGGCCACGCGGCTGAATAGCCGCTACGACGCGCTGCAGGGGCGGCGTGCGATCCGGACGAACGGCGGATCGTCGATCTATCACGGGCTCCAGACGTCGGCAAACCGGCGCTTCTCCAAAGGATTGCAGGCAGGCATTGCCTACACATGGTCGAAGGCGTTGGATAACGGGAGCGAGATCTTCGTGTATAACAGCGCGCCGTCGTCGTCCCAGATTCCGGCGATTTTCGGCGGGCAGAAGCTGGAGCGCGGGCTGTCGTTGTTCGACCGCACGCATCGCCTGTCGTTCAATTACTACTACGAGCTGCCGTTCATGAAGGCGCAGCGCGGCGTGCCTGGACGAGTCATCGGCGGGTGGGCCGTGAGCGGATTCACGGCGTTTGAGACCGGCGTGCCGCTCACCGTGTTGAACGGTGTTGACGCGGACGGATGGGACGGCAGCGGCAGCGACCGGCCGGAGCTGAACCCCGCGGGACGGCCCGGTGTGCGGGCCAAGATCTGCACGACGAGCGCCACCGGGTATTGCAATCCGGAGGCCGGCAACGCGGCGATCGATCCAAAGGACGCGCGATATATTCAGCGGCGGGCTTTCGCCGGGACGGCTCCGCTGCCAAGCGGAAACGCGGCGCGCAACACAGAGCGCGTGCCCGGGATCAAGAATTGGAACATCAATCTGTTTAAGGCGGTGCAAGTGACGGAGCGGTTCCGATTCGAGTTCCGGACAGAGTTCTACAACGCGTTCAACACGCCGCAGTACACGACGCCGAGCGTGAGTCCATTCGCTCCTTCGGCGCAGGGGCTGGTGGGGAACTCGGTGTCGGCGACTCCGGACGGGCGATTCCTGCGGCCTGAGTTTTTGGATGGCGGCGGCCGGGTGATCCGGTATCAGTTGAAGCTGGTGTTCTGAAATTGGGGTTATGCGCCATAGCATCAACTGTACGCCTGAATAGTTTCAGGGTAGGCGTCATCCCGCCGCATCAAAGACATGGCCATTCAAAGGATTCCGCATAATGCATTCACCCTTCTCGTAGCCGGTGCCAGCTTTTGGTTGGGTATCACATTTCCGGTTTTGGGGCAGTCTTAAGAACCACGGTTTGCGCGGCAAACCACCAATGGAAAAACGTACGTCTGCCTCGATCAAAATAATCGGCCGATCCCCTATGCCGGTTGGAGTCTGGCCAATGGAGTCTATTTCTACACCAATGCTCACTATCACGGATCCGAAGACGCACAGCCCGTTTCGACTCTTTTCACATATTCTGGATACTCTGACGCAAACGGCTACTTTTCAATGACCGTCAACACCAAATTGGTGGGCCAAGCGGAGTATGCCGATGTAGCCCATCCGGATCATGCACACTGTGGTTTTTCCGACCCTTCGTCTTTTCCGCACTGAGGACGCTTAGGAGCACCGCGCATGCCTTACGTTGTCGCGATCATATTGTTTTTGTTCCTCTGTCCGCTGTTCGGGCAAAATAAACAGGGGAAGAAGGAACCCTTTCCGGTGCCTGTCTGGTCCGGTAGCGGTGAAACCGGGCCGTCCAGCACAAGTAACGATGTATTCATTACCGCGGATGGTCACGAACTCATCGTGCTGGCGCCGGACGAGAATCAGAAGAGAAGCGTGAAGCGAGTTCGCTTATGGAACCAGATCGAGCCGACGGTAGACATCCGGATTTCATCAACCTCGCCGGGCCGTATTCAGTATCGCTACGCAATTGGAAATTTATTCTCGGCAAAAGATCCCATCGGAACCTGGACGATCGTAACTCCACCTCATCTCGCAGCCGTGGAGCGCGTTATTTCGCCGGAGCAACCTAAGCGTTGGGGCGGCGCTGTTGCAACCGCCGTTATAGCGCGGCAGGAGCTGCTCAACTCACCCGAACTAGGGAGATACCTTCGCTGGTATCACCATCAGGATGGCGGGCAGGTGCAGCCGGGAGAGGTGGTTGCCGGCTTTGGCATCGAATCTCCTCTGGTTCCCGGGTTCACGACAGCGTGGTTTGCCGCCGGGAAACAGGTTGAATTCAATCCATCCTGGCCCGATCGGATATTCAAGCAGTTGGAACTGTTGGAGGACAAAAAGTGGCGAGGGCGAGGCCTTTTGGTACTGGGACCGATGCACCTGTCCGGCACCTCGCCATCTGTTATCAGAACCAACTATCGGGCCGGGCTCAACCAGATGATCAAGGCCGGACAATTGGATGAAAAGAGCGCTTTTATCGCACAGTTATTGCGAGCGCTGGCTGAGCCGGACGGCGATACCAATCCAAGCAGCCGAACGCTATCGGCTCGTCCCCGTGGCAACCTGGAAACGGCGATCTCCTCAGCCGTCAAGCTTAGCCTCGGAATTGAATCGCGTTGACTGTGCTTATATTACCGTTCTGATCACGGCTTCGCGCAGCTCTTCCAAGGAGTAAGCCTTGGAATCCACCTCGGGACGTGAGCGCAGAAGGTGTTGTATTCATCGCCGAAACTTGCCCTTAGAGCCGGTTCTTCGTAAACCAGCACAAAAAGGTGAAACAGGATCCAGACAAGCCCGCCGTATCGAAGCAGAGCCGCGTTTCCGAAAACCAAGCCCTGACCGAGAATCGCGCTCACCACGGCTACGTACATCGGATTGCGCACGTACCGATAAAGGCCAGTGACAACCAGGTGGCGAGTTGGGAAGACGGGCGCCGGCGTGCCAATGCCTTGTAGTGCAAATCGGACAAATGAATCGAGGAGACCGAGGATTCCCAACGTCAGAAGCATGCCGCCGGCCACACGGACTAGCGGTGTGCCGAAGAATGGGGCGTCAAGGCGCCATCGGCTAATCCAGAATGGGACGAGGCCGGCGACGAAGCCGGGGGCGATGATCAGGAAGACTGCCGACCCGATGATTGCCGAACTTTTCCTGGTCATGTCTCTCTGTAGGCCATCGTTACAACAGGTATCATAGCGGTCATGGTGCGTCCTGAAAGACGTATTGTTCTCGCGGGTGAGAGTCCCGTCCGGGTAAGCGCGGGAGCGCTCGATAGCAGACTCCAGGCGGGAGGAGAGATCCGACCGTACGAAGCGGGGTAGCAAAGGCCTTTGAAAGAGAAGGGAGCAAACCAGCGGGCCGCAACAAGCAGTGAACGTCTGATGCAGGGTATTGAATTTGGAGAGGCAGTGACGGCTTGGCCGTGAAAGGGGAGTATGTTTATAGGTCGGCGCAAACGGTGAATGGCGCCGGCAGCAAACTGGATTTCACCCTCTAAATCTCCGCCATACCATCGAGGCTGCGCCAAAGGTACCAGCTTGCCACCGAAGCGTAGGGCCGCCAGGGCGCGCCTATTTGCTCCATCTCCTTCGGAGTCGGCGGGTTTTCCAGTTCATAGGCTTTCCAGATCGCGTTGCGTACGCCGAGGTCGCCGGTGGGGAAGACGTCGTGGCGGCGGAGCGCGAATATCAGGAACATCTGCGCCGTCCATACGCCGATACCTTTCACCTGCGTTAACTCGTCGATCACCTCCTGATCGGTCAACCGGTCAAACGTGGTGAAGTCTACTTTGCGCGCGACCGTCAATTCGCTGAGATTCATCAAGTAACCGGCCTTCTGGCGGGAAATGCCGCAGGGGCGCATACCCTCAGCGCCCAGCGCCAGAATCTTTTTCGGCCGCAGCCTGCCGTCCCGGCTCGCGGCGGCCGCGGTCAGCCGGGAGAGCATTGTGGCCGCGGCTGCGCCGCTTACCTGCTGGTAGACAATCGAGCGGGCAAGTGTTGTAAAGTCAGGCTCACGGTATGCGATCTTGTATGGACCGACGGTGCCGATGATCCGGGCCATAACAGGATCGCCGGATTTCAAATGGGAAATAGCTTTTCTCATGGAACGTGATTAGGAGAGGGGCCATCTATGAGGATAGTGGACCGCGGAGGGAGAATAGTGAATCGCAGAGCAGCAATGATCGCTATGGGCGCAGCGGTCTACGCGCAGAGGCCGAAGGCCGAGCCGCAGGAAGAGCTGCCGACCATCAAAGTCGACGTGGAACTGGTGAATGTGATGTTCACCGTGCGGAACAAGAACAACGCCCTGATTTCCACGCTGACCAAAGACGATCTCGCCGTTTACGAAGACGGCAAGGCGCAGACGGCGAAATACTTCACGCGGGAGACGAATCTGCCGCTGACCATCGGTCTGCTGGTGGATGTCAGCGGCAGCCAGGAGACTCTGATTCCGCAGGAAAAGTACGCCGCCGGGCAGTTTTTCGACCAGGTCCTGAAACCCAAAGATATGGCCTTCCTGATCAGCTTCGGCGCGGACGCCGAGTTGCTACAGGATTCGACGAATTCGACCAAGCTGTTGAAGCGCGGGCTGGAAGGGTTGCGGCTGTCGACCAGCGTCGGCGGGTTGCATCCCGGGCCGGTGCCCACCTCGAAACAGAAGGGTACGATTCTCTATGACGCGGTGTATCTTGCCGCTAACGAGAAGCTGAAGAGCGAAGTGGGGCGCAAGGCGATCGTGCTGATTACGGATGGCATGGACTTCGGTTCCACATACAAGCTGAAGGACGCCATCGAAATGGCGCATAGGGCCGATACGATGATCTACAGCATCTACTATGTGGATCAGCGCGCCTACTACGGCCGCGGCTTCGGCGGGGCGAGCGACAGCGACTTGAAGAAGATGTCGGAGGAGACGGGCGGGCGGCTGTTTCATGTAGGCCGGAACAACACGCTGGAAGACATTTTCAAGCAGATCCAGGAAGAGATGCGCAGCCAGTACGCCTTGGCTTATTCGCCGACGAACGATTCGCGCGACGGTTCCTACCGGAAGCTGGAGATCCGGCCGAATGACCGCGCGTTGAAAGTGCAGGCGCGCAAGGGCTACTACGCGGCGAAGGGTTAGACGCAATGCTTTTCACTTGGCGCGCTTAGTGGGCAGAACGGCCATTGTTGGCGAGCCGATGAGGTGGCTCGCCGGTTGGGATTCAGGGATTGACTTCCGAGTGGCGCGTCAGAACTAAGCGCTGGCGCATCAACCACCAACGACGCTAAGGCTCGGCGACGATCAGTCCGCGTCGTAGCGCTGGTAGCGGTGTCCGGTTGTGTTGGTTATTTATGCATGCCCGGATGACGGGCTGATATACGATGGTAGCGCTCATGGCTGATTAGATATGGAATGAGCGGAAAGCATTGCAATCGCTGGCGTTTAATTCGATAGAATCGCTGCACCGATGGAGTTAAATATAGACTTGGTGTTGCTAAGGGGCCAGCTCGCGCGGTCTTCTGTGTCGATCACAGCGTACGGGGTCCATACCTCACTGTCTTTGTGGCGGGCTAGCGTGATTTTCATGGCGTGATTCTATCACCGCCTGACCAACACGACCCCGTAGAAAACTATCAGCGCCCGAAGGTGTAAACTCCTAGGAGACTGACATGGAAGCTGCCCGATTTGTAGCCGTTTTCGTTTCGTTATCCGTTTCGTTAATGATCGTCTTTTTTCTTGTTCTGTCGGGAAAGCACTGGAGAGTAGAGCAGGACAGAGCGCGCGGGCGCCGTATGGCTGAGCATAGGATGAATGCAAGACTCCTGAGACTCAACATTTGATGCGTTCCTAAAGCGGGCCTGTGCAGGCGCTGGCCTATCTGACTTGTCCCGCTGACCAACACGACCAAACACCACTACCGTAGCGCTAACCACCGTCACGAGTGTACGACTGACGCATCGATGGCCGGGCTTTGGTATGCTGGCGATTGGCGCGCGGGGCGCCACCCAAGTCCGCGGGAAGGACGGCGTCCACCCCGAAAATCGTTGGTCAAAGCAGTTTGCGAAATGAACTCTTTTCTGGCCCGGCGCAGCGGACGGCGGGCGACAACGGCGCGTGCCGAAAGGCGCGGCCAGGAAAGGAGCTCAGATGAGTCAGAAACCGCCGGCTCGCGCCATGCGCGAGAACCCCGACCTCGATCAACTGAAACGCCAAGCCAAGGAATTGCTTGAAGCCTATCGTGCGTCGTCTCCGGAAGCCGTCGCCGAGGTCACCGCCTATCACCGGACCGCCACGCCCGAGACCTTTGCGCTGCATGACGCCCAATTCGTGCTGGCGCGATCCTACGGGTTTGAAAGCTGGCCGAAACTGAAGGCCGCCGTCGACGGCGTCACCGCGGCCAGATTACACGAGGCCGTCGAGAGCGGCGATCTCAGGACTGCCCGCGAGCTGCTCACGCGCCGCCCGGAGATTGTGGACCTGGGCCGCGGCGAAATGCGGGCGGTGCACATGGCCATCCTCAAGCGCGATCTCGAACTGACCAGGCTGCTGCTCGAATTTGGAGCCGATCCGGACGGCGGCATCTGGCCCAAGCGGGACGCGACGAGCCCGTACATCCTCGCATGCGAGCGCGGCTACGAAGAGATTGCCGACCTGCTCCGCGCCGCTCGTGAGAAGCGGGGAGCGCGCAGCCCGAACGGTCCCACGGAGGCCGTTCGCAAATGCCAGCAGGCGTTTCAGTCCGGCAGCGAAGAGGCGATCGTGGCCGTATTCGATCAGCACCCCGAGTTGGCGGAGATGTGCCCGGCCGACGGCCGGACGATGCTTCATCAGGCCGCCGGACTGGGCGCGCTGCGATGGATGAAATGGTTGCTCGACCGGGGCGCGGAAGTCAACCGGAACTCCCACCAAGGCTGGACTCCGCTCGACTATGCCGCTACCGGCCGGGGCGGAGACTGGGTCTTCGACAACCAGAAGTTCGAACGTGTCGCAGCACTTCTCCTGCAGCACGGTGCTCAACTCAGTCCGATCTCCGCTGCGGCCCTGGGCCGCTCGGATTATCTGGAAAAACGCTCCAAGCAGGACCTGGAAGGTAAGGGCGTGCTCGAGGCGGCCGTCAAGGGCAATCACTCCGACGTCCTGCGCCGCTTGCTCGACCTCGGTCTCGATCCGGACGAGCGCACCCAGGTCGGCCACATCGCCGAGCAGAACTGGTCGGCTGGCGGCCCATTGTTTCAAGCCGTGGTCCTGAACCGCATCGAGATGGCGCGCTTGCTGCTGGAGCGCGCCGCGGATCCGAATGCGAGCGTATGGACTTCGGGCTCGCCTACATACCGCGCCTACCAGGGCCGCAATCCCGAGATGATCGCGTTGCTCGAACAGTATGGCGGCTGGATCGACCCCGGCTCGGCGGGTTATGCGCGCCAGACGGAAATCGCGCGGAAGATGCTCGCGGGGGAAATGGATCCGCACCTCGATCCGAACGATTTCTCGGGCCGCACCGTGGCAGAACAACTGTTATGGGGCGGCGCGAGCGCGCTTTGCGCAGAGATCGTCCGCATGGCGCTCGAACAGGTCGACTGGCCGCCCGATGATCCGCGCTGGTTCTGGATGCTATGGCGACCGGTGCCCGGCCATGAAGACTACGACGCTCAGCAGCAGGCCGAATGTTGCGAGTGCTTTAAGTTGATCCTGGCCCGCTGCGGGCCGCATCACCGCGCGACCGACTATGGCCAGACCATGCTACATGAGACCGTTTCGCGCGATCACGGCGTGGGTGTCCAACTCGCCACCATTTTGCTCGATGCCGGAGCCCGCCTCGACGTTCGCGACGACCTTCTGAAGAGTACCCCGCTCGGATGGGCATGCCGGTGGGGGCGCGTCGAGATGGTGAAGGTGTTTCTCACGCGCGGCGCCGATCCCGTCGAGGCGGACGCGGAGCCGTGGGCGACACCCCTCGCCTGGGCTGAAAAAATGCACCGGCCCGAAATTGTGGAGCTGCTTAGTTCCGCCAGATCAGACCCTTCAGCGTAGCGAGAGGGCCCACGATAGACGGCAGCGGGCGACTGGCAGCAACTCAGACGCATCGAATTGTATCTCGCTTGTTTGTCGGGCAATCGGAAGTTGACGCGCGTCCGGACAGCGCCAGGAATCCGTCCTGAAGCGGCTTAAACGATCTTCGCCCGCTCCGCCATATAAGCCGCAAGCGCTTCATCGAGCGAGGGCATAGGCGCGATGCCGCAGGCCGCCATGCGTGTATTTTCAAGAGCCGAGTATTTGGGGCGGCGCGCCGCGGTGCGGTATTCGCGTTCGTTGGTTGGCCGCAATTCCGGCGCCAGACCGGCCGCGTGGAAGATTTTAGCCGCGAAACGGAACCAACTGATCGCCTCGCCGCCGCCGGCGTGGAATATTCCGCGATGCGGCGTTTCCATGAGATCCACGGTTCGCGCGGCGAGCGCGGGCGCGTAGGTGGGAGACGCGACGTGATCCTCAACCACGCGAATCGGCTGCGGGGATTGCGCGAGGCGCAGCATCAATTCGACGAAATTACCTCGTGCCGTGCGGAGGCCGCCCGGGCCGAACACGCCGGAGGTGCGGAGGATGAGCGGGTGGTCCAGGTAGGCTTGGGCGTAGAGTTCGCCCGCGAGTTTTGACACGGCATAGGCGCCGAGCGGGTGCGGACGGTCGTCTTCGAGATAGGGACGGCCGAGCCGTCCGTCGAAGACGTAGTCCGTGGAGAAATGGACGAGGAGCGCATCCAATTGGCGGCAGGCGATGGCGAGGTTGCGAACACCGAGGGCGTTGGCGTTGTAGGCGGCCTGGGGCTCCTGTTCGGCGACGTCGACCTGGTTATAGGCCGCGGCGTTGATCACAGCGTTGGGATCGAGCGGGCCGAGGGTTCGCTCCAAAAGCGGGAGGTTGGTGATATCGACGGAAGCGCGGTTGAACGGATGAACGGAATAGCCACGGTCTTTCAATACGCGAACCAATTCGACGCCAAGCTGCCCGGCCGCGCCGAAAACGACAACAGTTTTTGACATTCAGTCGAAGAATAGCATGCGGGTTTCGGCGGCTTTGGCCGGCGCGGGATTTGGAGCGGAGGCGACGGCTTGGGTCAGGTGCTGGAGACTGGATAGCCCGGTGAGGCATTGCTCGGTTACGACGCCGATGTGGAAGCCGCCTCCAGTGCGGGGTGTGCAGTAGCAGAGCTCGCCCAGGAACATGGCTTCCTCGATTTCGATCTTCACGGCGTCGCCCGGCTTCATCGCGATCTCCGACTGCAATCTCATGCCGCGATGGCTGGCGTCGACGATGGCCACCTTGACGGGCTGACCGTTTGTCTCCGGAGCGCCGCCCAGTGTCTGCACCACCGCGCGCGCGTTAACGGGGATTCGAGGTGTTGTCCTCTTTTCCATGAGCGCCATTTTGATAAACCTCAGAAAGAATCTTTGATGTGCATTTCGCTCTTCAGGAAGGCGTCGATTTTCGTCAGCATCGCCTCATGGGTGCGCCCTTCGCCAGCCGGGAATAAGGCCCACGTGGAGCTGAGAGGAAGGAGAATCTCTCGGCCGTGATGCTCCAGCGTCATCTCCAATTTTGCGGAGGCAAATTTCGACAGATCCGCGCGGACGGTGTCCTGCGGCTGGGTACGCTCGATGAGCGCCAGGAAGGCGTTGGAACTCCAGCGGAAGAGGAGGTCCTTCATGTGGAGGTGTTTCTTCCAGTACTCGGCGTAAAAGCGGACAACGTGATCCGTCGACTCCGAGCCAAACCTTGTATTGACGAGCGGGAGGCGGTCCACCGGTAGCACCGCGGCATACAGGTTTTCTTGGACGCGGGCACGGTAGAGAGCGTCTTCGGCGTCGGCGCGCCCGGGAAGCCCGGTCAAGGCGTCGTGCATCAGCGGAAGCAGCGGCATTTCCATGGGGCCGGGAAGGGCGCCCGATAGCCGTTGCCGGGAGTCCGATACGCCACGCTGTAAGGAATGGATCCGCCTGGCGGACTCTTCGCGCTGCCGGAACGATTCCTCACGCACCATCGCCAAGCAGCCGGCGAGTTCGGCTTTTAGCCGCGGCAAGTCCGATGCGTACGAGATGTTCTCGATGCGCTTCTCCACTTTGCCCAACTGCTCCACGGCGGTCTGGCTGGCCATCGATATGCTGGATACGGTGGCCGTAAGCATGCCGATCATCGCGGCCAACTCGTTGCTTTGCAGGTGGAGGAATCGATTGGTCTGGTGGTAGTAATCCTCAAAGGTCCTGGCGGCTTCTCCGGCTATGACGAGGACATCGGCGGGATCGGGAGAGGAGCCGATATGCTGTTCGAGGGCGAGGATTGACGACTGAAAACGAAGCACTTCGGCTTCCTCGCCGCGGACGACGTGTAGGCGCATGGAGCGAAGCAAGAGCTGGCTGAGTTGGAGAAGCGCGGCCGTCAGTTCGGGCGACGATTCGTCCATGTGCTTCTTTATAGACAGGAACATCCGCTCCCCACCTAGTACATATCGGCGGCAGGCGGAAAAGTCTTTAGGAATTAATGCGCCGCGACGAGGAGAGCGTAGAACCCGGCACCGATGGCGGCGGGCAGGAGGAACGCGATCAAAGCGCGTACCCATCGATGACTCAACCAGGCGGGGAGCATGGCGCGTACGGCGGGAGCCGGCTCCGGCCTAATGCGCCGCCGGGCCGCGGCGGGGCCGCCGCGCAGTGCCGAGGGTTCGCCGCGGAGGAGTTTCAGAATCTCGTCCCGTCCCCGCTGATCGGCGATCAGAATTGTCGCCGCCATCGGCGAATTCAAAGTCCTCTGCATATCCTGACGCAACGCCGGAGTCATTTCCGTGCGCGACTTGTACAAGCGGGTTTTGCCGCCAGTGGCGATCAGTATAGTGGATGTACGAAAGGTCTTGATTTCCAAAGCAACCTTCTAGGGTATAGCACGCGCCGTTTCGGCCGGATTACTGCTGTTTGCGGCACCAACTCCGGCTTGATCCAGGATAACCTGAATGAAGCCCAGCGCCGCCTTAGACAGAGCCTTATCTTTCCGGTAAATCAACCCCAGCCTGCGGTCGAGCGATTCCGGCGCCAACGGGATGGCCCGCAGTTTGCCTTCCCTGACCTCATCGGCACAATTCGACCCGGCCAGGAATGCAATTCCCAGGCCCGCAATCACAAACCGCTTCATCATCTCGGTGGAATCAAGCTCCATCGAAATGTTCAGGCTGTCCTCGCTCGGCTCCATCCAGGCGTTCAGCCGGGCGCGCGTCGTTCCAGCGCGCGGCAACAGCAGCGGATGGGCGACGATATCCTCGCAGGCGATGGTTCGTGCCCGCGCCAAGGGGTGGTTGGGTGGCACGATGCACTTGATCTCATCGGTATGGATGAGCACTACCTGTAGCTTTTTTTCCTGGATGGGCAACTGACAGATGCCGAAATCCGCGAGGTTATCGATAACGGCTTCGACGACGCGCGCGCCGAAGGAGCGGTCCACTTGCAACTGCACATTCGGAAACATCCCTTTGTAACGCGAGAAGACCTCCGGCAGAACGTAGATGCAGGTTGCCTCGTTCGCGGCGATCACCAGCTCGCCGCGCGGCACTTTCTCCAATTCGTTGATCGAGTCCTGGGCCTGCCGGCGTAGGTTCAGGATATGTTCGGCGTACTCGGCGAAGATTTTACCCGCCATGGTGAGCGAGATGCGTGTGCCGAGACGTTCGAAGAGCGTGGTGTTTAATTCCTGCTCCAACTGCCGCACCTGGGCGGAGATGGCGGGCTGCGTGCGGAAACACGTCTGCGCCGCCTTGGAGAAGCTCTTCAGGCGGACAATTTCCAGGAACGTATGGAGTTGATCCAAATCCATGGGTAATCGATCCGGAGGGAAGGTTCGCAGCAATTGTAACGTACTGGCCTACCCCTCTTACATAGACATTATCTCGAACCCCGTTGACCCACGCCGCCAAATCGATTAGGATTTCCCCACCGGCCTCGTACGCTCATCGCTTTCAGGAGACTTTATGCATCGCGTTTTTCTTGCGGTTCTGCTGATATTGAATTTCAGCGCGGCCTATGGGCAAACCACCGGGTCGGCAACGATCGTCGGTACGGTTACCGACAACACAGGCGCGGTGATTCCCGGCGCCAAAGTCATCGTCGTCAGCCCGTCGATGGGATTCAATTTCGACGGCGTCACCAACAACGATGGTTATTATTTTGTTCCCTACCTTAGGCCGGGCACCTATAACCTCACGATTGAAGCCCAGGGTTTCAAAAAATATCTCCGCTCCGGTATCGAGCTGCGTACGAATGAGCAGCCGCGTCTGGACGTTGTGCTCGACATCGGCAGTGTCGCCGACTCTGTCGAGGTCCAGGCAGCGGCGCCTTTGCTTGAGACCGAAACCACGATCAGCGGCGGCATCATGGAAGGCAGGACGATCGTCAAGATTCCTGTCATGCAGAAATTGACGTTCCGCATCCTGCCCTATCTGCCGAATACGCAGGTCATCAACGGTCTGCACTTGAACGGACAGCGGGAACGGGCGATGGGCTACAGTCTGGACGGGCTAGGCGCGAAGGAGCCTGTAACCGGCGCCGTTGGCTCGACCAATCGCGTCATTACATCGAGCATCGATGCCGTCTCCGAAGTGAAGGCCTACGCCACCGGCATGCCGGCCGAGTTCGGCCACACCGCCGGCGGCGGGCTCTCGGTGGTCTTTCGCAGCGGCGGCAATCAATTCCACGGCAGTCTGGAAGACCGGTTCATCAACAACACGCTGCTTCATCGCGACTACTTCGACGTGATCCGTCCGCCGACCGTCGAGTACCACGAGATCTCGGCCGTGCTCAGCGGTCCGGTGCGGATTCCCAAACTCTACAACGGCAAGGACAAGACCTTCTGGCTCTTCGGCCTGGCGCGCCACCACGAAAATGCGTCGGAAACCTTCAACGGCGATGTTCCCAGCCCGGGCATGTACAACGGCGATTTTAACTTCCTTAACGCCTCGGGCGCACCGGTTGGCAATATGATCTACGACCCGACGACGATCCGGCAGAACGCGGCCGGCACGTGGATCAGCGATACATTCCCCGGCAATATGATTCCGAAGAGCCGCTTCGATCCGGTATCGAATAACTTCCTGGCGAAGAACCCCTTTACCGCGGCCAACAAGGCGCCGGGCTTCGTGGATCGGCTGGGACCTCATCAGAACCTGCTGGAGCCCACGGTCTATCAGTCCTACCGCACTCGCTTCGATATCAAGATCGACCACTCCTTCAGCAATAATCACAAGATCTTCGGGCGCTATTCGCAGGGCCATCATACAGCTTTCCGTGACCGCTGGGTGAACGAAGCCGCATGGAAGCTGATCGATCCAAATGCCATCCCATTCCCGATCGACCAGCCCAATATCGTCGTCTCCGACACGTATACTATTTCGCCGACTCTCATTAGCGAGCTGCGTCTGGGCTGGAACCGGCGCAAGACGACCAAGAATCCGGACGCCTCCAGCGGAGACTGGGCCAAGCAGTTGGGCATTCCCGGCGTCAGCGGCGGGAGTTTCCCGTTCTTCGCCACATCCACCAATGCCGCCTATTACCGCACCGGACCGGGCGGCATCTCTTCCGAAGTATGGGAGGACATGCGCGTGCAGGAGAACCTGACGAAAGTGCTCGGCAAGCACACGATCAAGGGCGGCGTGGAGATCATGAAGACGCGCTATAACATTCTGTCCGAAGCCCTGCCGTCCGGCCGCTACCTGATGGGCGGGACGCAGTTGCCGTTCGCCCCCGCCGGTACGACGGGCAACGACTTCGCCGACCTGCTGCTTGGCAACGTGAATCAGGGGCAGTTCACCCAGGCCCTGGCCACCTGGCTCCCGCGTTGGTGGAGCAATTCCCTCTACATTCAGGACGACTACAAGCCGCTCCGCAACCTGACGATCAACTACGGCGTCCGCTGGTCCTACGAATCGCCATTCCAAACGAAGTATGGCCAGCAGTCCCAGTTCGACCCGAATGCCACCGACCCGCTGACAGGCCGCAAGGGCGCGATTATTCACCCCAAAGGCGCACTCTCCAACAGCAAGTGGACCAACTTCCAGCCACGCGTTGGCTTCGCCTACAACTTCCGCCCCAAGCTCGTCTTCCGCGGCAGCTTCGGGCTGATTAGCCAGGATCTGTTCATGACGCAGCTCAGCCAGAACTTTGAAGAGTATCTGGCCTCGGCCGCGGTGCAGTCCCCGGTCGGCGACCCGCGGCCCGCGTTTAAACTCTCGCAAGGGCCGGGCAATGTAAAGCTGAATGTCGCTGCCGACGGCAGCGCGCCGTTTGTCGGCACCAACTACTCCAGCCGCAACGCGTCGTGGATTGACCCCAACATCCGCATGCCATACATCATGAACTGGTCCGGCGGGTTCCAATGGGAGCTGCGCAATAACCTGCTGGTGGAGTTGATGTACCACGGATCGTCCGGCGTCGGCCTGTTGAACAACTGGGACATCAACGCCGTGCCGCTCAATATCTCCACCGACTACGCGACGCTCGACAACATCCGCCGCAACGTGCAGAACTTCAAGCCCTATCCGCAGTTTGGCGCGGTGCAGTTGTATTCGAATTTCGGCCACAACAGCTATCACGGAACTACGGTTCGCATGGAGCGGCGGTATGCGGGCGGGCTCTTTGTGAACGGGTTCTACACGTGGTCGAAGGCCCTTACGGACGCCGATTCCGACGGTGGCACGAGCGGCGTCACCTATTACAACCGTCGCCTGGAAAAGGGCCGCGCGAACTACGACATCTCTCACCGGTTCGTCGGAACGTTTGTCTATGAGCTTCCCTACGGCAAGGGCCGCAAGTGGAGCGCAAGCGGCTGGAAGAATGCTGTCGTTGGCGGTTGGGAGCTGATGTTCTCGCAGACGCTGCAGACCGGCCCGCCCATCACCGTTACGTTCGCGGGCGCTCCCCCGACACCGGCGGGCGGAAACCCGTATGTGTGGCTGCCAGGAACGCTCCGTCCGAACCAGATCCTGTCGAACGGCCAGGCGGTGGTGCAGGACTGGACGATCGGTCCGAATCGAACGCCAACGGCGGCGCAGAATCCGTATCTGAATGCGGCTGCCTTTGCCTATCCCGCGCCGTTCACGGCGGGAACTCTGGGGCGCAACACGCTGACCGGGCCGGGTATCGTCTGGGCGCAGGCCTCGCTTTCCAAAACCTGGGTTGTGCGCGAGCGCCTGCGGTTCACGGCGCGCTGGGATTGCAACAATCCCTACAAGCACATCAACCTGGGCGACCCGGGCCGTGTTTACAACATTACGAACCTCAGCACGTTCGGACGGTTCACCGGCGCGCGCGGCAGCTTCAGCGATGTCGGCGGACGGTTGAACAACCTCATCGTTGGCCGTTTCGAGTGGTAGCCGGTCCGCTATCCTAGCGGAATGAGGCTGGGAATCGATTTCGGAACCACGCGTATTGTCGTGGCCGCGTCGGATCGCGGCAACTATCCCGTTGTGGCCTTTGAAGCGGGCGACGGCGAGGTGTTCGACTGGTTTCCGCCGCTGGCCGGTGTGCGCGCCGGCCAGCGGATTTACGGCTGGGAAGCGTGGGCGGCGCAGGGCGATCCGGAAGCTACGGTAGTTCGCGGGCTGAAGAGATTTCTCGCGGAAGCGGGTCCGCGGACGCCCGTTGAGATCGGCGGACATACCGCGCCTCTCTCGGTGTATTTGCGGGAGTTGGTGGCGTCGCTGCATACGGCGCTGCGGGAGCGCTCCAACCTTCAATGTGAGGCCGGCGAGCGGCTGGAGGTTATGCTGGGCGTGCCGGCCGGGGCAAATTCGAACCAGCGGTTTCTCACGGTGGAGGCGTTTCGCGGGGCGGGATTCGACGTGGCGGGGCTGCTGAATGAGCCCTCTGCCGCGTCGGTGGAATATGGCCACAGCCATCGCGATAAGGCGACGAAGAAGGATGCGATTCTGGTGTACGACCTGGGCGGCGGCACGTTCGACGCGTCGCTGGTGGAGCTCGACGACCGGTCGCATGACGTAATCGCGAGCGAAGGAATTGCTACACTCGGCGGCGACGACTTCGATCACCTGTTGGCGGAGGAAGCGTTGGCGGCGGCGGGCCTGGGCGAGGAAGAACTGACGCAGGCCGAGTGGTTCCGGCTGGTGGAAGAGGCGCGGCGGAAGAAAGAAGCGCTTCACGCGAACTCGCGGCGGATTACGATCGACCTGGACCTGGTGCGGCCGGACTGGCCACAGGTGCAGGTGCCCGTGCCCGATTTCTATGCCCGCTGCGAGGGTCTGATCGCCGAGACGCTGCACGCAGCCGGCGATCTGTGCGAGCGAACGCCAAGCCTGGAAGCTATCTACGTCACCGGCGGCGGAAGTGAACTGCCGCTGGTGAGCCGGCTGCTGCGGGAGCGATTTAAGGCGAAGGTGAAACGTTCGGCCCATACGCGCGCGGCTACGGCGATCGGGCTGGCGATTCAAGCGGACCAGATGGCGGATTACGTCTTGCGCGACCGTTTCACGCGCTACTTCGGCGTGTGGCGGGAGGCTGACGGCGGCGCCCGTGTGCGCTTCGACCCGCTATTCGCCAAAGGCAGCCCGCTGCCAAACCAGGGCGAGCCGCCGCTGGCGCGGTCGCGCGAATACCAGGCCGTACACAACATCGGCCATCTGCGTTTTCTGGAGTGTAGCCGGCTGACGGCCGAGAGCCAGCCCGCGGGTGAGATCACTGTGTGGGACGAGATCCATTTTCCGTTTGATCCCGCTCTGCGCGACGCGGCGGATTTAGAAACACGGCCGGTGTTCCACATAGCGGACCATCAGCGGATCGGCGAGAGTTACAGCTGCGGCACCGGCGGTGATTTGCAGGTGACGATCGCCAACCTCGATAGCGGATACGAAAGAACGTTTCGCCTTGGCCGCTGGGGCGCGCGATCGCAGCCAATTGTGCCTGGTAAGAAACGAAGCGCGCCCGCCCGCCGAAAGAAAGTCTCCCCTTCCAACTAGACCATGCTAAAGCCCTCGATGAACTGGCTCCTGATATTTGTGCCTATTTCCGCGTGGCTGCATTATACGCGGCCAGCGAGCCACACGGAGACTTTCCTCTGCGCGTGTCTCGCAATTCTTCCGCTGGCCGGATGGCTGGGGAAGGGGACGGAGAATCTTGCGCATCATACGGGCGAGGCGGTGGGCGGATTGCTGAACGCCACGTTTGGCAACGCGGCTGAGTTGATCATCGCGATCGCCGCGATGCGCAGCGGGCTCTACGATGTCGTGAAGGCATCGCTGACGGGTTCCATCATCGGCAATGTGCTGCTGGTGGCGGGTCTTTCGTTTCTCACCGGCGGGTTGAAGTACAAGACGCAAACGTTCAATCGCATGGCGGCGCAGAACCAGGCGACGATGCTGCTGTTGGCCGCCGTGTCGCTGATCCTTCCGGCGGCGTACCACTACCTGGCCGGGCCGGCGGCGGCGGCGCACGAGGGCGATTTGAGCCTGGAGATTTCGATCATCCTGCTGGTGGTCTATGCGGCGAGCCTGGTGTTCACGCTGGTGACGCACAAAGCGCTCTTCGGCTGCGAGGGCGGGGAAGCGCACGGCGGCGAGGCGCAGCCGTGGAGTGTCGGCAAGTCGGTGGCGGTGCTGGCCGGTGCAACGGCTCTGATTGCCTGGATCAGCGAGATTCTCGTCGGCTCAGTGGAACACGCCGCGCATAGCTTCGGGATGACCAGTGTGTTTGTCGGGGTGATCGTCGTCGCCATTATCGGCAACGCCGCCGAGCACTCCACAGCCGTGCTCGTGGCGCGGAAGAATCGCATGGACCTGGCTCTCGGCATCGCCATCGGTTCGAGCATTCAGATTGCGCTGTTCGTCGCACCCGTGCTGGTGCTGCTGAGCTACTTCCTGGCTCCCCATCCGATGAACCTGGTGTTCACACCGGCGGAGGTGCTGGCAGTGACGCTGAGCGTGTTAATCAACGCGCAGGTGGCAAACGATGGGGAGTCAAACTGGATGGAAGGCCTGCAGATGCTGGCGGTGTATGCGATTCTCGGCGCGATGTTCTACTTCCTGCCCGAAGCGCACGTCAAGTAGCGGACTTCTCGCCCGTGATCAGCCGGGCGCCGCGGTTAAACGTAAAGTACTGAAACGCCCAATGGACAAACACCTGGATGCGGTTCCGGAATCCCACAAGATACATGATGTGGACGAATAGCCATAACATCCAGGCCGCCCATCCCGATATCTGCAGCTTTCCAAAATCCGCGATCGCTTTCGCGCGCCCGATCGTTGCCAGGTTTCCTTTGTTCAGATAGGAAAACGGCTTCAACTCGCGGTTCATCAGGAGGCCGCCGATCGCATCCGCCACATAGCGCCCCTGTTGCATCGCCACCGGCGCCACACCTGGCAGCGGCATATCTTTAAGCGCCGCCATGTCGCCCAGCACGAATACTTCGGGCCGCCCGGGCAACTGGCAAGTCTGCGTGACGATCACGCGTCCCGCGCGGTCTAATTCGGCTCCTAGCATCGCGCCCAACGGCGATGCCTTCACGCCCGCGGCCCATAACACCGTCTTCGATGGAATCCGCTCTCCGTTCGCCATGCTGATACCGGCATCGTCGATCGCCGCAACCGCTATGCCGGACCTTACCCGCACTCCCAGCGCGAGCAGGGAACGTTCGGCGGCCGCGGCCAAATGGTCCGGAAATGCGGACAGGATCCGCGGACCGCTCTCAATCAGCAAAATGCGCGCCTCTTCCGGACGGAAGGAACGGAAGTCCTCCCGCAATGTGTCGTTCGCAATCTCTCCGAGTGTTCCGGCCAGCTCCACACCCGTCGGCCCGCCACCGACGATGAGGAACGTCAGCAATCCGCGCCGCCGCTCCACGTCCGGCTCATTCTCCGCCGCTTCAAACGCGCTCAACACGCGGCGGCGAATCTCCGTCGCGTCCTCAATCGTCTTTAGTCCCGGCGCGAGATTCTCCCAGTCCTCATGACCGAAATAATGGTGCCTCGCCCCGGCCGCAACCACCAGGTAGTCGTACGCCAGTTCTCCGTGGTCCAACGACACCCGCCGCCCAGCCAGGTCGAAGCCAGTCACCTCGGCCATCACGGTCCGGATGTTTTTATACGGCGCCAGCACCGATCGCAACGGCGCACAGATATCGGCGGGCGACAATCCTCCGGTTGCCACTTGGTATAGCAGCGGTTGAAATACGTGGAAATTCCGCCGGTCCACCAGCGTAACCGCCAGCCCGCGCTGCTTTGCCAGCCGTTTGGCCACAGCAAGTCCGCCGAACCCGCCGCCCACAATCACCACATGCGCCATATAGTTTTAGCCTACAACTCCTAACGCGGCATCTATCCTGGAAGTAGGTCCATGCGCGTCGATTACAAACCCGAAGGTATCTACCTCCCGGCCATCGATCTCTGGCTGGACCCGCTCGTTCCAGTCGATGCCGCCTGGCTTTCCCACGCCCACTCGGACCACGCCCGGGGCCTTCACCAGACCATCATCGCCACGGGCATCACGGTCCAGATCTATCGACACCGCTGGCCCCTGCTCCATGGCCGTACGCAGGAAGTTCACCGGCTGAATCCGAACGAATCCATCGAATGGAATGGCGCCACTCTCACGGCCCGGCAGGCCGCCCACATTCTCGGCGCCGCGCAGCTCCTGGTCGAATACAACGGCGAGCGCTTGGTATATACCGGCGACATCAAGCACCGTGCGCCGATCTGTGGCTGGACCACCGAAGCCACTCCCTGTGACCACCTCATCATCGAGTCCACCTTCGGTCTTCCCATCTATCAGTTCCTCGAAGCCGCCGACGCTCAAACCCGCATCGCCGCTTTCGCCCGCGAATGTCTAGCTGCCGGCCAGACGCCGGTTTTTCAGGGCTATGGGCTCGGCCGCGGTCAGGAGATCGCCCACACGCTTGCGCTCGACGAGATTCCCTGCGAGATCCATCCCTCCATCGCCGCCTTTATTCCCTACTATGAGGCGCAGAATTACACGTTCCCCTCGGCATCGGAAGGCGGCGCGGTTCTTGTGACGCCAGGGCGCAAAATGCCGGTCGATATCGCTGCGGCGAAGCGCAAAGTCGCCCTGGTCAGCGGCTGGGCCGCGCTCGACAACGCCCGCGCCCGCTCGAATGCCGATGTGCTCATCCCGTATTCCGATCACGCGGACTTTTACGAGCTGCTTGCGCTGATCCACGATTCTCAGGCCCAGCAGATCGACATAGTTCACGGTTATGCCGAGCCGTTCGCGCACATCCTGCGCAAACGCGGCTTGAGCGCGCGCGCCGCAATGCTCACTACAGAGGCGCAGATCTGATGGACCAACTCGCCGCTGCCGCGGAGCGTGTCGCCGCCACCAGCTCCCGCAATGAGAAAATCAACCGCGTCGCCGAGTACCTGAAAACGCTGAACGGCGCGGACGCCGCTCGCGCGGTGCTCTTCCTGAGTGGTTCTCCATTTGCAGCCACGGATCCGCGCAGGCTCTCGGCCGGCTACGCGACTATGCGCGCCGCGCTCGAGGCCGCCACGCAATGGGACCCCGAAATCCTCGCAATCTGTTATCGCGAAGTTGGCGATGGCGGCGAGTTGATTGCCCACCTCTGCCGGCCCATCACTAAGGGCGAGCCCCTCTCGCTCGAGCAGGCCCAGACCTACTTCGAAGTTCTGCAACGAACCCGCCTCACGCAAGCCAAAATCGAGCTCCTCACGGAGATCTTCAAGACGCACTCCGCTCCGGCATTGAAGTTCTTCATCAAGACCATCACGGGCGACCTCCGGATCGGCCTTCAAAAGAAGATGGTGGAGGAGGCACTGGCGTTGTCTACCGGCCAGCCGGCTGATCTGGTCAGGGCCGCCAACAATCGCAGCGGCGACATTGCGCAGGTCGCGCTCGCCGCCCGTGCGAATGCGCTTGAGGCCATCGAGGCATCGCTCTTTCATCCGTTGGATTTCATGCTCGCCCAGCCGCTCGATGACGTGACGGATCTCGAAGACCCCCCTGCCTGGTATGCCGAAGACAAATACGATGGCATCCGTTCCCAGCTTCACGTGGCCAACGGTAAAGTGAAGCTCTTCACACGCGGATTGGAAGACACCACGGCATCCTTTCCGGAAGTGGTCCTTGCGTTCACCAATCAGCCCGGCCCGCTCATTCTTGACGGCGAGATTCTTGCCTTTAAAGATGGACGCCCGCTCCCGTTCCAACACCTCCAGCAGCGTATCTCCCGCAAGAAAGTCAGCCAAAAAGCCATCAACGAGATCCCGGTGGTCTTTCTGGCCTACGATATTCTGATGCACCAGGGCGCGCTGCTCCTCGACAAGCCGATCGAACACCGGCGCGCGTTGTTGGACGCTCTTGGCCTGGAGTATGTATCCGAGCAGACCCCGGTTCAAAGCCATGCACATGTCGAGGAGCTCTTCGGCGCCTCACGCGGCCGCGCCAATGAGGGCCTCGTGTTGAAGCGGAGGGAGTCCATTTATGAATCGGGCCGGCGCGGCGCCAATTGGCGAAAAGTAAAGAAACCGTACGGCACACTGGATGTCGTCGTGACCGCGGCCGAAAATGGCCAGGGACGGCGCGCTTCGGTGCTGTCCGATGTCACCTTCGCCGTGAAGGACGGAGGTCGTTTTCTCAACATCGGCAAGGCATATTCCGGCCTCACCGATGAAGAGATCCGGCAGCTCACGAAGATATTCCGCGCGTCCACGATCGAGAGCTACGCCGGCGGCCGTGTCCAGATCGTTCGCCCGGAAGTGGTATTGGAAGTTGCGTTCGATGGGATTCAGAAGAGCGCTCGCCACAAGAGCGGTTATGCACTCCGCTTCCCCCGCATCGTTCGCTGGCGGCAGGACAAGACCGCTGCCGAGATCGATACGCTGGCCCGTGTCCAACAGTTGTTCAAAGATCCCGCATGACCGTACCCGCCGCTCACAACAAAAAGGTCCTGCCGGAGTGGGTGCCGCCCGCTCTCACCACCTGGTTCCACGCAAACTTCGCCGCCGCTACACAAACCCAGCAACTCGCCTGGCGCCGCACTTTTCACGGTGGCAACGTACTCGTCTTCGCGCCCGCCGGCAGCGGCAAAACCGTTTCCGCATTTTTTTCGGTTCTTGCACAGCTCGGGGCGCGCGCCAATCGCGGCAAGCTTCCCAATGCCGTCCTCGCCGTCTACATCACGCCTTTCCGCACGCTCGGCAGCGATATCCGCCGCAACCTCGAAGAGCCGCTGGCCGCACTCAATGCCACGCTTCCTCGCTCCCGCCGTATCCGGATGGAAATCCGCACCGGCGGTATCGCGCACACCTCCCGCCGGCCGCATCTCCTCGTCACCACGCCCGAATCGCTCAGCGCGCTCCTTTCCAGAGACGAATGGCGCGAGGTGTTCGAGCCGGAAATCGTGGTCGTCGACGACCTGCACGCCATCGCCGAATCGAAGCGCGGATCGCTGCTAGCCCTCACTCTCGAACGCCTCCATGCCCGCGCCCCGCACACGCTCCAGCGTATTGGCCTGTCCGCCGCGGCGCAGCCCGCCGAGGCCATGGCGCAATTGCTTTGCGGCCGCCGTACCTGCTCTATCGTCTCGGACTCCATCCGCCGGATGCACCGCCTTGAGATTCAGGTACCTGCCCATCTGCCGCCGGCGGGCTCCGACCCTACCCCTATCTCCGGCGCGGTCATCGAAGCAGTCCGCCAGGCCCGAACCACTCTCGCTTTTACCGCGACACCGTTCGCGGCGGAACAACTGGGCCTGGCAGTCAGCCAACGGATGCCGGAAGACGAAGATCACCAACTGCGCATTCTCGCCGCCGCCGGTTTTTCTGATTTCGCAGTTAATTACAGCGGCGTTGAACAGGTCCTGCTTCTTGGCACCCCGCGCAGTGTGAGCGGTGCCCTGCAACGCCTTGCGCGTAACGGGCAGCGAATGGGCGGCGTCGCCTTTGGCCGCATCGTCCCGTTGAATGTTCCCGATCTGCTCGAAGCGTTTGCCTTGCGCCAGGCGGTGCTCGCCGGTTACATCGAGGATGTCGTGATCCCGCAGGCGCCGCTTGACGTTCTCGCGCAATGCCTGCCAGGCATGGGAGACGACATCGAACAGGCATGGGAGTTGGTGCGCTCCGCCGGCCCATATTTGCATCTCGCCCGCCGTGATTTCGATAGAGTTCTTGCGGGTGCGTGGACGGAAGATATTGGTGTTGGTGGGCATATTGAATCGTTATCTACGCGTATGGTCGAGGAGGAATTGCGGCTTCGCCACCACATGCGCGCCGCCTGGTCGGAAGGCGGGCGCCCGCGAGTGGAGAGTATTCTTCGCGAGGTTTATCAGGCAACCATGCAGCAGGCCGAACTCGCCGGAGAGTTCGTGGCACGCCAGTATCAGGCCGCGCCTATCCCTATCGACTCTCCAGTCCAATTCGAGTTTATTTCCCATGGCGTCCGCCGCATTCTGATTGTCCATTGCGTTGCCGGACGCGCTGTCAACGAGTCGCTCGCTCGCGTCGTTTCGCATCGGTTGGGCCAGGGCGCAAGCATTGCATGGGGCAGTGACGATCACGGCCATCTTCTTGTCCTTGACCCGGGAGTCGACGCCAGCGAAGCGGTGTTACGCCGTGCGTACAATGCCGCCGATCTCACCGCGGATGTCTCCCGCCATGCCCAGCAGGTATTTGAAGCTGGTTGGGAGATCTTCGAGCATACACGGCCGTCGCCATTTGCGCTGCCGCTGTTCAAGGCATTCGATCATAGTTATAAAGTAGAAGACTAGTGGCGTTTGACGGTACGTTGAAGGACTTATTCCAACGGCAGCCGACGAGCTTGCTGATGGATTTAACCGGTGGCATTCCGGTGAAAGAGTTTCTGAATGTGGAGCTGCCGGCGGTGCAGGAACGGCGGCTTGACCTGGTGTTGCTGCTGGCGAATGAGACGTTGGTGCATATCGAAATGCAGAGTTCGAATGACGGCGATATGGCGCTGCGGATGCTGGAGTATTACGCGCTGCTGTGGCGGCGCTACCGGAAGCCGATGCGCCAGGTGGTGTTGTATGTGGGTGCTCCGGAGCTGCGGATGACAGATTCATTCGTTGCGGACTCCTTGCAGTTTTCGTTTGCGTTGCGGGATGTTCGCGAGTGGCGGGCCGATGATTTGCTCGCAAGTTCGCAGCTTGGTGAT
>JACPNQ010000027.1 GCA_016185425.1 Acidobacteriota bacterium | reverse complement strand
TGATTCCCGCCATCGTACCCGGCCACCAAATCCCGAATCTCCGCTTCCGTTCGCCGCACTCGTTGCCTTGTCTGCTTCACATTTACAGACAACCATGATTCTCCCCGCTATGGAACCAGGGGGATGGTCTAACGCTTACAGTAGAGCCGGGATGGTCGCTACGAAAAGTAGCGATTGAAGAACATTCCCTGACCGGGACAGCCGGGAAGTGCACCAATTATCGATCAAGAGCATCTTTGACACAGCCCAGGCATAAGCGCTCAAGACATGTTGCGGTTCCATGTTGATCTCCTAACAAAACGATAGTTTGGTGGATGCATAGCGAATCCACGCCTGGCAAATGCATCGCACATTCAACAGGTATAACGACTTATTCCGACAGCAACTGATGGCCGGGGGCCGGCGCCGCCAGAGGCGAATCTGTAGCATTTATATACCCAAAGGCATCTAGCTTTGGATTTCCTCGCCTAACATGCCCTAAGATCTATGGTTTTCATCAGGCTCATCCCGTTGACGTGGACGTATTAGGGACCGTCTACTGGTAGAAAATACGCGATACTATACTTCTTACCTGGTTAGGAAGCCTCCTCAACACCGCATCGCCACCTCATAGTGGCTGGCTCCTCGTAGAGTCAACGTAAGGTCCCTTCGATTACTTATAAGCGTACGCTTCGATATGCTTCGAACCGTCTGGACAAAGGCTGTCATAGCATCGGATTCTGAAGGCCGGATGGGGTGACTTAAGCGGGAGTTACCAGACAGTTGGGAGAAACGGCAGGGCCGGAGCACGGAGGTCGTTCGGCTGCAAGCGGATGGGCGCTGGCTATTCGTGATCGACAATCCCCTGATGCCCGAGGATTGCAGGCTCTAATGTCCAGCGTCATCGGGCTTACGCGGCTTTGCCAGTCGTGCCGCCAGCACGTCCAACGCATCCAGGTTCCCAGACAGGACGCCCAATGCGGCTAATTTCACGCGAATCACCTGGCGAATCTCCGCACACTCGGCCGGTGAGAACATCAGGGCGGAAAATCCTTCTTTCCGAGGATCGGTTAATCCTTGAATGGCGTAGTTGTCCCATTGGATGGGGCCCAATAGCTTATTGATGTTCGACACGACGTCGCGGCAGGGCACATCCCACAACGTGAGATACCAGAGCTGGTTCCAGTAGAGAGCGGCCGGTTTCAGCCTCGCGGCCTTGGCGGAATCGGCACGTCCGCGCGTCTCATCGTCCCAGAGATCATACGAGTGGCCCGCCAATAGGCCGATTACGTGGGTCTCGACGGCCAGAGGTGAATCACTTTCTTTGTCGGCAATAAAGTATCGGCCATCGCCCAGCTCATGGAACATCATGGCCGGCACGGGCCTCATCATCTGGTAGGGCTCCGTATACAACGATCTATCGAAAAACGTCTCTTCGTCGACGATTTCAAAGCTGAGGCAACAAGGGATCTTCGCTTCGACGCGAAAGAAAGCCGACATTACGGAGCGCAAATCGACGATTTCCGTGTACAGCAGCGCGGCGTTGCGGAACGCAATACCGTTTGTGAAACTGACAGGACCCTTCTGCAGTGTGCCGCAGTCCGCATCCAGCCCGAGGCCGGCAACGCGCCGAAGTTCACGGACCAGCGAGAGCAGCACTCCCTCGATGACATCCGCGCCATAGAAGATTTCCTCCTGGAATTTGCAATTGACCAGGTAGCAGGGAAGATCGTACACAGGCTTGCCCGGCGGAGCCCCGAAAATTCCATCGCCGTACGCCAGCCTCCATCTCTCCATCTCCTGCGCCCCGTCATCCACCAGAATCCGGACATTACCTCCGGAGGGACCGACGCGGCGGGTTTTTTCCTCCTTGAAGGGGTAGACCTGGTCGTGGAGCGAGATCCAACCAATGTTGAAGAGACACTCGGCGTCGGCCAGGAAGGTAGTGGAACCATAACGCGTTTTGAGGGCGGGTTGGCGGCTAGTGGAAATGTCGAGCCGAAAGAAGGTGAAGTCGGCATCCCCTTTGAGAATCAGGTTTCGCTCCGAGCTTTTCACCTTTGGCGGAAACCGCAGGTGAGCGCGCTTCTGCTCCTTGCGCTCCCTTGCACTAAGCTTCAACTGTCCGTCCGATTCCGTAAGGGCACTCACTTTCAGCGATGCTCGCAGACTCCTTAAGGACAGGATTTCCTGGCGGTGTATGAGGTGAGCGCCGGCATCGGTCGCGTGGAACAGGCAGAAGTGCAAGGCGCGCATCCGATCGCAAAACGTGACTTCCTCCATAGTCATGGGGTTTCGCTTGAAATACTGCAGGAGTCTCCGCATATTCAGATCCGACTGGCGCTGAACGATGTCGCAGGCCAGTGTCGGCCCAGCGTCGTAGTAACCCATGTGCGGGGCCAGCCGGCACCGTTCTTCATCGATATTCCTCGCGGCCCTGTTGTAAATGGTCCCTCCGGAGAGACCCGCATAGGCCTCCGCGGTTACCCACTTGTAGAGCCATAACCGCTCGGTGTCTTCTATATACGGAGGCGGCTTATCGGGGTTTAGGTGGCAGGGCAAGATTGGAGGCCGGCCCTTGAGACTTTTGGCCTCAACCAACCAACGACGCCGCTCGTGAAACAGCCTGATCGCGTCGTCTGCCCGGTTGCAAAGCGAGAGGCCATCTTGCAGGGCGGCGAGAACAAAGTGCTGGTCTCCATCCAACGCCTCGGGGTCAAAATTCGCGGCAAGCTGAAGCGGCCGCACGACCCGATACAACGCCGCGACTCTCTGCCGCAGATTTGTCACATATGCCAGCCAGACGCCGTGGTCGATCAGGTCGTCGCGGCAGATCGCCTCCATCAGTGTGTACAGATCGTCAGCTTCTTCCCAAAACGGCCGAAACGGACTGGTGGGCCGTTGCGCAAAATAGTCTGGTAGCTCCGCCCGGCCCGTTATCCTGAGCCCGCATTCGAGCAATCCCGCGGCCGCCGCATCCATGTCCGGCGCTACCGATGGGTCGTATCGTGAGAGCGCCATGTCCGCACGGTGGAGCAGTTCGTTGGCGAAGTTCAATGCCTGGTCAACGCTCTTTTCGTCCCCGGTAGCCGTGGCGGCAGCAATGTCGCTCAGAGAGTTCGCAGTGCCTCTCCGAGCCGCGGCTATCTCGACAATACGGCGCCGCAACTCGTCGGCCTGCGAGCGCAGCCGTTCGAGGCGCGAACGCCACTCCATATAGTCGCTTGTTTCCGTGTGAAACTGCGCCGTGAGATCGCGGAGAAGTGTGGCAAGCGGCAAAAGTGGAGTAAAGCTCAAGGGTGCCTCCGTCGTGCTACTCTTCGACTCGCGTAGCGCGCAATCGGGCAGACATTCTCGCCTGGATACACAAAATGCGGAAACGTTCCGGGCGACCGGCAGGGTCTTTGGGCGAGATGAGCGCGTGTACCCACTCGCAGGATGATTCGAATTCGACACCAAGGAGTAGCGCCGCCTCCGCGTAACAGCGGATTTCGACCAGGTCCGTAAGTCCGAGCCTAAAGGCGCTGAGAACACCGTACTCGACGCGACGCAGCCGCTCGTCGCGGGTCACTCCGGCCAACTCGTCCGGGAACAAGTCCACCAATCGCTCCTGCGAAAGCCGGACCAGATCTCGCCGGAATAGCGATTCGGCCAACTCGTTCATTTGTGAGTCGCGAATTTTCAACATGGCTGCCGCCGTATCCGGCCCCAAGCTGTTGGAGATTTCGTTACGCGACGCACATAGTGGACCTGCGAACGCCTGAAACAAGTGGCCTTTTTGTGGGCCATAGTATTCGGTTCTCCTGGGAGATGGGTCTATTTTTCAGCTAATAACATCTGGCGCGAGGGTTAATAATGACGGATTAGCGGGCACTCGACGCTCTCCGCAGTCGCTTGAGGGATGCCCTCTGGCGGACGGCGGAAACCGATTGTCAGTCATGCCGGGATAGTACCATCCGATTCGACGCAATGCCACGGTGGGATAAGAATGACCCGGACACTTTCGCCGGCGTTAGCGAGACCGGTGTGGGCGTTTCGGTCGAAACAGCGCATTGGACTCAACGCCAAGGTTACGATCTCTATATGGGCACTCGTTGCAACATGGCAGGAATCTGCCTGCTCTTTTTCCTGGTTTTTCCCGATCAGGCCCGATCGCAAACCACTTCCCTGCGCAGTCTCGGCGATAGCATCCGGAAACTGGCGGAACGTGTCACTCCGGCGGTCGTGCGGATTCACGCCGTCGAAATCAGCGCCGCCGGGAGTGCTTCCAACCGTCTGCGATCCAGCCGCGCCTCGGGGTCGGGAGTACTCGTCGACCCGGGCCACATTGTCACCAACGCCCATGTCGTCGGCACGGCTCGTCGCGTCCAGGTGATGCTCACGCAGAGTTCCGGTGAGCTTGGCCGATTTCACTCCGTCCTCAAACCGTCCGGCAAGATCGTCACGGCCGAGTTTCTCGGAGTCGACCGGGAAACCGATAGAACTTGCTGCCGGAGGATGTCATCTATGGGTGCAATAGCCGCCAGGTTCGCAACATCGCCGAGCTCAAAGCCGTGCTCGCAGGCATCACCGCGGGCAGTCCAATCGCCGTGCATCTTGAG
This sequence comes from Acidobacteriota bacterium, assembly GCA_016185425.1. Lineage (GTDB taxonomy): Bacteria > Acidobacteriota > Terriglobia > Bryobacterales > Bryobacteraceae. The sequence goes on along the minus strand of JACPNQ010000027.1, from coordinate 124,926 downwards.
CGCGGCGGACAACTCCAGTTCCTCGTCCTGGACACCGAGCAGTAGTCAGGATGCAATCGGGTTTCCGCAGGGGCGCAACGACACTTCACCTGCATGCTGGCGCGGGACGGCGCGGAGGCAAATCATGTTGACGGGATTAGCGGGCACTCGCCGCTTTCCGCAATTGTTCGAGGGAGGCTCTCTCGCGAACGACGAGCTTCCTGCCGAATGCAGCAGTAGAGCTGGAAAGAATGCTGCCGTCGCTGAAGATCAGATTGGCACCGTGCTGTACGATGCCAGCTTCGCGACGGGCCTGCATTCGAGTTTGTTCGTCTGACCAACCCACGGCCTTGGTCTTGTTCCAAAACGCTTGCGCTTGGGATAACCGATCGCCAGTCATGCCGGGATAGTACCACCGGATTCGATGCATTGCCAGGGGGTGGGGAGTGGCGCGTTACACCTCCGTCCGTTCGATCGAAACAGCGATACGAAGGCCAAGAGCGGCGAGCGCGGGTTCGGGAGATTCGAACTTTGTGTTGTGGGCTGGTCCGATGGGATCGTCAAAACTGTTCGATCTCGTCGATCAGTTTTTGGGCCGCTGGCCCCAATTTGCTTTTCAGTAGAAACGACAGTTCGGGAGAGCTACAGAGCGGATCAAACACCGCGACGCTCAGCAATTCGTGAAGGGAGGGGTCTTTGGCTGCAATATCGTCGAATAGGGAACAGGCGCGATCCCAAAGCACTTCATCCGTCCTTCTCTGCCGTAGATGATCAGCGAATGTCTCATACGCAAAATACGGCTCGTCGTTGTCAACATGGAACGGAAGGCTTGCGAAAAAGTCTGGAAACCGGCTTCGCAACATGACAATCGGATCGCGTCCGCGTATGAGCACGACGCCGTCTCCCCCGATGTCCATGACTGATCCAATTCTACGTGCTCGTGTCCTGCCGCGGTTGTCTCCTGATGCCATCCAATGACGCAGGGCTACAGACTGGAGTCAATCCCAGCTTGTGGTTGAAGATCGCAACCCGCCAATCCTCTCGTTATTTTTGTGTTTGCTTCCCTAAGAGGTCCGGGTAGAAGCGCGCGAGGTAATCCTCCGCGGCGATTGAGTCCGTAAACCGTCCGGGAAGATACATGGTCCGGCCGGACGCGTATACCACGGAGATACGGAGCGAAGTATAGGAGGCAGAACCCTTCGGCGGGGGAACCGCAACCAGCGAGTACGACAGACGTGTAGGCGCTGGTGGAACGCTTGGTGGCTTTGGCATCCGGGAATCCCGGCGAAGCAACGATACTAAGCTTCCCGATGACGATTATAGCCACAGTGTCTGGTGGAGGCTACGGTAGGGGATCCGGCGGTTGTCGTTAGTATGTGATTTGTCCGCTCTAATTCACACGTGATCTGTCCGCAGGACCAGAGCCGCGGAAGACGCTGGGTGGGTGAACGGCGCGCCGGGGACTGCTTAGACTTCTTCAGGCTCGCGATGCTCAAGGGGTTGTGATCGCCGGGAGAAGTTCCGCTAGAGGAGTTTGGGGATGCTCCCGGAGTGTACTTGTTCGTGTGGGAAAAGGATTGGTGCTGGGAGGGCGGAAGAGACCCGTCTGCTGCTTTGAAAGACAGCCCCAACTGATCGCCTCGCCGAGTCTGCAAACGGTGCCCCACACTCTTTTAAAACACAGGATAATATCTGGCAGAGAGAGGGACACGGGCTTCGAGGGTTAGGCTCTCGAATCGTCTTCCCATCGACGGTGCCGAAGGCGATGTGTTGCACTGACGCGATGCCTACATCGTGTGTGCTTACTGCACCCGGATCGCTGCGCGCATCCAGGGATGGATGCAGCATTGGAATTTCCGCAGTCCAGTCCCGAGCCCGCTCAGTGTTTGGGTATCACCAACTGCAACAAACTTGACGTTCGGATTGGGGACGCCACTTCCGCACTCAGGGGCTGGGGTGAGGGCTCCATTGAGCGGCGATATGAATCCGCCACCAAAATTTGCGACTTCGGTAAATGTGTGGACTCTTCCGCCACGATTGGAAACCCGGATGTTCTGTCCCGACCGGACGGTGATGTAAGACGGCTCGTTGCGCCAGGAAGGGTGCCCAATCACCTGGTTGCCCGGTGCAAGCGGACTGGTCAGTAGAGCCAAGAACTCGCCGGCGGAAACGTCACCCTGATGTGCTTTTGTCGTAGAATCCTGCGGACAGCCGCCGAATGGCGCATATCCCGGATCGGTGGTCGAGCAATTGTCGAGCATCGCTATGTTGGGATCGTTGCCGTATCCCTGAGCCTGGGCCGGGGAGTTCACCATCAACGATAAGCTGACAGCCAGTGCCGCCAGAACGACGAACATAAACAGAAAACGCATCTTTCCCTCCTATTGCCGTGAGGCACCTAGAGTTCGAACCGGGATGTAGCATACATCCGGGTTGGGACGCAGTCAAGAATAAATGTACGTTTCCCCGATCCGTGGTGAACAAGTAACAGTTATGGCCGAACTGTAATAGTCAGTGGGTTAGTAAGTTGTCTTCAAAAATACGGACAATCCGATCCCGCAGCCGTCTCGCGCCTTGATGCGGGCTTCTGGAGTGTCGCCTCCAACAAACGCCCGACCGGCGGACGGCGTATCATTTGCGCGGAGGAATTTTCCCCTGTTCTGCGAAAGCCCCCGCGATTTTCAGCCCAATCGCCGGCGTGTCCGCGTAGGAGATGTTCGAAGTCACGGCTACGACAATTCCGTATTCGGGAAACGTCATCAAAGACGCTACCATCCCGCCTAACGAATTTCCGTTGTGGCCGACCACCTGTGTTTGTTTGCCCGCAAGCGTGACGGTGGTCTTGATGTCCCAGCCAAGCCCGTAACCGGTCTCCTCGCCCGAGGGCAGCCGTTGCGATGTCTGCAGCAATTCGACGGTGGCCGGTTGCAGGAGCTTGCCGCTGTTGATCGCCATGCCGAAGCGCACCAGGTCGGACGGAGTGGAGACGAATGCACTCGCTCCCGCATAGCAGGAATAGTCGAGTGGTCGCATCAGGTGCATTCCGTGCTTGGGATCGGCCGCGAACCTCGGGAAGTAGGACGTTACTTGATCCTTGACCGGCTTCGCCGCGGAGGCAGGGGCGGAACCGCGTTTCGCCTCCGGGTCGTGTATAAGCTCCCGGATCATATTGAACAACGGGAAGTCCTCTCCCTCTTCAAGGACCGCCGCATCAGGGATGGTGTTGCGCATACGCAGCGGATGGAAGATTTGCTCCCGCATAAACGTCAGGAAGGGTTTATCTGCGGCGGCTTCGACGGCCGCGCTCACCAGGATCCAACCGTAGCTCGAATAGCGGTACCGGGTCCCCGGCTCAAACAGCAGCGACTCTTTCGCAAAGTACCGCAGAGCTTCCCCCGGCCGTTCACAGTGTTTAGTAAAAAGCGGTCCCTCGTCACGCCATCGGAAATGACGCCTGCCGTGTGCCCCATTAACTCGCGCAGTGTCACGGGCCACTGTTTCTTAGGGAATGCAGGCACCTTCGTTTGAATCTCGTCGTCGAGCTTATGCTTGCCATTCTCCACCAGCAGGCCGGCCGCAGCCGAGGTGAGCACCGTGGAAGCGGTTCCGATCCTGAACCGGTGATCCGGCGTGACCGGCGCGCTGGTCTTGAGATCCGCAAACCCGAACCCTTCCGCCCACACGACGTCGCCATCGATACCGATCGCCACCGAAAGTCCCGGCAGATTCTGCTCAGCGACACTCGTACGGGCGAACTGCCGCGCTTGCTCCACGGCACCGGCCCACTTTGGCAATGGCGCCGAATGGATTATTACCGGCACGCTGTCTGCGTTCGGATGCAGGGGCGTCGCAGTGAGACTCACGAAAACCCAAAGCGCCGGAATCGCCACAATTAGGAGCCCGACTGCTACGAGCAAAAGCGTGAGCCAGGTCGGAATCCGTCGCTTCGACATGTTTCCTTCTGTAGACATCGACACCTCAGGCTTGGCGCTTCTAGTTCGATAGATGAGGCGCCTTTGGAAGTCTAACTTCCTTATACAAAGTACTCTGTGTCAAGTACGAGGTTCTTCGGAATCGGTGCCAGTCCGGCAACTGGAAACCCGGGAGAAGCCTGCTCGTGCGTCGGGACGATTAAAGAGTTCGAGTTGACGGCCAGTGGCCGGCTTGGGGATCTGTCCCACGGTACGGTCCCGCGCCTATCACGCACCTACGGAAGTCGAAAGCGGGCGCCGATCGCAGGTCGAGGCGTGAAACCGTCCATATTCTCTCAACAGAGTTCGAACGCGGAGGAGGCGCCATTCGGATTCGCTGATGGCCCTCAACACGATCCTCGTTCTCTATGGTCCCAGCCTAATTCCGCGTGAGATTCAGCGTAGCGCGGCCGAAAAACGTTGGCTCGTCGCGCCCCTGCCGCACCTACCCTTGCGTCGGCTAGTCTAGGAATTGTCCTACCGATCTCACCAAAGTTGCTGAACTGAGGTGAATGCGCCTCCCGCCGTGGTGGTCATGTAAGGAGTTCCATGACTGACCATCCGAGCGTGCCCGAAGCGGCGCCAACAAGTGAATTTCGAATTTCCCTCGAGGACCGCTATCAACGACAGTTCTGGGCTCAGCACTTCGGGGTGTCTGTCAAATCGCTTCGCAAGGCGGTGGAGTCAGTGGGTCCGGATCTGAAGGCCGTGCGCGCATACATTGGCAAGTGGCTGAGACCGCCGGCGGGACGGTAGGCATATGGCAGACTTAACCGAACGCTTGTCCTACCAGCTTGTTCCTCATCCTTCGGCGAAGGGGCTGCTATCCCTGCCCTGCTATCGCATTCGAGCCGCATACGCGCCGGGCCGAAATCAGTGGCTTCGAGGAAACTTTCCCGACAGGGTGAGCGCCACTCGGCTCATTGAGCGAATCCCATTCTACGAGGTTTGATTACCCTGCGTCACCGATGACTTGAATCGGCGTAGGTGATTGAAATAAAGTGGCGGAGAGAGAGGGATTCGAACCCTCGGTACCATTTCTAGTACACACGCTTTCCAAGCGTGCGCCTTAAACCGCTCGGCCATCTCTCCGAGTATGCGAGTGGCGGCTTCTTTGCCATTCTAACACGCGGTCTTTGGCTCGGTTATCTTAGCTCCATGGACCTTCGGCGCCGCTCGGTGTTCCCTTTGCTCGCTGCCCCGCTGGCGGCACAGCAGACACGGCGGCCGCGGTTGGCTGCCGTTGTCACGTCGTACTACTTCTATTCCCATGCGGATGTGATCCTGGGGCGGTTGATGGCGGGCTGCTCGCCGAATGGGAAGTGGCACGCGTCGCGCTGCGATGTCGTTTCGCTCTACGTCCACCAGATCCATGAACGGGATATGAGCGCGGATCTGGCGGCACGGCATGGGTTTACGACCTACGACTCGATTGCGAAGGCGCTGTGTTTGGGGGGTGAGCGGTTGGCGGTGGACGGGGTGGTGTTCGTTGGGGAGCATGGAAACTTTCCGACGAACGACGTTGGCCAGAAGCTGTATCCGCGGCATGAGCTGTTCGTGCAGATCCTCGATGTCTACGAAAATCGGGCCGGGCGGCGCCTACCTTCTTCGATAAGCACCTGTCGTATTCGTGGCCGACGGCGAAGGAGATTTACGAGCGCGCGGGAAGGTTGAAAGTGCCCTGGTTTGCCGGCTCCTCTATCCCGCTGAGTGTGCGCGTGCCACATTTGGTGCCGGCGATGGGCTCGCGATTCGAACGGGCGGTGGCGCTGGGGTATGGCGACCTGGATGCCTACGGCTTTCATACGCTTGAGGCGCTCCAGTGCATGGTGGAGCAGCGGTCGGGCGGCGAGACGGGAATTCAGTCCGTGGAAACGGTCAGCGGCGACAGAGTCTGGGAGTTTCTGGACGCCGCCTGGAGCCCTTTGGTAAACGCAGCCTATGCAACCTGTCCCCAGAAGTCCGGCGCTCCGTTCCGGGAGTTGGTGAAGAAGCCGGTGCTGTTTGCACTCGAGTACAGAGACGGGTTGCGCGCGGCGGCGGTGCTACTCAATGGGGCTATCTCCGACTGGGCATTTGCCGGTGCGAGTGGCGGCCAGACGGTGGCGTGTAAGTTTGGACCCATTGGGAAGACCCGGCCACTGCCGCATTTCGACGGATTGGCGCATAACATAGAAGAGTTGATGCTGACCGGGCGCCCGCCGTATCCGGTGGAACGGACGGTGTTGACGACGGGCGCGTTGGCGCATCTCTTCGAGTCGGTGCGGACCGGCAAGCGTGTGGAAACGCCCGCGCTCGCTATTCGCTACCGGGCGGCCGATCCGCCGTATGTACAGACTGCATGAAACTCCTTTTTCTCTCTCTCGCACTTCCGCTGATCGCCGAAGATCTGCATCACAAGGCGTTCGTCTTCGACGCGCATGTCCACATGATCAACCGCCAGTTTTATAAGGGCGGCGATATCGGCGAGCGTGTGCAGGACGGGCAGGTGGATCTGCCGCGGGCGAAGGAGGGCGGGATTGACGCGATGTTCTTTTCGCTGTTCGTCGAAGAACAGTATTATCCGGCGCGGTATGAGACGAAGCATGTGCTGCGGCTGCTCGATCTGGCGCGGCGGCAGGTGGCGGCGAATAAGGACAAGATCGAGTTTGCGTACAGCGCGGCGGACGTGACGCGGATTGCGAAGACGGGCCGGATTGCGGCGGTGCTCGACCTGGAGGGCGGGTACGATTTGGATGGAGATTTGGGCGTGCTGCGTGAGCTGTACCACGCAGGGTTCCGGGTGATGCAGTTGCCGGCGCACAACTGGGCGAATGCTTTCGCGGAGTCGTGCTGTTCGAAGAGCCTGTTTGGCGGGCTGAACGAGCACGGGAAGGAAGTTGTGCGGGAGATGAACCGGCTGGGGATGTTGATCAACGTGGCTCATGCGTCGGAGAAGACGGTGCGGGATGTGCTGGCGGTGTCAACGCGGCCGGTGATGGCGACCCATTCGGGGCTAAAGCGGTTCAACAATATTCCGCGGACGATGTCGGATGAGCTGGTGAAAGAGCTGGCGGCGAAGGGGGGAGTGATCGGGTTCCAGGCAGGGTGCGAGTTTCATCACCGGCCGATGTTCGACTATCGGACGGCACAGGCGGGGAAGGCGTTTTGGGACACGACGAGTGTGGAGAAGCAGCCACGGGATATGTCGATTGTGGAAGTGGATGCGCTGGTGAAGAATCATCATCCGATGGTGGGTTTAGACGCGCCGGATTCGGTAAGGTGCACGGTGGATCAGTGGCTGGCGCCGGTGGAGGCGGTGATACAGCTTGCCGGGGAAGATTATGTGGCGCTAGGTTCGGACCTGGACGGCGGACCGACGTTTCCGATCGGGATTCGGGACGTGCGGGATTTTCCGAAGATCACCGAGGCGATGCAGCGGCGAGGGTGGAGCGAGGCGCGAATCCGCAAGTTCCTGGGCGGGAATGTCCTGCGCGTGTTCGCGGCGGCGACCCGATAATGAGCTTAGTGAGCGTCGACGACTTCGTGGAGCGGCCGGCGCGGCGTGATCGGCAACTTGCCGGCGACATAGCCCATCCTTAAAACGATTTGCGGGTAGCCGGGGTGGCCGACCAGCGACTGCAGCTTCGGACGCAGCTCGGAGATCTGGACGGGCTGATTCAGGAACGACGCCTGAATGTCGTGGTGAGCGGCCAGCAACAGGACTCTCGCCAAGGCTTGGCCGGCGGACATCCAGTCCTCGGTCTCATCGGCAGTGGTTCCGAGAACGGCGAGGAGGGGGGAGTCGTCGGCAATTTGACGGTCCTTGGCGCCGATGCCGTCACCGCGGTCAAAGGTGCGGACGATCATCTGCGCGAACGGCGCGGCGAGCCATGGGATTGTCAGACCGTCACCCTGGCGGCGGGGATGCATCCAGGCGGCGAGCTCACGGCGCCAACTGGGATTGGCCCAATGGATCGCATCGCCTTCGGCTACGAGAGCGGCGGTATCGTGACGCACCTGTTCGCCGGAGAGAATCGCCAGCCAGGCGCCTTCCTGCGCGGCGGCGGCGCAGAGCTTATCGAGCGTAGCCTCGGGGATCTGCTGCGGCTCGAAAGCCTTGCGGTAGGTGTGGCGGGCGGCGATGGCGGCGATCAGACTGGCGTCGGTGACCGAGTAGTCGCCACGGTGGAGTTTGACGGTGGCAAGATGATCGGGATCGGCGGGGTTGGGAAGGACGAAGACATCGCTGGCGATGCCCTGCGCGGCGGCGGCGACGCGAATGTGGAAGAGGACGCAGGCGCAGCTCATGGTGAGTTCACGGTCGAAGGGGTCGTTAACGGGAAGGGCGCGCGTGCGATCGGCATAGAGGTGCACGCCGAAATCGTCGACGCGAAAACGCCAGGGCTGGGTGTTGTGACTGGACGGAGCGCGCATGGCAGCTTCGATGATTGTGACCATGGCGTTATCGAGTTGAACAGGAGACGGGGTGGTCATGATGCGAACCTTTCGAATTCGAAGTTCAAGCGGGTGAGGCGGCCACGCCAGTAGGGCCAAGGACCGCCGGGCAGAAGCCATGCGACTTCGGCTTCCGTAGGGATGAGATAGCCACCGCGAGATTCGTAGGACCAGAAGCGGCCTTGCCAAGGCGTAGGGACGTTGACGCCTTTGACAAGACGATTGCGCGCGGCGGCGCTGACCTGGTTGACGAGTCCATTGGCGGAGAAGTGGAAGGTAAGGGTTGCGGCGGTGGGACCATCACGGAGAGTTGCGACGGCGGCGTTGTCGCCGGCAGGCTCCCAAGTTACGCCGTTGCCCGGAAGAAGGCGCGTAGGGTACCAGGGAGCTTCTCCGAGGTAGCGTTCCAACTCATCTTGGGCGATCTCGGGCGTACCGCGAACGTCGACAACGGGAACCATTGCCAGGGCTTTGCCGTGGAGGATACCCTGGCCGTTGACGTAGGCGTCATGGACGAAGGACGTGATGCCGGGCACCATGGATATCCGCGCGTCCCAGTCGAAACCGGGGCGGTGGGCGATAACAAGCTGGTCCGACGTAAATGGCCGCCAGTTGGGAATGGTTTGGCCCGTGTTGAATGTTCCGGTATGCGTGAACCTGGCAATGGCGATGCGCGGCTGGTGCGGAGGAAGAGCTTCGCGGAGGTAGCGGGCAACGGGCGCGGGGAGGCTCGCCCATTCGGGGTTCTGCGGGGTTTCCGGCGGGAGAGGCGCGCGAGCGGCGAGGAGCTTATCCCGTAATTTACCGGTTTTGGCGTTCCAGCGGGAACCGGCAAAAATCATCGCGCCGACAGCAGCCAGGAAAACGGAGATGAGGACATTGAGCCACATCTTGCTTCTCCTTGAGGCCTTTTGCGTGGGGCCCCGGGCTGTCCATAGTATGCGCCTGATTTATTGGGGCGTCTAGAGGGGGCGGACGGCGGCGGCAACGGGTTGGGAGCCGACGGGGATCATCGTGAAGAGCGGGGCGGATTTGCCGCGGTTGCGAACTACCGACTTGACTCGGATTACACCCATATCGCCGGAAGCCCGATTCAGTACGAGCGCGTATTGGCCGTCCGGGGTGATGGTGAGAAATGACGGGTCCCTGCCGACGGGAACAGCACCTACCATTTTGTGCGTTGTGATGTCGAGAATTGTCACGTTGCCGGCATCGGGGTTGGCGACGAAGAGATAGGCCAAATCGGGTGTTGAGACGGTGGCCATGGCGGATGGATGGCGGCCGGCGAGCACTGTCTCGCCAACTTCGGCGAGATAGGGATAGAGCACCACGACGGCGTCGAGACCGTCACCGGTGAGATAGAGCTCGCCGCCATCGGGTTTGGAGACGACGCGGCGGGGCTCGATGGCAAGGGGGAGATGGGCGACGGTGCGTGCGCCAGGGACGGTGACGAATGACGCCTGGCGGGCAGCGGCTCCGGCGAGCATGAGTTGCTTGCCGTCACTGCGGAAGTGGGCCAGGCCGGGTTGGTAGGGGAGAACAACGGGGAGTGTCCTGCCGGGCTCGGCGGTGGAGATGAGGAGTGGAGGGGAATCCTTCATGACGACCGCGGCCCAGGGCTCGCGGCGGGCGAGGACGAAAGAGACCGCCTGGCCAGGGAGGTTCCAGGAGCCGGAGGGCGTGAGCGTTTCGGCGGCGTAGCGGGTGAGTCGATTGGCAGAAAGCGCCCAGAGGGAGGCGGCGTCCGGGCTGAGTTGGAGATCAAGAGTCGTGGCGTTAAGAGCGATCTTGCGGCGGAATTCGAGGCGGCTGGGGTCGATCTCGTGAATGTTGCTCCCGGCCAGGGCCCAGACGGAAGAGATCGTAGGATGGCTGACGACCTTGGTAGGGCGGCCGTCAATACGGATATGGCGAGTGACCGCGAATGCGGTGAGATTGACGGCGGCGACGGCGCCGCCCTCTTCATTCGCGACGAAGGCGTGGCCTTCGAATCCATTCCCTCTTTCCCGGGTACAGGAGGCGCCGGCGAACGCGGCCAAGGCAATTCCAAAGTGTCTGCGTGTGAGCAACTGCTACCATTTTATCGTGACGTTCGCCGTATTGGCCCTGCTGTTGACCGGCCCCCTGGAATTGTGGCGGACGGAGATTGAGAAGACGGGGCCGCAATCCGTTTATCTGCTCCGGCTGGCACCGGGGATGCCCGTGCCGGAGGGTACGGCGCACAAAGCGATCGTGGAGCAATTCACGGATAATCCCAACTTTCAGGAGCAGTTCGCGCGGGCGCAGGCGTTGAGCATCACGTATCAAGGCGCGGAGGGGCGATTGTGTTTTGTGTTGTTGAACACGCAGCAGACGCCACCACAGGATGAGCCCTACGTGATTGCGCACGAGTTCGGGCATTTGTGGCTGAAGGCGCTGCGGTATCCCGCGCCGGCCTATTTTGGCGGACCGTCGAGTTGTCTATCCATATTGGCCGGCGACGCGGTGCAGCACGTGCTGATCCGGGCGGAGATGGAGAAGCGGCGGATTCCATGGCGCGAGCCGTGGCTGCACTCGCTTGCGGGCGCGCTGCGGGCGTTGGACGGGCAGCGCGATCCGCCTCCGCCGGACCGATGCCAGGCGGTTTCGCAAGCGGTTTTGTGGATCGACGTCCGGCTGGGGCTGACCGACGCGCAGTGGCCGGAGCGGCAGCGTTTTCTGGAGCTCCTATCGAATCGGTTTCCGGTGATACAGCCGGCGGCGAGTGACCTGGCGGCGCAACTCGGGCAAGAAAATCTGGCGGCGAAAGCGGATCATCAGAAGGCCCTGGAGACCGTTTTCGGGCGGCTGAAGCAGATGGCCCTTACCCTGCCCAAATAGCTGAAAAAATTGCGGAAATTGCCATCGACACCCGGCAACTCGTGCTAGGTTGGTAATAGCACCCCCTGGGCCTGTTCCGGAGCCCGGTACTTTCCTGCGCTTCAAATGAATCTCCGCTCTCTTTTCTCCCTTTTTTCATCTGACCTTGCAATTGACCTCGGCACCGCGAACACACTCGTATTTGCCAAGGGCAAAGGAATAGTTGTAAACGAACCTTCGATCGTAGCCATCAATAAGACAAACGGCGAAGTAGAAGCCGTTGGCAAAGAGGCGAAAGACATGCTGGGCCGAACGCCCGGAAACATTGTCGCTATCCGGCCGATGAAAGATGGCGTGATCGCCGATTTCAAAGTGACCGAGCGCATGTTGAATTACTTCATTCAGAAGGCGCATGGGCGGAAGATGCTGGTGCATCCGCGCATCGTGATCGGTGTGCCGTCGGAGATCACGCAAGTGGAAAAGCGCGCCGTTATCGATTCGGCGTACCGCGCGAAGGCCTCCGAGGTGCACCTGGTGGAGCAGGCGATGGTTGCCGCGATCGGCGCCGGACTACCGATTACGGAACCGTCGGGCAACATGGTGGTGGACATCGGCGGCGGGACGACGGACGTGGCGGTGATTTCGCTGTCGGGCATTGTCTATTCGCGGTCCGTGCGCGTGGCCGGCAACGAGATGGACGACGCGATCATGCAGTATTTGAAGCGGAAGTACAACCTGCTGATCGGCGAGCGGACAGCGGAGCAGATCAAGATTACAGTGGGCTCGGCCTATCCGCTGGACAAGCCGATTACGATGGAGATTAAAGGCAGGAATTTAATCGAGGGCGTGCCGAAGACGATCACCATCGACGATTCGGAGATTCGCGACGCGCTGGGAGAGTGTGTGGCCACGATTATGAATGCGATTCGCGTGGCACTGGAAAGGACTCCGCCTGAACTCTCCGCGGACATCAGCGACCGCGGTATTGTGCTGACGGGTGGAGGCGCGATGTTGAAGAACCTGGACAAGAGAATCCGGGAGGAGACCGGGCTGCCGGTTTCCATCGCCGAAGACCCGTTGGCCAGCGTGGTGCTGGGTACGGGCAAGATGTTGACCGATTTCAAACTGCTGCGCCGCATCGCTATTGAGTAACTGTTCGGGCCGTTGGAGTGCCTCATGAGCCGATACCGCAACCTGGCTGTTCTGGTGATTGTGATCGCCGCGCAGTTGGTGTTGCTTGCCTACCAGGTGCGGACGAAGGAAGATGTGAGCCTGTTGCGATCGGTGACGGTGACGGCTGTTTCTCCGCTGGCAAAGGCATTGGATAACGCGCGGGGCTCGTCGCTGGGATTTCTGGACCGGTATATTCTGCTGCTGCGGGTAGAGCAGGAGAACGAGCGGTTGAAGAACGAACTGGACAAGATGAAGCTGGAGAACCAGTTTCTGCGGACAGAGTTGACGACAGCGGACCGCGTGCGGGCGCTGGCGATGTTCCAGCAACAGACACGGGCGAAGACGGTGGCGGCGCGGGTGATCGGCAACGGGACGGGAGCGAATTCGAAGGCTGTGTTCGTCGACCGCGGGGAGAAAGACGGCGTCATGCGAGGGATGGCCGTGATAACGCCGGACGGGATTGTGGGCAAAGTGACGTTCGTGTATCCATCGGCGTCGCAGGTGCTCCTGATCACCGATCCGTTTTTCGCGGCTGGAGTGATTTCGCAGAAGTCGCGTGTGCCCGGGACGTTGAAGGGGCTGGGACGCAGCCAGGTTCTGGTGGATCATATTCAGAACGAGATCAAAGTGGAAGAGGGCGAGTGGTTCTTCACCTCCGGCGACGATCGCGTGTTCGCGAAGGGACTGCCAGTGGGGCAAGTGCGAACCACGCGGCAAGGGAAGGAATTCAAGGAGATCTACCTGGACCCGTCTGGCTTGCAGCAGGGTTTGGAAGAGGTGCTGATTGTATTGGAGGGCGTGCACCAGATGATACCGGAGGGCAACGGCCCGGCGACGGGGCCGGTTGTGGTGATGCCGCCGCCGGAATCTTCCGAACGGAAGCCGGAGGATCCGAAGGCTGCCGAGCCGGTCACGCCGGGATTAGCGACGGACGCGGACCGGCTACGAGAGAAGATTAAGCGCATCGGAGAGATTCAAGGTGTGAAATTCGGAACGGCGGGTGCGCGACTGCCGAATTTCAACATGGACCCGAACCAGGTTTCGCGGCCGCAGGCGCCGGTGCTGTCGCCGCCGAAACCGCTGGCAGAGGGCCCCGCGCAGGCAGCTCCGCGACCGCAGCAGCAGCAATAGCCATGCCCGACATCTCCGACCAGATATTGATCGACAATCCGCGGCGCGGGAAGATTTCCAAGTTCCGCGTGGTTTGGCTGATCTTTATTCCGCTGGCATCGATTGCTTTCCAGGTGAATATTCCGCTGTTTTTCCGGCACCTGGCGTATCTGGAACTGCCGCTGCTGGTGACCGTTTATTTTTCGCTGATGCGGCGGAATCCGATCGGAGGCACACTGATCGGGGCGGCGATAGGGCTGCTGCAGGATGCTCTCTCGCACCAGCCGCTGGGGATCTTCGGCATGGTGAAGACGCTGGTGGGATATTTCGCGGCGTCGATTTCGATCAAAATCGACGTGGACAACACGACGATCCGCTTCGGCCTATCGTTCTTCTTTTTCTTCTTTCACCAGTTCTTCACCTGGATTCTAGTGCGGGCGCTGCTGGGACAGGCGATCGATTTCGACGTGACGCAGACACTGCTTTTCGGCCTGCTGAATTCACTGGTAGCGGTGCCGTTATTCCTCATTCTCGATAAACTGAGGGAGAGGGGATAAAGCTCCATGTCCACTGGGACGCTGCGGAACCCGAACGACCCGCTGAATCCGGAAAAACTGGATCCGGCGGTACTCCACGACGACACGAATTACGCGTCGGGTAAGATTGCGTTCTTTCAATACGTCTCGGTGGCGGTTTTCCTCTTTCTGATCGCGGGTTTCTGGAAGCTGCAGGTTCAGAACAACGAATTATATTCGGAAGCGGCGGAGCGGAACCGGATTAAGTCGACGCCGATCCTGGCGGCGCGCGGGAAGATATTGGATCGCGAGGGGCGCACGATTGTCGATAACCACTCGTCGTTCTCGGTGTATCTGTCGCGCGAAAACCTGAAGGATGAACATCTTCCGGCGATCGCGGCCGGTTTGAACATGGACTTTGAAGAGTTGTCGTCGCGGCTGCGGCGATTCCGGTCGCGCCCAAAGTACCAGGCGATTGTCATTAAGGAAGAGTTGTCGCCGGCAGAGATTGCGTTTGTTGAATCGCATCACGACCCCGACACGTTTCCGGAACTGGAGCTGGTGCATGTGCAACACCGGCTGTATCCGCGAGACAATCTTTTGGCGCACGCAATTGGGTACGTGGGCGAGGTGACGGAGGCGGAGCTCGATCTTGCCGATTTCGCGAGGTACAACCAGGGCGATGTGATCGGTAAGGCTGGGATTGAGCGGCAATACAACGAGATCCTAATGGGGGTGGACGGGCAACGCCAGGTGGTTGTCGATAACAAGGGCAATGAGCGGGAAGTGATCCGGTACAAGGAGGCAGAGCCTGGCCGTTCGTTGCAATTGACGGTGGATCTGGATTTGCAGATTGTGGCGGAGCTTGCGCTGGAAGGAAGGCGAGGATCCGTTGTGGCGATGGATCCCCGGAATGGAGAGGTGCTGGCGATGGTGTCGCGACCCTCCTTCGATCCGAATAAGTTTGCGGGGCGTATCCGGCAGAAGGATTGGAACGAGATCTTCAACAATCCGGAGAAACCGATGCTGAACCGGGCGATTCAGGCGAACCTGGCGCCGGGGTCGACGTTTAAGCCGCTTGTGGCGTTGGCGGCGCTGGAGAACGGCGTGATCGACGAAAACACGACATTTCACTGCCCCGGCGGGATGAGTTTTTACGGGCATTATCACGCGTGCCACAAAAAGGGGGGGCATGGCACGGTGAATCTGCACCAGGCGATCGCACAGAGCTGCGACGTGTTCTTCTACAACGTCGGCAACCGGTTGGGGATCGACAAGCTGGCGAAGCTGGGAGAGCTCGCTGGACTGGGAAAAGAGACGGGTATCGATCTGCCGTTTGAGTATCGCGGGGTGCTGCCGTCGTCGAGGTGGAAGGCGCGGACGCTGCGCCAGCCATGGTTTCCTGGCGATACGATTTCCGTGGCGATCGGTCAAGGGTATCTGGCGATCACGCCGCTGCAGCTTGCGGTGATGACCGGCGGCATTGCGGCGGGCGGCGTCTGGCAGCGCCCGCATATGGTGAAAGATCCGAACCGGATTGAGCCGCGGAAGTCCGATGTAAACCTCGACAACGTGAACCAGGTGGTGTACGGAATGTACGGCGTTGTGAACCAGGGCGGGACGGGACGAGTGGCGCGGCTGCCGGGAATCGATGTCTGCGGGAAGACAGGGACGGCGCAGTTGGCGTCGAACGAATTGTTGAGGTCGTCGGCACGCCTGGCGGCGGAGTTGCGAGACAACGCATGGTTCGTTGGTTTCGCGCCTCGGGTGAATCCGGAGATTGTTGTAGCCGTGCTGTTTGAGGCAGGCGGGCACGGCGATCAGGCCGCGCCGATTTCGCGCGATGTGATCAAGGCTTACTTCGACAAGAAGAATCGGAATGTAAACCGGCTGCCAACGCTGGCGTTGGCGCCACATGCACAAAAGGGGTTTGCGAATTAAAGATGGCGAGTTACCGCTCGATCAAGGATTTCGATTGGGGGCTTCTGCTGATCGCGCTGTTGATCTGCTCGATCGGCATCCTGCAGATTTTCTCGGCCGGGCAGGGGACGAAGTGGCGCGACCTATGGTGGAAGCAAATTATCTTCGTATGCCTGGGCTTGGTGCTGATGTGGATTGTCTCGTCGATCGACTACCACACGCTGCTGGGGCAGGTGCCGATCCTATACGGAGCGACAATCGTCTTGTTGATTCTTACGGCATTGTTCGGAGTGAAGATCTTCGAGGCGCGCCGGTGGATCGCGTTACCGGGCGGGTTTCTGTTCCAGATTTCGGAGTTCGCCAAGCTGGTAATTGTCTTGCTGGTGGCGCGGTTCCTGACTGAGCTGCGCACGGAGTCCCTGCATTGGAAGGACCTGGCGAAGCTGGTGGGGCTGGTGATTGTGCCAATGCTGATGGTGATGAAACAGCCTGACCTGGGCACGTCAATGACGTACATGCCGATCCTGGCGATGGGAGTATTTCTGGCCGGGTTGCGCTGGCAATACACAGTGCTGATCGCGGCGCTGGCCCTTGTGTTGATACCGTCGAGCTGGTTCCTGTTGAAGGACTATCAGAAGTCGCGGATTCAGACATTCCTCGATCCGTCGCGCGATCCGAAGGGGGACGGCTACCAGGTGATCCAGTCGAAGATTGCGATCGGGAACGGCGGCATGTGGGGGAAAGGCGTGACACGCGGGACACAGACCCGCTATCAATTCCTGCCGGTGCCGCATACGGATTTTGTGTTCGCGGCGTTCGCGGAAGAGCATGGGTTTGTGGGCGTGGTCTTCGTACTGGGACTTTACTTCCTGCTGTTTATGCAGATCGTGCAGAATGCGCAGACGGCACCGGACCGCGGGGGCATGTATATCTGCATGTGCATTTGCGCCACGCTGCTATTCCATCTGCTGGTCAATGTGGGGATGGTCGTAGGGCGGATGCCGGTGACGGGGATTCCGCTGCCGCTGATGAGCAACGGCGGATCGGGAATGCTGAGCGTGTTTCTGATGCTCGGACTGGTGAACAATGTCCGGCTGCGGCGGTTTGTGAACTAACGCTAGCCCTTCGTTGCGGCCCTACGTTTTAGGAGTGCGGGCGGCTCGACCGCGGGGCGAATCTGAGGATCGGCTGGTCTCACGACGACGCTGCGAGCAGCGCGCTTTTCCCTGCTGAATTTCTCGCGGACGAAACGAAAACTCCAGAATTTGTTGCGGCAATACTCGCAACGCGTGGGTTTCGCGCCGAAAGCGAGCATTAAACGGGTGATGAACGGCGGGCTATAGTAATCGCGGCTCCACCGGCCGAGATCCATACGATGGCAAGTGGGGCACTTGGCGTAGAGGGTGTGCCGGACGCTGTGAATATTGGCGCGAAAGAGGAATTCGCAGTATTCGCAGCGGAAAAGATAGACACCGAAAATATGCAAAAACTTGCGCAGAGCTAGCTTACGGCGAGATAAGCGGACCTCGTCGGAGCCACATTTGGGGCACGCGAGATGCATGGATTAAGGACATGATACATCCATGTACGGACAAAATAAAACATTTCCTTTAGTTAGCATTACCTAGCCGGAAGGCGAAAATTACCCTAGAATCCGGTTTAAACCGGCGTCCGATGCTTCGAGGTGTTTGGGCGGACAAGAGATTGCGCCGGTGCGGCCGTACCTGGGCTCATCGCGGATGAGCCGGTATGAGTACACGAGGGAACCTAAACAACCGGCACAGCTTTACGGGCCGCGACATAGTTGGAAATGTATGCGCGGAAAGCGGCAAGCAAGCGGGACTGGACCGCCGTTCCTTGTTTGACGTTCAGGCCTTCGATAGCGGCGACAGGCAGCAGATCGCGGGTGGAGGAGGTGATAAAGACCTCGTCCGCCGCTTCGAGATCGGCAGGTTTCAGGTGCGCTTCGCGGATGGTGATGCCTTCGAGGTGAATCGCGTCGAGGAGGACTTCGCGGGTAATTCCGGGCAGGCAGCCGCTATCGAGCGGAGGAGTGAGCACATCGCTACCGGAGACGGCAAAGATGTTGGCGGAGGTGCACTCGCTGACGCGGCCGAATTCGTCGAGCAGGACGACTTCGTCAAAACCGCGATCATGCGATTCCTCGTACCAGGCGAGGTTGTTGGCCCAGGCGGTAATTTTCGCGCCGCGGAATTGGTTGGCGCCGTGGCGGGCATCGGATTTTAGAGCCAGGGAGACGGAGCCGCCCCAATCGCGGAGACTGGTCGTGAAGGCAATCGTCTCGAAGGGGCGGTCGAGGCCCGGCGCTTCGAACAGGCCGCCGTGATTGCGGACGATGGCCACGCGAAGTGTTCCGTCCTGCGCACCGTTGGCGGCGATCAGTGTGCGGAGCCCGGCGAGCAGGGAGTCGGGCGTGGCGGGCATGGGAACGTGCATCCGCCCGGCGTCGCGAAGCATGCGCGCCCAGTGCCGCTCCCAGGCAAAGAGCACGCCTTCGGAGACGCGGAGCGTGCTAAAGACGCCCCAGCCGTTCATGAATCCGACCTGGCCAGGCGACAGGCACGGTTCTGTGGTTTCGCGGATAGCGTCGTTGTGCAGCAGGAAGCGGTGCATACTCCCACATTTTAAGACATGGAATAGGATGAATAGACATGCAAGTAACGATTGCCGGGGCCGGGATTATCGGGCTCTCGATCGCCTGGCGGCTGGCACAGAGGGGCGTCCGCGTGGTTGTGCGCGACAAGGGGCGTGTGGCGGGAGAAGCGAGTTGGGCAGGCGCGGGGATGTTGGCGCCGGGGGGCGAATTTCGCTCGGAATCAAGGTGGACGCGGCTAGCGATTGAGAGTCTGGCGGAATACGGCGCATTTGTCGAAGAATTGACGATGGCGACGGGCATGCGGATCGATTACCGTGTCTGCGGCGCCCTGGAACTGGCGATGGATGAAGAGGAGAAAAAGGCGCTCGACCGGCCGCGGCCGGAGGGGATCGTTGTGGAGGAGGTTACGGCGGCGGGCGCGGGGTATTTTGCTCCCGTGGCGAAGGATGCAATCCGGGCGGCGCGGTGGTTTCCGAATGAAGCGGTGGTAGACCCGAGGGATATGTGCGCGGCGCTTGCGGGGGCGTGCCGGGCGCTAGGGGTAGAGATCCGGGAGAACGATGCCGTGGCGCGGTGCGAGGGCCCGGCGGTGATCGCGTCCGGGGCGTGGGCAAGCCAGATTGCCGGGATGGAAGCGGCGCCGCGGTCCTTTCCGGTAAAGGGCCATTTGCTGGGATACCGGTGCAAGAAGGAAAGCCTGCCGCCGATTGTGCGTCATGGCCACCACTACGCGCTGCAGCGGGAGAACGGATTCACGATTTTCGGTTCCGATGAGCGGCCGGATGTATGGGATTCGACGCCGGATCCGGAGAGCGCGCGGCACTTGGCCGAGGCAGCAAGTGCACTCCTTCCTCGCCTGTTGGACCGGGCTCCGGATGAGGTCTGGGCGGGGCTTCGGCCAGGATCGACAGCGGGGGAACCGGTCGTGGAGCAGATGCCCGGAAAAGATATCTGGCTGGCATACGGCCACTTCCGCAACGGAATCCTGTTAGCACCCGTCACGGCGAGGCTGATTGCGGCGTCTATTGTTTCCAGTTTGGGAAGGGGTTGACGCGACCCCGGGTGCAATCTTCGATTAGCCCTTCGATGCGTTTGCGGCGGCGGAGCAGGATCTCGAGAAGGCGAGTGAGCTCAGCGCGATCATCACCGGGGAGCCATGCTTCGGGGACTTCGCGGAGGGCACGGTCCATCAGTTCTTCCGGGAAGTTGCGGATGCGCTCGATCCAAGGCGCGAAATCCTGGAGGCCGCGCACATTCCGATAGACGATAGGCCGGAAGAACAGGCCAAAGAGCGGCGCGTCGCGGAATTCCCAGTTGGGTCCGTCGAACAAGTAACCGTGGTCCATCATCTGAGCGAGGAAGCCAACGTGCAGGGGATTTTCGCCAGCATGGGAGCGCCATTCGGCGAGCTTCGCGCGAAAGAAAATGGCTTGGCGGGAATCGGAATTGCCGGCCCATTTGTCGAACGCCAGGACGCCGAGGAAGTCCTCCGGATTGGCGACTTTTTTCATAAGCGCGTCGGGGAGGATGTCATAGACGGCCTGTGTGTTGGGGTTGCCGGGGAAACGTGAGCCAAAGTGCCAGCCGGGAGAGACGGCGCGGCGGCTGTTTCCGAGCTGGATGAAGACCTCAGGGTTGTCGTGAAGGAGATCGGCGGGCACATCAATGATGCGCGTTTCCGGCTGGGCGATATCGAGGTGGGAGAGCAGGATCGACGCAACGTACTCATTGACGAGGACACGCCGGTGCTGGGGATTATCAGTGAATTTGACCACGTAGTGGTGTCCGTCGGCAGCTTCCATCAGGAAGGCCTGTGCTCCGCCGCGCATGCGGCGCAGCGGACGACGGGCGAGAACCGGCATCTTAGTCTAGTCTAGAGTTATGGCAGATGAAAAAGCACCTGAGTCCAAATTGGGTGAGAAGAATAATCGTGATGAAGTAGCGTTGGAGCTGATGCGATTCATCGCTGTCAGCACGGGCTACGGGAAGGGCGCCCCCGCCGCAGGATTTGCCGGGAAGGGAGCGACGCGATCGGCCGAGGAGTACGCGGATTCGCTCTTGGAACTTTTCCAGCGCTGCCGCCAGGCCGTTGCGAAGCCGCTGCCAGACGAATAGACTCCCTCGCCAGTGGTATCGGGAAGGGCGCCGTGCTGGCGCCCTTTTCTGTTGGTTAGCGCTTCCGCTTCGCGGCTTTTTTGGCGACCTTCTTCACGGGCGCCTTTTTCATTGGCGCTTTTTTGGCCGCCGCTTTCTTCGGAGCTGGTTTTTTCGGAGCGGCTTTCTTGGGGGCTGCCTTCTTCAGCGCTGCTTTTTTGACGACGGCTTTTTTGGCAGCAGCTTTCTTGACGATTGCTTTTTTGACTACGGCTTTTTGGGCGACGGCCTTCTTTATGGCAGCCTTTTTGACAACAGCAGCCTTCTTGACGACAGGTTTTTTGGAGACCGGTTTCCTTGCGACCGGTTTCTTTGCCGCGGCCTTCTTCACGGGCGGCTTGGGCGGCGGCTTTTTCGCGGCGACGGCCTTCTTCTGAACCGGAGCGGCTTTCTTGGGCGAGGTGGCCTTTTTGACTGGAGCCGGTTTCTTTGCGCGGGGCGCGGTGTAGGCGGGGGGCAACGTGGCCGGGACTGGAACAGGTATGAAATCCGGCTCCGGTTCCCTGGTTACCGCAGGAGGAGCAGAGGGAATCGTTGCCGGCGGAGCGAGGGGTGTCGCCACGATAATCGTAACGCTGGCGCGCTCCTCCTCGTCGAACTCATCATCATCGTCGCCGGCATACTCGCGCAGCTCCGATGCGAGTTCGGCATGTCCTTCCTCGAAGCCGAACTCGTCGTCATCGTCATCAAAAGGGCGTGTATTCCAGGGCGATTCTTGCATAGCGAAGGGCTCCTCATTCAGCGCGTTCTCCGTATTAGAATACACTGGCCTTTTGCTGTTGCAACTACAGAAGTTATGAATTAGCCTTGCGGACGGCGGGCGGCGCCGCGCGCAACGGTTGCCGCCGGTTTCCGGACCTGCTTCTGCGGCGCCTTAGCGGCAGCCTGCGAAGCGGCAGGACGACGCGCGGGCTGCCGGGAGGCTACAGCGGAGCGAACACCGGGTCGCGTGCCCGGACGCACGGCACCGCGAACGGGTGTGCGGGCGGCACGCGCGGTGACTACCGGTTGCGGCGCGGCCGGGATCACCAGCAGCGCACCCGGATTGATTTCTTCCTCCGCCATGTTATTGGCGGCGCGAAGGGCGGCGACGTTGGTCCGGTACCGGGTGGCGAGCAGGGCGAGCGATTCGCCGGTTTCCGCACGGTGGGCGCGCCAGCTTGCGCGACGCTCCGCCGGCACCATTTCCAGGCCGGCCATCAGTGTCTGGCCCGATCCGCGTGGGATATGCAGCCGGTAGCCAGGGGGCGCGAAGTCGCGCAAAAGCGCCGGGTTCAGCTCTTTGAGCTCGGAAACCGGGCGGCCGATGATGTCGGAGACGAGTGTGAGGCTCGTGAGCGAGGCGTTGTCAACCGTATCGTATAGCAGCGGGTCTTCGGGAATGACGGTTTCAATGCCGTAGTTCTGCGGGTTTTTGGCCATGATGGTCATGGCGAGGATGATGGGAACGTAGTTCGAAGTTTCGAGAGGAAGCGTGCCGCGGGAACGGAGTTCCCACACGTCGGCATAACCGGTCTTTGCTACGGCGCGGTCCACGTTGCCTTGGCCGCAGTTATACGCAGCGATCGCCAGATACCAGTCGCCGAACTCGTGGTAGAGATCGCGAAGGTGACGGGCGGCGGCGCGCGTGGCCATTTCCGGGTCGAAGCGTTCGTCGACCCAACCGTCGTTTTTCAGACCGTATTTCGCTCCCGTCTCGCGGATGAACTGCCACATGCCGCCGGCGGCCATGTAACTTATCGCGCGGGGCAGGAAACCGCTCTCGGCCTGGGCCAGGAAAATGAACTCCTGGGGGATGCCTTCCTCGTCAAGGATGCGCGAAATCATGGGCTTATAACGCCCAGCGCGCCGCAGTCCGGCGATCAGCGTGCGGCGGCCGCGGTCACCGGAAAAGTAGTTGATGAAGCTCAGAACGGCGTCGCTTGCTTCGAGGGGCAACTGGCTGACCGTGGCGCCAACTTCTTCCCGGACTTTTGGCTTCAGTTTCGGGTCGACGGGGAATGTCAGTGAGAGAATATCGTCGATCGGCGCCTTGTCATAAGACGGCTCGGACTCCTTCGGTTTTTCGCCCTGCAGCGTGTCGACGTCGATCCTATAGATCTTCTGCACCAGCTCATCGAAGCGTTTGTCGAAGGAGGAGCGGTTGACAGGCTCAGACCGGGCGTTCAGCACCAGATCCAGCGCGTCGTCGAAATGCTTGCGCGCCCCGACGCGGTCGCCGGCCTGGTACAGCTTGTAGCCTTCCAAATAGAGGGTTTCCGCCTGAACGAGGCGTTCTTCTTTCCAACTCGGTTTCGGCGGATAGACGGCCTGACTGAGAGCGGCCATCGGTGCGATGGCAGGTACGGCTTCGATGCCTCGCGATGGAGAATCGTCGGCCTCCGGTTTGGCGGAAAGTGCCAGTGTCGGCACCAATTGCGCCATCGCGACGGTTGGGCCAATTACAGCGAGACCCGCAGTCACGATAGTGGCTACAGCCGCTTTCGCGGCGTGTAGGACTGGGAATTTCCTCATTCCATCTCCCGGCGGTTCTTTAATTTGGGGTTACATCGCAACTTCTTGACGTTACTATAAGGGCGACTCATGATTCAACCCTCGCTGTTTACTTCGGTCACAGGAGGTGTGTCCCTATTGGGACTATCGGCCCGCCGGAGATCGGACAAGAGGGAGCAATAGAATGCGGGTTCTGGTGCTCCCTCCAAGGGGTACGGCTACTCGTCGTCCTCGGTGGCGTGGACACCGGCGGCCTTTGCTGCGGCTACGATCTTGTCCGCCTGAAGCGACGGCACGTAATCGTAGTGGTCGAACTCCATAGTGAATGATCCGCGGCCCTGGGTCTTGGCCGTCAGGTCGTTCTGGTAGGTAAGCATTTCGGCCATGGGGATGGTGGCGCGGATAACCTGCGTGGCACCCTTGGTCTCCATGCCGTTCATGCGGCCGCGGCGGCCGGTGACGTCGCTCATCAGATCGCCGGCGAACTCTACCGGAGCCTGTATTTCGACGCGCATGACGGGCTCGAGCAGAGACGGCCTGGCGGACTGCATCGCTGCCTTGAACGCTTTCCGGGCGGCAAGTTTAAACGCCATTTCGGAGCTGTCGACATCGTGGTAGGACCCGTCGTAGACGGTAACTTTGAAGTCCACCATCGGGAAGCCGGCAAGGAACCCGTTCGCGGCGGTTTCGATAATTCCCTTCTCCACCGCGGGAATGAAGTTGCGCGGAATGGCGCCGCCGAAGACTTCGTTGGCGAACTGGAACCCGGCGCCCCGGTCAAGCGGCTCCATGCGGATCCAGCAGTCGCCGAACTGGCCATGGCCGCCGGTCTGCTTTTTGTGCCGGCCCTGCGCGGTGGCCGCGCCGCGGATGGTTTCGCGGTACGGGATTTTCGGCGCATTGAGGGCTACATCCAGGTGGTAGCGGCGCTTGATTTTGCTGACGACCGTTTCAATGTGCGCCTGCCCGGTGCCATGGAGGAGAAAATCCTTGGTCTGCGGATCGCGCACGAAGCGGAGACAGAGGTCCTCTTCCATGATGCGGTGAATGGTCTGGCCCAGCTTGTCTTCGTCATTGCGGCTCTTGGCCGAAATAGCGTAGGCGATGGAGGGCTCGGGCAATTGCACGGGCGGATATTGGACGGGCGCGGCCTTGTCGAACAGCGTGTGGCCAGTGAGTGTGTCCTTCAGCTTGGCCACGGCGCCGATATCGCCGGCATGGAGCTCCGTGATGGGAATCTGCGTCTTGCCGAGCGGGCAGGCGATATGGGCGAAGCGTTCATCGGTGCCGGTGGTTCCGTTAATAAGGTGCGCGTCATTTTTCAGGACTCCGCTGACGACGCGGAAGAACGACAGGCGGCCGGCGAAGGGATCGGCCAACGTTTTGAAGACGTAAACGGAGAGCGGCTCGTTGTCCTTGATCTTACGGATGACCTGTTGGCCATTCCACGAACCGTACGCGTTGTCGCGTTCCACGGGATTAGGCAGTAACTCCGTAATCTGGTCCAGAAGCTGCCCGGTGCCGATGTTGCGCAGCGCGGAGCAGCAGAAGACCGGGAAGAGCCGGCGATCGCGGATGGCCTGGCGCAGTCCGTCGACGATGTGATCGACGGGAAGCGTGCCTTCGGCGAAGAATTCCTCCAGCAGTTGATCGTTGCCTTCGGCGACCATCTCGACGAGGGCTTCATGAGCGGCCGTTGCCGCATCGCTTAGTTCGGCGGGGATGTCCTGTTCCTTCCCTTTGCCATCGCCGTCGTTCGTGTATATCCAGGCGCGCATGCGAACTACGTCGACGACGCCCTTGAACTCACGCTCCGAACCGATGGGCAACTGAATGGGAATGGCGCCGCGGCCGAACGCGGCATGAATGCTTTCGAGGGCGCGGTCGAAGCTGGCGCGCTCCCGGTCCAGCTTGTTGATGACGAAGACACGCGGGATGTTCAACTCCGCGCATAAGTGGTGGACGTGTTCGGTGCCGACTTCGACGCCGGCGACACCGTCCACAACCACCGCGCCAGAATCCGCGCCCACAAGAGCAGCCTTAGTCTCATAGAGGAACGAGTTGAACCCGGGCGTATCGACCAGGTTCACCTTGTACTTCTTCCATTCCACGGGGGCGATTCCCGCGGAAATGCTGATCTTGCGGGCCACCTCTTCTTCGTCGAAGTCGGTAGGTGTGTTGCCCTCGTCCACTCGGGTGAGCCGGGTTGTTCCCCCGGCCGTATGGAGCATAGCGGCGGCCAACGATGTCTTGCCGCTATGAAGATGGCCGACCAGTGCGACGTTGCGGAGGTCGGTGCCGTCATAGACCTTCATAAGGACTTCTCCTTTCCCTGCGAGAGCTTCCATTCGGCTCGCGCAAGCCTAGAATGTCTCCCAGGCGCCGATAGGCGCGGGGGAGAAGCGGATAGTAACAGACTTGAAAGACGAATGGAATCCGACGGAGGTTGCCGTGTCGCGGCAATGCGAGAAGCTCCTAAATGGCCAAAGTAGAAAGTTCCTTTTGGCAGCCTTAAGACTGGAGAACTCGACGACCGCGATTGCCGGCACTCACACCTCGGAGTTGACGGCTTGGATCAGAGCGCGGAGGTAGCCATAGCCGAATGCGAATGCCTGGAGTCCTCCGGGATCGCCGGTATGTCGCGGCATGTGGTCCGGACAGATCGAGCCGGAAAAGCCGGTATCGCGGAGGATCCGCATGATCTCCAGAAAATTCATGACACCCTCGTCCGGGTATACTTCCTCGAAGTCGTAGAGGGCGCCCTTAATGTTGCGCATGTGGATCTGGTGGATCTTGCCTCGTTGGCCGAGGTAGCGGACGATGGGCAGAACGCCGGCTCGCGGGTTCTTCAGTCCTTCGGCGACGGTGCCCAGGCAGAGCTGAAAGCCGTTGTACGGCGAGTCTATAATCGCCTCGTAACGCTTGATGGCATCAAAGACGGAGGGCGAGTCCCAGTTGTCAGCGCCTTGATAGCCGAACGGCAGGCCCGGCGGGTCATAGGGGTGGCAAGCCATTCGGACGCTGGATTCCCTCGCCACAGGAATCACGTGCTGGAGAAAGTAGGTGATCCGCTCCCAGTAATCGTCCGCGGTGACGCGACCGGAATCGCCAGCGGGGAGATTACGCCAATCGCTCTCCAGTTTGAATCCGTGGTAGGTGGACCCGCCGCGCCCGGGTGTTTGCCGATTACGGCGGATCGGGATCACCGTCCAGTGATAGGTAATGATCTTGACGCCAACTTGAGCGGCTTTTCGGACGTTGCCCACGACGACGTCGAGTTCGCGGTCGCGATCAGGCCCGTTGCCGAGCTTGATGTAGCCGGAGTCCATCCGGATCGCCTCGAAGACTACTCCGGCGCGATCGCAGTTGTCGCGCATTCTTTTTAGATCTGCCAGGTCCCAGCCGGAGGCACGGTAAGGCATTTGAACCGTGAGGTGCTTAACGCCGTGGCGGAGATTGTATTCGAGGTTCTCTTTCCCGGTCGGGCCAGCGCCGGGTCCGCCCGCAACACTGTGATAGTCGCCGCCGACGTGCATGAGTTCGTTCCTGCGCGGACGCGTCTGAGCGGGCGCGGCGAGCACAGCGCTGGCGGCGGCACCGAAGGATCTGCGTTTCATCAACGAATAGGAGTACCAGACCCAGCCGAGCATTGGGTAGTGACTTATCGCAGGCAGTTTGGAGTATACTTCGCCCAAGTTTTGGAATTGCCGAAAAGGATGAGGTGAACACCATGCGTCTGTTCTCCGTCACGCTTCGAGCACTCGCTCCCCTTGGCGCGACCTTGGTCTGGCTACTTTCCCCCGCTTCCGCGCAAGTCACCAGCGGCTCGATCACTGGAACCGTCGTCGATGCAACCAACGCAGCCGTCGTAGGGACCGCCCTCAAGCTCACCAACACTGGAACCGCGGTCGCCCGCACAACGACATCGGACAGCGCCGGGAACTTTCAGTTTCCGCTGGTGCAGCCGGGCATCTATGTCCTTGAAGCCACCAGTCCCGGGTTCCGCACTTTCCGGCGCGACGGGATCGTCGCGGAAGCGGACCGGTCGCTAGCGATCCCGGTGACACTCTCGGTGGGCCAAGTTACCGACACGGTGGAGGTGGTGGGTGGCACCCCGCTCCTCGAGCCCAACACGTCGTCACTTGGCACTGTGATGGACCAGCAGAAGATCGTGGACCTGCCGCTCAACGGCCGCAATCCGATGGGGCTAGCGAATTTGATTCCCACCGTGCGCGGTGTAGGCTATTTCGGCGGCCAGGTGCTGTCCACGTGGCGCACAGCGGCGGTGAACATCAGCGGTGGCCAGCCACTGCTCAACTCTTTCCTGGTCGACGGCGTGGCTAACGACAAGATTGGCGACGCGGCCGGGGCAATGACGTATCTAACCGTGGACGCCACACAGGAATTTAAGGTGCTCACCAATTCGATGTCGGCCGAGTTTGGCCGCACCGGCGGCGGCGTGATCAGCGTCATCAGCCGCTCGGGCACCAACCAGTATCATGGCAGTCTGTTCGAGTTCCTGCGTAACGACAACATGAACGCGAACAATTTCTTCAGCAACAGTTCGGGCGCTCCGCTGCCGCCACTGGCCGTAAATCAGTACGGCGGAACATTGGGAGGCCCTGTCAAAAAGGACCGTGCATTCTTCTTTTTCAACTACGAAGGCTACCGTGAGCGTCGCGCGCAGACGCGTATCATCACCTCGCCGAGCGCCCGCGAGCGCGCCGGCGACTTTTCGGACACTCTCACCGGCGCCGGGCAACTCATCGCCATTTACGACCCGCTCACTACAGCCGCCAGCGGAGGCGGGTTCATACGGCAGGCCTTCCCCGGCAATATGATTCCCGGCAGCCGCGTTAGCAAGCTCTCTCAGGAAATCCTCAAGCTGGTGCCCGCTGGTAACCTTCCGGGCCTGCCCAATAGCCGCGCTCAGAACCTCTTCCAGGCGGCCAAGAGCCCGATCGACCGGTATGCATGGGGTCTGAAGGGTGACTACAATCTCACTCAGAACAAACGGTTCGCTGTCCGTTACACGCGCGATGTGCTCGAGCCATGGCTCTTCCCGAATTTCTTTAACAGCGTCATCGACACCGACGGACGCTACATCGCCATCCCCCGTCATAGCGGCACCGCGCAGTACACGCATACCATCTCGGCCACGTTCCTGATCGAAGCCCGCGCCGGCATCAACACCGACGGAGAGAATGGATACGGCCCGTTCTCGCAAGAAATCGGCAAGAACTTCGACCTGACGTCGCTGGGATTCCCGCAGTCCTTCATCGGCCAACGCCAGCGCGGCCACTTCACACCCCGCGGGGCCTTCCCCATATTCAATATCACCGACTTCACCAATTTCGGCGCCGGCACGGCTGACCAAATCCGCACGGGCCTCGCTTGGGACACGAGTGTCATGGCCACCAAGATCCTGTCCAATCACACGTTGAAGTTCGGCTACGACAAGCGCTTCTCGGCGTTCAATTTCAGCGGCGTAGGCAACAGCACGTTCAACTTTAACCGTGGCTTCACGCAGGGGCCTAATCCCGTCGCCGCCAGTGCGGCGGCGGGCTTCGGCACCGCGTCATTCATTCTGGGGATGCCCGCTACGGGCAACAACGTCTTCAATCCGGACTATTCGATTGGCCAGCACTATCATGCTGCGTTCCTGCAGGAGGACTGGAAGCCCAGACGCTCACTCACGTTCAACGTGGGCGTGCGGTGGGAGTATGAAGCTCCGCAAACCGAACGCTTCAACGCCTATGCCAATTTCGATCCGACTGTCACAGCGCCGATTCAGGTTCCCGGCTTGAACCTGCGAGGCGCACCGGCCTGTCCGGCGGCGAACGGCGGCACACGCCTGATTACCGACCCTACGTATAAGATGTGGGCTCCGCGTCTCGGTTACGCCTGGCAAGTGCGCCAGCACCTTGTGGCGCGCGGCGGCTATGGGATCACCTACATTCCCATCAAGGGTACCGGCATTCCGACTTACCCTGGCTACGCGGCGATCACCACCATGGCGACCTCTCTCGATGGTGGTTTGACGCCCAAGGACACCGTTGCGAATCCGTTTCCCAGCGGTTTGCTTATTCCCACCGCCAGCAAGCTGGGGGCGTCCACGCAGATCGGCGGCGACCTGCAGGTTCAGATGCGCGACCCCAAGCCCGGCTACATGCAGCAGTGGAATTTCACATTGCAGTTTGAGCCCAAAGCGAACTGGCTAGTGGAAGGCGCTTACGCCGGTAGCAAGGGAACGCATGTATTAACCGTGCAATCGCGGAACTTGAACCAACTCGATCCGACCTATTTCTCGCTGGGCAACGCGCTAACTCAATCGGTTCCCAATCCCTTCTTCGGGATTATTCAAACGGGCCCGCTAAGCGGAGCCACGGTACCGCGCCAGCAATTGCTGCGACCGTATCCGCAGTACAACAGCGTAACCGGCGGCTGGTCGTCGCTCGGCGATTCTATCTATCACGCCTTCGCGCTGAAGGTTGAGAAGCGCTTCTCGCAAGGGTTCTCGGTGCTGGCCTCCTATACGTTGAGCAAGATCATTGACGCCGCGGCCGGCAGCGGCGGCGCCGTGCGTCCGGGGGGCGCTCCCGACACAGGTATCATCAACTGGTACAACCTGCGGCAGGATCGCTCCAAAGGAATCGAGGATGTGCCGCAGCGCATGGTATTGACGGCCCTGTGGGCAGTCCCCTGGTTCAGGCAAGGTCCCGCCGTAAGCCGCTTCCTGCTCGGTGGATGGCAGTTGAATGCCATCGGCACCTTCGAGAGCGGACGTACGATCGCACTCAACGCCGGCGGCGGTAATCGTCCCAACGTGGTGGCAGGACAGAACCCGAATTCAGGCACTTCCACGCTGTCGCGATGGTTCAATACATCTGCCTACTCGGTGCCTGCGCCTTTCACCTACGGCAACGCATCGCGCACGATCCCGAACGTCTCCAGCGACGGCGTGGAGAATGTAGACTGCTCGGTGTTCAAGGATTTCCGGATCAAGGAAAAGTACACACTCCAGTTCCGTGCTGAGGCGTTCAACGTGGCAAACACGCCTGTGTTCGATACGCCCGGAAATAACGTGCAGGCGACTACCTTCGGCGTGGTGACGGCCACGGCATTCAGCCCCAGGCCTCGGGAGTTGCAACTGGCCCTCAAGCTGACATTTTGAGGATTGTGGGAATCCTGAGTCCGAAGAGTCTCCCAACGGCGACAGCCCTAGACCACCGGAATTGTCGTTCACCGGCGCTCCGGTTTGAGCTTGCTCCCCACTGCGGGATAAACGCCAATCCAATGATTGGTGAACCGCAGCGGTGGCTCGGGACTCACGCGGGGCATGTGACAGCCGGCGCAATCGCGCTGGGCGCAGGAGGATGTCCGTTGCGATCGATCGTGGCAGGCTTTGCACCGCGCATCATAACTCTCCGCGCGCGTTTCGAGCGGCTCGTGGGGCGAGTGGCAAGTAAGGCACGAGAGCTTTCCCTGGCTCTTCACGAAGCAGGCGCTTTGGCTGAGATAGACCGGCTGGTGACGCACGTTCCACGCAAAGCTCCAATCGACTTTGGCTGGGTCGGAAGCGGGCGGCCGGTGACAGCGCCCGCAAAACCTATTGAGATCGACCGCAGTGAAGCGCTTAGGATTAACGATCGCCGCTTTGCCGCCGCTCACTGCGTGGGCAGCGCCAGGGCCGTGACAAGCTTCGCAGCGCACTCCATTTTCGGCAGGCTCTAAGGCCTGAAGACCGCCGGTTGAATGGCACTCAAAGCAGCCGGCGATACCGGTCTGCGGATCGCTGGCCGGATAGAGCAGCCCGGCCGCTTCGGCCAGATTTTGCGGATCGATATTACCCTGACCGGGCGTGGGCCCGAATTTGCCGAGCAAAGGATAGTACGTCAGGTAGTGCTCAATGTATAAGCGCTCGTTGCCCCTACTGACGAAAGTGACGGCTTGGTGACCTGATCCGAAGGCCCATTCCATAGGGATCGCGAGGACTTCGGTGCCGTCGTCAATGCGCACCGTGAGGCCGTCGAAGCGGAAGCGGAACTTCGGGGCGCGGCGCGCCTCGCTAGCGGCAAGGGGGAAAACGGATCGCAGGCGATGGCCAGAGGCGCGGGCGAGCGCGTGGGCGTGGCCGCTGGAAGATTGAGCCGACGACTGCGCGGCGTGACATGTGGAGCAGGCGGCCGATCCGGCAAAACGAGGTGCTGCCTGCGCTGTGACGAGGGCTGACGCCAAACCGCCAGCCAGGATGAGGCGAAGCCAGGACACACACCGCTGTCTGGTGAAAATGTTCATATGGCCTCACATCGTAGGGCTTAATCCTGTTCCCGGCCGCTCTCCGAATCGCAAACAGGGAGCCGGAGCCCAGTATATATTTGGCGCAAGGCCACCCGGTGTCTTGAGCAGCCCGCTACGAGGCTTCGGCGGCTAGAGATTGGGGTACGAGTTTGCGCATTGGCTGCTTCTGCCAATATGTGAGTGAGCGCCATGCCCATTCGGCGGGGCCGAAGTGAAAGTGGCGGAGCCAGATTGGGCTAACGATCATCTGGAATATCCAGAGGGCGGCGACAATGTAGTAGAGCTGGTAGCGTTCGAGGCGGCCATACATGCCAAAGCCGTAGCCACAAAAAATCGTAGAGCAGACAACGGAATGAGTTAAGTAGTTGGAGAGTGCCATCTGCCCGATGGCGCCGAGAGAACGGGTCAGCCACGCTTGCATGCCCGCTTTCATGAGGAGCATCAGAATGCCGGCGTGAGCCAGGGCGATGGAGAGACGGCCGATGTCGTAGGTGACGCCAGAGTAAATGTTGACGACGATGTCGAAGTTGTTGGCCACTCTTGTATAGGCGGTGTAGGAGTTGATCGAAAGACCAATCGCGTATCCAACACCAGCCATGACGACATAGAATTTGAACGAGCGGGTACCACTGAAGACGCCCAATTTGAAGAAGGCCATACCAAGCAGCATCATGCTGAAGATATCGAGATTCCGATAGTGGTAATAGGCCAGGCTGTGCCAGTGCCAGACGGTTTCGGCGCGGACCTTTAACACATCGACGACGCCACCGCGCCACCGATTCTTGGTCTTTTCGATTTCCGCGGATGATGGTTTGACGTGCTTGCGCAAGTCTTCCCATTTCCTGAGGCTGGCTTCCTGGTCCTCGGTAAGACTCGCGCCGCCTTTCTTGATTTCTTCGGCGGCTTTGCCTTCGGCGATCGTCTTCTTGGTGTCCATTCCGTCGTAGATTGTGAGGCCCGTGATGATGAGCATCATGGCGGCCGCGATACTAATGAGTCCCTTGGGGGCCATCCGGCGGAACGGATATAGGGCGAGCGCACACAACGCATAGGGATAGAGGATCTCTCCTTGCCAGAGGAGAAAGGCGTGCAGTATGCCGAACCCGCCGAGCCAGAGATTTCGCTGGTAGTAAATATCGGCTGAGGACGACGCGCCGGCACGCTGTTCGGCGCGTGAGGTGAGTAGAATGATGCCCGCTCCGAAGACCATCGAGAAAAGGCAGCGCATCTTGCCCTCCGCCAGGATGTGCATAACGATCCAGATCCACAGGTTGATGCCGGTAGATCCGCCGGAATTGGCCGGATCGTCATAAGCGTATGGCAGGCCGAAGCCCACGATGTTCATCAGAAGGATGCCGAGGAGGGCGAATCCGCGGATCGTGTCGAGTGAGCTAATACGTTCTCCAGACAGAACCGGTCCAACTGCCTGCATATGAGAACTCCTTGGTGAGGGGGCAATGCTATCACAAGCGGGCAGGCCTATTTCTTTCGCCTCCCCACGGGCTCAGGTTATATGTCCGGCGAATCGAAGATCGGGCTGCCGGTGGGTACGTTTATCCAAATCCGGCTAAGCGGAAGTGAAGCGCAGGCGAAGCGGCTGACAACGTTGGCGAGAGGATGCCGGCGGTGCGCGATTGCCACCGTTGCACAGGAGACGAGTCATTTGTCTTAAAGGTGCAAGTGGAGTCTGTCGCCGAGTTGCAAAGCTTATTGACTGGCTGACGCCTTTGGGATGACATCCACGTCCGTGACTCTATCTACGCCGGTTGAGCCCGGTCCCAGACGCGGTGGATGACTCTGTTAGAATTCCCCTTCTATGCGCCGCCGAGACATCCTCTTCACCGCCGTCCCCGCCCTGTTGCACGCCCAGGAAAAAGCCCGCCTGAACGGTCCCGCCACGATTCGCAATGTGGAAATGATCCGCGTGGAAGGCCGCCGGAAAACGGAAGCCGGCGACGTGAAGAATCAGCACCAGGTGAATCCGCTCCACGTTTATGAGGAGCATCGCCCAGCCGAGTATCACGAGCGCTCCAAGCCGGCTGGCGAGGCGAAGGCATCGGCGCTCTATCTGCGGATTACGACGAATGAGGGCGTGGAGGGCTTGTACGGTCCGATCGATACCGAGGCGGCGATTGTCGTCTATCAGCAGCTTCGGCCGTTTCTGATCGGTAAGGACGCACTAGCCGGTGAAACGCTGTGGGACAAGTTGCATCGGTCGAACCGGCACTCGCGCTCGAGCCATTTCATGATGGCGATCAGCGCCGTGGACAACACGCTCTGGGATCTGCGCGGGCGCTATTATTCGACACCGGTCTACCGGCTGCTGGGCGGGCCGGCGCGCAAGCAGGTTGAAGTGTACGGCAGTTGCCTGGGGCACAGCGTGGAGCCCGAGCGGATGCGCAAGACGGCGGCGGAATTCAAGAAGCAGGGGTTCCGGCATCAGAAGTGGTTTATGCCGCTCGGGCCGGGTGATGGCGCGGCGGGGTTGCAAAAGAATGTCGACATGGTCCGGATTCTTCGGGAAGCGGTGGGCAACGACGCCGATCTGATGTTCGACGCCTTCATGGGCTGGGACATCAACTATGCGGTGCAGTGGGCGAAACAGGTGGAGCCGTACCGGCCGCGGTGGATTGAGGAGCCGTTTCACGTCGATAAGATGGAGAGCTTTGTCGCCCTCCGGCGGGCGACTTCCGTTCCCGTTGCCACCGGCGAACACTTCTATGGGCGTTGGGAAGTGATGCGATTCCTGCAATCGGGCGCGATCAGCGTGGTACAGGCGGACCCGGAGTGGTGCGGCGGCGTGAGCGAGCTGATGAAGATCTGCCACATATCTTCGGCATATGATGCGCAGGTGATTCCCCACGGACATAGCGTGCATTCGGCGTTGCACGTGGTGGCGGCGCAGTCACCGATGACCTGTCCGCTGGTGGAATACCTGATCAGTAAGATGAGCGGCTACTACTGGTTTGAGAAATGGGATCCTGCCCCGGCGAACGGCAGGATTACGCTGCCGGAAACACCTGGATTTGGGATTACGCTGGATGAAGCGAAGGTGGAGAAGCGTAGCGTGGCTACCTGGGGGTAAAGGTTAGCTGTCCACATCCACTCATCGAAAGACTTGTTCCACCGCGACGATGGTGACCTGCTCCGGCTTAAAGCCGAGCTTTTTTGTCGAGACGATCTTATCTTCTTCGACGATGTCGTCCGGCTTAGGAGAGTTGTATTTCATGGGCGAAGGCGCATCGGAAAGAAGCCGCTCTTTCAGATCTTCGGCGTTGTCAGAGATGATGACGATCTGCATCCGGTCCTTGCGAAGATGCTTGCGGATGGCTTTCTTCACATCGTCATAAGTCAGCTTCTTCAACGCGCTCTGAATGTAAGAGGTGTATTCCGGGATACCGTAGGCTTTGCTATCGATGGCGTACCCGAGTTCGGCACTCTTGGTTTTCATTAGCAGATTCACGTTGAGCGCGAGAAAGTCGCGAGTCGTTTCAAAGTCGGTTTCCGAGAGACCCTTGTCGACAAGCCGGTCGAGCTCGAACAGCCCGAGCCGCAAGGCGAAGTGCGCCGTGGGCGGCTCGACTGGACGGATCCAGACCTGGAAGATCTGGCCGCGGCGGTAGAGGTTCGGACTGGGCTCGAACTGGAACATGCCGTTGGGAAAATACTCGATATAGGAGTAGTCGCCATAATTCAATCCGCGGATCTCGCGCATACGTTGATAGAGATTACCGCCGCTGGAACGATGAGCTCCGAACCAGGTGTTGGCGACCAGGAGCGCCGGGAAGTCCGGATCGTTGCGGGTCACGTCGATTGGATAGCCGAACGAGATCGCCACAGCGCGTGTCTTCTTCTGCACGATCGTTACGCGAGTGTCCTTCAAGGGCGGTGGCGGCGGGAGTTTCACCGTCGATGGTTTGCCTTTCGGCAGCGCGGCGAAGTCCTTCCGCACACGTTCGACGAAGCCCGCCGGGTACTTGCCGGCGATACCGATGGTGAGGTTTGCGTGTGTGAGATGCGCCGCATAGAAGGCTTTCATCTCGGCCATCGTAATCGCGTCGAGGGAGCTAAGCGTTCCCAGGCTGAGTTGCTCATAGGGATGGCCCGCATAGAGCAGGCTGTACAGAACCTCCTTGCCCAGCTCTTCGTCGTTGTTCTCGCGCAATGCAAGGCGGACGGCGTTCTTCTGGTCGTCGCGGACGCGCTTCAGGTCGTCTTCGCGCCAGCCGGGATTCAGCAGCATGTCGCGGATAACCGAGTAGTACACCTCCAGATTGTCGACGTGCGTGGTGCCGCTGAAGACGATCATCTCTTTGTCGACGTTGGTCGCGACGCGGGCAGCCATCGGGTACAACGTGTCGAGCACCTGCTGATAGGTCATCGTTTTCGTGCCGCCGCTCGAGAGCATGGAAGCGGTCAACGAAGCTAACCCGGGGCGGTCCTTCGGATCGTTCACCGACCCCGCGCGGAACACGAAGCGAAATTGAATCAGCGGCGATTGGCCTGGCATCGCCACAACATCCATGGCCGGCAGAGTGGCAGTCATGAGGAGTAAGGAGAGAGCAAGCTTGTTCATTTGGCTTTCGGTCCGGAGAGAGTGACCACGGTGCGGCCCTCGGCGACAAAGTATTTACGCGCCACCTCACGCAGATCCTCCGGCGTGATGCGCTCGTACATGGCGTAGAGGCGATTCAAGGTTTCCGGTGACCGGCGCAGGGAGACCGCATACGCCAGAGCTCCGGCGATCGATTCGCTGTTGTTCATGGAAAGAGCGAAGTTGTAGCGCAGGTTGTTCTTCACCGATTCCAGTTTCTTGGCTTCCACCAGCGTGTCCTTGAAACCGTTCAGCGTGGAGATGATCGACTCGCGGATGCCGTCCACATCCTTCTCGGCCTTTACGCGCGAGGTGACGGTAAGGAGATAGGGATCCACGTGCGGAGTGGCGCTGCCGTTTAATACGTCCACTTTCTGTTCCTGAATGACCAGCCGCTGGTAGGCGGGCGATGTGGGGCCGAATGCCAGGGCCGCGATGACGTTCAAGGCCGCGGTGTCCTTTTCCGAATCGGAGTACGCGGGCACCTTGTAGGCCACCGAGAGCCATGGGGGCGTCGGCACAGGCCAATCCACCTTCGCCGTGCGCTCCCCCGCCTGTTTTGGTTCCGAGGGAATGGCGGGCGCGTAGGATCCGCGCTGCCAGCCGCCCCAATACTTCTCCACAAGCCCCTCTACCTCTTCCGCCTTTACATCGCCGACGACGAGAATCGTCGTGTATTCGGGCCGGTAAAAACGGTCGAAGAACTGACGCGAATAGACATATTGATCGGGCATCGCCTTGATGTCCGCGAGGAAGCCCATGGTGGTGTGTTTGTAGGTGTGCGCGTCGAACGCGCTGTCGCGCAGCGTTTCGAAAAGCTTCTGCGTGGGGGCGGCGGAGTTTTTGTTGTACTCGCCATTGACGGCCAGGGCTTCGGTGCGGAAGACGGATTCGCTATAGTCCAGATTCTGGAAACGATCGGCTTCGAGTTCGAGTATGGACGCGAGGCTCTGTTTGGAAAACGTCGCGTGATAGGCGGTGAGGTCGTCGCTGGTAAATGCGTTGGTGGCGGCGCCGGCGGCTTTCATCGTAGCTTCCCACTTCTGCGGAGGGTTCTTTTTCGTTCCGCGGAACATGACGTGCTCGAAGAAGTGCGCGAACCCGCTTTTGCCCGGCTCCACCTCATTGCGCGAGCCGACGTTGACGACAATGTAGAGCGCGACGATGTTGGGATAGTCGGTGGGTACCGTGAGCAGGCGCAGCCCGTTTGGGAAGTCGTGCTGCTGGTAGGCGTAATCGAAGATTTTGCGGGGTTCGGCGGCGGTCAGCATGCTGAAAGTGGCCAGAGAGAGAACAGGCAGGAATCGGCGCATCCTGATTTTATTTTAGGCCCACGGCGTCAGCGGAGCTGTTGGAAAGGGGCCGCGCGCCTGTTCCAGGTGGCAGCCGACGGTAAGCAGCAGTTCTTCCTCCCATGGCCGGGCGATCAACTGTACGCCAACGGGCAGGCCGTCTGGCGCAAAGCCGAACGGCAGCACCACGGCGGGGAACCCATACAGGTTCCAGGGTGTCGCCGCCGCCATCGTTTCGACGAACGGACCTGGGCGCTCCTGCTTGCGCCACGCCGGCATTGCGCAGGGCGGGCCGATCAGTATTGGCACCTCCGCCATCTGCTCCATCATCGCCAGGCGCATTTTGTCGCGCACGGCTAACTGTGTGACCACCTCCAATCCTGTTGGCTTTGCAGGCGGCTCGCGCAGTAGTTCCAGACCGGTCCAATGGGCCTTCTCCGGAGCGGTTGCGATCACTTGCCGCTTTAATTCATCCGTCAGAACGTTGAAGAAAAAATCCCACACCGCCACAGCGCGTTCCCTGCCCCGCGGCGCGAATGGTTCGACGGAATGTCCCAATCCCGCCAGCGTCTTCGCCGCCGCCGCGACTGCCGCAGCGATCGACGGATCGGCTTTGTCTTCCAGCAGCCCGATACGCAATCGCCGCGGCCGATCGTCCCGCAGCGGAACCGGTGCGGAGAACGGATCTTGGGGGTCGTAGCCCGCGAGAACGTCGAATAGAATCCGTACGTCGCGGACAGTGCGCGCCATCGGCCCGGCTACGCCCAGGAGTCCGCCCGGATGGGCGATCTCAGGAAAGTGTCCGGCCGCGGAAACCCGTCCTGGCGTTGGTTTCAAGCCCGCTATGCCGCAGCAGTGCGCGGGCACGCGAATAGAGCCGCCGCCGTCGCTGCCGACTCCGCCGGCGGAGCATCCAGCCGCGATCGCGGCGGCCTCGCCACCGCTGGACCCTCCCGCCGTTCGCTCCAAGTTCCACGGGTTCGCCGTCCAGCCGGTGATGTGGTTATCGGTTTCGTAGTTTGCGAGAAACTCGGGACAATTCGTTTTGCCCAAGATAACCGCGCCCGCGGCGCGCAGCCGTTTCAATACCGTCGAATCGGCGGCCGCTTTGTGGCCTACGCGGTACAGGCTGCCTGTCAGTGTCGGATAACCGGCGACGTCGAAGCTATCCTTCACCGTGATTGGAATTCCGGCCAACGGCCCCTCGCCGCCAGTGGGCGCGTCGAAGACGCGCACGAATGCGCGTAGATGCGGATCGGCCTCCGCGATCCGCTCCTGATGCGCAGACAGGAGCTCGGCAGCGGATATTTCGCGGCGGCGCAGCGCCTCCCGTTGCTTTTCCAGCGGCCAATGAATCACCAATCCATGGTAGGCAATTCGCCCGCTGGTATCCTGAAGGCTGTGGATGCTCTCGACTTTGCCGCCGCGCGGCGGTGCGTGCTGGACACAGTGGGCCGCCCGGAGCCAATTGTTGAACCGGTGTCTCTCGCCGGGGCCGCGGGGCGGGTTCTCGCGGTCGATATTTCAGCCGATAGGGATTACCCGCCAGTGGATCGCTCCATTCGAGATGGGTTTGCGGTGCGCGCGGCCGATATTCCTGGGTCGTTACAGATCGCCGGAGAGGTTCGAGCGGGGCAGGATTATTGCGGCATCGTTGAAGCCGGGCAGTGCGTTCGGATCATGACGGGCGCGCCGATTCCGGCAGGAGCAGACGCAGTGATCATGGTGGAGCACGCCACCGTGGAGAACGGGCTAATGGCGACCACGCGCGCCGCCCAGGCGGGGGAGTTCATTAATCGAGCCGGCTGCGAAACGCACAAAGGCGATACCGTGTTGCGGCGCGGTACGCGCCTCGGATTCGCGCACATTGCGATGCTCGCGACAGTAGGCGCGGCGGAGGTGGCCGTGTTCCGGCGGCCGCGCGTGGCAATTCTTGCGACCGGCGACGAGATTGTCCCTGTTGAAGCTGTTCCGCGCTCCTTTGAGGTGCGCAATTCCAACTCCTGGGCTCTTGCGGCGCAGGTGGCGGGGGCGGGCGGCATTCCTACTGTGCTGCCTGTCGCGCCGGACAATCTGGAGGCGACGATCGCGTTGGTTGAGGAAGGACTGCAAGCCGATCTGCTCCTGCTTTCCGGCGGCGTTTCAGCGGGGGATTACGATTTTGTGGAGGCCGCCCTGGCCCACTGCGGCGCAGAGTTCTTCTTCACACGTGTGAAGATCCGGCCCGGCGCCCCTTTGGTTTTCGGACGCGCACGAGGGCGGTTTTTCTTTGGTTTGCCCGGAAATCCACTGTCAACGGCCGTAACCTTCACCGTATTCGCGCGCGCGGCCCTTGAGTTGCTGAGTGGAGTCTCGGAGCCCGTATTGCCGATCGCTGAAGCCCACATTACCCGTACTCTTCGAGAGAAGACGGGGCTCACCCGGTTTCTGCCCGCCGTGCTTGAGAATGGAGTTGCGCGGGTGACGCCGATTGAATGGAAGGGCTCGTCCGACGTGCCGTCGCTGGCCCGATCCAACGCGTTTATCGTGGCCGCCGCGGACCGCGAAATCTACGAAGAAGGATCGGTGGTTCCGGTATTGCTGCAATGAAGCGTAAACTTAGCCACTACGACGAAAAGGGCGAAGCGAAGATGGTGGACGTGTCGGCGAAAACGGCGACGCATCGCTCCGCGACGGCCCATGCTTTCGTGAAGATCAAACCTGCCGTGCTGGCGAAACTGCCGGAAAATCCGAAGGGCGACCCGCTCGAGGTGGCCCGGATTGCCGGGATCATGGCCGCGAAGCGAACCGCGGAATGGATACCCATGTGCCATCCGCTGCCGCTGAGCCATGTCGGCGTTGACCTTCGCGTGGAAGATGGCGGCGTGCGTATCACGGCGTCGGCCACGACCGTTGCACCGACTGGCGTCGAGATGGAAGCTCTCACGGCCGCCAGCGCGGCTGCGCTAACCGTGTACGACATGACCAAAGCGCTTGATAAGTCCATAGAAATTCAGGACATATACTTACTGGAGAAAACCGGAGGCAAAAGCGGTGACTACCGGCGCGCCTCCGCACCGAAACCTCGCACTCGCCTATGACATCCGATAAATTATGAGCCTCACTCGCCGTCTGTTTACTTCCGCCGCGCTTTCGTCCCCGATTTGGGCGCAGAAACCGGCTGTAAAGGCGCCGGAAGAATCCACCGAAGATCTGGCACAGTTCGTCATTTTCAGCCGCCAAGTGATTGCACCGACCACCGTCACCGATCGAAATGGACGCTACGTTGCAGGCATTGAGCCGCACGAGTTCCGGCTCATCGACCGTGGCAAACTGCAAAAGGTGACTGTCGAAAGTGCCGTTCAGCCGCTGTCGCTGGTGGTCTGCGTCCAGGCAAATAATACGGTTGAATCTGTATTACCGAACATAAAAAAGATCGGTCCGTTGCTGGAGGGGACGGTTCTCGGCGAGCAGGGGCAGGCCGCGATCATCGCTTTTGACCATCGCGTGCGCATAATGCAGGACTGGACTCGCGACAGCGACGCGATGACGAAGGCGTTGGGCAAGATAAACCCGGGCTCCACAACAAGTGCGATGACCGATGCCGTCGTGCAGGCTGCCAGGATGTTGCGAAACCGGCCGAAGAATCACAGGAAGGTCATTCTGCTGATCGCCGAGACGCGTGACAAAGGCAGTGAGGCGAAAACGCGGCAGGCGCTGCTCGACCTCCAATTCGGGAACGTCGTTCTCTATTCGCTTAACATCAACCGGCTGATTACAAGCCTGACGGCGAAGCCGACGGTTCCTCGTCCGCCAGCTGTTCCCTATGGCGCCGGTCATACACCCCCGGGCGGCCTGAGCGACCCCGCGTCCGTGAACGCAAACAGCGGCATCTACAACGGCAACGCGTTCCCGCTGATCGTCGAAGTTCTTCGCCAGGCAAAGAGCATCT
The DNA here is from genome assembly GCA_016185425.1 of Acidobacteriota bacterium. Classification (GTDB taxonomy): domain Bacteria; phylum Acidobacteriota; class Terriglobia; order Bryobacterales; family Bryobacteraceae. The sequence goes on along the minus strand of JACPNQ010000027.1, from coordinate 83,601 downwards.
TCGTCGACAATCAGCTTGAAGCTTTTACCAAGGCCACAGGCGGCACCGAACGCTCGTTCCTTACCTACAAGGACTTGGAACGCATGGTGATGGACATTGGCGAGGAACTGCAGAGCCAATACATGATCAGCTACGCACCCTCAAACCTGGAAGAGGGCGGCTACCATGAGATCACCGTGGAAGTGAACCGTTCCGGGCTCAAAGTCAAGACCCGCCCCGGCTATTGGATGGCCGCCGTTCCCGAACACATGCGGTAAGGGCGGCTCGTCCGTTAGTGGTGTGCGGCCGCGGGGGCCGGAGCAGCGCCGTGCTCGCCCGCGGCGGGGGCGGGGGCCTGCTTTTGCGCCGCGGCGGGCTGTGCCTGGACGCGCAGTCCATAGGGCACTACGCGGTCGCGGGAATAAATATCGATCCACGGAAACAGCAGGAAAAGACCAAGGAAGATCAGCGAGCTGATGAAGATGATTGCGTTCAACGGCGGATCGTGGCGGAGGTGCATGAAGAACAGCGCCACCAGCGAGGCCTTGAGTGTGGCAATGCCCACGGCGATGAATAGATTGATGCTGCTGGAACCAAAGTTCACATAGGCAGCGCCGACGGTGATTCCCGTCAGGATGAGCAAGACAGCCAGCGTGAATACGTAGACACGGGCCGAGTTGGAATGGGCGTGTGCGTGATCGCTCATATATCTCCTAGCTGACCAGATAAAGCAGCGGGAACAGGTAGATCCAGATCAAGTCAACCAAGTGCCAGTAAAGGCCGACCAGATCGACAGGCGTGTAGTAGGCGCTGCTGAACTCCCCGCGGCTGGCGCGGATCGTGATCCATGTGATAAGCGCCATGCCAACGACGACGTGGAAGCCGTGCAGGCCGGTCATTACGAAATAGAATCCGAAGAACATTGCCTGCTGGGGAGGCCCGCCGCCGTGGTAGGCGAAATACCGGCCGGGGAGCAGGCCATCGTGGAACTTGTGCGAGTATTCGAAGTACTTGATGACAAGGAACCCAGCGGCGAACGCGAGTGTGAACAGCAGATTCAAAATCGTCTTGCTCTTCTGATTGGTGGACGAGGCGTGCACCGCCATCACCATGGTGAAGCTGGAGCAGAGCAGGAACACCGTGTTGATGGCGCCCATGATGCGGTCCAGGTGATGGTGACCCGCCACCCAGGCCTCCGGATAGACCCCTTGCATCAGGCCGTAGCCGACGAAGAGGCCGCCGAACATGAGGATTTCCGTGGCCAGGAACAGCCACATGCCGATCTTCGACGTGCTGAACTGCTGTTCGGCGTCGACGAAGTGATGCTGGCGGAACGCGGGTTCCGCGCCGTGTTCCACAACGTGCGTTTCGGAGCTCATTCTTAGTGATGTCCCTTCACGGACGGCTCAAATGGCCTGTAGTAATCGTACGGATCGCTCTTCACAACCGGGACCTCGTGGAAGTTATGGGTAATCGGCGGCGAAGGAATCTGCCACTCGAGCGTGCGCGCGTGCCACGGATTCGGCGGCGCGTCGAACTTCTTGCGCAGCGAGGCGAACAGATAGCCCGCCATAATCAGGAAGCCGAGGCCAAGGATCCACGAACCGACCGTCGAAACCTGGTGCAGGAACTGGAACTCCGGCAGGTAGTTATAATACCGGCGCGGCATACCGCGGCTGCCCAGCAGGAACTGCGGCAGGAACGTGGTATTGAAACCGATGAACACCAAAATCGCCGCGATGCGGGCCGCCGTTTCGTTGTACATGCGGCCGAACATCTTGGGCCACCAATAGTGCAATCCGCCGAAGAAGGCGATGACGGTGGAACCCATCATCACGTAGTGGAAGTGGGCGACGACGAAGTAGGTGTCGTGGAGGTGGATATCGACCGACATCGCGCCCAGGAAGATGCCCGTCAAACCGCCGATACCGAAGAGGATCAGGAACATCAGGGCGTACAGCATGGGAGCTTGGAGCGAAATCGACCCCTTGTACATGGTCGTGATCCAATTGAAGACCTTGATGGCCGAAGGGATGCCGACGAGAAAGGTCAGGAACGAGAAGATCGCGCCGGCAAGCTGCGACTGGCCGCTCGTGAACATATGGTGTCCCCACACGACGAAGCTGACGATCGCGATCGCGACCGAGCTAAACGCCGTGGCTTTGTAGCCGAAGAACGTCTTCTGGGACATGGCGGGAACGATTTCCGAGATAATCGCCATACCGGGCAGAATCATGATGTAGACGGCGGGGTGCGAGTAGAACCAGAAGAAGTGTTGGAACAGCACCGGGTCACCGCCCAGTTTCGGATCAAATACGCCGACGCCGAACGTGCGCTCCATGATCAGGAGGAGCAGCGTGATCGCCAACACGGGCGTCGCCAGAACCTGAATAATTGCCGTGGAATAGATGCCCCAGATGAAGAGCGGCATCTTGAACCAACCCATGCCGGGCGCGCGGAGTTTATGCACCGTCGCGATGAAGTTGACGCCGGTGAGAATGGAGGAGAAGCCCAGAACGAACGCGGCAAATGTCATAAGGGCCACCGAGCCGTCGGTGGTGGTGGAGTACGGCGTGTAGAATGTCCAGCCGGTGTCGACTCCGCCAGTCACCATCGCCACCACGGCGATCATCGCGCCGGTCGCATAAATCCAGAAGCTCAGCAGATTCAGCCGGGGGAATGCGACGTCCTTGGCGCCAAGCATGATCGGCAGCGCAAAGTTGCCCAGCGCGGCGGGGATCGACGGGATGATGAACAGAAACACCATGATTGCGCCATGCAGCGTGAAAACCTTGTTGTAGGTTTCGGCGTCCATGATGGTCTTGCCCGGAGCGAACAGCTCCAGCCGGACGAGCAGCGCAAAAATGCCGCCCAGAAAGAACATGAACAGGATGGACCAAAGGTACATCACGCCCAGTTTCTTGTGATCGACCGTGGTCAGCCACGACAGCAGCGATCCGTCGTGGAGATAGTCGACGTCGTGCTGTCCGACGGGGCCGTGTACTTGTGGACTTGCTACGGTATCAGCCATGTTCCCTCCTCGCCTTACTTCAATTCCTTGATATAGGCGATAACGCCCTTGATTTCGATTTCGCGCAGCAGGCCCTGGAAGGTCGGCATTACCGGCTCAAACCCGGCCACAACCTTCGCCTGCGGATTCAAAATGGATTCACGAATGTAGTTTTCGTCAACGACGATCGTACTGCCGTCGCGAAACTTCTCCGTCTTTCCGAAAATTCCTTTGAAGCTCGGGCCCTCGCCCTTCGTTCCGTCGATCGTGTGGCAGGAGTTGCAGCCCTTCATCTCCCACACCATCTTGCCGAGTTCGGCCGGCTTCATCTTGTAGAGTTCTTCGTCGCCCTTTTCCAGCCACTCTGCGTACTTCGCGGGAGTATCGACAAAAAGGTCGGCCATCATGCCGGAGTGGTCACGTCCGCAGTATTCGGCGCAAAACACCTGGTGCCGGCCGGCGACCGTCGGAGTAAAGTTCAAGTCCACGTAACGGCCCGGTATCACGTCCTGCTTGACGCGCATCGACGGGATGAAAAACGCATGCAGCACGTCTTCGCTGGTCATGATCAGGCGGATCGGTTTGTTGACGGGCACGTGCAGCGACCGGATCGAGCGGGTTCCGTCCGGGTACTCAAAGGACCAATTCCATTTCTTGCCCGTGACGTGAATCTCCAGCGCGTCGTTGGGTGCCACACTCGCCGCAGCATAGTCATTGAAGCCCCAGAAGAAGATGCCGATCACCAGGATCAGCGGAATGATGCTCCAGACCAATTCCAGCGCAAGGTTGTGCTGCAAATTGACGGTCAGCACACCCTCCTTCTTCCGCCGGTACTTCCAGGCAAATGCGACCGTAAGATAGGCGATGAGAATGAAAAATGCCAGCGTCAGCCAAAATATGAAAAGGTACAAGTTGTCGATCTTGGCAGCGTGTTCGCTGGCCTGCATCGGCATCATCCAGTCCCGTAACGAATTCATAGTGTCTTCCTTAAGAAACCTGCTCGCGATCCTTCCGCCACAGCCGCATCAGCGTAGCGCCCAGGATCAAAACCGTCATCGCCCCGCCCGCCCGCATAATGTTCCTCGCGGTCATCACGTAGCTATGCGCGTTGGGATCGTACTGGAAACAGTACAGCAGCATCTGCTCCATCTTCGTCCCGGACACTCGTCCCTGGGCGGCTTCCGTCAGGCCCATGCGCAGGTCGAATGCCTTGTATTTAATGCCGTACAGATACCGGGCGACTTTGCCCTCCGGCGTTAGCAGGACCAGCGCCGCGGTGTGGGCGTACTGACTGCGGCTCTTGTCCCAGTGATATTTGTAACCAACCTGCTCAGCGAGCTTCTTTGCGCTGTCGTTGTTGTCGGCCAGGAAATGCCAACCGGGCGCGGGCCGGTCGAAGCTTGCCAGGTACGCCTGCTTCTTCGCCGCCGCCAGCTCGTGCGTCTCTCGCGGGTCGAAACTGATGGTGACAACTTCGTACTCGTTGCCGGGAGTCCAGCTCAATTCCCGCATGCTCGATGTCACGCCGTTCAGCACCATGGAACAGAGCATCGGGCAGGAGTAATAAACGAAGTTCAGGATTACCGGCCGGCCCTGGTTCAAATAGGACCGGAGGGCTACCGGGCGGCCGCTTTCAGCGACAAACTCGAGCGATCCATCGACAACTGTTCCCAGCTTTTCCGACACACCGACATCCTCCAGCTCGCGCGGAGTCCTGTTGATCTGCGCCGAGGCGGTTACCCCGGCGGCCAGCAACAAACTGAGGAGTGTCTTTGTCATCGATTAACTACTTTGCGGGTTCGGCGGCAGGCGCGGCAGGAGCGGCGGCGGCCTCTTCCACTTTCTTCACCGCATAAGGAGCGGTGGGATACTTCGGCTTGCCTTCCTTGGCTTCCGCCATCACCAGTTCCATGGCGCGGGAGACCGGCAGGCGGACCGTCCCGGCTGCCTTGTCCACAATGCCGTAACTATTTAACGTTTGATCTTCTTTCGCCCGCAAGTCAAGGAGGTCCTGGGATACCGGTGTAAGCTGTGTTTCCTCGATGATCCGGTCACGATAGGTATGGAAGTAGAACGTAACGCCGCCGATCACCACCGCCAGAATAACGATGATGCTGAAAATGTTGGCGAGAATGGCGCCAATCAACGGATCGGAACGGTCATAGCCGAGCTCGGCACTAACGGGTTGTTTGGTTGTCACCGGATTAGACATTCTGGAACTCCAATCCTTTCTTGAAGCGAGGATCGCCGACGGGCGCGATCATCTTGTTCTTCAGACGTAGCCAGAACGCCAAGCCCAGCGTACCGATAACGGCAGCCAGCGCGGCGCCATCCACCCAGCTCAATGCAATGCCTTCCTTGTGGAAATTCGGCATGACCATCCAGTAGATGTCCACATAGTGCATCAGCAGAATCCAGACGGTGGCGAACTTCAGGACATTGAGCGTTCGCTTGCTGTTCCGCGCCAGCAGCACCAGGAAGGTGATGACGAAGTGGCCGAACAGCAACACACCGCTCACGGCCTCCCAAGTGCCGGTCCGGCGCATCTTGAAGAAGATGGTCTCTTCCGGCAGGTTCGCGTACCAGATCAGCATGTATTGAGAGAACGCGATATAGGCCCAGAAGACCGTTAGCGCAAACATCCACTTGCCGAGATCGTGATAGTGCTCAGTGGTAACCGAGTTGGCCATGATGCCGTTGGCCCGGAAGCGCAGGAAGATGAACGTCAGCAGGGCGAAGAAGCCCCAGGCTCCGCCTGCCAGGCAGTAGACGCCGAACATCGTCGAATACCAGTGCGGGTTCAGAGACATTATCCAGTCGACGCTCGCGAGAGAGGCCGTCAGGAAGAAGACCAACATACCTGGCGCGCTCCATTTCTCGTTCGAGAAGGTGGGCTGCAGCGCGTTCGTCGTGTCCTGCGACTTCGAATTCGAATACAGCCGCCATGCCCAGAGCGTCCAGATCGCAAAGAACGCGACGGCGCGGATGTAGAAGTATTTCTCGTTCAGGTAGTGCTGGTAGACCGAGACCTTCAGCTTCATGATCTCTTTCGCCACAAAATCCGGATGCGACCACTCGTACAGCGAGTGCACCCCGAGGGCGACCGGAATGAACAACAGCGCCAACACCGGGAACGACATCATGATCGTCTCCATGATGCGGCGCACCGGCACGCTCCAGGCCGATCCGGTCAGGTGCTGGATCATGACGAAGAGCGTCCCGCCGACTACGATGGAGAACCCGAAGAAGAACGCGACGAGATAAGACTGGAAGAACTGATCGTGGTTGGAAGCGTAACCCGCCAGGGCAGCGCCCCATCCGAGCAAAAACAGGGCGCCCAGTACGTTGCGGCCGCGATCCCAAATTGCGTCTGGAATGACGTAACTGTCCTGGGGCGCGGTGTGGTGGTGAGAATGGCTCATTTTGTTTATCGCACCTCCGAACGCAGGTTCTCAGGCACGTCTTCCATCTTGGCGCCGCCGGCTCGCTGCAAAACCCGAAGGTAAGCAATGACTGCCCAGCGGTCATAGTCCGAAATCTGATTGCGATAGCCCATCATCGTGCGGCGTCCGTCGCTGGCAACCGAGTATAGTTCGCCATCGTTCTTGTCCCGAATCTCCTGCTTATGCAGATTGGCGGGTTGGAACACGGCGCCGGCGCGCTTGCCTACAATGCCGCCGCCGGAGGCCGTTCGGTCATGGCAAGGCGAGCAGTACGTGTTGAACTTCCTCTGCCCATGCTTCAAAACCTTGTCGTTGAACTCCAGCGGGTTCTTGCCGATATACTGTCCGTTCACGATGCCGAAGTGGTAGCCTTCGTCCTCGTAATAGTTTTCTTGCGAAACGGTCCCAACGACGGGCCGGCGGCTCGCCGAGCGGTCCGCGAACAAAGGGCTCTCCTGCTGCGGCTTGTACTTCTCCTGCACTTTCATGTCAGGAATAATCCAAAGCGGCGGTGTGTCCTTGCCCGCACCAGGACCGCAGCCGGCGAGTCCGGCGGCAGCCGCGACGATAAGTAATGTGGATACCAGTCGCATTCGCTAAGCCTCGATCAATTCCAGTTTGCCGGCGCCTTGGGCCGCCAGAAAATCCCGCGTACCGGTTGCATCAAACTCGCGATCGCTCGCTTCGATCACCAGTACGAACCGGTCGTCAGTGATTCCCTTATGCCCCGTGTAGTTGAAGATGGGGTGGTACAACTTCGGTAGCCCATTCAGGCCAATCATGCCGAACACCGCCACGAATGACGAGAGCAGTACGGTCAACTCGAACATGATCGGGACCGAAGGTTCGAATGCAAAGAACGGCTTGCCGGCGATAACCAGCGGATAGTCGACGGCGCCGGTCCACCACTGCAACCAAATCGCAAGTCCGAGGCCCGTAGCCGATCCAAGTAGCACCAGGTAGCCAAGGATCGAAGGCTTTGCGCCCATCGCGTCATCGATCCCGTGAATCGGAAACGGCGTGTAGGCTTCCATCTTCGTGTAGCCCGCTTTGCGGGCTGCCTTGACGGCGTCCATCAGCCTGTCCGGTGAATCGAAGTCCGCCACCAACCCGTGAATGGAAGGATTGTCAGCCATTAGTGCGCCCCTCCTTCGAGAACCTTTCCTTCGGAAGCGTCGACCGCTTCATCCAGGTAATGCTGCTCGTGGCGTGTCGCCGACATCATGCCCTTCACTTCGCTCATCGCGATAATCGGCAGGAAGCGGGTGAAGAAAACGAAGAGCGTCAAGAACAGACCGAACGTGCCAAAGAACGTCAGGATGTCGACGAAAGTCGGCCGGAAGTAGCCCCAGGATGCCGGCAGGAAGTCGCGGTGCAAACTCGTCGCGATAATCACGAAACGCTCGAACCACATGCCGATGTTGACGACAATCGAAATCGCGAACATGAACGGGATGTTTGTCCGCAGTTTCTTGAACCAGAAGAACTGTGGCGAAATCACGTTGCAGGTGATCATCGTCCAATAGGCCCACCAATAAGGACCGGTTGCCCGGCTGACGAAGAAGACGTAGCTTTCATACGGGTTGCCACTGTACCAGGCGATGAAGAACTCGGTCGCGTACGCGTAACCGACGATTGTGCCGGTGGCGAGGATGACCTTGTTCATGTTCTCCAGGTGCGTCATCGTGACCAGATGCTCGACCTTGTAGATCCATCGCGCGATGACCATCAATGTCACCACCATCGCGAATCCGGAGAAGATAGCGCCCGCGACGAAGTAGGGTGGGAAGATCGTCGTGTGCCAACCGGGGAGAATCGAAACCGCAAAGTCGAACGACACGATGGTGTGCACGGAAAGCACCAGCGGCGTCGAAAGGCCCGCCAGAATCATGTACGCCTTTTCGTAGTTCTTCCAGTGCGTTGCCGACCCGCGCCACCCAAGGCTCGCGATGCCGTAAGCCATCTGCCGGCCCTTGGTCACCGCCCGGTCGCGGATGGTTGCCAGATCCGGGATCAGGCCGACGTACCAGAACAGCGCCGAAACGGTGGCATACGTCGAAACCGCGAATACGTCCCAAAGCAGCGGACTGCGGAAGTTCTGCCACATGTTCAGAAATTCGTTGGGAATCGGGAACAGCCAGTAGGCGCGCCAGGGACGGCCCACGTGAACGGCCGGATAGATGCCGGCACAGGCCACGGCGAACAGCGTCATCGCTTCGGAGAAGCGGTTGATCGACGTCCGCCACTTTTGCCGGAACAGGAAGAGAATCGCCGAAATCAGTGTACCGGCGTGGCCGATGCCGATCCAGAACACGAAGTTCGTAATGTCCCAGCCCCAGCCGACCGGGCCGTTGTTGCCCCAGACGCCGACGCCCGTTGCGACCAGATAGGCGAGCATCAGCCCGAGAATGCCGGTGATGCTGCCCGTAACCGCAAGCGCGATGTACCAGTTGCGGTGAGTCTTAACTTCCGAAATGATGCTGACCGCCTCGGTCACGTCATGCATCGACGGATGGCCGGTAGTCAGTGACGGCGACAGCCGCTCCTTCATTTCCTGTGCGTGCGGGTTAAGCGCAGCGTGAGTGATTTCCGCCATTACGCCAGCTCCGGATTGGGATTGCGCAGCTTTGCCAGATAGGTTGTGCGCGGCTTCACGTTCAGTTCATGGAGCAGCGAGTAGTTACGGTGGTCCTTCTTGAGCTGCGCCACTTTCGATTCGGGGTCGTTGATATTGCCGAAGACGATCGCGTCGGCCGGGCAAGTCTGCTGGCAGGCGGTGAGAATCTCGCCCACCTTGTAGGGACCAGCCGCGCCCGACGCGCGCCCTTCCGCTTTCGCTTTGATTTTGGCTTCCTGAATGCGCTGCACGCAGTACGTGCACTTTTCCATGACGCCGCGCATGCGCACAGAGGCGTCCGGATTCTGCGACATCTTCGTCAACTCATCCATGTCCTTATGGAAGTTCAGGTAGTTGAAACGGCGCACCTTGTACGGGCAGTTGTTGGCGCAGTATCGCGTGCCGACGCAGCGGTTGTACGCCATGTCGTTCAAGCCCTCGGGGCTATGGATAGTGGCGGCGACCGGGCAAACCGATTCGCAGGGCGCGTTCTCACAGTGCTGGCACGCCATCGGCTGGTAGACGGCCTGTGGATCTTCCTCGTCGCCGGTGAAGTACCGGTCCAGGCGAATCCAGTGCATTTCGCGGCCCTTGCCGACCTGTTCTTTGCCGACAACCGGAATGTTGTTCTCACTCTGGCAGGCCAGCAGGCAGGCGTTGCAGCCGATGCAGGCGTTCAAGTCTACCGACATCCCCCACTGATTGCCCTTGGAGTAGTCGTGCTCGGTAAACAGCGAGAAGAGCTCGACATGCTCCTCTTCTTCCTTGGCGAAATGCGGTTCCTTTTCGTATTTGGCGACCGTCGCTTCCATGACGATCGGGCGGCCTTCCTGGCTATGGTGCTCCTGCGTCGTCACCATGTAATAGGTGCCGGGAGCCTTCGTCACGTTCGCGGCGGTCGTAAAGCCCATGCCCGCGGAATTGCGCACGGCAAATGCGTTGTAGCCGATTCCGCGTCCGACGCGGCCGATGCTCTGGCGGCCGTAGCCCATGACCAGGGTTATCGCGCCGTCGGCGTGGCCCGGCAACACGTACACCGGAGCTTCCACCTTCTGCCCGCCGATTTCGACGTTGATCTTCTGCGCGTACATGCCGACGTTATCGGGGATGATCTCGACCTGTAGCTCTTTCGCCGTCTTCGGGCTCATCAGGGCGGCGTTGTCCCAGACCAGCTTCGTCACTGGGTCGGGCGCCTCTTGCAGCCACGCGTTATTCGTAAAGCGGCCATCCCAGAAGCTCGCGCTCGGGATGAACGAGACTTCGATCTTCGCGCCCGCCTTCGGGGCGGCATTCACAGCAGCCTCGACCTTTCCTTTGTCCGCACCGCTCTTGGCAGGCGCTGGACCTGTTCCCGCCACAACTCCGCCATGCAGCGCCTTGCGCCACGCGGCGTCGTCCAGCTTAGTCTGCGCCTTCACCAGGTCGAAACCCTTGTTCCATTTGCCCGACACCAGGAAGCTCACCACTTCCACGGCGGATTTGGTGCCGAAAAGCGGCTCAATCAACGGCTGTATCAGCGAAACGGTGCCATCCAGATTCGCCACATCGCCCCATGTTTCCAGGTAGTGTGACTCCGGCAGATGCCACTTCGCCACAGCCGCGGTCTCGTTCACTTCCGCGCCGAGATGAATCGAATTCGCGGCCTTCTTCATCGCGTCGCCGAACGCGAAATCGGCCGGGGCGTCGTAAACCGGATTGCCACCGAGCACGAGCAGCGCCTTGACAGCGCCGCTGTTCAAGTCAGCCGTCAGATCCTTCAACGCCGATACCGGCCGGCGCTCTTCCTTCGTATAAAGGATCGTTTCGCCGCTGTTGCCAAGCGTCTGATTAATGAGCGCGACAACCGCGTGAACTACTGCCGGCTGCCGGGGCCCGGCCAGAACAACCGACTTGCCTTTGTTCGCCTGCAAGTCCTTCGCCAGCGCCTTGATCCACTTGTCCTGTTGGCCCAGCACCTTCAACCCGGCGATGGCGCCCAACTCGCGCGCCAGATCGAACACGAAGTTCTGCACGTCGCTAGGCTTGATGCGCAGCCGGTTATCGGCCATGATGCCGGTCAGTGTGAAGTTCGGCTCGATCGCGTAAAGCCGGTTCACGCCAGGATCGGCGGCGTGTTCTGCCGGGGGAGGGGCACCGGCTGCCCCGTGCACTCCTTCTTCCGCCTTGTGCGCCGGTTTGCGCCGGGCAGTAAAGTCCTTCACCCAGCCGAGTGACCGGTTGTCGAGCTGCAGAAAATCCGAATCCAGCGCGACAACGATGTTCGCCTTCTTGAAATCGTAGTGCGGCCGCAGGGAATCGTTAAACGCGATCTGCGATCCTTCCAGAATCGCGTCGTCCGAGATCGCTTCGTACTCTACCCACTTCGCCTTCGGCATCTTCGCCGCCAACTGCGTGCGAAGCCCGCTCAGCGTGGGCGAATTCACAAAGGTGCTCAGAATCCGGACGCCGTCACCATCGGCCGGCAGCGCCGCCGCAGCCTTGCTGAACGCGTCCCAACTCGACGCTTTACCACCTTCCAGAACTTCTTTCGAACGGTCCGGATCATATAGGTTCAGAACCGAAGCCTGCGCCAGCGAATTTGCCGCCCCGCGGCTCGCCGGATGGCCCGGATTGCCCTCGATCTTAATAGGACGCCCGTCGAACGATTCGACAACCAACCCATAGGAGCGCCCGTTAAACGGCATTGCCGTGGCGAAATGGAGCGAATTGCCCATCACCACGCCTTCCACCGACTTGGCGTAGGGCAGAACCTTTTCAACAGGACGGCGGCAAGCCGTCAAACCGGCCATGCCCATCGAAGCCGCCATCAACTGCAAAAAGTTGCGCCGCGACTTTCCATCCAACACATCGGTCGCGCCTTCAGGAAACTCCTGCGCAACCCACTTCTGAAACTTCGGCGAATTCGAGAGTTCTTCTAGACTACGCCAGAATTTCTTTCCGGTCTGGTTTCCAATTCCTTGTATCTGAATCATCGGTGGCACCCCGAGCAGTTCGTCGGAGGATTAATCTTTTTCACAGCCATGATCTCCCGCCCGATCTCCGACGGATCGCGTTCCGCCTTCCAGTCCAACTTCGTCACCAACTCGGCCGGCCGAATGTTCGGCGCCGCGTTTCGATGGCACTCCAGGCACCACGCCATCGTCAGCGGCTGCACCTGTTTGACTTCCACCATCTGGTCGATTCGCCCATGGCAACTCACGCAGCTTACGCCCGAATTCACATGGGCGCTGTGGTTGAAATACACATAGTCGGGCAGCCGGTGGACCTTCACCCACGGGATCGCCTGATCGAGCTCAAAACTCTTCCGCACAGGCTCCAGCACGATACTCTGCCCTTTCACCTTGCTATGGCAGTTCATGCAAGTCTGGGTGGAAGGAATTGCCGCGTAGGAGCTCTTGTCCACTGTATTGTGGCAGTACAAGCAGTCCAAACCGAGGTTGCCCGCGTGCAGTTTATGGCTATACGGTATCGGCTGTGTCGGCTGGTACCCCGGTTCGATCCGTTTCGGATGGTGCAGGAACAGCACCCCCCCGGCCGTCGCCGCCGCCCCGATGCCCGCCACCAGCAAACCAACGCGGATCATCAGGTCAATCTTCTTCGAAAATATCTGTCCCATTGCCTAGACTACGGCTCCTCTCCAGTCACGAGTCCCGGAGGCTGCTCGTGCCAGGGCTGTTTGGCAAATCATGATAGCTTGGATTTGGAAGTGGACGTGTTGCAACCCGCGCTCCCCATTGCAGGTTTTCATACTACTTCTACCATAGGTGCAGAAATTCTGCAAACGAGAGAAAATTTCTTGTTTGACAAGAATTTCGACGTCCCCTTATGAAGTTTTTCGTCTCCGAAGACCGCCATCCCGGTTACCTCGGCAAACGCTTTGGCGACCTTAAAGTCCGCCTCAAGCTCATCATTCTGCACAATCTCTTTTTTCTTGTGTTAACCGGCTCCGTGTATTTTACAGTCTTCCCGCTACTAGAGCAAAGGGTCTCCGGCGCACGATCGCGAGAAATTAGCTTGATCACACAGGCATTTCTGGCCGACGCTCCCCTTCCACGGCTCCCAGGCCTGGAAATTTACTCGTATGAAGAAGGCGCGCCGGAAACGCTTGGTATCTCACCGCCAATTCGCATCTGGCTCGACGATCACCCCGGCCGTATCCACGGCGATTCCGCCAGGGATGAGTACCTATATCGGAAAAATCCCAATTCCGGCACCTACCGCAAGATCCGCCTGCCCAACGAATACTACCGCCAGGCCTTGATTCTGATCCGAACCGCGCTTTTCGTCGTTCTGGGTGTGATTTACATTCTTGCCGTACTCCTGCTTGAGCTGGTCATCATGCCGCTCTATGTCTATCGGCCGTTGCGCGCAATGCTTGCCGCGGATTATTCCGTAATGACGGGAGATCGTGCCAACGAAATCATTCCGCCGGCTTATATCCCCCGCGACGAAATCGGTCAGATCATGCTATCCCGCAACAGCACGGTGGAACAACTTCGGTCGCGCGAAGAGGATCTCGAAGCCGCGCTCGCGCGCCTCGAAAACGCAAAGCAAAGTCTCGCCGACCAGGATCGCCTCGCCAGCCTGGGCATGCTCAGTGCCGGCGTGGCTCACGAACTGAATACCCCGTTGGCCGTCCTCCAGGGCTCCATCGAAAAGCTTCTGGAAACGGTAAAATCGGCGAGCGCCCAGGAGCGGCTACTGAGAATGCAGCGTGTCGCCACGCGGCTCCGTTCGATCAGCGAAGGCCTGCTGGATTTCGCACGCGTCCGCAAGCAGCGTAGCGAACCAGTCTCGATCCGTCCGCTGATCGACGAAGCCTGGAGTTTGCTTGCGTTGGACGAAAAGTCGGGCGCGGCCCATTTTGAAAACGCAGTGCCCGCGGACTGCCGGCTTATCGGTAATCCCGATCGTCTGATCCAGGTCTTCGTCAACCTGCTGCGTAATGCGCTCCAGGCGATCCCCGAGTCCGACGGCCAGATTCGCGTCGCAGCCACACCATACGCCGCCACTCTTGGACGTTGGTGGGCAATTACTGTGGAGGACAATGGACCGGGCATCCCCGAAGATGTGCTGCCCGATATCTTCGAGGCCTTCATCACGACGCGTCTCGACTCCCGCGGTACCGGCCTCGGACTGACGGTAACGGAAGGCATCATCCAGCAGCATGGCGGCACGATCACCGCATCGAATAATGCAAACGGCGGCGCGCGCATTGAAATCCGCTTGCCGGAAGCCGCCCCAAACCCGGCCTGATCTATCCTGTACCCATGGCGGCTGAATCCCAGCAATCAGAGACGCTCATCGACATCGCCGTACTCGATGACGACCTCGACTTCCGCAACTACATGGAAGACGTCCTCAAGGATGAGGACACCTATTCCGTTCGCACCTTCGCGCACCCGGAGGATCTTTTCGCCGCGGCCGACCAGCAACTCCCCGACATTGTTTTATTGGATATGAAAATGGGGGAATTCAAAGGCGATGTCGTGCTGGAACAACTTCAGTCGCGGTGGCCCGGTCTGTGCGTCATCGTCGTGACGGGTTATCCATCCTACGAAGACATGCGCGCGACGTTCAAGATGAACGTGTTTGATTACATCACCAAGCCTTTCTCTCTCGCTCAGCTTCGTCAGGTCCTGAAACACGCGGTCGAGACGCGCGACCTCGGGAAAACACCGCAGGATCGGCTGCGCGAGCGTCTCGGCCACCGCATCAAAGTCCTCCGCGTGGAGCATGACTGGTCGCTCAAAGACCTCGCGGGGACGACGAAACTGAGCGTTTCCCAAATCAGTGCTATCGAACGGGGCGCGCACCTGCCGTCGATGGAATCCCTGCTGGCGATCTCCAAGGCTTTTGACAAGAAACCGAGCGACCTCCTACAGTCCATCGATTTCTAAGCCGATCATTGTAAAATAGGGGAACCAATTTCTTAAATTGCGTTCATCCCGGCTAGCGGAAGGATGACGACCGCAATTGCTTCAGCAGAGGGTACAAAATGTCTAAAAATCTCGCGAATGCGCTCTGCGCATTTTTGCTCGCCTCGTCCGCCATCGCGACCGCGCAAGTAGCTGGAAGGCTCTCCGGTAGCGTCGTAGATCCATCAGGCGCGCCGATCGCCAACGCCAACGTTAAGTTAATCCTCCAGGGTGGTTCCGCCCCGATAGCTTCTTCCGTAACCAATGCGGAGGGGTTTTTTCTGTTCCCATCTCTGCGTCCGGAGACCTATGACGTCACTCTTGAAGCCAGTGGCTTCCGCAAAAACGCTGTGCGCGGCGTGAAGATCAATCCTTCGCAAGAGACGCCCCTTGGGAACGTAAAGCTCGAACTCGGGGCTGTGACGGAGGTTGTCGAAGTCACTGCCGCGACGCAGGCGGTTCAGACCAATAACGCCGAGATTTCGTCCACGATTACAAATGAGCAGCTGCGGCGGCTTCCCACGATCAATCGCAGCCCCATTGCGCTGCTGCTGACGCAAACAGGCATCACGACCAACCCCAGATCGTCCACGACTATCAACGGCCTCCGTGTTTCGTTCGTGAACATTACGCTCGATGGCATCAACATTCAGGACAACTTCATCCGCACGAACGGTATCGACTTTCAGCCCAACCTCCTTCTGCTCGACCAGGTCGCGGAAGTGAACATTGGCACCTCCAACAACAATCTCAGCCAGAGCGGCGGCGCAGGCCAGATCAATTTTGTGACGCCGTCCGGCACGAACAAGTATCACGGGAATGTTTTCTGGAGCAACCGCAATAACGTGGCCGCGGCCAGCAATTGGTTCAACAACCGGGACGGCGTCGCGAAGCCGTTCCTGAATCAGAATCAGTTCGGCGGATCGCTCGGAGGCGCGATCATTAAGGACAAGCTGTTCTTCTTCGGCAACTACGAAGGATTCCGCAACAGGCAGCAGACGCTTCGAAACACGACTATCCTGTCGGCAGACGCCCGGAACGGAATCTTCACCTACGTCGCCGGCGGGCAGGTGCGCAAGGTCAACGTGCTGCAGACAGTGGGGCTCTCGATGGATCCTGCGGCGAAGGCGCTACTGGACGCTGTGCCGACGGCCGATAAAATCAACAATTTCCGTAATGGCGATTCGAGCGATGCGCTCATTCGTAATACGGCTGGCTACTCGTTCAACTCGCGCAATAATCGGACCCGCGACAACGTTACCGGGAAGCTCGATTACTACCTGAACACGAAGAACAACTTCTCGGCGAGTTTTTTGTGGAATCGGGATATTCTCGATCGTCCCGATCAGTCCAACGACTACTCGGCGGTACCGAAAGTAACAAACGACAGCGCACCGCGCTTATTGTCTCTCACTTGGCGCTGGACACCGGCCGCGCACACGACCAACGAACTGCGCGGCGGTTTCAACTTGACCACCGCGCCCTTTGCCACCTCGGAATCCTTCGGCAAATATCTCGTTGGAGGGCTCCTCTACAGCAACCCCGTCAACACATTCCGTGCGCAAGGCCGCGAGACGAATACCTATAACCTCCAGGACAACGCCACCACGGTCAAGGGAAAGCACAGCTTCCAGTACGGATTCCAGTATCAGAAGTTGTCCGTTACCCCTTATAACGATGCTGGCATCACACCGACATTCACGCTGGGCATCTCGGCCAACAGCCAGTTCGGCTTAAGTTCCAATCAGCTCCCTGGCATCAGTGCCGCCGATCTTAGCAATGCAAACGCGCTACTCGCGAATCTCGCCGGGCTTGTTTCGAGCTCTTCACAGACATTCAACGTTACGAGCCGCACTTCGGGTTTCGTCGATGGGGCCACTAATCTACGCCACTTCAAACAGTCCAATTGGGGCCTCTACGGGCAGGATACCTGGAAAGTCACCCCGAAACTCTCGCTTATCCTGGGCCTCCGCTACGACTACTACACTCGCGTTGACGAAAGCGATGCGCTGTTCCTGCTGCCACAAGGCATCACCACGGACAATGCGCGTTCTCTCCTTCTCGGAAATCCGCTGTATGACTTCGCTGGCTCCGCCGTCGGTCGCCCATGGTACAACCCGGACCGCAATAACTTCGCGCCGAATTTCGGCTTTGCCTATGATCCATTCGGCAAGGGAAAGACGGCCATCCGGGGCGGATATTCCATCAACTTCGTGAACGACGAAAACATCGTATCCATCCGGAATAGTGTCACAACAAATTCGGGTCTGACCTCGACGGTCAGCGGCTCGGGCCTCACTTCCCGCCTATCCAATGCCGGCAGTATCGCCACGCCGCCCTATAAAGTTCCGCGCACGCCGGCTGACAATTATGCTCTCGACACCGGGAACGCACAGGCCCTCGTCAATCCAAATCTCCGGACGCCGTATGTCCAGCAGTACTCCATCGGCATTCAGCAAAACATCAAGGAAACCATTTTGGAAGTCCGTTATGTCGGCAACCACGCGGTGAAACAGTATCGCGCGTTCGACACCAACCAAGTCAACATCAGCGCTCCTGGTTATTTGGACGATTTCCGCCGAGCTTACAATAACGGCATTCTGGCCCAGAATGCAGGGCGCGGCTTCGATCCGGCGTACAACGCCGCAGTGCCGGGCAGCCAGCAGACACCGTTCTTTAACGCCCTTCCCAGCGGAGGCTTGCTGACCAACGCTACCATTCGCGGCTTGATCCAGACTCAGCAGCCGGGCGAACTCGCTACGACCTATCAGGTCAACCGGCTGAATGGGAACGTCAACTTCTTTGCGAACCCCTACGGACTCGGCATGAACCTGTTCGATAACTACAGCCATGCTTCCTTCAATTCACTGCAAGTCGACGCCCGCCGCAAGATGCGCAACGGAGTTCAACTCCAGGGAAACTACACCTACGGCAAGGTGATGTCCGATACCTCGGGCGACAGCCAGACGCGCTTCGACCCATTCCTGGATGTGAATAACGGCAAAATCGAACGCGCCCGCGCGATCTTCGACGTCACCCACGTCATTCGGGCGAACGGTGTTTATGAACTGCCTTTTGGCAAGGGTCACAACTGGAATCCCGGCAATCCCGTTGTCAGCCGCATTGTGAGTGGTTGGAATATCGGCAGTATTATGACGTGGCAGTCCGGTTCGCCGTTCTCCATACTGTCGGGCCGTGGGACTTTCAATCGCGGTGCCCGCTCGACGGCGACCAACACCGCGGTATCCCTTCTCTCCAAATCGCAGCTTGACGATGTCATCGCCTACCGCATGACGGGAAGCGGCCCATTTATCGTCGCCGCTTCGGCGATCGGTCCGGATAACCGCGGCGTGAATGCGGATGGCGGGGCTCCATTCCAGGGCCAGGCTTTCTACCAACCCAATGCCGGAACGATCGGCACACTGCAACGGCGCTACTTCTCCGGGCCATGGAACTTCGATCTGGACTTCTCGGCACAGAAGGTCACGCAAATTAAGGAAGGACACACCATCGAGTTCCGTATGGACTCGTCGAATATCCTTAACCATCCGACCTTCGACGTATCGGGTGACTACACGATCACCAGCACCACCTTCGGCCGTCTGACGTCCAACGGAATTAATGGCCGTCGGCTCGTGCAACTGTCGTTGATCTATCGTTTCTAACCAGGAACAAACCAACGCTTAAACGGCCCGTGCCTCAAGCACGGGCCGTTTGCTTTCGTAACCGCGACGGGTGGCTGAAACCAACCATTCTGCTACCCTTCCACCAATCCACCGGACGCTACCCGCCAAACAACTCTCTTAGAATCAGAATGTTCCGTTTTGGTATGCGAATTGCCTCTATCGAACTGGGAGAATCCTCCATGAAAACGCAATTCCTACTTACCATTAGCGCCGCACTGCTCGCGGCTACAGCGTGGGCTCAACCGCCCGCCGAACCGGAATCGGCTCCTCCCGCTCCGCCTATCGAAGAACAGCGGCAACAGCCGCAGCGCGCACCTGCCTACCAGAGTGACGGTCCCAATTTCGACCGCGCGCTTCCCAACCAGATCACCATCCCCGCAGGCTCCTGGATAAAAATCCGGGTCGATCAGCCCCTTTCGTCTGACCGTAACCTGACGGGCGATCACTTCAGCGGCACACTCGTGCAGCCGCTTGTTGCCGACGGATTTGTTGTGGCCCATCGCGGCCAGACAATCGAAGGCAGGGTGACAGATGCCATTAAAGCCGGACGCGCCAAAGGCACCTCGCGGCTCGGCCTGGAGCTAACCGAAGTCGGTTTGGCCGACGGCCAGCAGGCGCACCTCCGCACGCAACTCGTCGAGTATAACGGCGGAACGTCTAAGGGACGCGATGCCGCCGCGGTAGGCACCACGGCAGGAATCGGCGCCGCAATAGGCGCGGCGGCGGCCGGTGGTTTCGGCGCGGGTATGGGAGCGATCGCCGGAGCGGGCGCAGCCGGCATCGGCGTTCTTGCCACTCGCGGCCGGGCTACGGAGATTTATCCGGAAACGGTAGTGACATTCCGGATTCTGGAGCCGATTACGATCAACACCGCACGCGCGGCACAGGCGTTCCAACCTGTGCGGCAGACCGATTATGAGCAGCGGCAGATCGACCGCCGGCCGGCTCCGCAGCCTCGCCCGTATTACTACGGCGGCGGCTTCGGATATAATCCCTACTTCTACGGTGGTCCCAGCCTCTGGTGGGGACCCAGCTACTACGGCAATTGGGGTCCCCGCTACTATTACGGCGGGCCGCGAGTCATCATCCGTGGTGGCGGCGGATACCGCCATCGCTAAACTGTAAGGGGCATGCCCCCTCCTCTACGCCACCGCCGGATACCCACTCATAACCAAACCGGATGGGCCTCGAATCAGCTCAATGAAATCAGTGAGCGGTTCGTGGCCCATTGCCGTTCTGTGGCCCTCCCCGTACTCGACATCGGCGCCGCATTCGGAATCGCAACCCTCGCGGCGCTGGAGACCGGCGCCACCGTCATCGCCAACGACCTCGAAGCCTCCCACCTCTCACACATCGCCCACTCCGCCACTCCCGATCAAGCCCGCCGCCTCATCCTCATTCCCGGGCGCTTTCCCCGCCATCTCAAGCTCGCCGAATCCAGCCTCTCCGCCGTCCACGCCTCCAACGTTTTGCATTTCCTCACGGGCCCCCAACTTGAACAGGGTTTCGCCTCCATCGCCCACTGGCTTGGCCCCGGCGGCAGACTATTCATCCAGGCTTCCACCCCCTGGCAACAGCCGTTCAAGGATTTTGTGCCCGTCTTCCAAAGCCGCCGTAAGGAAGGTGCCGAATGGCCAGGTTGGCTGGAAGACACAAAGGAATACTCCACGCACCGCAAGCTCGGCCAGATCCCGCAGAGCATCCATTTGCTCGACGACATCACGCTCCGCAAAAAGGTCGAAGCGGCCGGTCTCCAAGTGGACGAGGCCTACCTCTATCGGCGCCGCGACCTCCCCGCCAGCCTGTTCCTCGACGGCCGCGAATGCGCCGCGATCATCGCAACCAAGCTCTAGTCCGGCTAGCCACTTCCCCTCAACCGCAGCGCGTTCCAGCCGATAAGACCCCCTACAGATGATCTCCCTCGCCTATACCAGCATCGCCACTTCCCTTTTCAAGACGAGCGACCTCTTCCCCCTCCTCCAACAATCCCGCGCCAGGAATGACCAAATTGGCGTTACCGGAATGCTCTTGTATCAGGACCGAAGCTTCCTCCAGGTTCTCGAAGGCGACGACACCCTTGTGCGAAACTCTACCGCGCCAATAGTGGAGATCCCCGCCACGGCGGCTTCAAAACGCTCCTCGACCACCCCGTCCGGCACCGGCAATTCGCCGGGTGGTCGATGGCATTCGTCAACCTGAACACCACCGGCCACCGGGAATCGATCACCGCACCCGGTCTACTCGGCGATCCGGAACTCGTCCGCGATCTGATCATTACCTTCCGCGACCGGCTTTGATTGTCGCGATTCCCGCTAGTCCAATCCCGAGCGTCACCCATGTCGATGGTTCGGGGACATCGCCTCCGGCCGGAGCCGCCGAGAAGGTTGCCGAGAGCAGATTGCTGAATGAAAGGACGCCGACATTGTTGGTGCCAGTCCCGTTGCCCGCGGATAAGGTGACAATATCTCCAACAGTCAGCACATTGGTCGTTCCCGGCGGCAAAGCATTGCAGACGCCCTGCGTTGTGGATGCGGAGTTGATGAATGCCTGGCAAGACGTCGCATTCGGTGGGTTCAACAGTAGCATCTGCACGGCTCCGAGTCCGGTCCCGTTCGCATTCGCCTGACCAATGTTGACGATACCTGGCGTTCCAAATGCTGCGGTGCCCGGGTTCACCGCGGAGACGGCCGCGGTATACGTAAATGTAAAGGAACTCGATTCGCCGGGATTTGCAAGAAACGAGGAACCATTGGCATTGACAACCTTGCTAAACGTCAGCAAGCCGGTGTTCCCTCCTCCGGTCGCCACGTCAATGGCGATATCGGCTCCTGTATAAATGTGCGACCCGCTGGCCGCAGAAACCGAGAACCCGCCGAACGTGTACAAGAGATTCACCCCGACATTCACAGTGCACGTAAGCGGCGCCGCGACCGTCCCGCAGGTGGCACCGCAAAGGCTGACGGCCGCAGCCGCCAGCGTCATTGTCATAGTCATAATCGTAATTCGCATATTTCCTCCGCACTGTCAGTAAGCCCGATGCCCGTCTCAAAACCGTAAGGAAATAGTAAGGATTCGAAAAAAGAAGATTGACTAACTGAACTAAACCGTTTAGTCTAATTTCATGATCCAAGTCAACGATCTCGTTAAATCGTTCTCCGACTTCCGGGCCGTGGATCAGATCTCCTTCTCCGTCCAGCCCGGAGAAATCTTCGCCTTCCTCGGACCCAATGGGGCCGGAAAGACGACCACGATCAAAATGCTCACAACGCTGCTTAAACCGACGAGCGGCACGCTCGCTATCGACGGTCTCGACATCGCGCGGCACCCGAACGAGGTTCGCAAACGCTTTGGCATTGTGTTCCAGGACCCATCCCTTGATAACGAGCTCACCGCCCTCGAAAACATGGAAATCCACGGCGTACTGTACGGCGTGCCGGCGCGTGTGCGCACCGAGCGCACCGAAAAACTATTGAAGCTCTTCGAGCTGTGGGACCGCCGCGACAGCTTCGTCAAAACATTTTCCGGCGGCATGAAGCGGCGTCTCGAAATCGCGCGCGGCTTCCTGCACACGCCGAAAATCCTGTTCCTCGATGAACCGACCCTAGGGCTCGATCCGCAGAGCCGCAACCAGCTCTGGAGCCATGTCAAACACGTCAACGAAACCGAAGGCGTGACAGTCTTTCTAACTACCCATTATATGGACGAGGCGGAAAAAGTCGCTCAGCGGATTGCCATCATCGATCACGGCAAAATCGTCGCCCAGGGAACCACTGCCGAACTCAAGGAACAGACCAAAACCGACTCGCTCGAGGGCGCCTTCCTCGCCCTCACCGGAACCACGATCCGAGACGAATCGGCCAACCCAGGCGCCGACCAGATGCGCCAATTCAGCCAGATGTGGAGACGATAACCTGCTATGAGCGCCATCTATGCCATGTGGCTCCGCGAAGTGAAGCGCTACCTGCGCTCTCGCGTCCAGATCGTTGCATCCCTTGCTCAGCCGACCATGTATCTCCTCATCCTCGGCTTCGGCCTTGGCCCTGTTTTTCAAGAGGCCGGCAAGGGCAGCTACATCCAATTCGTCGCTCCCGGCGTCGTGGGCATGAGCATTTTGTTCAGCTCCATCTTCTCCGGGGTCGGCCTGCTCTTTGACCGCCAATTCGGCTTCCTGAA
Organism: Acidobacteriota bacterium; assembly: GCA_016185425.1. Classification (GTDB taxonomy): domain Bacteria; phylum Acidobacteriota; class Terriglobia; order Bryobacterales; family Bryobacteraceae. The sequence goes on along the minus strand of JACPNQ010000027.1, from coordinate 60,775 downwards.
GGAGACGCTGGTCGCCCCCGTGCCGCGCACAAACATCATGATCGGGCGCACCCTTGGGAGTGCGACGATCGCATGTATTCAGGGCACCCTGGTGCTCACGGTCTGCATGCTCGCCGGCTTCCGTCCTGTCAGTTGGGGGCAATTCCCCATCGCGTTATTATTCATGCTCCTGATTGCCACCGTATTCGCGGCGCTCGGCACGGCCATCGGCTCGGTGCTGAAAGACATGCAGGGCTTTCAGATCATCATGAATTTCCTGGTCATGCCGATCTTCTTCCTCTCCGGCGCACTGTTCCCGCTCACTAACCTTCCGGCCCCGCTGTCGGTGCTGACGCACATGGACCCGCTCTCCTACGGCATTGACGCGCTACGGAGTCAGCTCATATCGGTCACACACTTCGGAGCCGCGCTCGACGCCGCGGTGCTCGGGGCGTGTGCCGTCGCCTTTCTCGCGCTTGGGACGAGGTTATTCTCTAAAATTGAGATTTAATTGAAACCACGTAGTCAACGAGCCCACGATACAGTCCTCGATTCCGCCATTGCTCTGTTCGCCGAGAACGGGATCGAGGGTACCAGCGTAGATGCGATCGCCGCCCACTCCGGCGTGAGCAAAGCGACCATCTATAAGCACTGGCCCGACAAACGTGCGCTTTGCCTGGAAGCCCTCGGCAAAGTGCACGGCCATCATCTATGCCGGCCGGAGTTCAACACCGGGGACCTCCGTAAGGATCTCATCGATTTTTTGAACTACCGTCCACCGGCCGAGTTCAGTGAGCTTCGCGAGAAAATGATGCCTTCGGTAATCGCCTACGCCGCCCGGGACCAGGAATTCGGCCGCTCGTGGCGTGAGCACATCATGGGCCCCGCGCTCCGCCAGGCCCAAACGTTTATCGAGCGCGGCATCTCGACCGGCGAGCTGAAGGCAGGCCTGGAGCCTTCCCTCTGCGTTGTCTTTCTGCTGGGTCCGCTGATGTTCACGAAGATCTTTCCGCACATGGCGCCTCCGCCGGAGAACCTTGCCAGCGCGATAGCCGGCGCCTTTTTGCGGGCATTTGGAAGACAGCCGGGCCTGAAGGAATAGGCGGGACTACTCTTCCTCTTTGTTGATCTGCTGCGCAAGATAGGTGCCTTCCCCTACCTCGGACATCATGTGCAACTGCGCCTCCAGCCAATCGACGTGATGCTCTTCGTCGACAAGAATTTTCTCAAAGAGATCGCGGGAGCCGTTGTCATGGAGTTCCGTAGCCTTGGCGATTGCCTTGTTCAGGCGGGGAATTGCCTGCATTTCCAGATTTAGATCGTTCTGGAACTGCTCCTTCACGGTCTTGCCGATAGCCAAAGGAAAGAGCTCGCTCATGTTCGGAGTTCCGTCCAAGTAGAGGATCCGCTCCATCAGCGCTTCGGCATGGCGCATCTCATCGATCGATTCCTTGCGCGTGTAGTTCGCCAGCTTCTGATATCCCCAGTTTTCCATCATTTCGGCATGAAGGAAGTATTGATTGATCGCGGTCAATTCCGCCTTCAGGCATTCGTTGAGATAAGCAATGACTTCGTCGTTTCCACGCATATGCGCATTGTAACAGCCGCCGCCATGGGAAACTGATTACGATGGCAGTAACCTCCACCCTCCCAACCGCTCGCATCTTGATCGCCGACGATGAGGAGGCGCAGCGAAACGGCCTGGCCAGTATGATTCGCAGTTGGGGCTTCGGTACAGAAACGGCCGCGGACGGACAGGAAGCGCTGGAAAAGTTGTTGGCCGAGCCGGCGTCCGTGCTGATCACCGACCTGAAAATGCCGCGCATGGACGGGTTCGAACTGCTGCGGCGGCTGCCCACGGAAAGTATTCACGTTCCCGCGATTGTCCTTACGGCATTCGGCAACATTGAGACGGCGGTGAGCACGATCCATGAACTCGGCGCGTTCTGGTTCCTGGAAAAACCGATTCAACCGAGTGTACTGCGCGTGCTGTTGGAACGCGCGATTACACAGGCGCGCATGGCCGAAGAAACCCAGCGCCTGCAACGGCAATTGAGCCAGAGCGGAACGATGGGGCAGATGGCGGGCACCTCGCCAGCCATGCGGCAGATATTTGCACTGGTGGAACAGGTGGCGCCGTCGAAAGCCGGCGTGCTTGTCACGGGAGAATCGGGAACGGGAAAAGAGCTGGTCGCCCGGGCGCTGCATTCGCTCTCCTTGCGGGCGAATGGACCGTTCGTCGCGCTGAATTGCGCGGCGATGCCGGAATCGTTAATTGAAAGCGAACTGTTCGGCCACGAGAAAGGCGCGTTCACCGGCGCGGTGGAGCGGCGCGCGGGATGTTTCGAACTCGCCCAGCACGGGACACTGCTACTCGACGAGATCGGCGATATGCCGCTGAATACGCAGGCAAAGCTGCTGCGGGTTCTGGAAGACTCCCGCGTCCGGAGGCTCGGCGGCCGGACGGAGACGGTCGTCGACGTCCGCGTCGTCGCTTCGACGAATAAGAATCTGCAGGACGCAATCAAACAGAATCTATTCCGGGAGGACCTCTACTACCGGTTGAACGTGTTTGAAGTGCTATTACCGCCCTTGCGGGACCGGTTGGAAGATGTGCCGGTGCTGACGCGCGCGCTGCTGGAAGACTTGAACCGAAAACATGGAACGCAGGTTTCCGATGTGGCGCAAGATGCAATGGAGCTGCTCCGCCATCACCGCTGGCCGGGCAATGTGCGCGAACTTCGCAATGCATTGGAGCGCGCCGTCATTCTGACGGCGGAGGGCACCGTCACAACGAAGCACTTACCGCCAACTGTTGTCCCGGCGGCGGTTCGGGAAGCCCCGGCAGCCGAGACCGCGGCAACCGAATTCCTTGTGCTATCGGCGGGAACGACGATTGACGAAGCCGAGCGCGCGCTTGTGCGGCGCACGCTGATATTAACAAAAGGGAACAAGACAAGAGCGGCGGAGGTGCTGGGCATCAGCCTCAAGACCCTATTCAACAAGCTGAAGGGGTACGATGGGGCTGAGCAAGACGGGTAAAAGTTTGGCACTCCACTTGCTGTTAGAGGCCCAAACGCAGTGTATCTGACTCACAGGCTCTCCCTCAAAGCGCGTCTGCATATAGCGACGATGGTGCTTGTGATGACCCTTGTGTTTTTCCTGGCGGGGCTCAATCTCCACCGCTCGCTGCAACAGACATTCCGCGACGTGCAGGAGCGGGCGCAGACAAACACCACCATGATCCGCGACTTTCTGGTGCAGCGGATCGACGACCGTGTGGTGAAATGGCGCCCGGCGCCGCCGCAGGGCCTGGAGGAAACGAAGGTGGTTTGGCGCCAGATCCTGCAGGAAGATTTATTGATCCCACAGTTACTGCAGAAGGCGCTCGCCAGCTCGGCGCTCGTTGCCGATATTTGGATAACGGACCAGGACGGCAAAGTACTGACGGCACCGAATCCCGCCCATGCAGGAGGCACCGCACCTAACTTACCGGATTATCTCGACTGGCAAAAACGACCGATTGTAGAGCGCGTCCTGGAAATATTTACAAAAAACCAGGACTATAGCATTCGAATTCCTTTGGCCGCGGAGGGAGATGACCAGGAACTTTTTACCATCCGCATTATCACAAGCAATGCGCTGATGCGTGATGCCGTTTTGCCCGAAGTTACCAGCATCGGATACGTCTCCCTGGTCGCGATTGCCATCTCCGTCCTTTACGCGCTCGTGTTTTCGAACCTTACCCTGCGTCCGCTCGCGCGCGTGGGAGAGACAATCGACAAGATCGCGGCCGGAGAATTTTCGGCGGATCCGCTGCGGCAGACGCAGGAGTTCCAGGAGTTCGCCGATCTGCAATCCAAGCTGGGAGTGCTTGGACGCCAGGTGCGCGGGGCGCGGCAGGACGCGGATCAATTGCGGGTTAATATCGACCAGTTGCTGCAGCGAATGGAGGAAGTGGTTCTGCTATTCGATGAATCGGAAAGACTGGTAATGGCAGGGCGGCCCGCGGAGCGGCTGTTCCAGATGACGAGGTTGGAGTTGGCGGGGATACCGTTGCAGGAGTTGTTCCCCGATTCGTCGCCGATCGGGGAGTCCATCCGGACCGCGGTGCAGTTTCACAAGCCATTGACAGATGTGTTGGTGCGGTATCGCGGACGCAGCGGGGAAGAAGAGAATTTTCTATTGAGTCTGGATTGGAATGAAGATCAGATGCTGGTGACGCTGCGCGACGCGGAATCGCGAAAGGCGCTCGCCTCTCATCTGGATCTGTCGTCGCGGCTGGCGTCGATTAGCCGTTTGACGGGCGGCGTGGCGCATGAAATTAAGAATCCGCTGAACGCGATCGCCATTAACCTGGAGGTCCTGCGTTCCCGCCTGGGCGGCGATAGCGGCGACATGAAGTCTGAAGTGGACGTGATTGCCAAGGAAATCTCGCGGCTGGACCGCGTCGTGAAAACGTTCCTGAATTTCACACGTCCCGTGGAAGTGAAACTGACGACGGTCGATGTCGCCGAGACACTGCGAGAGATAGGTCAACTGGTGGAAGAGCAGGCGTCGCGCAACCGCGTTAAGCTGGTGATGTTCACACCGGAAGGGCCGGTGCCGGCCTGGGCGGATCCGGATCTACTAAAACAAGCGCTATTGAATATCGTGGTGAATGGTATTGAAGCTATGCCCAATGGAGGTCCACTCTATTTGCGCGTGCTGCCAAGCGGCGCGGATGTTTCGATTGAGATTGAGGATCGTGGAATGGGAATTCCCGAAGATGCCCAGGAGAAGATTTTCCAGTTGTATTTCACGACGAAGGCGAACGGCAGCGGGATCGGGCTAGCCGTGGCTTATCAGGCCGTGCAATTGATGGGCGGAACTCTGGTAATGCGGTCGCACACCGGCGACGGGACGTTATTCCGCATCGTCCTGCCGGCAGTGACGGAGGAACCAGCGGGACCGGCGACGGAAGGCTTACCCGTAGTGGAGAAGGCGTGATGCAACTGAGAGTGTTGCTGGCCGCGGTGATGTTGCTAAGCGGGTGTATCCACCTGCCCTTCTACCGGCGCGCGAAAGCTCCGCCTCCGCCGCCCGGGCCGATACCCGTTCGAATCCCCGACCAAGTGGCGAGCGTCGAACCGGCGCCGCCGCCGAAATCCTTGCCGGCTCCCCCCGCAATTAGCGCCCCCGCGCCCGATACGAAGCCAACGGCCACGGCGGAGATGTCGATTCCGCAGACCCCGACGAGCCCGCCGCCGAGGGCCGCGAAACCAAAGAAGACGACGCATCGTTCGGCTATGCCAACGCCGGCTCAGGCCGGCCCCGCGCAAGCCGAAGAGGCTCCGCCTGCTCCTCCTTACCGGTTGGGCGAGTTGCGTTCCCCTGGCGAAAAAGCGACGCTCCGGAAGCAAACCGAGCAGCTGATCGAATCCTGCAATGGCGCATTCAGCGCGGCGGAAGGCCGCTCCCTTACCGGAACACAGGCCGAGATGTTAAGTCGGGTCCGATCCTTCGCCCAGCAGGCCCGGGAAGTGCTGGACAAAGACCCGGGCGAAGCGCGGAGCCTGGCGCTAAAGGCACGAACGTTTGCCGAAGCACTGCTCGCGGAATTGAAGTAACGGCTTGGCGGGCTATGTCAGCCGCCAGACGATGTTTCCGTTGACGATGGAGGCGACCTGGCCGCCCCGGAATTCGCGGCCATGGAAGGGCGAATTGCGGCTCTTCGACTGCGACTTGTTGAGATCAAAGGTCCATTTGCGATCGGTATCGAAGATGGTGATGTCGGCCTGTCCGCCGGCAGTGAGGCGGCCCTTGCCGAGGTTGAGCACCTTGTCCGGATTCACAGTGAACATCTCGACCATGCGCATTAGCGACACGCGGCCGGTATGAACAAGCTGTTCGAGAGATAGGCCTATTGCCGTTTCCAGGCCCGTAATGCCAAAGGGGCACCGCTCGAACTCCTGCATTTTTTCCGACCCGGGGTGAGGGGCGTGGTCCGTCGCGATGACTTCGATCGCGCCGTTGGCGAGGCCTTCGGTCACCGCCGCAACGTCGAAGCAGGAACGGAGCGGGGGCTTCATCTTGAAGTTGCTGTCGAACGGCAGTATGTCGCTGTCGGCGAGCGTGAAGTGATGCGGGCAGACCTCGGTGGTCACATTGAGTCCGCGGGACTTGGCGAAGCGAACCATTTCCACGGAATGTCGCGCGGAGATGTGAGCGACGTGATAACGGGCGCCTGTGACGCCGGCGAGGAGGATGTCGCGGGCGACCATGACGTCCTCGCTGCAAGCCGGGATGCCGCGGAGCCCGAGGCGAACACTCTCAAACCCTTCGTGCATATCCCCGCCGGCTGAGAGGTTCAAGTCCTCGCAGTGGTTGATAACCGGCAGGCCGAAAGCCTTGGCGGATTCCATGGCGCGCCGCATGACGCGCGCATTCATGACGGGGCGGCCATCGTCGGAAATAGCGACGATACCCGCCTGTTTCATCGCGCCGATTGCGGCGAGCTCCTCGCCGTTGCTGCCCTTCGTGATAGCCCCGATCGGATAGACGTTGACCGGCGACAGGCGGCGAGCTCGCTCGATGATGTAGGTGGTGACAACTGCCGAGTCATTGACCGGGTTAGTGTTCGGCATGCAGCAGACGCTGGTAAAGCCGCCGGCGGCGGCGGCGCGGCCGCCGGTTTCAATCGTTTCGGAGTGCTCAAACCCAGGCTCGCGCAGATGGACGTGCATGTCGATGAAGCCCGGGGCAACGATCATTCCGGTCGCGTCGAATACCTCCGCGCCGCTAATGTCTATGTCCTTGCCGATGGCGGCGACTGTTCCGTTCTCGACAACGACGTCAGTCACTGCGTCGTGACCGCTTGCCGGGTCCATCACCCGGCCGTTCCTGATACAAAGACGGCTCACTCTCTTTATGCTCCCATTACCTTCATCAACACGGCCATGCGCACGGCGACGCCGTTTTCAACCTGATTGAGGATTACCGACCGCTGCGAGTCGGCCACTTCGCTGGAGATCTCACGGCCGCGGTTTATGGGACCGGGATGCATGACGATCGTGTCCGGCCGCGTGCGCGCGAGGTGCTCCGGCCGGAGACCGTAGAAACGGAAGTAGTCTCCAGGAGGAAAAGGCGTCTCATGCTGCCGCTCCAATTGCACCCGGAGCATCATGATCACATCGGCGCCGTCGATCGCCTCGCGGATATCGTGTGTAAGGGTCACACCTGCGGCCAGTTTGGCGAGATCCGCCGGGAGCATCGGAGCCGGACCGCAGAGCACGACTTGCGCCCCGAATTTCGAAAGCAAATGAATGTTGGAACGCGCCACGCGGCTATGAATGATATCGCCGATGATCGCGACGCGGAGGCCTTCCAGGGCGGGCTTATGATCCAGGATCGTCAGGGCGTCGAGAAGGGCCTGCGTGGGGTGTTCGTGCATGCCGTCGCCGGCGTTGATGATCGGGGTTTCCAGATGGCGCGCCAGGAAGTGCGGCGCCCCACTGGCCGCGTGGCGCATGACGATAGCGTGAGGGCGCATTGCGGCCAGCGTATTCAACGTGTCGACCAGCGATTCGCCCTTCGCAACGCTCGACCCGGAGGAGGAGATGGAGATGGTATCGGCGCCGAGGCGCTTCGCCGCGATTTCAAAACTCGTTCGAGTGCGCGTGGAGTTCTCGAAAAAGAGATTCACGAGCATTTTTCCGCGAAGCGAGTCGAGCTTTTTGAAATCGCCGCCGCCGTGCGATTGGAATGTCTTCGCCTGATTGAGGTAATCCTCGATTTCCCCGCGGTCCAAGTCTTCGATTCCCAGAAGTCCACGTCCGATCAAGTGATTCAGCCCTCCACCTTCTCGACGAGCAGCACCTTTTCCATCTGGTCAATTTCGTTGAACTTCACTTCGATGATTTCGTTCGCGGCCGTTTGGATCTTGCGGCCGATATACCGGGCTTCAATCGGCAGCTCACGCCATCCGCGATCGATGAGCACGAGCAGTTGCACGCGTGCGGGACGGCCGTGTTCGAAAAGCCCGTCGAGCGCCGCGCGAATGGTCCGGCCCGTGTAGAGCACGTCGTCCATCAGGACGATGTCCTTGCCGGTGACGTCGAACTTGATCTCCGTAGCGTTCAACTGCGGGCGGTCGCCAACGGTGGAGAGATCGTCGCGATAGAGGTTGATGTCGAGAATACCGACGGGGACGTCGCGGCTCTCGAGATCCTTGATTTTCGCCGCGAGACGCGTGGCCATTGGGACACCGCGGCGCCGGATGCCGATGAAGGCCAGCCGGTCGTGGTCCTTGGTCTTCTCTAGAATTTCATGCGCGAGGCGCACCAGCGTGCGGTCGATTTCGCTCGCGGTCATTAATTGCGATTTCAAACGGGTAGTGCTCATCTTGTCAGCCAGACTTTTCGAAGCGTAGCATAGGCTCATGCCGCCGCCCACATCCGAACGGGAGTATTTTCTGACTTTGCTGGACGAGGCTTATGAAAAACAGGCGTGGCACGGGCCGAATTTGCGTGGTTCGCTCCGCGGAGTAGGCGCCGCGGCCGCAGCTTGGCGCCCAACACCGGCAAGACACAACATCTGGGAACTGGCCGTTCACGCGGCGTATTGGAAGTACGCCGTCCGCCGGCGGCTTACGGGCGAGAAAAAGAGGTCGTTTCCGTTGGAAGGGTCGAACTTTTTCCTGCGCCCGCAGGCGGAGACCGAAGAGGCTTGGAAGGAAGACCTGGCCCTGTTGGCGGTCCAGCACCGGCTGCTGCGAGACACAGTGCTAAAACTGCCCCCGGCCGGGTTCACGCCGAAGTCAGCGAGGATGATCCGCGGCGCCGCGATGCACGATATCTATCACGCGGGGCAGATTTCGCTGCTGAAGCGGATGGCTCCGCACGGCTAGAAACGCTTCATTCTGCCGCGAATCTTTTTGCTGAGCTTTTCGATGTCGTCGAGCTTTTTCAGCGTACTGACGGAGAGGACGTGACGATCGTTTTTCTCCATCTCGATTTTGACGTCGTCAATAAGCTTACGCATCGCGTCAAGGTCCTTGAGGGAGGCTTCATGATCGGCCTTGAGGATCAGCTCGGTGCGGTTGCGCCCGTCGGGGGTACGGAGGATTTCGGGGTTGTCGAGACGCGGGCTGCCAGGGCGCTCTGGAGGGGGGCCTTGGGCGCAAAGGCACAGGCAAATTACCGGAAAAAACGCGGTTCGCCGGATCATGACTGCTATCATATCGGGTTATGGCAGAAGTCAGACTGGGCATCATTGGCCTGGGTAATGTGGGGTCCGGAACGCTTTCCATTTTGTCGGAAAATGGGGCACAAATCGCGGAAAAACTCGGCTTTCCACTGCGCGTGGCGGCCGTTTGCGCACGACAGGTCGCGAACAAGAAGATCCCGGAAGGACTGCGGAATGCGCTGCAAACCACCGATTGGCGCGAAGTAGTGAATCATCCCGATGTTGACGTCGTCGCGGAGCTTGTAGGCGGAACGACTGTGGCGCGGGAGATTGTGGAGACGGCGCTCGAGAACGGAAAGTCCGTCGTCACGGCCAACAAGGAGCTGATGGCGCTGTGCGGACCAGAGCTTTGGGAGAAAGCGATTCAGAAGGGCGTGAACCTCGCGATGGAGGCCTCGGTTGCCGGCGGCATTCCGATTCACACCGTGCTGCGCGAGGGGATCTCCGGTGACCGGATCGGCGCGCTGCTTGGGATTCTGAACGGCACCAGTAACTACATCCTGACTGAGGTGGAGAAGTCCGGCGCGGCGTTTGGCGATGTTCTTGCGGAGGCCCAGCGGCTCGGTTATGCCGAGGCTGATCCAACGGCCGATGTCGATGGCTTCGACGCAAGATCGAAGCTGGCGATTTTGTCGGCACTGGCATTCGGGCAGAAGATCGCGGCCGCCGATATTTTCACGCAAGGGATACGGCGGATTACGCCGATCGATTTTGAATACGCGCACACCCTGAAACACACCATTCGGCTGGTATGCGGCGCGCGGCAGACGGCGGAGGGACTAATTCTGTCGGTGCGGCCGGCCCTGATTCCGCAGTCGACAATTCTGGCTGGCGTGCAAGGGGCGTACAACGCAATATGGGTAAGCGGCAAGTACGGGCAGGACACGTTTTATTACGGACGTGGAGCCGGTCCGGAGCCGACGGGAGTGGCCGTGGTGAGTGACCTGATGCGCGTGGCGCGGGAGATTCGTTCCGGCAGCCCGGAGCGCGTGTCGCCATTCGCACATGAGCAGTTGGCGGAGTTCAAACCGGTATCAGTGCTGGTTCAAAAGCGCGCGTATTACTTGCGGTTTCGCGTGATGGATCGTCCGGGCATCATCGCGGCGCTGGCGGGGATACTCGCGGATAAGAACATCAGCCTGGATGCCGTGCTGCAATTGCCGGGCGACAACAAGCACTCACTGCCGTTTGTAATTACTGTGGAGCCGTCCACGGAGAAGGCCGTGCAGGATGCGGTGGAAGCGATGAACCGGCTGGATTTCATGGTCGAACCCGCCTTAGCGCTTCCGATGGAGCCTTCGCTGTGATGTGTTATTCTGCTAATTGACCCACTCGTTGGCGCGCCGGAGAGGTGGCTGAGTGGTCGAAAGCAGCGGTTTGCTAAACCGTCGTAGTGCCTTAAAGCGCTACCGAGGGTTCGAATCCCTCCCTCTCCGCCAGTCCCTGCCTAGCGCACACACTCATAAACATGGGCTGTAAATGGCTCAAATTGGTCACGAAGTGCACCATTTTTGAGCGTTATCGCGCGTTTTTCGAATCGAGCGGAGCAGGACCGAAATCCGGTCAGGCGGCCGAATGAGACATCAACGGGATTCTTGTCTTCGTTGACTGCAATTAGCAGCGCTCCGTCGTGTGTCGGTTTTAGGACGATTGAAACGCCACGGTCCAGACTGTGGCCGGTTTCGAAGTATTCCGTCGATACGATGTGCCCAAGCGGACGGGCGGCAAGCTCGTTTGAAATCTCTTTTAGCTCGGAGGCAACGGCGCGCACGGCCTGCCATGCAGGATTGTTTTCCGGTCCGAGATGCAGGCCCCAATAGAGAATCCCGTTAGCGCCGTGGACAATCGCCTGGTACGCCATGAAGCGCGACTGCGCTTTCGTCGGGTAGAGAATCATTTTGGGGTCGGGCGGTTTCTGAATGGACTCCCATGCGAACCCTTGCAGCACCATGAATACCGGCTTCCCCGCCCCGGCGACCTGGCGCATCTTGTCTGTGTATTGGCCCACCTGGCCGATGGATTCGTTGAGCAGGTCGCCCTGCTGTCCATCCGGCCAAAGCGCGTATTGATTCCGGATACCGCGCGGAATGATGGGATAGACGTCGGTGGCGACAACATCGGTTCCGTCGTTGTACTTGCGAAGCGTGGAGACGAGATTCGCCGGCGCGTGGTTGAGGTAGTAAAGCCGCGTGGAATCAATCGACTGGATCAGCTTGCGGGTAGCGATAATGCGGTCTGGAGGAGTGCGGATTTCGGTCGGTTTTTTCCAGACGAATGCCGGTTCGTCTTCGGTTTCCCAGAGGATCAAACTCGGTTCGTTTCGCAGCGATTCGACCGTCTTGCGAATCGCGGCTTCGTTCTTGCCGCTTAGCGCGCCCGTAGTCGTCCAGGCGTAAAAGCCGTACTGCCGGGCGAGTTGAAGATCGGCGACGGACGGTTTTGTGTGAACAAGATTGAAGCCGGCCGCGCGCGCGCCGGCCCACGCATTGGGAACCTTCGCGAAGTCATACAGGCCGAGCATGAATGTGCGCTGGCCATTGACGACGATCATGCCATCGATGTCGATGGATAGGGCAAGGGCGGCGGCGAGAAGGAGAGTCACAGTGTTTACTCGAGCTCTAGCGGCTGCCCGTGGAGGGGGCCGAGGCCGGCGAAGACGAGAGCGGATCGCATGAAGCCGAATGTATCGTATTCCGGAGCATCCAGCTCACGGCCGCCGCCATCAGAATAAACCCGATGGCGACATGATCGACGACATTGCCGATGCCGTTCGGATGGATCGCGAATTTGATGGTAGCGTCGGCGACGCAAGCCCACATGAGCACCTCCAGCGTCCTGCGCGCGTCGTTGTTCCAGCGAATGATGTACCAGGAGAAAAGCACGGACGCGAGAACCGCCACGGCGTACGCCGGTTCAGGAGCTCCGCGTTTATACTCACGGCTCCAATAGCGCGCAAGGTCGAGCGCCACGCCGGTGAATGTCACTGTGTAGGCGAGATGCTTTGCCATCCACCGGTATCTTGTGACGAGGTACAGGGCCGCGCCGCCGGTCAACAGGTAAGCGAATCGTACCGGCGTATTCCAGGACAGCCAGAACAGGCCCGCTGTGAGAAATGCCGCGAAGGACATCTCCATCCACGCCGCGGGCGTTGCTTCCGGCAGGTCCTCATCGGCTGGAAGCGCGGAGTGCTTCCATGCCCACGCCAGCGCCCACCCAAAGCAGAACCCGAAGAAGAACTCCATGTATTTCCACCAGTGCAGATTGAGCTGCGGTGTGAAGATTTTGCCAAGCCCCTGAATGGCTCCACCGCCGCCGAACCCGATGCCGCCGCCAATGAAGCCGGCAAGTGCGAAGCGCGCGGCGGGCTGGAGTTTGCCGCTCCATGCGAGATATCCGGCCAGCGCGATCGCGGCGAGCAGAAAACCGGCCCAAATCTCCGGCCGTGGCTTGTTAATTGGATCTGAAAAATAAATCAACTTGGGTTCGTTGACGAACTTCCATCCCACCCATGTTGCCAAGGACATCACAGCGGCGCTTCCCAGCACCAGCAGCGGGCGCGGCGTGAACCCCAACCCGATTACCGCGCCAGCCAGCGCGCCCCACACTGCTCCTTTCAGCGCCAGGCCGAGCAGTCCCCACCAGAAAGTCTCTGCCTTCACGATGAATCCAACCGTTTGCCCGTAGGTCATCTCGCCGCCAATGCCGACGCCGATAGCGGCGAATGCGGCAAGCATAGCTACGTCGCGGCGCGGCGTGAGCAGACAAAGTGCCAAAGCAACCATGGCGCCGGGAATCATGGCGCCAAACGGCCCGCCGCCGATGAAGCCGCGGAGCCCCCAACCCAACATCATCGCAACGGCAGGAAGAAGGTAGGAAAAACGGCGATTCTCGTCCACCGGAATAGCATACAGCTATAATTCAAGACTGTGACCGAGAACCAAGATCACAAGGCGAGTTTCGCAGGTCTGGCGCTCGGGGCGTTGGGCGTTGTCTTCGGCGATATTGGCACTAGCCCCCTCTACACATTGAAGGAATGCCTCCACGCCGCCGGGCACCACGCCGCTACGGAGGCCGATCTCTACGGCGTACTCTCGTTGATATTCTGGGCCCTCACGCTGGTGGTGACGGTGAAGTATCTCACCTTCATCATGAAGGCGGATAACAAGGGCGAGGGCGGCATCTTCGCACTGCTCGCGCTGGTACCCGAACAGTTGCGAAGCGCAAAACCGGGCCGGATCTCCGCCGTGGCGCTGTTCGCCGTAATGGGCGCCGCATTACTCTATGGCGACGGGATCATAACGCCGGCGATCTCTGTGCTTGGCGCCGTGGAGGGATTAGCTGTGGCGGATGCGCGCTTTGGCGTCGCCGTCGTCCCCATCAGTTGCGTGATCTTGATTGGCCTGTTCGCGATTCAGAGCCGCGGAACGGGCACCGTGGGCAAGTTGTTCGGACCGGTGATGATCGTATGGTTTGCAACCCTCGCCGTCCTCGGCGTCTACCATATCTCGCACAATCCCGAGATCCTGGGCGCGTTGCTGCCGTCCCATGCGATTCGCTACTTTTTGCATCACGGATTCACCGGCATGCACATCCTGGCGTCGGTCGTTCTGGCCGTCACCGGCGGCGAGGCGCTGTATGCGGACATGGGCCATTTCGGCATTCGGCCGATTCGTGCCGTGTGGTTGGGATTCGTGATGCCGTCGCTGCTGCTCGCCTATTTCGGACAAGGCGCGCACGCGTTGCGGAATCCTCAGTCGATGGACAACCCGTTTTTTGCCATGGTTCCGGCTGGCTGGGCCACATATGCCCTGGTCGTGCTTTCTAGCCTGGCCGCGGTCATCGCATCGCAGGCGCTGATCTCCGGCGCTTTTTCGCTGACGCGTCAAGCGATGCAACTCGGTTTCTTCCCGCGCGTGCAGGTGCTGCATACGGCTCACCTCGTGGAAGGGCAGATTTATATCCCTCAGGTGAACTACTTTCTCGCCGCCGGCTGCCTGGCCCTGGTGCTGGCATTTGAAGCATCGTCACGGCTAGCCGCCGCTTACGGCATCGCCGTGACAGGGACAATGGCCATCACTTCGGCGATGTATTTTCTGGTGGTGCGGCAGAGTTGGAACTGGGCGCTTAGCCGTGCGCTGGGTCTGCTGCTGCTATTCCTCTCCTTCGACATCCCTTTCCTTCTGGCCAACTTGGGTAAGTTCTTCGATGGCGGCTGGGTACCGGTGCTTATCGGCGCGGGTGTGCTCGTGGTCATGGTGTTATGGAATCGCGGCCGCACGTTGATCGCCTACAAATACCGGCTTCGTTTCCCGTCCAAGGAATCGGCGCAAGAACGCGTGGATGCGCGGCTCTCGGCACGCGTGCCGGGAACCGCGGTCTTCATGGCATCGAGTGCGGATATGCTCCCGCCTGTGCTCGTTCATCACGTGGAGCGGAGCCGGGCCTTGCAAGAAACGGTTGTGCTCTTGACAATCAAAGTCGCCGGCGAGCCTTATGTGCCTATCGCGGAGCGGTACTCATTCGTCCACATGAACGACGGCTTCCATCGAGTCGTCGTCCGATTCGGATTCATGGAGGAGCCAAATGTGATGCCGGTGCTGAAGGAGGCCGTGGAAAAGGCGAAGATTCCTTTCGATGACCGGGACGTAACGTACTATCTGGGCCGCGAAAACTTTGTGGCGTCTTCGCGAGGCCATATGGGAGCAGTGGCGGAGTCTATCTTCTCATTCCTGCAGAAGAATGCCGTCGCCGCGGACCGGTTCTTCGGCCTGCCACACCGGCACGTCGTTGAAATCGGCACGCAAATGGATCTTTAAAGGCAATAGAAAGCAAAAGCGCCGGCTCAAGCCGGCGCCTCTTGATTTCCTTGCAGGAAGACGGAAGGTGTTACTTCGCCTTCTTCTGTTTCTGCTGACCGACGCGGACCTTGCTCATGGACGCTTTTTGTTCGTTCCAGGACTTCCAGTCAAAACGAGACGAAGCTTCCTTCAGATAACTGTTGAGATCGGTACCTTTCGGCACCACGGCCATCAGCGTGGCCGAATCCTTGCCATCCGGGCTGGTGATCCGGAAACGCTTCACATTCGGAATACCCATAACTTATCTAGATTAGCACAGCGCGCAACGCGGGGCCCAATTCCGGACAGCGAAAGCGGAAACCGGCGGCGAGCGGTGCCGCCGGGATGCACCGCTGAGACTCCAAGAGGATCTGCGACATTTCACCCAACCCAATTCGAATCAAAAACTTAGGCGCAGCAAACCACGCCGGCCGGCGCACGGCCGCGGCCAATTGCCGCGTGAACTCCGCATTCGTGACCGGGTTCGGTGCGACGCCATTCCAAACGCCGCTCGCGCTATCCGTTTCCATGGCATATCGAATCATCGCCGACAGATCGTCCAGCAGAATCCAGCTCATCCATTGCGATCCATCCCCAATACGCGCGCCAAGGCCGAGTTTGAACGGTGGGAACATCTTCCCGAGCGCGCCGCCGCAGAGCCCGAGGACAAGACCAATTCTGATCTTTACAACCCGCACACCGATCTCCACGGCGCGATCGGCTTCCTCCTCCCATCTCTGGCAGACATCGGCCAGGAATCCGGTCGACGGCCCCGCCGTCTCGTCCAGAATCTGATCGCCGCGATCACCGTAAAGGCCGATAGCGGATGCTGCCACCAAAACACGGGGCTTCGCGTCCAGCCTGCCGATTGCACGCACCAGATTCCGCGTTCCAACAATGCGCGAATCGGCGATTCGCCGCCGCGCCGAAGCCGTCCAGCGTTGTGCAACAGGCTCGCCGGCTAAGTGCACGATTGCGTCGAGCGGCGGCGCAATGCCAAGTTCCGGTTCTCCTGTTATCGGGTCCCACTGTCGCCAACCGGGCCTTTCCGCTCCCCGGCCGAATCGAAGGACGGTGTGTTGCGCGACCTCCAGCTCCGGAATCAATCCGCTACCAACAAATCCGCTCGCTCCAGTTACGGCGATATGCATGTGAACCTCAACGGACGCGGCACGGATCCACGCCCGTCCTTTCCAGTTGATCGATCTCGCGAATATCGGCGGCGACATCGGTTTTTCGCTTCATGCCGTCATAACCCATGTAGCGAATCCTGCCGAAGACCGGCCGTTCGCCCACCAGCTTCGATACTGTCGAAGGAGTAACGGGCGTGTGCCATTTAGGACGTGGATATCGCCACCGCTGCTCGAGCTTGATCGGAGCGACAGGGTGAAGGAACTGGCGCAGGACCTTCTGGATCTTCAGCCGTATTGTATGAGCCGCCCACTCCCACCTGGAAAAGTAGTTCGTCGGCACGACGCAACTTGAGTCGACAGCGTGAAGGGCTACGTCAATACGGCCCGGAACTCTGGCATTGTGCAGCTCCGTGATGAACACGGGATAGTCGCCGGTGACAATAAGGGCAGCGTCCGCGGCGATTTTGTAGACAACGCCGTTGTCGTCCCGGCGTCCCTTGCGCAAGTAGAAGCGGTATCCGGCGCCGGGCGTTTCGATGCGCCGCTGCTCGTTCGCCTGCCGGTAGCTGCAAGTCAGGCCCTCATACACAAGCAGCGGCAATTGCAACGCATTGGCCTGCGCGGCGGCATAAGCCAGGGCGTGATTACTATCGGCACGCCGGTTCATCTGCGTCCAGTAGAGGACATACTTGGCGCCTTTGCGCCGAGGCAGATCATTCAGAGCACGAATGCGAAGATTCACGGTTCACTCCTGAACAGGTGACTCCCGGCCATGGATAGCTACAATATCGTATAGATGCGCCTTTGGAATCGCGCCAAGCTACTGGCCGCCTACCTGGGGCGCCAGACGCGGGTGAATGCACTGCCGGTGGAGTACATTGTCGAGACCACCGCCAAGTGCAATCTCTACTGCCCGATGTGCCCGCGCGAGACACACAAGCAGCCGAAAGAGGACATGTCCGACTCCGTCTTCGAGCGGCTTGTGGCAGAGGCTGGCGAGTCGGCTGAACACATGATGCTGATCGGACTCGGTGAGCCGATGCTGGATCCCAAGATCTATGAGCGGATCGAATTCTGCGACCGGCACCGTGTCTTCACGCTCCTTTCGACGAACGGGACGCTGCTCGACGCGGCCGCGACGGAACGGCTGCTCGATACGAATCTGGAGCACATCACGCTCAGCTTCGATGGCTCGACAAAAGAGAGTTTCGAGTATTACCGCAAAGGCGCGAAGTTCGAAAAAGTCCGGGATAACTTCGTCCATTTCGCGAAGCGGAAGCAGGAACGCAGCTCCAAAATGCAGGTCGTGGCGCAGATGGTCCGCATGGAGCGGAATTGGGACGAAGTGGAGGAGTTCACGCGGTTCTGGAAGGCCGTTCCAGGCATCGACGAAGTACGCATCAAAGCCGACGAAACGGATCTGATGCGGCCCGACGCCGCGCATGCGCCGCAGGACTGGCAGCACCCTTGCCACTATCTTTGGCGCGGTGCGATGTATGTGAAGCACAACGGCGACATCTATCCGTGCTGCCAGAGCTACAACTTGGGCGGGCAGCCGGTGGGGAATATCGGGGAGTCCGGCCTGCCGGAGATTTTCAATTCCGCGGAGATGGTTCGTATGCGCGTAGCGCATGTGGCCGGGAAGGCGGGGGAAATTCCGGTGTGCGCAACGTGCCGGACAGCGATCCCGCATCCGCTGCTGGTGGCGGGGAGTCTGGTGTTCCACGGGCGGACCGTGCGGAAGTTGCTGCCGCTGGTGGAAAGGCTGGCATACTTCGGCAGGTGGAGCGGATTGCTGCGGCCGGTGGACGATCAGCGCAAGGCGAAGCAGGAGTTGGTGCAGATAAAGAAATAGCGGCGGCAGTTCGATTGACTGCCGCCGCTATGGGTTTACTTGCGATTAGTTGTAGCCGACGGTCTTCGTCGTGCCGTTGATGTAGGTGAAGAAGGCAAAGTCGACATTGCCACCTGCCGTGAGGGGCGCCGTGAAGCTGCCCTGCTTGGTGGGGTCGGCAGTTGCCAGGACGCTGAGCAAACCGATCGCACCACTGGTCACATCGCCGGAGACAACCGGGAGCTGCTGCAAGATGGAGGACGGGACCGTGAAGGTACCGGCCGAGGCGGGAGCGACGCAGTAGAAGACGGCGACGTCGAGGATGGGGTTGGTCTGCGTGCCGCCGACCTGCGAACCGGCGGAGCCGGTAATTCCGACGAAGCCATCACCGCCGCCCGTCCAGGTGACCGTCAAATTCTGCGCACGAGGAACGACCGCTGGGATCGAGGCCTCGTTGGTCCATGTGAACGAACCGGGGAAATTGATGCTTGCGGTAAACGAACCGATGTCTGGGCCGCCCGGTCCGGTCATAGTGTACTGGCCCTGGGCCAGCGTGGGAGTACCGGAACCGCCAAAACCGGCAACACCGCTGTTATAGAGGAGCGAGGTGTAGGCGCCGGACTGGAATGGAACCGACTTGTTCGACGCGCCGGGGCCGTTTAGCGTAAGCGCGGCGCCAGCGTTGAGGGCCTCCGCGGGAGAACCCGTGAGGATTGACGCCTGGTCACCGACACGGCGATAGACGTAGCAATTGTTGACCTGAGTGAGGGAGAAGTTGGCATCGGCGATCTGCGAGACACCGTAGCGGCTGAAGGCGCCACTGACGCTTTCGGATGTCTGGTCAAACGAACCGAAGCCAGGAACGTTGAGCTTGGTCACCACCTTCGAGATACCGAGGCTGCCGGCGGTGAGCTTGCCGCCCTGATCGAGCCTGGTGAGCTGGGAGAGAGTCAGCGTCGGATGCGTGCATTGCGCAGCGCCCGCGGCGGCGATGGCGATGGAGCCGAGGTTGCTGGTACGGCCGCCAGCGCGAACGCTGAGGCTCGTGGTGCAGCCGAGCGAGACGCTGGCGGGCAGAGTGAAGTTGATTTGGTCCAGACCGGGAGAGCCGTTCGAGCGGCCGGCGTAGGCGGGTGTGATTTCGGTCGTGCCGACAATGACGCGAATATTTCCGGCGGCGGTCTGGTCGCCGGAGGCTCCGCCGTTGACGTCGGATTGGGCGTCGGCGCCGATGCCGGTCCCCCAGAGAATCAGGGTTTCACCCGGATAGGCGGGACGGTACTGCCATTCGCGGCCGCTAAAGCTGATGCTGCCCGTGGTGAAGCGCACGAGGCTGACGCCGCCATTCAGGCTGGCGTTGGTGGCCTGAGCGGGACCGTTGCCATCCTGCGTAACGGTGGCGAAGCCGAAGTTGCGCTCGACAACATTGACGCGGCGCGGGGCGCTGGTCTGGCCGTTATAGATGACGCGTACGTCATAGGCGCCGGCGGCGGCGGTAGAAGGAATAAGGCCGGCAAGCTGGCCGGCGAGTGTGTACCAGAGTCGGGCTTCCACAGCGGTGCCGCCCGAAGCGGGTGTGAAGGTCACCCGGGTTCCCGAGAGCTCCGTGGGAAACGGCGCTCCGGAGGCGAGAGCGATGTTCGCAGGACCCATGTTGCCGCCGAAGACGACAAACCAGGAGCCGCGGGCGATGTCTGCCTTGTAGGAGCTGGCGTTCAGCACGCCATTGTCGGCACGAATCGTGGGCTGCGCCATGGCGGAAAGGGCCGCGGCCAACCCCCCGATGAGTATGCGCATTGCGCTTCTTCCGAATCTTCGGTCCATGTTGATGCTTAGGTTGTTTTTCATAGTGATATGCACCTTCGAATTAGCCGCCGGGTAGCGGCGAGTGGCCGCCAAAATGCTGTCCGTCTCATTCCTTTGCGGTTGTTGGAATCCCGAGGGCACGCATTTTTTTGTAGAGATGGCTCCGCTCGAGGCCCAGCAACTCCGCGGCGCGGCTGATATTCCCCCGCGCCTCCTCCAGTTTTTTGGCGATGTATTCCCGTTCGGCAGCCTCGCGCACTTCCTGCAGGCTGGCGAACTGCGGCATCTCCGCATCGAACACGGATCTTCGCGACGGATTGATCGGTATGTGCCGCGCGTCGATGCGGGTCTGCGGGTTCATGATAACGATCCTCTCAATCAGGTTGCGTAATTCACGTACGTTTCCGGGCCAATAATATTCCTCCAGCATTCGCATGGCTTCCGGCGAGAACTCCTTGCGCCTGCGTCCGTAGGCCGACGTGAAGCCAACCATGAAGTGCTCCGCCAGCAGACCGATGTCCTCGCGCCGGTCCCGCAGCGGCGGAACGTGGAAGGGAATGACGTTTAGCCGGTAGAAGAGATCTTCTCGAAAGTTGCCGCGCTCAATCTCCCCCTCGAGGTTCTTATTCGTGGCCGCAACGACCCTGGCATCGACTTTGATCGACTCGCTGGCGCCGAGCGGCGCGAAACGCTGTTCGTCGAGCGCGCGCAGCACCTTGGCCTGGGTCTTCAGGCTCATGTCGCCTACCTCGTCGAGGAACAGCGACCCCCCATCGGCCTTCCGGAGTTTGCCCGTTTTGTCTTCCAGTGCGCCCGCGAACGAGCCCTTTACGTGCCCGAATAGCTCGCTTTCAATCAAATCGTCCGGAATCGCGGCGCAATTCACTTCGACGAATGCCTCATGCGCGCGAAGACTCATCGCGTGGATCGCATGGGCGACCAGTTCTTTGCCGGTGCCCGATTCACCGTAGATGAGCACCCGTCCATTCGTCGCCGCCATAAGCCCCAACTGCTGGCGCAGCGCCTTCATCGGCACGCTCTCGCCGACAATCGGATAGCTATCCTGTCCGCCAGCTCCAAGCCTGTCGAGCTCCAACGCCATCCGCCGTTGCGCGATCGCGTTCTTCACGACAACGAGCACCTTATCGATCGTCAGCGGCTTCTCAATGAAGTCGAACGCTCCCATCCGCGTCGCACGAAGCGCGGTCTCTATATTGCCGTGGCCGGAAATCATCACAACAGCCGGCCGCTCGTCGCCGACCCGCTCCTGGATCCGGTTCAACACTTCCATGCCGTCCATGCCCGGCAGCCAGACGTCGAGCAGCACACAATCAAATGGCTGTTGTTCCAGCGGCGTCATCGCGGATTCGCCGTCGGCGACCGCCTCCACGTCGTAACCCTCGTCCTCCAGTACCGCACCCAACGACGTCCGTATGCCTGGTTCGTCGTCGACGATCAGAATCCGCTGTTTCTTCATATTTTGATCTCAGTCGCCGGCACAAGCGTACCCACCGCCGCCGGAACTTCGATCGTGAACCTCGCTCCCGTGGGCGTGTTCTCTTCCACGCGTATTTGCGCGCCATGCTCGGTCAAAATATGCGCGACGATTGCCAGTCCCAATCCGGTTCCACGGTCCTTCGTTGAAAAATAGGGCAGGAAGAGCCGTTCTCTGTCTTCAGGCGATATCCCGCTGCCGGAATCGGCCACGACAAGCTCGACCGTGTCCGGCGTCGGCGCCTGCGTCTTTATCGAGAGGTGGCGCCAGGGAACTTCCTTCATCGCCTCCGCGGCGTTGTCTATCAGGTTGACGACGACACGTTTGAACTGCTCCCGATCGAGGTTGACGACCGGCAGGCCGGGGGCGAGGGACTTGTGAATCGTAATGCCCTCCAGCCGCCCGTCAAACACCGCAAGAGCCGATTCCACGACGTCGTTCAGATCCGACGGCTGCGGTTGCGCCGCAGGGAACCGGGCGAACTGCGAGAACTCATCGACCAGGGATTTGACGCTGCCAACCTCTTCCTGGATGATCCGCGTGCAGTCGCGCACTATCCTGGCAAATTCCGGCGAGGCCGAGCTGCGCTCCAGATGGCGGGCGATGCGCTCGGCGCTGAGAGAAATCGGAGTGAGCGGATTCTTGATTTCATGGGCGATCCGCCGCGCGACTTCGTGCCATGCCGCCGCCTTCTGCGCGCGGAGTAGTTCCGACGTGTCTTCCAGCACGATTACGTAGCCGGATGTGACACGTTCATCAATGGGCGCAACGGTAATCGAAAGATGCAGCGTCTGACGATCATGGGGGATGTCGAGTTGCCGCGAGGCCACACCGGTGCGGCGGGCGCGGTTCATCAGGTACCGAATCTCCATCACTTCATCGGGCTGGAAGAGTTGTTCCAGGCGAGCGGCACTGTGGACGCGGTCTTCACCGAACATGCGCAGCAGGGCGTGGTTCACCGTCTGGATGCGCCCATCGCCGGCCACGGAGATGACGCCTGTGGGAATCGACTCCAGAATGGTTTCCGTGAACCGGCGCCGTGCCTCCAATTCCCGGCTGGACGATTCGAGATCCTGCGTCATTTCATTGAACTGCCGGACAAGCGTCGCGAGTTCGTCCACGGCGCCGACCTGTACGCGGTGCCGGAGATTGCCGCGGCGGACTTCGCGCGCCGCCTCTAGCAGGGCGGCGATCGGAACCGTGATCTGCCGGGCGAGGAACAGCGCAACCCAGGTGGCAACAAACAGGATGAAGAGTGTAATCAATGCGAGATAGATCAGATAGAAGCGGCGAGTCTCTTGACGGTCTAGGCCGATCTGATTGTATTCGCTGACGTAGCCCGAGATCTCCCGTTCTTTCTGTTCGAGATCGACCGGCAGATGGTTCGTCAGGATAAGCTTTCCGCCAGTGCGAATTTCCGCCGTTTCCACAATGCGCCTGGCGGAGTTGGACCGGTTGCGCGCGTCCCAGGAGCAGACGGTGAGCTTGCCGCGCGCGGGTGATTCGATGTGTACCTCGACAATGTCGTTGTCGTCGCAAATTTTTTCAAAAAGGTCGCTATTGGCGGGACCGCCATGCGCAAAGACTTCCACTTCCGGTAGTGCCGCCAGCCAGTGCGCCTGGGCGCGGGCGCGAATCTGCGCTTCCTTCAGCAACGAAACACCCGTGTCCGAGAGCGCCAGCTTCACATTCTCGGCCGGGCGCGAGAACCACTGTTTGATGTTCATGTTCAGGACCTGGTAGCTCCACAGCACCATGAAGAGAACGGGAAGAAAGGAAAGCAGCAGCGCTCCAGTAACGAGCTTCGTTTTTATATGCGAACCTTCGCTGTCGCGGCTTCGCTCGATGTAGAGCTTCACCATGAGCCGGAAAAGCATGAATCCGAGCCAGACCATCAGCAGGAACACGAGGGTCGACATGGCCCAATACAGATAGACCTGCCCCACATTGGCCGGTCCCAACTTGCCCATGTTGAATGAGCCTTGCCAGACTACGAGGCCGACCAGAATCAGCAGCGTGATCACGGCGGCCGCATTGAGCAAACGCTTCCGCATGGTTATTACGATTATAGGCACTCGCCTGCGGTGCACCGAATCGGCTGTCTGAGGCATCTCTAAAAGGGTGACGGACTCTCTTACTCTTTTCACGCCGCTGACTTTGCGCGGCGTCACGCTGCCTAACCGGATCGCCGTTTCCCCGATGTGCGAATACTCAAGCGATGACGGATTCGCGTCCGACTGGCATTTGGTACACCTCGGCAGCCGCGCCGTCGGCGGTGCCGGGCTCGTTATCGCGGAAGCCACGGCCGTAGAACCGGGCGGGCGCATCACCTACGGCGATCTTGGCATCTGGAAGGACGAACACATCGAACCGCTCCGGCGGGTTACCGCGTTCATCAAGTCGCAGGGATCCATTCCCGCCATTCAAATTGCACATGCGGGGCGAAAAGCAAGCTGCGAGCTGCCGTGGGACGGCGGAGCCGCGATAGCGCCAGATCAACCAAAAGGGTGGCAGGTCGTAGCGCCAAGCGCGATTCCGTTTCGTGATGGCGATCCTCTTCCGCAAGCGTTATCGGTGGATGAGATTCAGAGGATCGTCGAAGCCTTCGGGGCTGCCGCGCGGCGCGCGCTGGCGGCTGGGTTTGAGGTGATCGAAATTCACGGCGCGCACGGATACCTGGTGAATGAATTCCTGTCGCCGCTTTCGAATCACCGGAACGATCAATACGGCGGGTCGTTTGAAAACCGTACGCGGTTCTTGCGCGAAGTGATTGCCGCCGTACGCGCGTCCCTGCCGGAATCCACACCGCTGTTGTTGCGAATCTCGGCCACCGATTGGGTGGATGGAGGGTGGGCGATCGAGGATTCCATTGCGCTGGCGAAGATCGTTCGCGAACTTGGAGTCGACTTGATCGATGCGTCATCGGGGGGAAACTCGATACACGCAAAGATTCCGGTGGGCCCCGCGTATCAAGCGCCGTTCGCGGCCCGCATTAAAGCGGAGGCTGGTATCCTGGCCGGCGCAGTCGGCATGATTACGGAAGCGGAGCAGGCGAATGAAATCGTTCGTTCGGGCAGGAGCGACATTGTCTTGCTTGCGCGCGAACTCTTGCGGGATCCCTACTTCCCGATGCGCGCGGCGCAGACTTTGGGCGCTCCGGTATTGGCTCCCAAGCAGTATCTACGGGCCTTTACGAAGAGCGTGGCCCGTTGAGCACGGCTTCGGCATAGAGGGGGCCGGACGGTTCTTCCTGGTGCATGAAATATACGAACACATCTCGCCCTTGATGAGCGAGTCTTTCGGCCTCCTTGCGGATGGCAGACAACTCGCCCGGGCCGTAGTCCGGTTTGCGGAGACGAAAGTAGACGAAGTCGGCGGTCAGCACGGGCGGCGTTTCGAGCCTTTCCGACTCGGCGAGGCATAACGCGGCGCCGCTCGCCGAAAGGGTTTTATAGGTCTCCCCGGAAAACCAGGACGGATGGCGGAATTCGGCGGCCACGCGCACGCCTGCCGGAGTGGTGTCGAGGATCGCACGCAGAGCACCCAGGTCCGCACTCCGGGACGGTGGGAATTGCAGCAACACCGGCCCCAATCTGCCCGCACCTCGCAATGGCTCGATCTTCTCAAAGAAAAGCCTGGCGCTCTCCTCCGGCGCCTTTTTTAAGTGCGTGATACTCTGGTGCGCTTTTAACGCGAAGACAAATTCGGAAGGCGTCGCCGCAATCCAATTGGCAATCATCTCCTCCGACGGCCAGCCACGAAACGTATAGTTACTCTCCACACTGTTTAGGCGGGAGGCATAATACTCCAGGAACTTTTTTGCCGGCAATTTCGCCGGATAAAAACCAGGCTTCCACGAAGGATACGAATAGCCGGATGTACCGCAGAAAATGCGATTGGGCATACGCTCCCAGGGTACAAAAATCGCCCCGCCAGGTTGAGTAAGGCCGGCGGGGCGGCAGTATGGAGCGAATCGAGAACTATAGCAGCGTGTTCGCGATTAAGAAAGGGAAAAACCGCGAACACATTGCTGACCACCAACCAAACAATAACTGGTGTCCTGAGGATCGTGAGGACTACTTACCAGTCGCTGCCATTCTATGCCGAGGCGATACACGTTTCAATAGTGAAAGACTCTGTAGAATTTTGGATGAAGGTGCACAAAATGCTATCTTTAGTTAATAACTCATGCCGAATCAGCGATTTGCCGTTGAATGTAGATTGGTATTAAAATTTACCAGTACGTACTAAATAGGGCATTTTTGGACGCACTCACCCCGTGCAATGCGCGCTGTACCCCGCGCTTGTATGGATTAACCTTAGACAATAATCCGCGGGGAGTGTCGCACACCGGAGAAAGGTGTCACTCGCCCCAGGTGGCAAGGGCCAGGTTTCGTTCGACGTGGAGCGTTGAGTCCGCAAAAAACAGTTCCTTTTCTACTGTCATTTTCTAGTTGAATTCTTTCCATTCAAGCTCGCCCATCTCTTCGGGGCATGTTTCGTTGCAGCAGGCTGGTGAAGGCCCGCAGGCGTCGATACGCTCTATCGCTTTGAGAAACTCGCGGCAGCGGACAGGCTTCCGCCATTGACCGTTCCGACTGAGGGCGTTTCAACCGCCAATTGATTCCCATCCGGCCTGGTCCTCGCGCTCGTGTTAGGCTAACGCTGAACGGGGCGGAGGCACATTATGGTTTCGAGACGAGAGGTACTGGCCGGAGCGCCGCTGTTGGCGGCGGCGGCACAGACAGGCCGGCCGAAGATCGCCGCGATTTGCACGATTTACTTCAAGTTTTCGCATTCGCAGCACATTGTCGACCGCTTCCTGATCGGGTACGGCTGGAACGGCACGCATCACCGGCCGCCATTTGATCTGGTCTCGATCTGGGTCGATCAAGTCGGAAAAGACGACCTCAGCCGCGGGCGGGCGCAGGAATTCCCGGCGATGAAGATCTACCCGTCGATCGCCGAAGCGCTTACGCTCGGCACGGGGAAACTCGCGGTTGACGGCGTGCTGCTGATCGGCGAGCACGGCCGTTATGAGCGCAACGAGAAGCGGCAAACGAAATACCCCCGCTACGAGTTTTTCCAGGAGATCACCAAGGTTTTCCGGGAGTCCGGGCGCTCCGTCCCCGTCTTTAACGACAAACATCTCTCGTGGAATTGGGACTGGGCCAAGGAGATGTACGACACCAGCCACTCCATGAAATTCCCCTTGATGGCCGGTTCGAGTCTGCCGGTCACGTGGCGTACGCCGTCCGTCGAAATGCCGGCGAATGCGAAGGTGCGTGAGGCGGTCTGCGTCGGGTATGGCGGCGTGGACAGCTACGATTTCCACGCGCTGGAGACGCTGCAGTGTATGGTGGAACGCCGTAAAGGCGGCGAGAGCGGCGTGAAATGGCTGCAGGCATATCGCGGCGAGAACTTCTGGAAGGCAATGCAGGAGGGTGTATGGTCGCGCGAACTGATGGAGATCGCGCTCTGCCGAAGCCATACCCTGAAGCCATCGCGGGAAGGCTTCAACAACGACTTCCCCACCCCCGAGTCCATGCGGCGCCTGGTCCGTCAACCGGTGGCCTATGTCTATGAGCACAACGACGGCCTGAAATCGACCATGATTCTCTGCAGCGGCCTCGTCGAAGACTTCAACTTCGCTTGCCACATCGACGGCCGCAAAGAGCCGTTCTCCACCCAAATGTATCTTCCCATGCCGCCCGGCCGCACAACACTGGCCAACTTCTTTTCGCCGCTGACGAACAATATCGAGAAGCTCTTTCTGAACAAGAAGTCTCCTTATCCGCTGGAGCGCACCCTGCTCACTACGGGGCTCACCGCCGCCGGCGTCGACAGCCTTTTCCAAAACGAAAAGAAGCTCGCGACGCCGCATCTGGCCAAGGTAGTCTACGCCGCCCCGTCCGAATCGACGTTCTGGAGGAGCTAATGCCGAAACGGGTTGCGATTGTCGCCACGATTTACCGCTACCTCTCCCACGCCCAACACATGGGAGACCGCTTCCTGATCGGATACCCCCTTCATGGACGCTGGCACAAAGCGGATGTACAAGTCGTCTCGCTCTATGTGGACCAGAAGCCGAAAGGAGACCAGAGCGAGGAGCGAGCCAAGGAGTTTGGATTCCAGGTCTATTCGACGATCGCGGAGGCGTTGCGCTGCGGCGGAGACAAGCTCGCCGTGGACGCTGTACTGATCATCGGCGAGCATGGTGACTATCCGCGCAACGATCTCGGCCAGGTGCTCTACCCCCGGTACGAGTTCTTCAAACAATGCGTGGAGGTTTTCGAGAGAGACAGGCGTAGCGTGCCGGTCTACAACGATAAGCACCTCTCCTACAGTTTCGAGAAAGCGAAATGGATGGTGGATCAGTCGAAAAAACTGGGCTTCCCGATGCTGGCAGGTTCCAGTTTACCTGTCACATGGAGACTTCCGGACCTCGAGTTGCCGCTCGGGTGCGAGATCGAAGAGGCGTTAATGGTCGGCGTCGGCGGATCGGATCCGATGGATTATCATGCGCTGGAGGCGATGCAGTGCATGGTGGAGCGGCGCAAGGGAGGCGAAACCGGCGTGAAATCGGTTCAGCTCATCGACGGCGACGCCGTGTGGAAGGCCGGTGACGAGGGCCGGTGGTCGAAGCAGCTATTGGTTTCGGCACTCTCGCGCAGCGATACGCCGCTCGGTCTGACTATCCAGGATGCGCGCACGCAGGATTTGGTCGGAACAGGGGAAATAAGGAAGATTGTGAAGGAGCCTGCCGCCTATTTTATCGAGCGAAACGACGGATTGAAGACCACGCTGCTGATGCTCAATGGGGCGGTGAGGGACTACAACTTCGCGGCGCGAATCAAAGGAAAAGGGGTTGCTTCGACCCAGTTCTTCCTGTCTCCGGTGCCGAACGTCACCTATTCCGCCTGTCTTGTCAGCAAGATCGAGGAGCTGTTTGTAAGCGGCAGGGCGCCCTATCCTGTAGAACGAACCCTCATAGTCAGCGGCGCCCTCGAAAGTTGCCTTCGATCGCGAAAAGCGGGCGGAAAGATATTGAAGACGCCACACCTATCGGTACGATACCAAGGCACCCGGACGCCCCAACACGCCCGCGAATGAACATGGTGCGTCCTTATAGGCAACATTATCAAATAGATATCGGTGGGAATCCTGCGACTGGACCGAATAAGTAATTCGTTCGTCTTTTTGCTAAACTTTAGGACGCAAAACTCCGATAAGTAATGCAGAGGATTATGTGTTTCCGAGAACTGCGACCGTGCTGTCTAGCACCTGCTTGTTCCTGGGGTTCATAGCGACCGCATTCTGGTACCAGGATTGGCAATATTCATTACCGGTTGCTCGCCCGGCTGACCTTTACCAGCCCGCGATCGGTTCGCGTGTCTCTCTCCGTCATCTGGGGTTTAGCACCAACACAAACCAACCTGTATTTCTCCACTTTTTCAATCCCGACTGCCCCTGCTCGCGATTCAATCTGGATCACATCCGGGAATTGATCCGTCGCCATCGCAACGATGTCCGTTTCGTAGCAGTTCTTCAGGGCGACAAACCTACCGCGGACCTGCAGCAAGCTTTCGATGACCTCGAGCTAGGCGTCGATTCAATTGTGGATACGTCGGGCGAATTAGGCCGGGTAATGGGAGTTTACGCTACCCCTCAGGCTGTACTTATTGATGGAAAGGGCCGTTTGTATTACCGAGGCAACTACAACTTGGCACGATACTGCGCCGATCCGGCGACGGAATACGCGCGCATTGCCCTCGAGGCTATGCTGGCCGGGAAATCTCCTTCGCCAATGCCGGATGGTGTCAATGCCGCGCTCGGATGTCCTCTACCAAAAAGGAAACAGGGAGCTCAGCGGGCCCTATGACCTTTCCCGGCAGACTTCCCTCGCGGTTGGCGTTGGCCCGCGAATACGTGAACGAGAGTTTCGGGTTCACGCCTGCGGAAGTTTCGGCGGTAATGGACGGCATCCATGCGCGCGGGGACCGTCTGATGACGGTGTTCCTTACTTGTCATATGGCCGTTGCGCTACTGCTCGCCTTTTTCTACAGCACGTGGATACTGACGCTGCTCATCGGCACCATGGCCGTGGCCATGTACCAGGTCAGCCTCAAACTGCTGCCGCGGCATCTGCTTACGCGCTGCATCGCCGGCGTATCGCTACAGACATTCGTCATACTGCACATCTATCAGTTGCACGGTCTGCCGGAGATGCATTTCTTTTTCTTCACGGGATTCACAATGATGCTGGTCCACCAGGACTGGATATGTATGTGGCCTGGAACGCTGCTGATCATCGGGCAGCACCTTCTGTTCGCCATTCTTCACAACGCGGGTGCGCCGCTGTACTTCTTTTCGGAGAGCTACGTCGGCTTCACCAAACTCTTCTTCCACTTTGGAATCGCCATCCTCCATGTCGTCATCTGCGGCTGCTGGGCAGTACTGAAAAAACGGCAGACGCTGCAGTTTGCTCGTTGGGAAGCCGACCTTCGCGACGCGAAAGTGAAAGCGGAGGAGGCCACCCACGCGAAGAGTGCCTTCCTCGCGATGATGAGCCACGAGATCCGCACGCCGATGAATGCCGTGATGGGCATGACGCGGCTGCTGCTCGATACGCCTCTCTCACCCGACCAACGGGAGCTTGCCGAATCGTCTCGCCGCGGCGCCGAAGGTCTCTTGACGGTTATCAATGACGTACTCGATTTTTCCAAGATTGAGGCCCGCAAAGTCAGCATCCATTCCGCGCCGATCCAGCTGCGTTTTGTAATGACGGAAGTCATGCAGCTTATGATTCCGGGAGCGGAGCAGAAGGGTCTACGGCTGGAGATGCATTATGCGAGCGACATCCCGGACCATCTATCTGGGGACGCCAGCCGTATCCGCCAGGTTGTGCTGAACCTGCTCAGCAACGCTATCAAGTACACAGAGCACGGCGCGATTGACCTGGCGGTCTCAGCCACCATCGACGGAGATAGGGCGAACGTAACATTCTCGGTCTCCGACACCGGCATTGGTATCGCTGAGGAGATGTTGCCGATGCTCTTCCGCGAGTTCAGCCAGTTGGACCGCCGGATGGCGCGCAAGTACGGCGGCACGGGGCTTGGCCTGGCCATCTCGAAGAATCTTGCGGAGTTGATGGGAGGGACGGTCGGCGTTGACACCCAACTTGGCAAGGGCTCCACATTCTGGTGCCGGCTGCCGTTGGAGTTCGACAAGGTCCCCACCGTGCGTCGCGCCGATACCGAACTGAATCCCGCGTCACTCTCGAATTCCAGCGTGCTGGTAGTCGAGGACAACGCCGTGAATCGCCGCGTGGCAGTTGCCTTCCTGCGCAAGCTTGGATGCACAGTGGAGACCGCTGTCGACGGGGCCGCGGCAATTCAAATGTGGCAAAACGGCAACTTCGACCTGATCTTTATGGATTGCCAGATGCCGGAAATGGATGGCTACGCCGCCACGCAGAGCATCCGTTGCATCGAAGCAGGCGGCCGCCGTACACCAATCATCGCCATGACCGCGCACGCGATGTCGGGGGACAGGGAAACCTGCCTTGCGGCGGGAATGGACGATTATCTGGCCAAGCCGCTCGATCTCGATCAACTCTCCGCCACGCTATCCCGCTGGACTCCCGTCCCACCAACCCCACTCGCGCGCGCCGCGGCAGACTAGCGCCGTTAAACCGCCGGATTTCCCCGTTCAATCGCAATTGCAACTCATTTGCTCCTTTTAGTTGACTCGACCCTTCGACTTTCCTACCCTGGAAATATGTACGGCCTTATTTTTCGCCTGCTCGCATTGCCGGCCCTGATCTGCTCGCTACAAGGGCAAAATGTCAAAAGCACGCTCACCGGCACGGTACTCGACCCGGCGGGACGGCCCATCGCCGGCGCAAGAGTCTCTGTTGTCGCCGGCGGCAACGCTGCGGCTCTTACTGTATCGACGGATGCAACTGGGAGCTTCTCGATTCCCGCCGCGCCGGGCGCATACACGCTTCGAATCTCGAAAGAAGGCTTCAGTCCCGCTGAAGAACGTGTGGATTCAACTCAGTCCGGCGCACAAGGAAGAGAGATCCTCTTGCAAGTAGCGCCACTTGTCGGCGTGGTCACGGTGACAGAAAACGCCGGGTATCAGATCAGCACGACGTCCACGGCGACGAAGACGCAGACGCCGCTACGCGATATTCCGCAGTCGATTACGGTGGTGACGCAGTCGCAAATCCGCGATCAACTGATGATGAGCGTCGCCGATGTCGTTCGCTACGTTCCGGGCATCACAGCGCACCAGGGCGAGAACAATCGCGACCAGGTGATCATCCGCGGCAACAATTCTTCGGCGGACTTTTTTGTAAATGGTGTGCGGGACGACGTGCAGTACTATCGCGATCTGTACAATCTGGAGCGCGTGGAGGCGCTGAAAGGCCCCAACGCGATGATTTTCGGCCGTGGCGGCGGCGGCGGCGTGATTAACCGCGTCACCAAGGAGGCCGGGTCCACACCATTGCGAGAGGTCTCGCTGCAGGGCGGATCGTTCGGAAACAAGCGTGTCTCGGCCGATGTCAATCAGCCGTTTGGAGAAAAGGCCTCGTTCCGGATGAACGGGATGTATGAGAACTCAGACAGCTTCCGCCGCTACGTGAACCTGGAACGCTACGGCGTCAGCCCGACGCTAACGATTCTCGCCAATGAGCGGACACGGCTGGTGCTCGCCTATGAGCACTTCCGCGACTATCGCGTGGCCGACCGCGGGATCACCTCGTTTCAGAATCGGCCGGCCAATGTCGACTTCCGCACGTTCTACGGGAACCCCGGCGAAGCGAAGGTGAAAGCCCTCGTCAATCTGGGCTCGGCCACGCTCGAGCACCAGGCGGGCCGCGTGAACCTTCGCAATCGCACGCATTTCGGCGGCTACGACCGCTTCTATCGCAACTTCGTCCCCGGCGCCGCATCCGCCAACGGCGAACAGGTTGCCATTTCGAGTTATGACAACGCGACGCAGCGCCTGAATGCCTTCAATCAAACGGATGTGACGTATTCGCTATTCACCGGCTCTGTTCGCCACACCGTCTTGACCGGCGCGGAATTCGGGCGGCAGTCCACCGACAACTTCCGCGATACGGGCTATTTCAACAACACCGCCACCTCGATTAGTGTGCCGTTCTACAACCCCACGACGTTTGTTCCAGTCACGTTCCGCCAGAGCGCGACCGACGCGAACAACCATGTGAAAACCAATGTCGCAGCGGCCTATCTGCAGGACCAGGTATCGATCAATCGCTACATCCAGGTTGTAGGCGGTGTGCGGTTCGATCGCTTTGACCTGCAATTCCATAACCGGCGCACTTCGGAGCAGTTGCAACGCGTGGACAACTTGATTTCGCCGCGCCTGGGCTTGGTGATCAAGCCCGCCAGTGTGCTGTCCGTCTATGCCAATTACAGCGTTTCGTACTTGCCGAGTTCGGGCGACCAGTTCGCCTCGCTGACGACGATCACACAGCAGGTGAAGCCGGAGAAGTTCACCAACTACGAGGCCGGCGTGAAGTGGGACGTGAACAAATCGCTGGCGCTTACGACGGCCGTTTACCGGCTGGACCGGACGAACACGCGCTCCACCGATCCCAATGACCCGACTCGCATCGTGCAGACGGGCAGCCAGCGGACAAATGGTTTTGAATTCGGCTGGAACGGCAGCCTGACGCGCGCGTGGCAGGTCTCCGGCGGCGTCGGCTACCAGGATGCGTTCGTCACCAGCGCCACAACGGCGGCAAAGGCCGGCGCGCAGGTGGCCCAGGTTCCTCACCATACCTTCTCGCTGTGGAACAACTACAGGATCCTGCCCCGGCTGGGCGCCGGATTGGGAATCCTGAATCGCGGGGACATGTTCGCGGCTATCGATAACACGGTGGCGCTAGCCGGTTATACACGCGTCGATGCCGCGTTGTTCTATTCGCTGACGGAGAAGATCCGCTTGCAGGCGAACGCCGAGAACATCACCAACCGGCGCTACTTCTCCAATGCGGACAACAACACCAACATCTCGCCCGGCGC
Source organism: Acidobacteriota bacterium (assembly GCA_016185425.1). Taxonomy (GTDB): domain Bacteria; phylum Acidobacteriota; class Terriglobia; order Bryobacterales; family Bryobacteraceae. The sequence goes on along the minus strand of JACPNQ010000027.1, from coordinate 27,407 downwards.
CCCGTTCGGCTTGCGGGTCGGGCTGACGGCGCGCTTCTAACCGGAGCGCCGCCAGCCCTCTATTTCACTGCACGTTAATCGTCACCGGGTTGGAGCTCTCTCCGTCCACGGTTAGAACCACCTGCACTTCGCCGCGGCCGCGGAGGCTGGAGGGGATCTGGATGTTTACCTGATCCAATCCAACGAAGCCCTGCGCACCGGCAAATTGCACAGGAACGGCGACTCCTCCGATGGTGCAAGTCACCTTATCGAGAGCCGTCCGCTTCCGAATGCCGGTTCCATAGAGCGACACGAACAACTGGTCCGTCGCCGCGCCGAGACTCATCGGCGCGGGGGAGCATTTGCCGGAAGCGTCGCACTGGAATACGTTGACCGGTGTTTGTGTACCGTCGCCGGCTACTCGCACCGCCAACGCCGCGGCCACGCCGGCGCCGTTCCCATTTGCCGCGAAGATGCCGGGAGACGCGTTCTTAACGCTTACCGTGCCAGTCGATACGGAGCCGGCGCCGGTATAGACGGTAACGGTCGCGTCTCCGGTGGCCGACGCCGCGGGAAGCTCAAAATTGATCTGGCCGGGCGATACGAAGTAGAGGCGACTCAGCCGCAAGGTGCCGGCTGAGTCGCGGACAGTCAGCGTGGAACCGCCGAGCGCTGTGCTGAGCTGGGGCGAAGTCGTCGAGAGGATCTGGCCGGCAAGCTTGTCGCCAAATGCGGCTGCGGCGCTCTCCGGCGCAATCGTCGTACCGGCAAAGCTCGCGGCGGAAGTAGTCTTTAAGACAGTGGGAGCGGCCGGGTTGATGGGCGCCGTGTTGGCGTCGATCGACAACAGGAATTTAATGAGCTGCGCTCGCTGCGCGGCGCTCTGCAAGCCGTCGACGCCGCCCGTACCCGCACTGCGGTGGGCGACATTCTGCATAACCGCTTCCAACGTGTTCACCTGCCCATTGTGGAAGAACGTCTGCGGGAAAGCGAAGAGGGAGAGCAGTGTTGGCGGGTTGTAGCCGGCCGCACCGAGCGGTGCAACCGCCGTAGCGCGAATCTCGTTCAGCGCATTGGCGTCGAACGTGGTCGTCGGCCGGAGTTCGATCTGCAACTGGCCGGCCGCGATCATACTGGCGTCCGGAGGCGCGGCTGCCCGCACCCGGCTGGTTGTCCATAGCGAGGTGCCGTGGCAATTTTGACAGTTGTTCTGGATAAACAACTGCCGGCCCGCGACGACGTCCGGATCGGATTTCGATACGGGCGAAATCGGCGCTCGAATACCCTTGGCGATGTAAGCCTTCAGGGCGTCCCAGGCATTCTGGCCGCGGACTTTGAGCTGCCGCCGGCCGCCGTTGGCGGGCGTGAATGCCGCGACTGTGGGTTCTTGAGTCACGCCGTCCGCGCCAACAATCAAGCCCAGACCGCCGGATGCGCCGCGGATATTGAGCTCGAAATCCTCTTCTTCGTCGAAGATCGCGGACCAGTTCAGCGCGCGGAGGGTGGTCGGGTCGCCGGGAGCGAAGTCGGCGTGCTGGGGAATCGTGCGGCGCGGACCGGCGCCGAAGATCCACACTACGTTGTCGGAAAGACCGAACGGATGACAGGAGGCACACGAACCCCAACCGTTGTTGGACATGCGGCCGCTGATAGCCGGCGCCCCTTCGGACGGAGGATCGAAGTCGCCAATGGAGGTGTGGTAGAGCTCCTTGCCGATGTGGACCAGATCCTCGGGTGTACCGCGCGCGGGCGCGGCGGCGGAGGAGAGAGTCGCGGTCACCTTTTCCACGTTACCCGTAAGATCGATGACCGTCACATCGCGCGAGACGTAGTTCATCACATACGCGGTCTTATCGTTTGCGGCGACGACGATGCCGCGAGGCTGGCGGCCCGTCGGTATCTCCAGGACCCGTGTCGCGTCCGCCGGATCGTTCTGTACCGTTGGCGCGCCGGTTACGGGATCGATCTTCACCTTCACCGCCACGTTACTGGCCGTGCTGATGACGTATCCCTCGTCCGAGCCGCTCTTAAAGGCGATGGCCCACGGCTGTGTCAGGAAGCGCTTCGGAGTAGCTGTCTGCTTGGCCACGGCGCTATGCATGTTAATCGTCCGGTTGGCGTCCGTACGGCTGGTGAGGTTGATAACGCTAAGAAGACTTTGTGTGTTTACGTCGAATCGAGTGGGGCCATTCGGCGAGGCGCCGGTGTTCGGCACGAAGGCGAACCTGCCGCGAATCGCGATGTTGTTGAGCTGATTCGGATAGGCGCCGGTCGTGAACTTAAAATCCGCCGCCACGGGCGCGGCGGGAGGAGCGATGCGTTTCAGCGCGTCGCCGGCCGCCAGGAAACCGGTATCGGCAATAGGGTTCAGCACAATCTCGCCAGTCACGGTGTCGGACGATGCGGAGATCACCGTGACGCGGCCATTCTTGGCGTCATCGGTGCCATCGATCTTGTCCGGGCTTACCGGCAGCGCGAGGAACTGAGTGACAAACACGGTTTCATTGGCGTCGTCGCCGCCGGAGTTGGTGATGGCGATGCCGCGCGGCTCAAATCCTACGTTCTCGATCGTCTTGATGACGCGGTTCGAAGCCGTATCGATAACGGAGACATTATTCGAGCGGGCATTGGCGACGTAAAGCTTCCTGGCGGAGGGAGTGAGTGCGAGGCCGTAAGGCTCCGTTCCCACTTGAATAGTGGCAACGATGGTGCCAAATGCCGGGACAAAGCGATCGAGATCCATCACGGTTACCGTGCCGCTGACGGTGTTGGCAATATAGGCACGTGTGCCGTCTGGATTGAGCGCGACGCTGTTCGGCTCCGTGCCGGTCCTCACCTCAGCGATCCGCTGATTGGTGCCGGGGCGCGTATCGAAGAAGCTGACGCTGTTGTTGTCGGGGTTGACTACGGCCAGAACGGCATCGTCAGCACTGAGGGCGAGGGTTTGTGAACTGGTCGGGCCTGCGAAACGCGTAGGCCCGGCGGCACGAACCGCGGTTGAGCTGTGGTGAAAATACCCGATGAGGGTAAAAAGCGGCACACCGAGGATGGCTGCCGCCGGTATCGGCGATTTTAGGCGCATAGTAAATCTCCCGGATTGCTGGGGGGACTCCATTAGCGTAGGCCCAACCGCGCCGAAATGTTGTCAGATTTTGGTAAGCAAATGGTAAACGAGGGGAGCTAATCCCGTTCCGCCACCTGAATGAGGAGGCGCCCCATGCTCGTAAGATGCCCCGACATCGCCTCCCGCGCGGCATGCGAATCGCGAAGGCGGATGGCGCGGTAGATCGCGGTGTGCTGTTCCAGCACCTTCGATGGCGTGTGCGGAATCTGCAGCTTCAGTTCCAGCCAATGCTTCGTCAGGTTGCGAAGGAGTTGCACCGAGTTGAGCAGGATCTGGTTATGCGCGGCGCGGGCGATTGCGAGATGAAAGCGCATATCGGCGTCGAGTGCATGGACCGGAGTGTCGAGGTTGACGCGTAGATCCTCGACAGTGACCTCAATCGCCTTCAATTCCTCACGGCTGGCGCGCTCCGCCGCTAGCGCCGCGATATCCTCCTCTAAGATCCGCCGGGCTTCGACGATATCGCGAAGCTGCGTCTGATCCGACCCCGTGATCGCCCACAGCAGCGGACGCGAGAGGAATTCCGAACGCGCGCAAACGAATGTCCCCTCGCCAACACGGCTATCGAGGAGCCCAATCAGTTCCAACGCCTTTAACGCTTCCCGCAGAGAGGCCCGCGCCATGCCAAAAGCTGCTGGCATAACTCCCGCCCCGGCGGTATGCGCTCTCCCTCTTTCCAAACGCCGCTGACAACCAGACCGGCCAACCGTTCAAACGCCGCTTCCGTCAACGTGGAAGCCCTTACAAGCGGAGTGACGACAGCGGCGGCTCCGGGCTTCCCATTGGCCATATTCCTCCATGCTAACGTAAACCTTTTTACCCGGCTAATATTGACGAGGGTATTTTATCCGGGTAATATTGAGCCATGGAAGAAACGGGTACGTTCACCGCATTTCACGGCCAAAAACAGATTGTGCAAGGGGCCTTGGAGACCGTATTGCCAGGCCTTCGCGCCTGGACAGAGAAGCACGGAGAGAGTGAGCTCCTCTGCTTTGAGGACCGTACGGGGAGGCAGGTAGACTTCGATCTGCAAGGCGTGACCGCCGAACGAGCGGGACCCGGCCGGCCGAAGCTGGGCGTCGTGTCGCGCGAAGTCTCACTGCTGCCGCGGCACTGGGAATGGCTGCAGGACCAGCCAAGCGGAGCCTCGGCGGCGTTGCGGCGATTGGTTGACCAGGCGCGCAATGTGCCGGAGAATCGGGAGCGGCTGGCGCGCGCGGCGGCGGGCCGATTCCTGACAGCGATGGCCGGGAATTTGCCGGGATATGAGGAGGCTTCGCGGGTGCTCTACGCCGGCGACCGGAAGAAGTTTCGTACTCTCGTGGCGGAGTGGCCGGCGGATATCCGGAACTGTGCGGAGCGATTAGCATGGGGGAATTAGCGCACTTCCAGTGAACCCCAAATGCGGCGGGAATGTGAAAAACTGTTGGGCAATGTTACGCAGGCTTCCGCTGCTTCCGCTTTTCGCCATGGGTCTATTCGCACAGTCGGCGCAGGTGGGCGGCCGGGTCACCGATGCCTCCGGCGCGGCCGTGCCGGGCGTGCAGATCAGCATCCGCAATGCTTCCACAGGGGTCGAGCGGCAGGTAAGTACGAACGATTCCGGTCTGTATTCGGTCCCTCTTCTGCAACCCGGCTCCTACGAAGCACATGTTCGCCAGCGGGGGTTTAAGCCGATTGTCCAAAGCGGGATCACCCTGGAAGTGGATCAACATGCCGAGTTGAACTTCCGCCTGGAAGTCGGCGCCGTAACAGAGCAGGTGGAAGTGAAGGCCGCCGTTAGCCGTCTGAACACCGTCGAGGCGTCGCAGGGGCAGGTAATCGATAATCAGCGCATCGTCGAGATGCCTCTGAATGGCCGGAACTATATCGACCTGGCGCTGATGTCCGGCGGCGCTGTACAATCGGCGCCCGGCTCGCGCATCGGCGGATTCTCCGCGGGCGGGCAACGGGTGAGTCAAAACAACTACCTGATGGACGGCTTGGACAACAACTCGGTGGAGCTCGCCGCCGCGGGCCGCCGGGCCGAGATGGTGCAGCCGTCCATTGACGCTATTGCCGAATTCAAAGTACAGACCAATGCCTATGCGGCGGAGTTCGGGCGCGGCATGGGCGGCGTAGTGAATCTGACCATCAAGAGCGGCAGCAACGGCTTCCACGGCGCCGCGTTCGAATTCGTCCGCAACGAAATCTTCGACGCGCGCAATTTCTTCACCCCCGCGGGAACGCCGAAACCGTCGTTCAAGCGCAATCAATATGGACTCGCCTTCGGCGGGCCGGTGCTGCTGCCGAAGATCTATAACGGCAAAAATAAAACCTTCTTCTTTGGCGATTTCGAAAGCACGCGCATTCGCGAGACCAGCACCATTGCTAACACGATTCCCACGCTGCGTATGCGCAATGGCGACTTTGGGGAGCTGCCGTCCACGCGGCGCGTCAACGACCCGGCCACTGGCCAGCAGTTCCCCGGCAATGTGATCCCGCTCTCCCGCCTTGACCCGGTGGCAACCCGGCTTGTGAGGCTCTATCCCGATCCGCAGACCGCGAACCTTGCGAACAACTTCACCTACCTTTCGCCGCGAACCCAGGACATCGACAAATGGGACGTGCGTGTCGATCAGAACTTCGGCTCGAACGACAACGTGTTCTTCCGCTTCAGCAGGCAGGACAACCTGTTGCCCGACACACCCAGCCTCCCTGCCCCGGCCTACGGCGGCGGCAACCTGGACTACATCACGGAGGGCTACAACACTGGTGCAGGATGGAACCATATCTTCACGCCCAGCCTGATCATGACGGTCCGCGCGGGATGGAACTACACCCGGTTCCAACGTAATAATCCGGCCTCCGCGCTCGGCCGGAATTTCAATCTGGAGTTTGGCATTCCGGGAGCTACGTCCGTTCCGGACGGCGGATTCTCACAGATGAATATCACGGGTTACCGTGCGCTCGGCATCGGCGCCAATAATCCGGTGGATCGCAACTCGCAGAACCGCCAATTGAGCGGCGATCTGACATGGATTCATGGCCGTCACACGGTAAAAACGGGCGTCTCGTTCCTCCGTTCACAGAACCCCATTTTCAATATCCGCAACCCGCTCGGCACCTACAGTTTCAACGGCGCGTATTCGGGTGACGGCGCGGCGGACTTCCTGCTCGGGTTGTCGAACCAATGGGTATGGCAGTCGCCGGTCTCCGTGTCGATGCGCGCCTGGAACATGGGTGTATATGTGCAGGACGATTGGAAAATCGGCGAGAAGCTGACGCTCAACCTCGGCTTCCGCTACGAGGTCTCGCCGCCCTGGTACGAAAAGAACAATAAGATGGGCATCTTCGATATCGACACGATGCCCGGTCAGGCTTCGCTCGTCTACGCGCGCAGCGACGGCTCCCGGTTTGACCGGGCGCTGGTCGCCACCGACAAGAACAACGTAATGCCGCGAATCGGATTCGCCTACAGGCTCACCGAGAAGACCGTCGTCCGCTCCGGCTATGGCATCTTCTACGCCTACATGGAGAACATGGGCGATAGTGAATTCCTCATCGGCAATGCGCCCTTCGCCTACGGTGTTACTCTAACCGGTTCCAACACGGTTCCCGCGCTGCGCCTCTCCACAGGGCCCGCGACCGGAGCGACCGGCCTGGCCAAGGCCACAGGCTTGCAGTTCTCGTCGTACGAGCGCCGCCCGCCGCTTTCGGCGGCGCACCAGTGGAACTTCAACCTGCAACGGGAAGCCGGGCGCGATTGGCTGTTCGAAGTGGGCTACTCCGGCTCTCGCGGATTGCATCTGGTTCGCCAGTACGACGCGAATTTCTCGCCGGCCGGCGCCGGCATTATCGATGCGAAGCGCCCGTTTACGCGCCTGGCGATTCCCGGCACCAACATTGTTGCGATGCCGCTCGGTCCGGTATACAGCCACCGCTATGACGGCAACTCCATCTATCACGCGATGATCGCGAAGGTCGAAAAGCGCTTCTCCGCCGGATTCACTGTGCTGGCGTCCTATACATGGTCGAAAAACATTGGTGACACATGCGGCAGCGCCGTCCAGGGTAACGCCACGGGCTGTGGATTCCAGAACCTTTTGAACCTCCGTCCGGAACGCAGCGTGGATAATCAGGACGTACCGCATCGTTTCGTCACCTCCGCGCTCTACGATCTGCCGTTCGGCAAGGGCCGGCATTACCTTGCCGCCACTCATCCTGTCGTGAACGGCGTGCTGGGCGGCTGGTCGATCGGTTCCATCGTCACCGCCTCCTCCGCGGTGCCCTTCAGTCCCACCGTGCAGGGCAATCCGGCTAACACCGGTACATATACGGTCGTGCAGCGGCCGAACGTGGTTGGCGCGGCGTACAGCGGCGAACGCACGCTGCAGCGCGATTTCAATATCGATGCGTTCGTACGGCCCGCCAACTTCACCTATGGCAACGCCGGCCGCAACGTTCTCCGGGGCCGCTCGCAGTTTAATTGGGATTTCTCCGCGCTGAAGAGTTTTCAACTTCTGGAGAATCTGCGTCTGCAGTTCCGTTTTGAGGCCTTCACGTTTTCCAATACCCCGAGGTTCGCGGCGCCGGGTAATGTCTTCGGCACGGCGAACTTCGGTGTCATCACCGCCGCGGGCACTCCGCGCAATCTGCAGTTCGGTTTGAAATTGATCTGGTAGGAGACAAGCTACATGAATCGACGAGAGTTTTTGGGTGCTGCCGCGGTTGCCTCGCTTGCGGCCCAGCAGGGTGGCGAATGGGGTGGTCCTGTTGTCGACATCCACCTGCACCCGCGGAGGACCGCCGGCGACTCTTTTCTCCATGTGGAGGGCTGCGGCGCGACGAGAGCCGTACTCTTGACGAACCTCCGCGACGCCGACAAGGCCAAGGGCGAGATCGCGCTGCGGCCGGACCGCTTCATCTGGTTCGCTGCCACCGATCCATCGCAACCGGGCAATTTCGAAGCGCTGCAAAAGGCACTCGACGACGGCGCGCGCGGCATTGGCGAGATGAAGAATCACACCACGGCCGACGCGAAGGACATGCGGCGCGTCTACGATATGTGCGCGGAACGCAAGGTGCCCGTACTGATTCATTTCCAGGAGACTTCGAAGTTCACCGGAGAGGAAGGTTGGAATACCGGCTTTTCCAACTTCGACAAGGTATTGAAGGCCCATAAGAAGACGACGTTTATCGGGCACGCCAACTTCTTCTGGGCCGCCATTAGTACTGATCTGGCGCGCGAGTCCGAATATCCGGCGGGACCCGTGAAGCCGGGCGGCGTGACCGACAAATGGCTCAGCGAATATCCAAATCTTTGGGGCGATCTTTCCGCCAACTCTGGCAACAACGCGCTCAGCCGCGATCCGGAATTTGCCCGCTCCTTCCTGAAGCGGCATCAGAACAAGCTCATGTTCGGCAGCGACTGCAGTTGCCGAGACGGGAAGGGCACAGGCTCAGGCGCACTGCTGCCGCGCCTGAAGAACAAGTGTGTCGGCCGGGACACGCTCGGCCTTCTGAAAGAACTAACCACACCGGACGTATTCCGCAAGATAACTTGGACCAACGCTGTTAATCTGCTGAAGATATGACCAGACGGCGAATGATCATGAGCGCGATGGCGGCGGGAGAATTGTGCGCGGGCACGGCCGTGAATTTCCAGGTGCCTGCTCATGCGTGCGACTGCCACACCCACATCTTCGGAGATCCGAAGCGTTTCCCATTCTTCGCCGGACGCAGCTACACCCCCCAGCCAGCTCTGCCGGAGGACATGAAAAGGCTCCACTCGGCGCTGCACGTCGAACGCGTCATCATCGTGACTCCCAGCGTCTATGGTACGGACAATTCAGCCACACTCTACGGCATTAAGGCCATCGGCAAGACGGCGCGCGGCATTGCTGTTATCGACGACAAGACCCCCGATCGCGATCTCGACGAAATGCACAAAGGCGGAGTGCGCGGTATCCGCCTGAACCTCGCGACGGCCGGAATCACTGACCCCGCGCAGGGCCGCGAGCGATTCCAGCGCGCCGCCGGGCGAATGAAACAAAGAGGCTGGCACATTCAAATCTATGCGTCGCTGGCCGTCGTCGCGGGTATACGCGAACTGGTCATGGAATCTCCCGTGCCGGTGGTCTTCGACCACTTCGGCGGCGCCAAGGCGGCGCTGGGGATCTCCCAGCCGGGGTTCGCGGAGTTGCTCGCCATGGTGCGCTCCGGCAATGCGTACGTGAAAATCTCCGGCGCCTACCGTGCTTCCGATAAAGCTCCCGATTACCCGGACGCCGAGCCCCTCGCCAAGGCCCTCATTGCGGCCAACGCCGATCGCATCGTCTGGGGAACCGACTGGCCGCATCCCGATTCTCCCGGACCCGCCGGCCGTCCGCCCACGCAAGTTAGCGCACCGCTGCCGATTGACGACGGACGCTTGCTCAACCAATTACCAGCCTGGGCGCCGGACCCGGTGACGCGAAAGAAGATCCTCGTCGACAATCCCGCACAGTTATACAGCTTCTGATCGATCAGGTCGTCAAGACCGCGTCCCGCAACCTCCGCGGTTCCTCTCCGAGCCACTCCGGGTTGGAGCCGGTACCGTCATAGATCGACGTCGTTTTGAACAGTTCAAATTCGCCACGCCGTCCCTTTTCAGCCGTGCGCGCAAGAAGCGCGCCGACCTGTTCCTCGCTCATCGGCCGGAAGGTTTTCACCGCCTCAAACGCCTGCTCCAGAATGGCGATCGTATCGATTCCCGTAATCACCGTCGCGACCGGCAGATTCAGCGCATATTGCAAACACTCGATCGCCGACACTGTCCCCGACCGCAGGATATGACCATTGGCCATCGTCTTCATTGCCAGCGGCGCGATCTGCCGCTTCACCAGTTCCGGCAGCACCATTTGCGCAAAACTGCGATAGTGCGCGTCCATCACGTTGAGCGGCATCTGCACCGAGTCGAACCGCACGCCGCGCGCGGCTGCGATCTCCAGCATTCGCAAGTGCATCAGGGGATCCTTGTGTCCGGTGAACCCGATGTAGCGAAGCTTACCGGCCTTCTTGGCGTCCTCCATCGCCACCTGCGCTCCTTCTTCGTCCAAAATACGAAATGGGTCTTCGAACCGCTGAATCTCATGGTGCTGCACCAAATCGATGTAATCGGTTTCCAGCCGGCGCAAGCAGTCTTCCAGTTGCCGCGTCGCCTCCTCATACGAACGCCCGTCGATTTTGGTCATCAGAAACGCCCGCTGCCGGTAGCCGTCGCGCAGTGCTTTCCCCATGCGCTCCTCGCTGCGGCCCTCGTTGTAATCCCAGCAGTTATCCAGAAAGTTGATGCCGCGGTCCATTCCTTCCCGGACAATGCGAATCGCCAGCGCTTCATCCACGTGGCTCAATCCAAGGTGCCAGCCGCCTATCCCGATCGAAGAGACCATCTCACCGGTGTTTCCCATCGGGCGGTAGGGCATGGCAGTGTTTGCAGTTTGCGTTGGCATCCTTGCGTTAGGATACTGCGCCCCGCGGCGCCTCATAAATTGCCACCATGGGAACAGATGGCAAGGGTGCAAATTCTACTGACAAACGATGATGGTTGGGACGCGCCCGGACTCGCCGCGCTACGCTCCATCGCCGAACAACTCGGCGACGTGCATATCGTCGCGCCCCGCGACCCGCACTCCTACGCCGGCCACCGCGTCACTACGGACGCTCCTCTCACGCTTACCGCCACGGCACCTCGCGAATACCATCTGTCCGGCACTCCGGCCGACTGCGTGCGCGTTGCCCTCACCGCGCTCTTCCCCCGCATCGATTGGGTGTTCTCCGGCATCAATCGCGGCGGAAACCTCGGCGTCGATATATACTCGTCGGGCACCGTCGCCGCCGCGCGGGAGGCGGCCCTCCTCGGTAAACCGGCCATCGCCGTCTCACAATACGTACGCCGCGGCCTGCCGCTCGATTGGCGGTGTGCAGCCGACCTCGCCACGCCGGCCATCGGCCGTATCTTCAACTATGCGCCGCAATCGAAGGAATACTGGAACATCAATCTTCCCCACCTCGACAACGGCGGCATTCCGCCTATCATCGACTGCGATCCCGATGACGAACCGCTCGATGTGCGGTTCCGCCGGGAAGGGGATCTCTTCCACTATTCGGGAACCTACGCCGGCCGTCCTCGCAACGCGGGCCGCGACATCGAGCGCTGTTTTGAAGGCGCGGTTACCATCAGCAGGCTCCGCGCATGAGGACGCCAGGCGCCATCTTCCTGCTCTCCGCCGCCGCTGTGCTCGCGCAGACGCCGAAAGAGCCTGCGGCCACGTTCGGCACCACCGTCATCAGCAATGGCTTTCGGGGCGACGTCTATCTCGTCTCGCCGCGTACGCAATCGATGCCCAAGTTCAACCCCAAAAGCGCCTCCGGATCGGTCTACACGACCATGTTGCAGATCACACCCCGTACGTTTTCCGAAGGGTTCCCAGGCCTCACGGACCGCTTCGAGTGGTTCGCCATCGACTACAACGCCCGTATATGGATCGAACGCGAGGGCGTGTACAAATTCGGCCTTCTCTCCGATGATGGCTCTATTCTCTGGATCGATGGCAAGAAGGTGATCGACAACGATGGCATTCACATTCCGCTTCGCATCGACGGCAGCGCATGGCTGTCGCGCGGCGTTCACACCATTCGCGTCGCCTACTTCCAGGGACCGCGCTACAACGTCGCGCTTGTCCTCACCGTCGCAGGCCCAAACAACGATATGTGGATGACGCTGAATACCGATCATTTCAAACCGCCACCTGATCCGAAGGAGTGGGTGCCCGGCACGATTCGTGACATCAAGCGCGGTGAAAACTGGTAGGCCCCTACGGCTGCGCCGGTTTTCGCAAATCGTAGAGGTAGACGGAGCTGCCCGCCATCCCGATTGGCGTCCTCTGTCGCAGCCATTCATAACTGCCCGGCCGGATATACAGATCGTGTAGCAGTGTCACGCTGATCGCGCCGATGCAGTTCATCCGTTCCAGGTCGACCTTGTCCCATGTCTTCGGCAAATACTCGGCGCGGATGCCGTAGTATTCCGGTTCCGCTGATCCAAAATAATCCAGACAGACCGGCCCAGGCGATCGAGTGTCGATATAGCGCTTCAGCTTCTTCAAGTCCTGTCCCCAATCCAGATTCGAATCGAGAAGGTATCGCGGGCCCGCCTTCGGCCCTCCGGCCGCCGTATTGAAGAATGCCAGGTACTCCGGGTAGACGAAAAACGTCTCGCCAGCCTGAACGGTAAGCAACAATCCCGCCAGCACCGCAAATCCGCGTACCGGCAAAGCCGGCGCCAGCGCGGCCGCACCAAGCAGGTAGAAGAACGGATACACCGGCAGCAAGTGCCTAACGCCGAGGTTGATATGGCTCGTCAACGTGACGCCGAAGTAGACAAGCGGCGCGGCCGCCAGTGCCACCCACACGAAACTCCCGCGGGGATTGCGAAAAAGCCCCGGCAGCTTCCATAGCGCAACTCCCAACGCCGCGGCGATCAGCACGAGTAGGGCGCTCGGCGACTTCACCAGAAACACCACCGGGAAGTAATACCACCATCCTGTCTCGGAAACCTTGCCCAGCAAGTAAGCGGCGTGGCCCTCTTTATTGTGGTCCATCAACGTTCGCACACCGGTGAAATAGGTGCTCGCCGGAAGTACAACTCCCTGTATCGTTTCCGGCTGCACCTTGATCGGCCGTCCGCGGAAGACGCGCCAACTCTCCGGCGCATACAGCATTGCGACGATCAATACGGCCGCGACAAAAGCTCCCGCCAGGACCTCCATCGATCTGGCCGCCGTCCGCCACGAATCCCGGACCATCGCCCACCGCAGCAGCAGAAGTCCCGGCAAAAGGCCCAGCAGCAGCAACATCGAGAACTTCGCTCCAAGCGCAAGGCCCAGGCAGACCGCCGCCAACACCGCTCTCGGCCGCGATGGCGCCGCCCAATACTCCAACCACAGCACTACAGTCAGGAAATAGAGCAGCGTGCTGAGCATATCGTTCGTCACGTAGCGCCCGTGTGCGATCAGGTTCGGGTCGAGTGCGCACAACCAGGCCGCGGGGATCGCCGCCGGCACACCGAAATAGCGTCGCGCGGTCCACGCCACCGCCACCACCAGCAGCATCGAGAACAGCATCGCCGGCAACCGGCCCAACAGCAGTAGCAGGTCTGCATTTACCGGACCGCGGTAAAGAAACGTCCGCGCATACTCCGATTGGTCGATAAGCAGCTTCGGGTCCGGCGGGAGCGGCGCGCGAACCGCAAACATCGGCAGCGCGCTCAACAGCTTTTGTAGCGGCGGATGCTCCACATTGAGCGAAAAGTCGCCCGTGCGCCAATAGCGGTAGCCAGCGGCAAGATGCACGCCTTCGTCGAAGGTCTGACTCTCCTGCCGCGCCGATGTGAACTGCAGAATCGCCATTAGCAAGATCGGCGCGGCGGTCAACAGCCGGAAGTGTTTTTCTAGGAACGGAACCAAGTTGTCATCGTACCCGGTTTACGCTCTTTGCAGCCCGGATTTTCCCGCTTCCACAACGAATCTTTTGGCGGTTTGCACTGGCGCTCCCGGTTTCGTCACGTAGGGCATAGTGCGATACTCGGCCCGCGTCTCCTTGGGCGTCACGGTGCACGACACATATCCCCGCCGCGCGCCGTGCCACTTCAAATGCGGATTCTCCGCGTACACGTCTTCCACTCCCTTCATCGCGTCCAGCCCGTCCCCGCCCGACGTGATCGACGTGCCAACCAGTTCCACGCCAACCACCGGCGACTTCTCGTCTTTCCAATCGAGTTTCAAATCGCACGCCCAATTGGAATGAATATCGCCCGTAATCACCACAGGATTGACGACCTTGCGGTCATTCAGGAATCGAAGCACACGGTTACGGCAAGCCTCATAGCCGCTCCACTGGTCCATCGATAGCAATTCCCCGTCACCGCGCTGGAAGTCGATCTTCGCCATCAGCACTTGCTGTGCAAGGATGTTCCACTTCGCCTTCGATTGCGTCAACTGCCGCTCCATCCACGCGTGCTGTTGCGCTCCAAGAAGCGTGGCCGCCGGATCGTACGTCTCCTTGCACGGCGCTTTCCGGCCGTCGCCGCACGGCTGGTCCGTGCGATACTGCCGCGTATCCAGCACCGTGAAATTGGCCAGCGCACCCCACGAAATATTGCGGTACAACAGCATGCCCGATCCGCGCGGCGCCGCCGCCGCCCGCAGCGGCATGTGTTCGTAGTAGGCCTGGTACGCGTTCGCGCGCCGCTCCAATAATTCCTGCCGAGTCTGTTTGTCCTCGGCAATGTCGCCCGCGTAGTTGTTGTCGACTTCGTGGTCGTCCCAGGTCAATATCCAGGGCGCCCAGGCGTGCATGTTCTGCAGCGGCTTGTCTGTTTTGTAGAGAGCGTGCCGGTTGCGGTAATCGGACAGGGACAAAATCTCGTTGCTGTTATGAATCCTCGGGTTGCCCTGGCGCGGCGATCCCTCGTAAATGTAATCGCCAAGGTGCACCACCAAATCGGGATTCTCCGCCGCCATGTGTTCGTACGCCGTGAAATAGCCGGTCTCCCAGTGCTGGCACGAGGCAAAGGCGTATCGGAGTTTCTCCGGTGTCGTTCCCAACGCGGGTGCCGTCCGCGTACGCCCCACTTGGCTTACTTCGCCACCTGCGCGGAATTGGTACCAATACCACCGGTCCGGACGCAATCCCGCCACCTCCACATGCACCGAGTGCGCCAGCGCCGGGACAGCAGTCGCCGTCCCTTTCTTGACGACCTTCTTCATCCCCTCGTCCTCAGCCACGCGCCACTCGACAATCACCGCCGCTTCCGGCATCCCGCCGCCTTCCAGCGGCTTCGGCGCCAGTCGCGTCCACAAGACAAATCCATCTTCGGCGGGATCGCCCGACGCAATACCAAGCGCGAACGGGTAGCTTAAGAACTTAGGCGCCGGCCATAAGGGAACCGGCGTGTTCCAAAGGGCGGCTAGCAGCGTTCCGCTGCGGAATAGGAAATGTCGGCGAGAATCCATCTCGCCACAGTGTAACGATTCTGCTAGGCAGAATTCCTGCCACCATTTTGTAACACCATCCGTGAAACGGTTCGCCCAGCGTCACCAGCAGCCGCAACCCATGCGGCGTCCGACAACGGATCTGTTCCAATGTAAAAACGCCCTCTCCCGCACTCCGCAAAATCGCCGAATAGTGCGCATCCGTCAGCGGCAGGTCATAGGGAATTCCGCTCGCGAGGAACCGCAATCGCACCCGGTACTTCTCGTTCCGCTCATCCCACTCGCAAACCGCCCGCGCCTCCTCCGGCTGCACACAAAGGATGGATCTCGCCAAGCCGCGGTCCGGCGCGCGAATCGCCCGGCCGGGCCCACCGAAGAGGGGACCGGAGTTCGCCGCGTTCCGCTCGAAGGCCGCAATCCACGGCAGCGACGCCGGCCGCTCCAGCAACACCCACGGCGTATGGTCCACGACGCGGTTCTCCGGCTGCGTCACACGGCTGTCAGCCCACGGCGCCTCCACGCGGATCAGGTCGTAAGGCCGCGGGTCCGCCGCGTTCCCAAGCTGCGTATGTTGGAGGTATAGGATACCGCTCGGCGTCGGCGCCACCAGGCGCACAAACCCGAAGGTGCGCGCGGCCGTCTCGGCAAATCCGAAGACGGCTCTCCCGTCGGCGCAACGGGCAACGCTCAGGACAAGCAGATCCAGCGGCATAAATAGGTAGTGGACGCGGCATCTGTAAATTCTCTGCTCCCTTACGATTTCCTCTAAGGTAGAACCCTAATTTTGACCGGGACGACCCTAGGTACCGGGTTAAAACACAGTCATTCACTGCGTAGCAATCTCCACGGACGGGGCCTACGCTGGTGATGGGTACGTATCCGTATTCAAAGGAATGGGTTTGCGCTGCCGCTACTGTAACAAGTCAATATCGCTGTTGCGGCGAATGAACGACGCGGAGTTCTGCACCGACGCACACCGCCAGTCATTCGCCGAAGAGCAGCAACTGGCTATGCGCCGGTTGGCCGAATCTTCCTCCGCAATGCAGCGCACGCAGCGGATGGTTGCCGCCGCGGCGATCATGGATCACGGCGGTCCCACGATGAACGTGTTCGGCGGACCGCTTCCTTTGGATCCTCCGTCTTATCGGGGCGTCCAGATTGAGATTCCCGCCGAGCCGATGCCAATTCCGGCCACCGTTCACTTCATCGAACGGGCACACGTTTACACGGCGACGGCCCTGTTCGCGCACTACTACGTCGCTCCGCAGGTGCAAGCCGCCGCCGGTACATTCCCCAGACTGTCGATCGTCGAACACACGCCGCACCTGCGCCTCGTGATTCCGCGTGCTTTATCCTCTACGCCCGTTTGCCCGGGCCGCTGGGACCTGATGACACGATACAGCTTATTCACCGTGCCGAATAGCCCGGCTCGTGGCACCAGCGGTCAGGATCTGCTCGATCTCCAAGTCCCGGCCTACCAGCTCGATCTGCATAAGGTCATTCGCCGCTACGCCAAGCGTCGTCGAGTGCTGACACTGTGCGAATCGTTAGCGGCGGTCCACTTGGATGAGGCGGGAACGGATGCCATGGCGCTGCGGAACAACGGTTCCGCTCACTTCCTTTACGCCCCTCAGCCTTCGTTGCCTGTCAGCCGTCTCCGTTCGGCTTTCACTTATGTCGAGCCTCTGGTCGAATCTCCGGATCTGGAGTGCACCGAAGAGTTTTGGTCCCTGCTCGAAGCCACGTCGCTCGGCGCCTTGGTCGCAGCCACTCAATACCCGCCGGTTCGTCCGGCTCAGTTAAAGACCATCGCGCAATCGCCCGAAATTCTTGCCTTCGCCGCCGCGCCCGCCCATTTCGGCGCGTTTGGTGCCGCAGCACCCGTGGGTGGCATGCCCGTGGCCCGTGGACTCCAGCCCGTGGCCCCGAGCTTGCTTCCCGCAGGCCCGTCCGCCCCGGATCGCGTCCCAACGGAACTGGCGTTGATTGCTCATACGCACAACGGCCAGTCCGTCCATCGGATTCCGGGGCGGACCGCAACCCGGTCCAGCCGCCTGCTCACCCGTCAGTCGATCTCCCTTCCCATTCCGGAACCCGGCTTCGCCTCCGGCCGGCACGCTGCCCTATGGAACTCGGAGTGGGCATCGCCGGCGATCAGGCAAAACGCCTTGGCCGTGCGCCGCCGCCGTCGAGCGGGTCTCGGCAGCGCTTCCTGCACCGCGGTCCCCCTGCCGGATGCGCCGGGGAGCCAGCCGATTACGTTGTTATCTCCAGCCGAGGCTCCCCAAGTACGCGAGTGGTGTCCGGCAAGCCGTTTTGAGCCAGCCGGACAGCAGATCGCCATCGCCGGCCAGGTGCGTCACGAGTTACGTCCGGACCTGATCGACGTCGCCCGCCGCGCTATCGCGCCGCAATCGCTACAACGCGTTCTCCGTGTCCGCCTGCCACGTCACTCAGGACGCCGCATCGCCGGCTACGACGCGGTTGGCTGCATACCAGTTGCACCTCCGCGAGCACGGTCGATTCCGTCGCGCCCCCTGATAGCCGAACCGGTGGACTTGTGCCCGGCAACGGTTCTCGGCACCGCGCGCACCGGTTCCGCACCGTGCTCGCTGCGGCAGATCTCCCTAAGACTCTTCCGCGTCCCCAACGCCCTTCCCACAGCCAAACAGTCCGCGGCACAGGCCATGGTGATCGGGTTCGATGTCTGGGGCGCACCACCGGCCATTTGCGCCTCCAACGTAATACCCGACGACGGACGGCCCCGCGTTAGAAACTCCTCACCGGTCAGGTTCGCCTCCGACCTCCGCGAGCGCTTCTCCAAGCTCCAAATCAAAGATGTCTGGAATAAAGCCAGCCATCTGCCTTCGGACTTGACGTGGATCGCAATGGTGGTTCCGATGGTGATTGGCATCTGGGTTTTGGCACGGCCATCAACGGCCGAGCCCGTCACCGCCAAGATCCCCGCGCAACAGCAGGTTCAGCCCGGCGCCGCTCCCCTGGAGGAAAAGGAAGTACAGTTGGCGGCGCTGAAGCCCGTCAGCGCGCCACCCGTCGAAGACGAAAAGGCGTCAGCCGCTATCGAGCAGAAGCCGGTCAAGATCGTACGCGCCGGCGGCCCCACCGCGTGGGATAACATCACGGCCGGCATCGCCCGCCGTGCCAGCGTCGACCTGGTCGAGGACTTCCACAACGGTCTCAGTTCCTGGGACGGTAAGGGAGAGTGGGCGCGCTCGTGGTCCTATGACCGCGCTGGCACCGTCCGCCCCGGACATCTCGCTATCTTCCAACCGACCATCGCCCTCCGCGACTACGTGTTTGAAATGAAAGCGTCGATTGACCGTCGTGCCATTCAGTGGATGGTTCGTGCTTCCGGCCCGCAGAATTACCACTTCTTCCGGCTTAACGTCACTCCCGGCGCACCGCTGACGTCTCTCGAACTGGAGCGTTGGACCGTCATGAACGGCCACGCCGGACGCGTCACGCGCCTCCCCCTGCCCCACGGCGCGGCAAATCAGACCATTTACTCCATCCGCGCGGAGGTCCGCGGCGACAGCATCACCACGTATTTGCAAGACCAGGTCATCGACACCTTCAACGACTCACGCCTCCCCGACGGCGGCATCGGCTTGCTCGGAACGTTCGACGACCGCCCGCGCATCTACGGCATTCACGTCTTTCATCAGAACGACTTTTGGGGGAAGCTCTGTTCTTTTTTGACTCCACCGCCGATAGCTAATCAGGGCTCTGACTGACGATTCGTCATTCTAGACCCGACCACCCACGCAGAGAGAGTGAGCAACATGAGCAAGAATCAACCTTCTCGTCCCGGAAATCGTGGAGGAAATGGCCAGCCCGGCGCGCCTGTCGACGGTGCGGCGGCCGTATTAGGCCGCGCGGTCGCCCTGCATATGGAGGGCAAGTTAAAGGAAGCCCTTGGCGAATTGCAGAGCGGCATCGGCACGCATGGGGAACAACCGGAGATGCTGGCCGCCATCGGCCACCTTCAATGCGAACTCGAACAATATGAGGACGCCGTCAAAACCTACAGCCGGCTGCTGGATCTGAACGCCGAAAACATCGTCGCCCAGTTCAATCGCGCCGTCGCCTTCGAAAAGCTTGGAAAATGGGAAGCGGCCGCCAATGGGTTCACGGCCACGCTGCGGGCGGAACCGGACCGCGCCGAAGCCCGGCTCGGCCTCGGTATCTGTCTTCTCCACATGGAAAAGCCGGAACCGGCGCTCGAAGAATTTCAAGCCTACCTCGGCCAAAACGCGAACGACGAAACAGCGCACTTCGGCAAAGCCGTCGCCCTGCAGTTGCTCTGGCGCTTCGACGAAGCGGCCGAAATCTATCAGAACGCGCTCGCCGCGAATCCGAAATCGGAGGAGGCGCTCACCAATCTCATCGCCATCTCCATCGCCCGCAAGGACTACGATCAAGTCCGCCAGTATTCTGACCAGTTGCTCGTCTTCCGTCCCTATTCGCAGGCGGCCCTCGAAGGCCTTGCGACGTGCTCCTTCCAGAGCGGAGATTATGAAGCGGCGGCCAAGCTCTGTCAGAAACTGGTCGACCTTACGCCGAACCACTACGAGCGCTGGTATAACTACGCCGTCGCCAGCCAGAAGCTCGGCCGCCTGGACCAGGCCGTCAAGGGCTACACCGAAGCGTTGCGCATCCGTCCGGACGCCAAGCAGGCATTCTCTAATCTCGGTTCGGTGAAGCAGGAAATGAACGACCTCCAGGGCGCCCGCGAAGCCTACGAGAAGGCGCTCAACATCGCCCCCGATCTTCCGGAAGTACTCTTCAACCTCGCCACCGTCTTTGAAATGCAGGGCCAGAAGGAAGACGCCGAAAAGCTCTACCAGAAGCTGCTCGCCAAAAATGCCGAGTGGGAAGAGGCCTGGTTTCGCCTCGGCTTCCTCAAGCTCGACCGCAGCGAATACAAGGGCGCCGAAGAGGCATTCGAAACCTGTCTCCGCAAGCGCGGCGATTGGAAGGAAGCACTCATCAATCTCGGCTTGGCTCGCTGGAAAAACGGCAACCGCACGGCGGCGTCGGAGACCTTCCGGAAGTTGCTCGCCCAGGAGCCGAAATCAGTCGAAGCGCTCCGCGGCCTAGCCGGCCTAGCCGTCGAAGGAGAAGATTTCGAAAAAGCGCTCGACTTCCAGGCACAGCTCATCGACGTCGGCGAACGCTCGCCGGAAGTCTTCTACAACACCGGCCTCCTCCTCCAGAAATCCGGCCAGCTCGATGACGCGATCCGCCTCTATCAGGAAGCCCTCAACGAACGCCCGCAGTTCGCCGAAGCGCTTCTCAACCTCGGCCATGCTCTCAAGGCCCAAGGCCGCAATGAGGAAGCCAAATCCTACTGGCGCCAAGCCATCAACGTGAAGCCGGAATTGGCCAAAGGCTACTTCGACTAAGCGGAACAAACGCAACCCGTGGCGCGATAAGGTAGATCTACGCGCCCATGGACGTCCTGCACTATCTCGATATCGCCATCGGATTCAGCCTCTGCATGGCTGTCCTCGCCACGCTCATCGGCACGACGACGGCCATGTGGCTCTCCGCCGTCCGCTCCCGCATCCGCAACCTCGAAAGAGGGCTCCAACTCGTCGTCGGCACTCTCAACGCCGGCCTCGACGAGAAGGAGCTCCGCGAAGCCGCCAAAAATCTCGTCCGCGACAAGATGGTCAACGCGTGGCTGCCCTTCGGCCTCGGCGCTACAGAGGCGATTGGCCGTGAAGAGCTCGTCCTGCTCCTCCTCCGAAAAGCCAATGGCGAAGGCGCTTGGAAGAAGATCGGCGCAGCTATCAAGACCATCACCACCAAGGAGCCCGCCTCTCTCCTGCAGGAGGTCGAACTCGCCACACTCCAGCAGGAAGCCGCCGACCCCAACTCCCCGTCCCACGTCTGGCGCACCAAAGCGCTCGCCTCCGTCGCCCCGCAGCTCGCCGCCCGCCTTTTCGCCCAGTTCGACGACGTGATGTTGCGTACCGACGACAACGTTACCTACTCCGCCAAAGTCGTCTCCGCCATCCTCGCCGCTATCTTCCTCATCGTCTACCCCATCGACTCGCTCGATTTACTATCCCGCCTGTCCACCAACAAAGAAGCCGCCGCAGCGCTAGCCAATGCCGCCGCCGCAAAAAACCTCTCCCAGCAACAACTCCTCGCCGAAGTGAAAAAACAAGACATGTTCGGTGCCGCGTTCGACCAACCCATGGCCAAGCCCATCACCGATACCATTGCCAAACCCGGCATCTGGATTACCTGGGTCCTGGTTGGACTCGGCGCCTCGTTCTGGCAGGGCCTCATCGAAAAGCTGTTAGGCCTTCGCTCCCGCATCACCGCCAAAACGGAAGAAGAGCGCACGCAGCGAAATACAAAGACTTAAACCACGTCAATCCCCACCGGCGCAACCACACGCTTCCCCAACTTCATCTCCAATGAGTGGCCGCCCGGCGCAATCTCATCCGGCAGCTTGAAGTTCACCTCAAACCGGGGCGGCAGCGGATCGGTGCAGAAGAAGTCCATATCCACCACCGGCCGCCCATCCACCGTCGCGCTGAACTCCTCCGGCGAAACCACTTCCTCCAGCGTCACCTTTACCGACCGCGTCACAATCCGCGGCCCGCTCATCAGATTAATCCCGTCCGACAGAGCCAACACCCGCGGCACCAGCGCCGGCTGCGGCACAATTCGCACCTTTGCCGCGGGCCCGATCGCCTCGCCCCGCCACGCCATCGTCACCGGCTGCAGCCCCGTTCCCACATCGAACGGCAACCGCAAATTCACCTGCGCCATCCCGTCATATTCCCGCGGCCCAATGTAGGTCAACGTCCCTCGCCCGTTCCCCACGCGCACCTCGAAATTCAGCAGATCGCACTCATCCGGCAAGTTCTCCACCCATAGCGACAACGCGGCAAACCGTCCCCGCGCCGGCGCCACCGGCTCTGAATTCTGCGCATTCGTAATTCGCCGGATCGCCGCTGCTTGTTCCGGCCTCTTCACCGGCTCATACCACCCGCGCGGCCGCTTCCGCAGCGTCGTCCACATATACTGCGTCTGCGTCCCCTCCAGCGACAGCATCTGAAAATCGTTCGCACGGCAAAACTCTTCCAGCTCGGCCGAGCCGATCCTCACCCCGCTCCACGTGTCGTACCGCGCCGCCGATTCCGGCAGCCCGTTAATCTGGCACCGCATATATCCGCCAGGCTTCAACACCCGCCACGTCTCCTTCAAATACCCCAGCACGACATCCCGGCTCGGTATGTGCTGAAACACCGCATAGCTGTACGCGAAATCGAACGACTCCCCCGCAAACATCTCCAGGTTCGAATTCCGCGCCACATGCGCATGGGCATGCGGCACATGGGCCAGGCGCTGCCGCGCTCGCGCCACCATCTCATCGGAAATATCGACTCCGTGTATCTCCCCAAAGTGCGCCGCCATCGGCCGCAGCAGCCGCCCAGGTCCGCAGCCAATCTCCAACGCCCGCCGATTGCGCGGATCCTGCCCGGCCGGCAGCCGCCGCATCTCCCACTCCAACCCATGCACTACCTCGGCCGCGGTCGACTGAAACTCATCGTCTTCCTGGTCCCGCCGCCCAAACGCGACATAGTAATTCGCATCCTCGCGCGCCCGCGCGTTCCAATCCTCGCGCATCTTTTCGACTACGTTTTCTGCCATGGTTCAATTCGCCTGATGACGGCATCGATTACCGCTCACTTGATTCTCCTTCGGATTCACGCCCGGCGCGAAGCCGACGCACTTCTTATCCATGCGCCAACCCTCTATCGTGTTCCCTTCAATCCTGTTCCCCCGCGTCACCGCCGCCCGCTCCGCCCGCCGGCCCAAATAGATCCCGGTCCGCAACAAATCTGGCTCACCGTCAAAGTGCGTGCATCCCGGCTGAACTACATCCTCGCTGCAATGCGCTGTGTGCAGCCGCTTCAAAACATTCTTGCGGACAACATGCCCTGACCCAATCACGAAGATCCCCCCAAACCGCATCCCTTCAAATCGGTTCTCCTCCACCCGAATCCCCACGGACTGCATGTCCGGGTTCGTATTATTCATCACCACGCCGAAATGCCCGAACGGATACTCCGCCGCCGCGCCCCTGTTCACGCACGTATTCTTCACCACCGCCCCGTGATGAAACCCGTCCAGATCGATACACTTCCCATTGATCTCGGTCATTGTATTTCCCGCATACTCTGACCCATCGACATTCCCCGCGGTATCGATCCCTACCGGCGTTCCCCCGCCCTCCACGTCAATCGCATCCACCGGATACCCCACGCGCGTCATCTTGTTTTCCAACACTTCCACTCGCGACGCATGACCTGCCTGCACGGCATCCCGGCCAACTGTGTCGAACGTATTCCCTCGAATGACGCCAGGCCCGTTCCGCACGTATCCATACCGCGAATGCGTCCATGCCGCGTTCCCCAAAATGTTCGCGAACGTCGAACCCTCTATGACAAAATTCGCGGTCCCATCCTCCAGCAGCACACCGCCCGTCGCATTATTCCGGCCCTTGGCATTCCGCGATCCGGAGTCCCGGAACTGGCACCGCGAAATACGCACACGCCCAGCTCCGCTCACCAGCAACGGAAACGCCGCGATGCCGCTGAAAAACGAGTCCTCCACCACCACCTCCGCACTCCCGATCAGCAGCACACCATTCCCCTGATAGTGGTCCGCAAACCGCCGGTCGTAAGGCGGTAGCGGCTGGCCCTGCGGCGCCGTCTCCCTCTGCCCCCGAACCGTCACCCGGCGCAGCACTACCCGGCACGGCCCCTCCACCGTTAACGCCGCCCGCCCGCTCACCGTCAGCGTCACATCCTCGCGCAGTATCTCCTCACCCGCAACGCACCGAATCGCCTCTTCCGCCGAAGCGCAAAAGAAGCAGAAAGCAAGCAGGGACAGTATCCTGATAACAATGGCCATTCATTTTCGCGATGCCTCACTGGCCCCGCTACAACAGGTTACCGTCTCCGCTCCCGACGGCGCTGTCATCGGTGTCATCGGTGAGGACGCAAGCGGTGCCCGGCAACTTCTCCGCATCGCCACCGGCCTCGAACCAGCCCACTCCGGCGAGGTCCGCTTCGACGTTCCCGCCCGCTATCTTGGCCCCGTCGACGCCCCCCAGTTCTCCTCCGTCTCCACCCTTGCCATCGATCACACCCTCTCCAATTGCGATGCCCTCATCCGCGCCCGCGCCTTCACCGAAATCGACCGCCTTCGCCGCACCGGCGCTACGATCTTGATCGCCTCCCATGACCTCGACATGCTTCACCAGATCGCCGACGAAATCTGGTGGGTGCACGACGGCCGTCTCTATGCCAAAGGCGATTCCCGCGAAGTCACCGCCCGCTACCTCCAGCACATCGCCGCCCGCCACCGAGCGTGGGGTGAATCCGTCTCCGCGCCCCTCTCCCCCGCCCTCCGCCGCGGCGATGGCCGTGCGGAAATCGTCTCTATCGAGACCCTCGGCGCCAACGCCCAACCCACCGGTGTCCTCCGGAGCGGCGAACCCATGTTCGTTCGCATCACCGTCCGTTTTCAAAGCGTCGTCGACAATCCGGTGATCGGCATGATGATTCGCACCCGAATCGGCTCGGAAGTCTACGGCACCAATACCGAGCTCGAACGCTACCCGCTCGGCGCCATGCAGCCCGGCCAGGTCGTCCGCGTCACCTACAGCTTCCCCTGCCAGCTCTGCCCGCAGGAATACACCATCACCGCCGCCTCCCACGATCCCAACGGCGTCTGGCACGACTGGGTAGAGGACGCACTCGCCTTCGCCGTCTCCGATAGCCGTTACACGGCCGGGGTCGCCAACCTCCGCGCCGAAGTCACGGCCGAACGGCTGTAATCGCGCGTGCGCCGGCTCCTCCCCGACGTCACCCCGCTCAAGCGCTCCGGCGATTTCCGTCTCCTTTACTTCGGACAGATGATCTCCGGCTTCGGCTCGGCATTGACGTACGTCGTTCTGCCCGTGCAGATGTATCACCTCACGCAGTCATCGGTAATGGTGGGTCTCCTCGGCGTCGCCGAGTTCGTGCCGATGCTCCTAATTGCCTTCCTCGGCGGCGTCCTTGCCGACCGCTTCAATCGCCGCACGCTCCTCGTCCTTGCCGACTCGCTCATGACGCTCACTCTCGCCGCCCTTACCGTCAACGCGCTGTCACCGGCGCCCAGCGTCCCACTCCTATTTGCGGCAGCCTCCCTGCTCGCCGCGCTTAACTCGGTGCACCGCCCGGCGAATGAGGCGATGACACCCCAACTGGTCCTGCCGTCCGAACTCACCGCCGTCGGTGCGTTGAACTCCATCCGCCACAGTGCGGCTTTCATCGCCGGTCCTGGACTCGCCGGCTGGATCGCCGTGAATTACGGTGCCGCGGTCGCCTTCGGCCTCGACGCGGCGTCCTACATCTGCGCCGCGCTGGCGCTCGTAGCGATGCACCGCAAGGAATTCACCGGCGGCGAAGAGGGCGGCCTCACCTGGCACACGCTCTCGGAAGGCTGGCGCTACGCGCTTCAACGCAAGGATCTCCTCGGGACATATCTCATCGACATGAATGCCATGTTCTTCGGCATACCCAACGCCCTGTTCCCGGCCTTCGGCGCCATCTTCGGGCCCCAGAACGTCGGCTGGCTCTACGCCGCCGGTCCGGTCGGAGCGCTGCTGCTCAGCCTGACCTCGGGTTGGGCAAAACACATCAAGCGTCACGGCCTGGCGATCGCAGTTGCCGCCGGCCTCTGGGGTCTCGCGATCATTGGTTTCGGCCTCTCAACAAACCTCTGGCTCGCCCTGCTCTGCCTCGGCTTAGCCGGCGCCGCCGACATGGTCAGCGGCATCTTCCGCATGACGATGTGGAACCAGACCATCCCCGCCCGGCTACGCGGCCGGACCGCGGCCATCGAAATGGTGAGCTACTTAAGCGGCCCCTATCTAGGCAACGCGGAAGCCGGCTTCGCCGCGCGACTCTTGGGCCTCGGGCCATCCGTGGTCGCCGGCGGTCTCCTCTGCGTTCTAGGATCGGTCGTGATCACCTGGGCCCTGCCCGAATTCCGTCGCTACACAAATAGGGGGACAGTACACTCAATTCCCTAATTGACCGGGCCTCCTCAACCCGCCACCCCGCTAAAAACCCGCACCGGATTCCCCCCGCTCCACGCCGTAATGCGCCCTCCACTGCTCCGCCCGCGCTGAATCGCGCCGCCCGGCATTCAAGGTGTCGATCTTCTTCCCTAGCCGCGCAAGTGCCAGCTTCCGATTGCGGAACTGTGACCGCTCCTCCATCGCCGCCGATTTCGCCCAGCGTATCGCATCTTGATTGGAATCTCCGTAAAGCAGGACATTCAATTCTGGAACTTCAGCAATCCAACGCCCATCAATTTCCCGGTCGAGCTCCACTATGAGTTTCATACTCGGAACGTGTCCGATTCCGTATTGACGATTCATGTTGCTCTCAGCGCTAAACTCGAAGCATGAAGCGCCTCGATCCGTTAACGCCGGAGCAATTCGCCCGCGCCCAACAGCGCCTTCTCAATCCGCCTCCCGGCAGCCGCATCGAAGCTGCGAAAAACTACGGTGTCGACCTTTCTCTCCTGATCGAACAACTCCGCCTCACTCCGGCCGAGCGCGCCAAGAAACTCGAACAAGCCACACTCGCCTTGGATCGCGTCCGCGGCGTCGCGCGTAGACGCACCTGATGCAATTCGAAACCGCAATTCAGGCCCTCTGCGATGCGGGCGTTGAGTTCATAGTCGTCGGGGGCCTGTCCGCTGCATTTCACGGCAGTGCGACACTGACCTACGACCTCGACATCTGCTACTCTCGCGAGCTATCCAATCTCCGCAAATTATCAATTGCATTGGCGCCGTTCTCACCTCGCCCCCGCGAATTCCCCACCGGCCTACCATTCCTGTGGGATGAAACAACACTTCGCAACGGCTCAATCTTCACGCTGCGGACATCAATCGGCGAAGTCGACTTGCTGGCGGAAGTCGCAGGCGTTGGTAGCTTCAACGACGTAAAGGCTCACTCCATTTCCGTTGAGGCCTTTTCCCGTCAAGTGCTAACTCTCGACTTACCCTCCCTCATCAAAGCGAAGCGCGCAGCCGGACGGCCCTCCGTGCCAACATAGCTGAGACAGTTCCGGCCAGCCTAATTAAAGAGCAGGGCGGGAAAGAGAACCGGAATGAACAAGCAGCAGGCGAATGGATCGACCACGGCGTGGGGAGCCGCGGAACGCAGCGATGGCGAGCGA
>JACPNQ010000017.1 GCA_016185425.1 Acidobacteriota bacterium | reverse complement strand
TGTCCCGCAAAAAGAAAAAGCCCGGCTCGCTCCTTGCGGAGCGCGCCGGGCCTGATCCCTAACCCTGTCAATTCTCGAAAGCTTGACAAGGTCGATCCATATCAGAACGACAGCCGCATCGTCATCTGGATCTGCCGTGGCGTCCAGTATGAGCTCTGCAAAGACTGGATGCCGTCCGTGGTATTCGGGTTGACGCGGCCCTGGATGTTGAACGCATTGAATGCGTCCACATTAATTCTGAGACGGACCTTCTCAGTGAAGCTGAAGACCTTATACAGAGAAATGTCGGCCTGGTAGTTCTTGGGCCCTTGAAGGATGGTTTGAGAAAACGGGTTGGAGCCCGACGGTCCGGGACTGAAGCCAGTAACCGCCGAAGTTCCGTTCTTGAGCGGGACACTCACATTGTTGTTGCCGAAATTCGTCGTGCCCGGCGTATTGTTGATTGGCGCGAGGTAAGGCTTGTAGTCGGCCGGGACACCGGTGACTCCGTTGCGGGCGGCGTTGACAACGGTGGGCGAGAGGTACCCGTTGAACCACATATAGGCCGGCCGGCAGACGCCGCTGCGGCAATCGGTGACTGGAACCTCGCTCTTATAAATTTCGACCTTACTGGTATCGCCCCAATTCGCGGCCGCCACCTGGAAGCCCTGGGAGACGACGGTTCCCGTAAAGGCCATCTGGAAGCCGCCCACCACTGCGTTTACGAACTTGTTGGAGTTGCCCAGGAAGCGTTTGCCTTTGCCGACCGGCAAGTCCACGATGCCGTTGAAGTTCACGCGGTTGACCGGGATCGCGGTATCGATGTGGTAGTTCTGGTAACGGTTCAGCGCGCGGCTCGGACTGATGGTCGTGCCGGTTTCCAGGCCTGCCGGAAGGACGCCGGGCGCATAATTCTCGGCCGGGTAGAGCACGTTATCGCGGAAGGTGTTTCCGCCAACACGGAAAGCCCGTGAATATACGTAAAAGACCTGGTAGCCGAATCCTTTGCGCATCGGCCGCTGGTAATTGAGCTGCAAAGCGCTGTCGTTGGACCAGCCGGTCTTCGTGGACACGACGTTGCCGCCCCAAACGGTCCTGTCATAAGGCCGGGTGGCCACGCCGGCAAGAGCGCCCGTTGGCGGGGTGGTGCCGGTGGCGACCTGCCACACATAGGTGGAAGGTGCGTTATTGTACTGCAGGTTCTGATCCAGGTTTTCGCCGTGCGTAAACACGTAGGTGATGCGGAACACCGAGCCGTCACCGAAAGGTTGTTCCACGGTGAGATTCGCTGTGTCGACACGGGCCGGAGGGTATTCGGCCGCCAAAGTTGTGCTCATCGCAATGCCCGGCAGCAGGGCGTTGACGGTGTTGGTATCGACTACGTTCCGGCTATTGAATCCGGCGATTACCGTCTGCGGGTTGCGTAGGAGAGAGTTGGGAAGGCCGTCCGGCGACTGCGTCGCGGAGTTATAGTTTTGCGTGTAGGACGCAGTGAACGGGTATACGGCGGTCAGGTAGCGGACCGAGTTGCGGATCGGCACCGGATAGATGTACCGGCCGTAGCCGCCGCGGATGACGGTTCCATTCTTGCCGAACGAAGGGGTGTAAGCGAATCCGGCGCGGGGCATGAAATTCTTCCAGCTTCCGTAGAAACCGGCGTCGGGGAGACCGGCCTCTGACGGGGTCTGGAATCTGACTCCCAGGTTCCGCAGGTTGTTGATAATGGCGTTGGTCGTGTAGCCATTGTCAACGTAATGCTGGATCGGATGCTTCAAAACAATGGCGTTTGTCTTGAGGCTGAATGTAGCGAAGTTTTCGCCATCGGAGTAGGGGGCGGGATGCCCTTCCCAGCGGATTCCGGCATTGATGGTAAGCCGCGAGTTGACGCGGAAGTTGTCCTGGAAATAGCCATCGAATTCCTGCAGGCGGGAGCGGCCGAAGGGAGCGTTCTTGCGCTGGCTGTAGGACTGGGCGGCGCCGAGGAAGAAGTCGGCATCCGCATAGCCGGTGTTGGCACGGGCGCCGTAGTTGGCGCCGGTGGTTGGGTCGTAGATCGCCGTCGCGAGATTGGAGAATGCGGTCTGGTCCGGGGAGCGGTCAGACAAATAGCCAAACCGTTCATGGCGGTAGCGGCCGCCGAAGGTCAGGGTGTGTTTGCCCGCGACTTTGGTGAGGTTTTCGTCAGCGGTGTCGATGCGCTGATTCATTCCGTAGTTCCACTGGGAACCGCCGTACGGCATGATGAGGTTCGAGCCGATCTCCGGGAAGCCGATCTGGCCGAAGTTGTTCGGCAGGCCCAATTGCGCTTCATAGTTCGCCTGCGAGACCTGGTTGCCTTCGACGTACATTCTCTGCCACTGCTGGCTGAGGATGGTTTCGGAATAGAACGTCGGGGAGAACGTGTGGGAAAACCCTAATGCGTGGCTGATGGTGGCGACGGGAATGGCCTGGTAGCCGGTAGCGCCGGCCGGCAGTCCGCCTCCGGCGATATTGGCCGGTGAAGCGGAAGGATAGTTTCGTAGAGCCTGTTGTGCCTGCTCGATATCGGTGAAGCGGAAGTAGACACGATTCTTTTCGTTGAAGACGTGATCCATGCGGACGGTCCAGTTGGATACTGTTTGCTGGGTCTTATTCGTGTCGTTGATGTTGGAGTTGACGAGCGGGTTGTCGGGCGTCTGAGGAAGAGGCGTCGCCGCATATATCGTCTTGGCCAGGGGGCTGATGCGATTGATCGGGATCTGGTTGTTGGCAAAAGGAAGGCGCGCGTAGTTTTGGGCCGCACCCTGCGTGGTGCTGGGGTCGTAGAGTTGCTGGAGGATCCCGGCGCCATTGATCAATTGGCTGAAATCGCCGCCGCGCATGGCCACGGTCGGCACTCGTACCAACTGGCTGGAGTCCTGGCGCAAAGAGAAGCGCTCATAGGCGAAAAAGATAAAGGTCTTGTTCTTGCCGTCGTACAGTTTCGGGATCACAACCGGACCGCCGACCGATCCGCCGAATTCATTGCGGACGAGGTGAGGCGCGGCGAAGTTGGCCGGATTCTGACGTGCCTTGGCGACACCGAAATAGTTGTTGCGGGCAGTTTCGAACAGCGTGCCGTGGATGGAGTTGGTACCGGATTTGGTGGTGAGAATGACGGTGGCCGGGGTGGCGAACTGGGCGCTGGAATTCAGCGTTTCGAACTTCGCTTCCTGAACGGAATCGGGGTCAGGCAGCGTGGACTGAGCCGTGTTGGCTTCGCCTCCGAAGTTCCGGTTTGTCATTGGTGCGCCGTCCTGCGAGTACTCCATCGCTTCCTGCATGAGCCCGTTGGCCCGGGTTCCATTACCCTCGAGACCGGGAACGGTCTGCTGGGCAAGGCCGAGCACGTTGCGGCCGTTCTGCGGGAGCTGGTCGATGCGGCTGGAATCGAGAAACGTGCTGACCGTGCCGCTGTCGTAGGTAGCCAGTTGCAGCGTGTTCCCTAACACCGTCACCTGCTCGGCGACGTCACCAACCGACAGCCTGGGACTCATAATCGCAACTTGCGCGTTCTGCAAGGTGAGGTTTGCCTCATACTTTTTCATTCCGGCCGCGCTGAACGTGATCGTGTAGCTGCCGGCAAACAGGCCTGGAACCGAATAAAACCCGATTTCGTTCGATGTTGTGTCATTCGTGACGCCAGTCTTCTGGTTTACAACGTGTACGTTGCACGCCGGCACCGCCGCGCCAGTTGCGTCCTGAATCGTGCCTTGTATCGAGCCGGCGCCGCTTTGGGCGCGCAGCGGAACTGGCAGGAGAACGAATCCGGCCAGGACGGCATTCAGAGTCAAAAAAGCGTTGAAGCGCTGAAACATTGCATTCCTCCCATCGTTTCGACAGATCCCTCTAGCATTCCGAATTGGTGACAGCCAAAGACGGGCACCCGGCCTGGCCTACGGCAAAAACTCCGGGCAGCACGCCGTCCAATGAATCGGATTTAGTAAGGGAACCCCAGCGAAACCTGATGCCGCGAATTCTATATCAGTCCGCGAGCATGGCGCAAGGGGTTATGACCGGCCTCCGCGCGCAGTTCCCGGGCAATCACGGCGGCGTGAACTGGGTACGAACGTCTTTCGATCCGCGGCTTGGCTATCTATTCGCCAGCGTCAATGAATTGGGACAGATGTCCGGTCTCAGAGACCACGATCCGAAGAGCGGTCCGGCAATGGCTTCCCTGGCGCCGGACGGTTCAGCGTAAAAGCAGCCGGCACACAGCAGCTTCCATGGGAACAATAGGCGGCCGTCAATGTGAACACCAGTCAAATTGCCCGGAAGGTATCGTTCGGCGTAACGGACAACCTGCCAGAGGGCAGCCACAACACAGGGCGTCCGGGAAATGGCGGCACCATCGCGCCTGCCGCGGGATTGGTTTTCACGGGAGCCGCCGATACCGGCGGCGGGTTCTTCGGCAAACCGGTAACCGATGACAGCATCGTCGCATTCGCTCTCGATGACTCCAAATAGGCATCAGGAGGGGACCAAAGAAAGAGGGAGCAGCCAGTTACCTTCGCCGCTCCCTGCATTCTTTTCCGATTACTGGATCGCCGCGGTCAGGTTGGCCTGGCTCGGAGACGCTCCTACGAGAATCACTACTGGCTGATTGCCAGACGGTGTGTTCGGGGCGACGCGGATGTTCACCTGCATGACACCCGAGATCAGGCCTGGCGCTGAGCCGTAGTACTCAACCTGTGCCGCAATGCCACCAACTGTCGCCGTTACTGGGAAAAGCGGCTTCTTGAGTTGGTTGATGTCGACAGGTATTACCCGGCCGTCCTGCCCGCCGGGCGTCGTCTGACCTTCACCGGTCGCGAAGACACTGATCACCGAGTTCTTGGCCGCTGGATTGTTGGCGCCGTTGATGGTGAAGTTCTGATTCAAGATGGCTCCCTGGGTGGAATTCGGTGTTCCAAAAATTCCCGGAGCGGTATCGACGACACGCAAGTCGATCGAAGCCGAGGTCTGATTCAAATAGGACACGGTCATGCGAACGGCCGGCCTTCCGAAGATGCCGTAAGGTGCAATCACATTGATCTGATTTGGAGACGTATACAGCACGATCCCGGGGATGGAGTCGAACAGAACTCGAGTATCCGCAAGCGTCGGATCGACGAAGCCCACCGCGTTCACCTGGAAACTCGCCGGCGTGGCCGGACCGAGATTGGTGCCGCCGATTGTCAGAATCTCGCCGGGCGCGATAGGTCCAGGCGCGAAACTCGCCGCATTAACAACTGCTGTGGGCACCGGAGCTGGAACAGTCGTCACCGTCAGCGTGACGTTCACCACTTGCGGGCTATTGCTCGCGCCCGCCGACGTTATCGTGATCGTCCCGTTGTACGTTCCAGCGGTCAAGCCGGAGGGGTTCACATTCACAGTTAATGTCCCGGGCGTCGCGCCGCTCCCCGGCGAAACGCCGAGCCAAGCCCCGTTCCCAGTAGTGGCCGCGACCGCCGTGTAGTTGAGCGCGGCGCCGGTGGTGGTCAGCGATATCGTCTTGCTGGCAGGGCTTGCCGCTCCAATTTGATGGCTGAAGCTGAGTGTGGTCGGCGAGACAGTCAACGTCTGTCCCGTTCCGATGGTCAGAGACACGGGAATCGTCAGCGGGCTGTTCGACGCTCCTGGAGAACTGACGGTGACCGAGCCGTTGTATGTACCCGGCGCCAAACCCGCGCCGTTTACCGATACGCTAAGCGCCCCGGGAGTCGCCCCGTTAGCCGGCGTCACGGACAACCAGGAACCGACCGGCGAGGTAGCGACAGTAGAGTAGTTCAAGACAGTGCCCGAACTCGTGATGTTGACTGTCTGCGCGGGCGGAGCCGCCGCCCCTTGCGCTTGCGTGAACGAGAGCGAAGCAGGCGCCGCGGAGAGCGATCCCGCACTGATCGTGAGTGTGACAGGTACAGTGATTGGACTGTTCAGCGTAGCTCCACCGCCCGGGATGTTCGCGGTGATCGTGATCGAGCCTTTGTAGGTCCCTGGCAAAAGTCCCAGCGGCGTGACCTGCACGGTAACGTTTGCAGGCGTCGTGCCGCTGGATGGGCCCACGGTCAACCAACCTCCCGTGCTGGTGCTTGACACGGAGAAATTGGCTGCCTCCCCAGTGCTCGTCAATGAGATGAATTGCGGCAATGGCAGCGAGCCGGTGCCCTGAAAATTGAATGAGAGCGACGCGGGGCTGACATTTACCAATGCCTTGTCGCTGAGGTTCAGAGTAATCGGAATGACCAGCGGACTGTTTGCCGCGCCGGGCGCAGTGATTGTGACTCTCGCGGAGTAAACTCCGGGCGCTCCCGCCGCAATCACAGCAGGCACCATCGAAACACTGAAGCTTCCGGGCGTGGTGCCCGAAGTCGCACTGACGCTGAGATACCCGCTACCGGTGATCGTTTGTCCCACGATCGTGTAATTAAACGGCCCGCCGGTGCTGTTCACGTTCACGATCTGCGCACCGGGAGCATCCTTGCCCAGTTGATAGTTAAAGGTCAGCGATGAAGCCGACGCCGTTATGATCGGATTGCTCGTGACGGTTAAGGTCACCGGCACCGACTGAGGTCCGTTTCCAGTTCCCACGCCGGCGACTGTTACGGTGCCCGTGTATACGCCAGGCAGGAGTCCGGTTGGGTCTACGCTCACACTGATCGGATTCGGTGTCGAGCCGGAAACTGGATTCACCGACAACCAATTGCCGCCGGTGGCAGTTGCGGTGGCGGTAAAATTCACCGCGGTGCTTGTACTGGTCGGAGTCAGCGTCAGCGGAGCGGGAATCGCCGAACCTGGCTGGTAGTCAAACTTCAGCGAGTTTGGTGCGATCGAGAGAAGAGGGGCGTTGCTTACAGTGAGCGAGACAGATATCGTTAACGGACCCGGCTGGCCGGAAAAGCTGGTAACGACAATGGAGCCGTTGTAAGTGCCGGGCGGAAGTGCAGAAGGCTGTTGCACACCGACAGTAAGTACTGCCGGTGTCACCCCGGAGAGTGGAGTTACAACGAGCCAATTGCCGCCGCCGCTTGTCGTCGATGAGACTGTAAACGCAGATGTTCCACCCAGTTGCGTCACGTTGATCGTCTGTTGCGCGGGTGTCGCCTGTCCCGTCTGATAGTTAAAGACTACATTCGCTGGACTGGCCATGTATTGAGGAGTCCCTGTCACGTTCAGCGTGACGGGTACCTGGAGAGCGGTGCCGGTGCCTGAAGTAGGGGTCAGCACAATCGTCCCAGTGTAAGTACCAGGCGCCGCGCTCTGTAGTATGGCCGGCGGAACACTGACACTCAGGTTGGCCGGAGTGGTTCCCGTGGTTGGTGTTACTTCCAGCCACCCCGATCCGGTGATTAGCTGTACCGCTGCCGTAAAGCCGATGCCGGCGGTCACACTGGAGACGGAGAGATTCTGCGAAGCGGGTGTTGCGCCGCCGAGCTGATAGTTGAACGTCAACGCCGTCGGCGCGGATTGCAGTTGCGTTCCCGCCCCGACGGTAAAGGTCACAGGGATCGTAACCGGGCTATTCGTCGTGCCGGCGCTGGAAATATTCACGCTCCCCGTGTACGAGCCGGCCGCGAGAGTGCCCGCAGTGGCCGAAACGACGACGATGCTTGGGGTCACTGCGCTTGCCCGGTCGACGGTAAGCCAAGTACCCCCCGCTGGTGTATTGATGATGACGGAGACTTGAAATCCAAACTGGGTGTTGTTGCTCGAAACCGAAATACTTTGCGATACAGGCGTCAGGCTGCCCGCCTGTGAGCTGAGACTGATCGCTGTCGTGTTGACAAGGATCGAGTTCTGCGCCGCCAGCCCCCCAGCGGCCGCGATGGCGAAAAACCCAAGCAAGTACAGTTTTTTTGTTAGCAACATGATCGTCAAATTCCTTCTACATCCGCCACTCGGCGAACATCATTATTGATGGAAAACACTCCGCAACCTCCCGGCTTTGCATTTTTGATGCCACTCCGAAACACGGGCAGCCAGCATTCGTAAAGGCGCGCATCGAAAGGGGCTAGCCTGGCAGCCGGATCGTTTAATTCGCTGAATATACTGATCCAAAGAGTCATATCCTGACACAGACTTGTAGAGTTGCGCCACAGTCCAGCGGCGCGCAACTCGGCGACCTTATTGGTTTACTGTAGTAAATGACAAAGAAATCGTTACAGCGTCAACGAAACAATTCGTCTGGTCGTGTAGTTCCATCTATGCCATGGTATAGCAGAGTGCGGATCGGATGTTGCTTCTCCGGTCGAAGCGCGGCATAACCCGGAATTGTTCGCTCGCACCGCAAGAGAGAGCGGCACAAATCCACGGTCGACTCGTCCGCAGGGAATGTACACTCGATCCGCAACTCGTCGAGGGTCACATCGCGCGAAGAGCCCAACCTTGCAATGGTCGAAAAGAAACGCGGCGAACGGCCGTCCTTGCAGAACTGCACGGTAAGCACTGGCGGAGGCGCCGATATAGCGAAGGCTGCAGCGGTCGAGATAGACCGCGCCCGCGGACGTATTGAAGGACTCGGCCGAAGAGCCATCACGCGCGCGATCGAGGAATTGCATCGCGACGAGTCCCACCGCAGTCATCCGGCGACTGCCAAGTTTGGTGAAGACGCCAATCTCAACCGCGGTGAGGAGAACCCTCGAACGCCAGAAGGCGAAGGCCGTCTGCAAAATTGGACTGGGGGCGCTGAGCAACTGGATAAACGGATTTGAGAACGATAGCTTCGAATACGATCATCCGCAAGGCAATTACTTCGCTGGATACTATGCGGCAAAGTGCATGGCGGCCCTCGCCGTCCAGGGCGACAGCCCGCTCGGCGACAGATGGTGGAATGACTGGTACAACCGCCAGCATCTGCAGCGCGTCGCGCCATACTACACCGTGAACCTCGACGGCGGAGGGTGGACCGAAGGCTTTACGCAGTACGGTGTTCTGGC
The DNA here is from genome assembly GCA_016185425.1 of Acidobacteriota bacterium. GTDB lineage: Bacteria > Acidobacteriota > Terriglobia > Bryobacterales > Bryobacteraceae. The sequence continues at coordinate 26,910 of JACPNQ010000017.1, read as the reverse complement.
CTCGAGAAACCAGGCGCTGCCCGCGCTTGCGGTGAAAACGGCGAAGGGCATCGATCTGATCCATGCTCCGCAGCCCTACCTGTTCCCGCTGGACCAGGCGCGATATCTCATGGCGTTCACGTGGCCGACGCGCAACATGATGGACGATCGCGGCGAACTCTATAACACGGGGGACACGGCGATATGGCCCGGCACGCCGCGGCTCGAGACCTACCGGTTCTTCGCCGGTTTCCTGGCGATGTGGGGCGATCCCATGGCGCCGATGATGCACAAGTACGCCCGGAACATGAAGATAGCCCTCGACGCGCTCCACGCCGGAGACAGCACGGAATGGGTCGACTTCCTGTTCTGGGATAACACCGCGCCGGAGACGTCGGACTATGCAAGCCTTCCGGTCTCGCACCTGGCTCCCGGTGTCGGCGGAGTGGCGGCACGCTCGGACTGGTCGATGGGCGTTCGCCGGGTCGATGACGACCATCCTTCCGGTGAATGCGGCAACCGTCACTACGGACCGCCTCTCGACCGACACGTCGACGTGGAACAAGATGTGGCGGACCGAGATCCGCGCAACGGATGCGCCCACGGCTACGCGCCGCTGGATGACCGTTTTCGATCTCGCACCATCGCCCGCGCAGGTCGCCTCGGCCACCAGTGTTAACGTGACGGGTGGATCGGAAGTCGGAGTCCTTCTGGCGCCGGCCGGGGGTAATAACGTGGTGGTCTCCGGTACAGCTCCGGTTGGAACCGCGATCGCGGGTTCCTTCAGCTACACCGTGTCCGCAGTGGTGACCCGCCACGTGATTACCGATATGGCGCCGTCAACGGGGTACACCATCTCGGTGGCCATATCGGGCGGCAACCACATCGTGACCGTCTCGCCAGGCGGAAGCGCTTCCGCGACCGCCAACGGAGTCCTCTCCTTCGCGGTCACAGCAGGAGGACTCGTGCAGCCGTAGAAGCCTCTGGCACCGTGACAATGGGGCCTGCAAAGGATGCGGGCCCCATTTTATAAGGAACCTTGTCTTAGCCGCGAGTGGAAGCGCAGACCTGAGTTACCACTCCGCCACCGAGCCATCCTCATGAAACACACGCGCCATGGGACGCGTGCCGCCGAACGGATATTTCTTTAGCGCCTCTTCGGTCAGGTCAAAGCCGAGGCCAGGCTTTTGGCTGAGCGGGAATCGGCCGTCCACCATGCGCATGGCCGGGAAACCCAGCCACTCGTGCCACACCTTCTCCTGCGGTCCGATGTCGACACCGCTGCAGATCTCCTGGACGAGGAAATTGGGCATGGCCGCATCGACGTGGATCGTTGCCAGGCCGCCGATCGGCCCCTCGCACGCGTGCGGCGCCATGGCGATGCCGCTCGCCTCACAGATGGCGCCGGTCTTCCAGAGCGCGGTGATCCCGCCAACATGATTGATGTCGGTCTGGATGATATCGACGACACCCATTTCCACGAGTTCGCGGCAGCCGTAGGCGGCGATGAGACGCTCGCCGGTAGCAATGGGCGTGGTGGAGCGGCGCGCGATGCGCTGCATGGCTTTCACGTTCTCGGGCGGGCATGGTTCTTCGACAAACAAGAGGTTCAGGGGTTCGAGTTCCTTCACCAGAATGGAAGCCACGCTCGGCGATGTCTTGGCGTGAAAATCGATGCCGATATCGATGTCGTTCCCGAGACCCTCGCGGAGATCGGCAATGGATTGAACGGCCTTGCCGATCTTGGCGTGCGTTTCGATCCACTCGTAGTAACCGGGGATGCCGCTCTTGAAACAGGTGATGCCTTGGCGGCGAGCTTCCTCGCGCAAGCGGGGGAGATCGGCCTTCGTGCGGGCGCGGAGGTGATAGTAGCCGCGTACGCCGCGCGGATCGGCCGGGCCGCCGAGGAGCTTGTAGACCGGCATGTTGAGCGCCTTGCCCCGTATATCCCACAATGCTTGGTCGATGCCGCTGATCGCGGAGCCGATGACCGGTCCCGCACGGTAGAAACTGTGCACGTACATCGACTGCCAGTGATGCTCGACCTGCATGGGATCGGAGCCGATGAGGAAGTCCTTGAAGTCGTCAACGCACGCCATCACCGCCGCCGCTTTGCCTTCGAGTGTTCCTTCGCCCCAACCGTATAATCCTGGTTGATTCGTTTCGAGTTTGACGAAGACGTACGGCCGGTCCGATTCCGGCGTGAGCGACACGCCGAACACTTTTACCCTCGTAATTTTGATCTTGCTGCCAACGCCGGCAAAAGCCTCCGCGCCCACCGCGGACTGCGGGACAAATCCACAACCGCAGAGATCGGCCGCTTTCGTCACGGACGGCGCTGCGCCAAGGGCACCGAGAAAGAATCTGCGTTCCATATCAGCTCCACTCTCCTTCCCGGATGTCGATGCCGAGGCCGGGCGCGGCGGGCAGCGCCGCAAAGCCGTCCTTGATGGGCGCCGCGCCAGGCGGGATATCGAGCAGGTAGAAGTTGGGGATGGCGGCAGCAAGTTGAAGACCGGCCGCTGTGGCGATACGGCCGCCCGTGTTATAGGGCGCAACCGCCGTGTAGTAAACCTCGGCAATAGCGGCGGCCCGGCGGATGGAGGAGATACTCACGCGCGCCAGATCGGGGCGCAACACATCAATGACCTGCTCGCGAAGCAGTTCCTGAAACTCAGCGGGACGCTGCGCGGAACGGCCAAAACCGAGAGGCGTAACGTTTTCGTCGCTGATCTTGCTCACGGCGCGGAGGTTGCCGAGCGGGCATGGCTCATCGAGCCACAGAGGATGAAGGCGTTCGACGGCCGCCGCGAGTGACGAGGCCTGGCCGGGAGTCAATTTGCCGGCGCCGTCAAGAACGAAATCGACACCATCGCCCGCGGCTTTGCGAAGATCCGTCAGGCGCGTGACGGCGTTGGCGAGGTTGACCGGCACGCGGAATGCGCGATAACCGGCCTTCTGCAGGCGGTCCATTTCGCGCGGATCGGCGGTCGGGAGCGGCGCCATGGCGCGTACTTTGTTGCGCGTGGGGCCGCCGAGGACCTGATAGATGGGAGCCTTGGCCAGTTTGCCCGCGATGTCCAGGAGCGCGGAATTGACGGCAGCTTCCATCGGGCCGCTAAGCAATGTCCGAACAATTTCGAAAGAGGTTGCATCCCGCCGCCTGATTAGCGAAAGCGCAGCTTCGAATTCGACCTGCTCGATGAGCGCGCACTCGCCGTAGCCGCTGTAGCCGCTATCGGTGGTGAGGCGGATGACGGAGAAGCGCGGCGTGCGCCAGTGGCGGCCATCGGCGATGGCATGTGGGCCGCTTGCGAAGACGGGCGTCTGGGGCGCGAGGCGTAATCGGCGGGCGAGAGGGGCCGTTGGCATGGGCATCACGATATCACTTTCGATACACTGCTGACATGCGATATTTCGTGGTTGCGCTGTTTGCTTTTGCCGCCTGGGCGGGGGATAAGGACTTCAATGGGCGTTGGGACATTAAGGTCGATAACAACGCCAATCGACGCGCCTGGTGGCTGGAGGTGAACGGAGCCGGAACGCCGAAGATGTCGGGGAAATTCATCAGCGCACTGGGCGGGGATTTGAACGTCATCGACAATCTGGCGATCAAGGACGGCGTGTTGTCGTTTTCCTTCAACCGGACGGGCGCCCAACCGGCGAAGTTAGTTTACACGGCTAAGTTGTTAAACGGCGAGTTAGTAGGGGAGCACCATATCGAAGGCAAAACGGATAAGCTGCCTTTCACCGGCAAGCGGGCGCCCGTGCTGAAAGACAAAGACGACAATTCGTGGAAACGCGGCAAGGCAGTGGAGTTATTCAACGGAAAAGACCTGAATAACTGGTCGGCGATGGTACCGGGGAAGGAGCTCGGCTGGAAGGTGGAGGACGGCATCACGAAGAACGTCGCCGGCGCGAACAACCTGGTTTCCGCGGAGAAGTTCTGGAACTTCGAGTTGCACTGCGAGTTCAAGATCGGCGCACATTCAAACGGCGGGTTAGGGCTGCGCGGACGGTATGAAATCCAAATTATCGATGACTTCGGCAAACCGGCAGGGTCGCACGGAACGGGCGCGCTGTATAGCCGGATTACGCCGAGCGTCAATGCGAGCAAGGCGCCCGGAGAGTGGCAGACATACGATATCCGGTTGGTTGGCCACTTTGTCACGGTGACCGTGAACGGACAAAAGGTGATTGATAAGGGGATCGTGGAGGGTTTGACGGCGATGGCGCACGATTGGGACGAGTCAGCGCCGGGACCAATCAGTGTGCAGGGCGATCACGGGCCCGTGGAGATCAGGAAGTTGACGATTGTTCCGTTGACGAAATGAAGAAAAGCCGCAACTACACGGCACCCGTCCGCATTTGGTCCGCCAAATAGTCTGTCGCGCGCCACGCAAGCGCGAGGATTGTCAACGTAGGATTCTTCTCCGACGCCGTCGTGAACGAAGATCCGTCCACAACAAACACATTCTTCACGTCGTGCATCTGGTTGAACCCGTTCAGTGCGCTTCGCTTCGGGTCCGTGCCCATCCGGCATGTACCATGCTCATGAATGGCGCTGCCGAAGCTGTCGATCGACTCACGCTGGAAGGGAACAATCTCCGCTTTCATCCCACGGAAAACGCCCTCCGCCATGTCGTACATCTCCCGGATCATCTTTCGTTCGTTCTCGCCGATGGAGTATTCGATCCGCGAAATCGGAATACCATACCGGTCCTTGGGCGTTCCCTCCACCGTGACGCGATTCTGTCGATACGGCAGCACCTCGCCGTACGGATGCATCGCCACCAGCGCGGGATAGCGGCGCTTGATCGCCGCTTTGTACTCGAGCCCGAACCCTTCCATCTGCTTCGCCCACGCGCCAACGCCCGCCTGCGAACCGGAGCCCCAGAACTGCGACCCGAAGCCGCGCAGGTAATCGCGTTTGCGCCCATCGCGCGCGTTATACCTCGGCATGTAAATGTGCTCACCGCCGATGCCGTCGTCGTTCATCGGCTTTGTCCCCATCAATTCCGGCACGAATCCGTACATGTGAAAACGAACCTGTTCGCACAGATAGTGGCCGATGACGCCGGACGAATTGCCGATCTTCGAATTCAGAAGAATGCGCGTGGAATCGACACAACTCGCACCGAGCACGATTCTCTTGCCATAAACAATCCGCTCCGCCCCGGTATTGCGATCAAAATAGCGGACCCCTTTCGCCAGACCGTTATCGCCCATCAGGATATGCGCGACCACGGCGTTATCGACGATTTGCAGCTTGCCTGTCTTCTCCGCCGGGTCGAGGAGATAATCGGTGGAGTTGAAAAAAGCTGACACGTCGCAGCCGCGGCCGCACGCCCCGCAGTAGTGGCATGGATTGTAATTCTTGTACGGCTTGGTGATGACGGCGCGGCGTACATTCACCACCTTGATGCCGTTCGCCTCGGCGGCGCGCTTCATGAACCGTTCGCCGCAGCGAAGCGCGGGAGGCGGCAGGTGATAGCGGCTGCCGGGTAGCGAATCGGTATCGTCATCGCCGCCGCAGACTCCAATCTGCTGATCGACCCTGTCGTAATAAGGCGCGATGTCCTTGTAGCGGATTGGCCAGGGGATCTCCCAACCATCCTTCGCGGGACCCTCAAAATCTAGATCGGAATAACGCAGCGACACGCGGCCCCAGATGTTGGTCTTCCCGCCCCGGCCCCATACGCGCACAAGGTCGAACTTATTCGGCTCTTTGGAGAGGTAAGGCTGCTCCTTCGGGTCAAGCTGAATCTTCGGCGGCGCCAAACCCTTTTCGATGCGCTCGCGCCACTGCCACGGTTTCACATGCGTCCAGAAGTCCTCACGCCGGAAACGCGCGCCGGCGTCGAGCATCAGAACTTTCACGCCGTGATTCACCGCCAGGTTCCACGCCGCCATTCCGCCCGCGGCGCCGCTGCCGATCACAATCACGTCATGCACTTCGGGGGCAGACTGCGTGTACATGTTCAGGCGTGTTCCTTATGCGTGCAGCCCTTGAATTCCCGAACGAACGTGTTCGCGTTCCAGCCCAATTCCACCTGCAATCCCTCGCGCGTGCCGTAATAGCCGTCGACAGTCAGATCCTTGAACGATTGAAAGATCCTCTTCGGCTCCCCGGCTGACTTACTCCACTGCGTCAACAGCGCCACCTGGCCGCCGCCGGCAAATCCTTGCAAGGCGATCCATCGGAGATCCCTCCGCACCTGCGCGCCGCGTTTCGGATTCGTGTGGCACTGCCAGTCAATGAAATAGTGCACATTGGCGTCGGCGGCGCCTGGCGTGTCCGAGCGGGGGATGATGCGATCCACCACCTTGGCTAACAACTCCATTTCGGCCGGCTTAAAGAACCGCGCCGTCTTCTTGGCCGGTTTGATCTCCTGGTCCGATGGATGGTGCTCCTGCGCAGTAACTGTCGCGGCGGTCAGGGCGGCGCCGATTTGGAGTAAGTCCCGGCGTGAGCTCATAATTACCTCGAAAACTCAGGCGGCGAGTGCCCGCGCGGCGTTCAGCGCCGCGTCATAATCCGGGTGGTTTCCCACTTCGCTCACATACTCAACATGGCGGATAACATTGTTCGAGTCAATCACGAAGATCGCGCGCGCTTCGATGCGGAGATCCTCGATCAACGTCCCGTACGCCGAGCCAAAGGAGCCGGTGCGGTGGTCGGAGAGCATGACGATATTGTCGACGCCCATCGCGCCGCACCAGCGCTTCATGGCGAACGGCAGATCCGTCGAGAGGGTGAAGATTTTCACGTTCGGCAGAGCGGCGGCTTCTTCGTTGAAGCGCTTGGTTTGCATGTCGCAGACTGGTGTATCGAGCGAAGGGACGACGCTGAAAATACGGACGCCGTGGCCTGTGTCGGCCAGCGTAACGGTTTTTAGTGCGGTATCGACAACTTCAAAATCGGGAGCGGAATCGCCGGTCTTCAACTCAGGCCCGACGATTTTTTGTGGATTTCCGCGGAGAGTAATAGCAGCGGTGCGAATCATGATGTGGCCTCCATGATAGCAGCGGGCAGCCTTCCCCCGCGCCGCATTGGCTGCTTCTCCCAGTACGTCAGCGAACGCCACAGCCACTCCGCGGGGCCGAAGCGGAAATAACGAAGCCAGATGGGGCTGACAATCAGGTTAATGGTCCACATTCCGAACACGACATAGTACAACTCGTGCCGCTGGAGCTTGCCGAAAAAGCCGAGCCCATAACCGTTGAAGAAGAGCGTGCATAGGATGGACGTGAGCAGGTAGTTGGAGAGGGCCATGCGGCCGACGGCCGCCAATGGACTGGTGATCGCGCTGAAATTCGCCTTGCAAGCAAGCATGACGAGCCCTGTGTAACCCATGGCGACGGCAAAGCGGCCCAGATCCGCCGTGGAGCCGAGATAGGAGAAGTATCCTGGCGCGGTGAACCCATCCGCCATCCAGCTCTTCGCCGCCCAGTAATGCAGCGGCGCCCCCACCGCAAAGCCGGCCAGCGAAAAAACGGCATAGAACGTGTTGGAGCGGGAAGCGTCAAAAACGCCTGCCTTCGAGAGCCCCATGCCCATGATGAGCATGCCAAGGACATCGAGAAACAAAAACTGGAAGAACATCGTGAATTCAAACATGGCGGCCTCGGCCGAACGGATGGGTAGATTCTCCATCCAACCACCCCGGTGCGCCAACACCTGCTTGTCTACTTCCGCCTTCGCCGGCTCAAACATTTCGCCGATCTGCTTCCACTCCTGTATTGCCTTCTTCTGCTCCTCGCTGGGAGCGGAAGCCTTTTCCGCCGCCAACGCCTTGTCGCGGAGTTCGCGAATCCCAAGCCCCGCGCCAACCCCCTGCAAGGAATGGATCAGAATGATGACCGCCCCTGTGATAATCAGCGCTTTCGCCGAAAGGCGCCGGAGTGGAAACAGCAGCAGTCCCACCACCCCGTAGCCATAGAGGATATCGCCGGACCAGATGAGGTGTGCATGAAGAAGCCCGATCAGGATAAGCCACATCGTGCGCCTGTAATAGATATCGGCCGCGGCAATACCTATTCCACGGCGCTCCGCGCGCCGCAACAGGATCACTGCGCCGGCGCCGAAGAGCATAGAGAAGATGCATCGCATCTTGCCGTCGAAAAGCGTTGTCGCGATCAGCCAGACATTCAGGTCCGCGCCCGTCGCACCGCCGTAGACGGTTGGATTCATATACGCCGCGAACGGCAGGCCAAACGAAGCGATGTTGAGCAGCAGGATTCCAAGCAACGAAAACCCGCGAAGAGTGTCAATAGACGCGATTCGCTCCGATTGCCGAACCGGTTCGATGTTTTCCATGAGAGGGCCCTCGGGGGCCAATTGTCCACGAACCGGAAGTCGAAAACAAGCGTCTAGCGTTTGAAGCGGAGCGTCTGCATCATCTGCCGATACTCTGGCTCAGCAACGCGCCAACGGGACTCCGGCGCGATAAACACGCCGTAAAACATCCCCTGCGTGTGCATCACGGTAAGGATCATTACGTTCTCGCGCTCGCCTTGCCGCATCGAGGACTGTCCCTGCATCGGCGTAATGCGCGCGACGTAGTTGTCAATCCGCAGACTCTGCGTATTGCCCGACGCCCGCAGATTGGGATTCCCTTGTGTAAGTCCCTTGATCAACTCGTCGGTCGCCGTGTTGATGTCGTTACTCTGCGGTTTGACGAAGCTCAAGATAACGCCGTGGCCAATATCATCCTGGCCGTTGGCCCCGCGAACGATGCCGTCGGAAGCGGCAAGCGTCGCCGAGACGCCGTCGTCAGCCGGACGCGACGACCAGTCACTCGGATAGGCCATCGCGTATAGCGTAGTCTGGTGCGCCTTGAACCCTTCGGGCACGTTCGTCGTCACCGCCGGACCCTGTGGCGCCTGCGCGGAGCCGCTTCCCTGGGCCGTCCTCTTCGGAGGCGCGGGCAGGCGCTTGATGATCGACTTCGCCTGTGTCAGCTCCGGCGTCGTGGAAGCCGTCTCGTAGTTCTTCCGGTCGTAGAACTTCATGTCGTCCTGGATGCTCTTCACGCGATTACCGGGGTTCGGATGGTCGCTGAAGAATTGCGTCATCGCGCTTCCCTTCCCGGATTCAGCTTCCAGTTTTTCGAAGAACCGAGCCAGTTCTACCGGGTTGTAGCCGGCCCTGTGCACCAGACGGGCACCATAGAGATCGGCCTCGTTCTCTGCCGAGCGGGAGAACTTCATCAGCACGGAATTAGCGCCAAGGCCAATGCCGAGCTGCGTCAGCGTCCCCGTCAATCCGCCCCGGTCGAAAATCCCCGCCGCAATCATTGCAGGAATCTGGATCAGGTTGGCTTTCGATGCCTGATTCGTGCCGTGCCGCAACATGACGTGTCCCATCTCGTGGCCCAGCACGCCTGCGATCTGCGCTTCATTATCGGCGGCGGCGATTAACCCGGTGTGCACAAACATCGGTCCGCCGGGCAGGGCAAAGGCGTTAATCGAGGGATCGTTGACGACTTTGAAGGTGAAAGGAAACTTCTGGCCCTCAATGGCCCCTACCAGGCGCGATCCAATCTTGTTGACGTAGTTATGAAGCGCCGGGTCGTTAATAACCTGCACTTGGCGCTCCACTTCGTGCGCGTACTCCTGTCCCATCTTGACGTCCTGGTCTGGCGAGAAGAGGTTCCAGCCCGGTTTCAAGGTGCGTTGTTTGTCGGCGGCGAGCACGATGCTCGCGGTGACAATGACATGTGCAAGGATTCGTCGGATGTGCATAAACGGGAGTCCTCCGTGAGGCCTAAGCCATTTTACACGTGAGTCTTTCGCCTCGTAGGATGCGGCAGCGCGGCGGGGAGTTGCAGGGCATCCGCTTATAATGAGAGGATGTTGACGCCCACTGAAAAAATCTGGTGTAACGGGAAGTTTATCCGTTGGGAGGATGCCAAAATCCATGTGCTCTCCCATGTTGTTAGCTACGGCAGCGCCGTGTTTGAAGGTATCCGCTGCTATTCTACTCCGAACGGGCCGCGCCTTTTTCGCGTAAACGAACACTATCGCCGCCTGCTTGATTCCGCGAAGATTTACCGGATGGACGGAGTATCGTTTTCTGTAGCCGACATGTCGGCAGCCACCATTGAGCTTATCCGCGTCAACCAGCTCGATGCCTGCTACGTACGGCCAATCCTCCTTCGCGGTTATAGCGATGTGGGCGTCCTTGGCATCAAGAATCCGCTCGATCTTTACATCGCCTGCTGGGAATGGGGCAAGTATCTCGGCGAAGAAGCCCTCGCGCAGGGTGTCGATGTCTGTATCTCGTCGTGGAACCGCATCGCGCCCAACACGCTGCCCGCCCTCTCCAAGGCCGCCGCGAACTACATGAACTCACAGCTCATCCGCATGGAAGCCCACTTCAACGGATACGCCGAGGGCATCGCGCTCGACACCAACGGCTACATTTCGGAAGGTTCCGGCGAGAATATTTTCGTCATCCGCGACAACAAGATCATCACCCCTCCCCTCGGCAACTCCGCGCTTCCCGGCATCACTCGCGATTCGATCATCAAATTGGCCAAAACACTCGGCTACGACCTGACCGAATCCATGATTCCGCGCGAAATGCTCTACATTGCCGACGAAGTATTCTTCACCGGCACAGCCGCGGAGGTCACCCCCATCCGCTCGATCGACAAGATAAAAATCGGCTCCGGCGCGCGCGGACCTGTCACGGAAGCCCTGCAAAAGGCTTTTTTTGGCATCATCAACGGAACTAGCCCGGATACTGAAGGCTGGCTCACCGCCATATAATCGAGGCCGGCTCGGGGGCGCCTTCCTAGCCCGGCGTCTCCGCTTCCGTGGCAAAGGTCTTCACACTTTACCGCGGAGGCGGGAACGCCGTATTCAGTTAGCGCCCCGGAACCTAATGACGCGGCGTGGGGCGAATCACGCCGTGACATGTTCAAAAACGAAATCCGCGGGAGAGCGCTCCGGCCACCTCCCCCGAGATCAGCCTCGTGCGCCGCATCCCGCGGAATCTGTATATAGATGTACCAGTTTCACGGTCGACTTACCAGAAGAATTGTCCGCCGTCCACAATCTTTTTTTTCGTTTGGTTTGTTAGAGTTAGAGAGGCTTTCCTGTGAGGAAGCTGTGGATAAATCAACATGATACAGAAATGTTTCGGCTACGACGCCCTCCGCGGATCGAATATCCTCCTGGAGTTCGACTCCCTCATTCACCTCGCCGATGACCTCGTCGAACCAGCCGCCGGTCTCCCCTTTCTCTCTCCCGGATTCATCGATCTCCAGGTCAACGGTTTCGATGGCGTCGACTATAATTCGCCGGATACACCGCACGAAGACATCGCCCGCTCCCTCCGCACCCAGTTTGCTACCGGCACCACACGGCTGCTGCCCACCGTGATCACAGGCAGCCGCGAAGGTATGCTCGGGTCGCTCAGGAATCTCTACGCCGCCAAACAAGCGCTGTCCGAAGGAGTGGCGATCGAAGGGTTTCACGTCGAAGGGCCGCACATCGCGGCGGAAGAAGGACCTCGCGGCGCACATCCGGTGCAGCACGTGCGTCCGCCCGACGTCGACGAATACAAGCGCTGGCAGGAAGCCACGAATGGACTGGTGAAGCTCGTCACCCTCGCGCCGGAATGGCCCGGGGCGCCCGCTTATATTGAGGCATTGGTCAAAGAGGGTGTAACGGTCGCGATCGGCCACACAGCCGCCAGGCGTGAGCACATCAAGGCCGCGGTCGGCGCCGGTGCAACACTCTCCACCCATCTCGGCAACGGTGCCCACTCCGTCATGTCCCGCCATCCCAACTATCTCTGGGAACAAATGGCCGAAGATCGCTTGAACGCCGATTTCATCGTCGACGGAATCCACATCGGCGAAGCGTTTCTGAAAGTCGCCCTGCGGGCCAAAGGAGTCGAACGGTCGATCCTGGTCACCGACGCCAGTTCTCCGGCCGGCGCCAAACCGGGGCGTTACATGCTGGCCGATCAGCCCGTCGACCTGACCGCGGACGACCGCGTGGTACTGGCTGGACAGACGCGGCTGGCCGGATCGGCATTGAAAATGCATCGCGGCGTCGAAAACCTAATGAAGATCGCCGGGTTGACGCTCGAAGAAGCGCTCACTATGGCCACGCGCAACCCCGCCCGCGTGGGCCGGATCGCCGGCCGGCAGAGGGGGCTCACCGCCGGAGATCGCGCCGATTTCATCGTCTTCGACTTCAACCAGCCCAACCGCTCCATCCGCATCCTCGAAACATGGATCGGCGGTATTCGCGTCTATAAGGAATAAACCCGCGCGCAGGCCCGATACATGGGTGACCCATGAAAACCCTGTTTCTCCTCTTCGCGTCACTAACCACACTAGTGGCGGCACCCCCGGCCGTCGGCGAACGCGCTCCGGCTTTCACACTGAACAACCTGAAAGGCGAGCCTCGCCGCCTGGCCGATTCCACGGCTCAAGGACCGGTAGTCCTGCTGGTTCTGCGCGGATTTCCCGGTTACCAGTGCCCCCTGTGCAACCGTCAGGTGACGGATTTCGTGAAAAATGGACCGGCGTTCGCCGCCGCCGGAGTACGGGTAGTGATGGTCTATCCGGGACCGAAAAGCATCGTGGAAGAAAAAGCGCGTGAGTTCGTCACAGGTAAAGCACTGCCAGACCACTTCGAGCTGTTGGTCGACCCCGATTACGAGATGACGAATCTCTACCAGCTCCGCTGGAACGCTCCTAACGAAACGGCTTACCCGTCCACCTTCGTCATCGACCGCCAGGGGGTCGTCAAATTCGCCAGAATCAGCACCTCGCATGGCGGACGCACAACCGCCGCCGAAGTTCTATCGCAGTTGCCGCGTTAGGACCGTCAGCGTTTCACGAACGACACCAATAACAGCCAGCGCCGCGCCGTCGCTTCCCTGCCCGGCTTGGCCAGCAGCGGCGTCACCTGGTGCCAGAACGGCAGCAGCGACACACTCACTCCGGAAGCGATTCCAACGTTCACGCTGCGATTGAAGAACCCGCTCGACTCATAGAGCAGATACTGCCGGTCGACATCGTCATTCGTCAACGTGACCTGCACGTCCACATAGCCATCCCGCAGGTGCGCCTCTTCCGGATGATGATCGTTGTGCGGACCCACATAGTCGCCCGGTTTGTAGCAGATCACCTGCATACCCGGACTACGCTCCAACGCAAAACCCGAAACCCGCTCCGCGAACGCCTGTAACGATGGCGATCGCAAGAACTCCGCCAGCCCGCACTCCCGCGCTGCCCGATGCGCGGCGGAACGCGGATTGTTCAGCATCACCGTCGAATTACGCAGCGACTTCGGCAGCGCCTCCGTGTAGTTTGCCGTCATTCCGGAGATCGTCTCCGGGTCCACGGGGCTGGCGACCTGGCGTAGCAGGGGCGCAAACCGCTTCTCCAGCTCCCCCAGCATCCGCAGCCGCGCCGCGGGACGGATCAGCCGCGGAAACCATCGAAGTCTGTCGCTACCTCCGGCTATCTGCGGGAAAGAATTCTGTTCGGACCGGATAGCTCTCTGGAAATCATTTGGAAATGCGATGGGCATCGTAACTAAGTTCACCCATCATAACTGAGCCGTTAGCGGGGAACGTCGTAACCAGCCGCCAACAATCCAGGGATGAAGATACGCTCCCGGGCCGGCGTCTCCAGTTCGACATGCAGATCAATCGGCGCAACCGCCGCGGCGAGCCGGCAATATTCTCCCGTGCCCGCACCGCAAACCAGCCGCACGCTCTTCGCGCCTTGCGCTGCCAGATACGCCGCGGCCGACACAATATCCTGAACACGATTGGCATCGTCGGAGTAATGGAAAACCAGGTGGTCGCCGTGCCTCACCGCATCCGTCGCATCTGCGGCTCGCGTACCGAACAGGTCGATCGCCAGAACTCGCTCGCCGCGTTCGCGCGACTCCTTCACCGTCTTCATACCCAACGCCTGTTCCCGTCCTTTCGCGTGTACCGCCAGCACGGGGTTCGTCCCGGCGCCGTCCACCCAGTGCGATGGAATCATGACGTCATCCGCATCCAGGCGCAGGAACTGCTCACCCCGAACCGCGATGCGCAGCACCTGGCGCGGCCAGCGGCTGCCGGTCAGCTCCCGCAGAAGTTCCCTCCGCTGTGAGGACGACATCGCCTGGCTGCGAATCGAAACCATGCGCTGCCACGCGGCAAACACGCCCTCCCGATCCACCGCGCCCTGTTGCTGCGCCGCCGTGTGCTCACCGACCAGAAACTCCAGCGGCGGCTCGGAAAACTCGTTCGGCTCGGGAAGCGAGCTCTTCAACCCAAACTGCCGGTTCAGGAACTCCAGCGCCGCCAGCCGCTGCGTCCGGTTGTATCCATGCTCGGAATCCATGTGCAGGGACTCCACACGGCTCGCCCAGCCAAATAGCCCGTAGATCTCCCGAATCGCGGGGAACTCCAGCGTCGGCACATGGCTGGTCCAATCTCTGGATGTCGACAGCAGCAGCATCGGTCGCGGCGCCATCGCCGCCGCAAGTTCCACGTTGTTGGTGCCGACCCGGAGACCGGGCGCCATCTCGCACGGATCGTCCCCCTGAAAACGCGCCGAGACCATCACCGCCGGAATCGAAACGCGTATGCGCGAGTCCACAGCCGCCAAGAGATAGGTCTGCGTGCCGCCTCCCGACGCGCCGGTCATCGCCAATCGCGTATCGTCTACATCGGCGCGCGCGGCCAGGTAATCCAGCACCCGCATCGAATTCCAAAGTTGCAACGCCAGCGGGCCGAACGACCACAACTGCTCCTGCCTCGAATCGCCGAACTTATGCGGCATCTGCCGCGTGTCCCCATAACCGGCCATGTCGTAGGCCAGAGCGACATACCCGTTCACCGCGAGGCCGGCGCAAAGGGCGGGAACCGAGTACGCCTCGGTATGCTCAATGCGTCCATGCTTCCAATGCCCGTGAGCCACCAGCACACCCGGCCTCTTCTTGCTTCCATCCGCCGGACGATAGACGTTCACACCCACATGAAAACCCGGCAGAGTTTCTATCAGCAGTTTCTCCACAACATAGCCGTTGCGAACCAGTTCGCCGAACGATCGCACCGGCACGGCTCCCCGCGCCGGCCGCGGCCACAACCCTGCGGATGTTAAAACTTGTTGACGCAGATCCCTCCGGTGCTCCACCCACTCCTTCCGCGTCGTGAATTTGCGAGGCGCAAAGTGAGTGTTGGTATGCGGGTCGGGATCGGCGCGCTGGTCGGTGACACGAATATCTGCCGCCAGCACGGCCAGCGACGCGAAGAGTAAACAGCGGATGAAGAGTCTCAATCCAGTAAGCACCTAATTCGAAAAAGAGCGTCAGGCAGGGACTCTCCCCGTTTACGATGTACTCGCTTAGGCGGTGGATTCATCGAACGAGTTACGTGACAGAAGTAACATCCCAAACACCTTTGGAAGGCTACGTGCTCCTACCTATCTGTGGAAGGAGCGCCACGTGATAGGTGAAAAAACTACCCTGTTCGGCATATGTCCCGATGCGTTGCGCGCGCACGCGGCAATCCGCGATTTGCTCGATGCCGGTGTAGCCGCGGATACGATCTCCGTCCTCTTACCCGATGGCGGAGACTCCAAGGAGTTTGTGAATGAGAGCCGGATGCCAATGCCGTCCGGCAAGGAGCCCAACGGCGCGGAAACCGGTGTTGCGGTCGGAGGCGCGGTGGGTGCGGCGCTAGGCCTGGCGGCCGGACTCGGCGCGCTGTCCATCCCCGGCATCGGCCCCTTCCTCGCCGCGGGGCCCTTTTTAGGCGCACTTACCGGCTTCGGAATCGGAGGCACTCTCGGAGGACTCCTCGGTGCAATGGTAGGCGTCGGAATCCCGGAGCACTTGGCCCGGCGCTACGAGGCAAGGTTGCGCGACGGTGCGGTAATGATTGCCGTCCACTGTATTAATTCCAGTGAGGCCATCCGGGCGCGCGATGTCATGCGCGGCTCCGGCGTCGAGGACGTCGCGCTTACAAGAGACAAGGTGGGCCCGCCGTCGGATCCCGCCAACCTGGCGCATCATCCGCCGCCATCGCACAAGGTACTTTAGACGCCCTTCGGCGTGGCCCAATGGGCCCGATACTTACGGCGTAGCATCCCGTTGGCCTCCGCGTCATTCGGGATGCTCTCCTTCGCAGCGTCGAAGGAAACGTTCCGGCCAGTCCGGCAGACGATATTGCCGAGATGGCAATGAGCGCTCGAAACATGCCCAATCTCGATATCGCAATTCGGCCGCTTCCGTGACCGCACACAATCGACAAAGTTCCGCATGTGAAAGTCCGGCTCGCCGTCCTGATACTCCTCCGCCATCTTGCCGGCCTTATCGAAGATCCGATACCCCCACTTCCGGTTCCATCGGCCGATATGCAAAAACCCTTCCGTGCCGTACACCGCAACGCCGTTATCGATTCCCTCCAGCCCGTAGTCGTGCCAGATGCGCATCTCCCAAACCAATCCCTTCGCGCCGTAATCGAAGCTCATGTTCATCGTGTCCGGCGTCTGCTGGTCGTCATCAAAGTAATACTTGGTGCCTGATCCGCTCACTCGCCGCGGCATATCGGCACCCAGCGCCCACCGCGCCTGGTCGATCTGGTGGGCGCCGTCGTTCCCCATATCGCCCGTGCCGAAATTCCAGTTCCAGTGCCAACGGTAGTGGAGGCGGTTCTCGTTAAACGGCACCATCTCCGCCGGCCCGATCCACGTATCGTAATCAAGGCCCGGCGGCGCCGGCGCATTCGCTTTCTTCCCAATATCGTCGCGCTGCTGCGAGTTCCACGCCTTTGCCATCAGCACGCGGCCAAGCTTGCTCGAGTGCGCGATTTCTATCGCCCGTATCGTACTCGGGCGGCTGCGGGACTGCATCCCCGCCTGGACGACGCGGTCATACTTCCGGGCGGCCTCAACCATCAGCCTCCCTTCTCGCAGATTGTGCGATACCGGCTTCTCGACATACACATCCTTCCCCGCCGCGCAGGCCAGAATCGTCGCGGGTGCATGCCAGTGGTCCGGGGTTGCAATCACCACCGCATCTACTTCCTTATCCTCCAGCACGCGGCGCAAATCCGCGCTGCCGCGCACCTTTCCAAACCCTGCCTTCTCCGCATTCGCCTGCGCCTTCTCCAGCCGTGCCTGGTCCACGTCGCATAGATGCGTCAGCCTCGCGCCCGGCACTCGCTTCAGCTCCTGCGTCATCAACGCATTGCCGCGTCCGCCCATGCCGATCATGCCGACACGGACCTCGTCGGACGGCGCCGCGGACAGCCGCCGGGAAAGCGCCATCGCGCCGGCAGCACCAAGAAAATAACGTCGTTGATTCATAGCCGAAAGCGCCAATATACACTAGCGGGGATGGAAATAAATCGAAACGCGCGAGCCGCCGTGCTGGCCGCGTCGTTTCTCGGCCTCGTCTTCGATGGCGTCGAGCTCGGACTCATGCCCATCGCGGCCCTATCGGTTTCCAAAAGCCTGTTGGGCGATGCCTACTCGGCCACCGCGGGCGGTGACTGGTTCGCTCGATTCACCGCCGCTCTGATGCTCGGCGCGGCCGTTGGCGGCGTGGCGCTTGGCAACCTGGGGGATCGCATCGGCCGCGCCCGGGCGATGGGCGTCAGCATCCTCTCCTATTCGGTATTTGCGGTCCTCGGCGCGTGGGTGCAAACCGTGGAGCAGATGCTGCTGCTTCGCTTCTTTGTCGGCCTCGGTGTCGGCGGAATGTGGCCGAATGGGATGGCGCTCGTCGCCGAAAACTGGCCCGGTGCATCAAAACCGCTCGTCTCCGGTGTCATGTCCGCGGGGCTGAATGCGGGCATCCTGCTTCTCTCCCAACTCGCGCGTCAATGGCCCATCACACCGGACTCCTGGCGGTGGCTTTTCGTACTCGCCGGAGTACCCGCGGCGCTCGGCGTCATCGTCCTCCTCGCCCTTCCTGAATCACCGGCCTGGCTCGCGTCCCGCAATACTGCGAAAAAAGCCTCCGCCCCACTCCGCGATCTCTTCCGCCCTGATCTCCTTCGAGTAACTCTCTCGGCCATCGTAATTAGCGCCATTCCCATGGTCGGCGCGTGGGCGGCAAGCAAATGGATGATTCCGTGGTCGGACAAAGTGGCTGGCCCCGCCAACGCGGAATACAAGGCGGCCACGCAAGGCTGGTGGGCGTTAGGCGCAACACTCGGAAGCCTTGCCGGCGCACAGTTGGCCGGTTGGATGGGGCGGCGCAACAGTTATCTCTGGATCAGCGCCGGCGCATCCGCATTGACCATCGCTATGTTCCAACTCACCGCTCCTCTCGCGCCCGGCTTCCACGCCGTCGTCTTCACGCAAGGTCTGGTGGCAACCCTGTTCTTCGGCTGGCTCGCCCTCTATCTGCCGGAACTGTTCCCCGTCTCCGTGCGCGCCACGGGCAGCGGCCTGGCGTATAACTCCGGCCGCTTCGGCACGGCCGTCGGAGTCATGGGCGCCGGTGTCTTATTCAGCGCGCTCGGTGGCGACTATCCTCGCGTCGGCACCATCTGCGCCATGATCTACGCACTCGGCATCGTAGCGATATGGCTCGTAAAGGAGCCGCGCAAAGCCGAACTTTGATACAACAGGCCTTGCATGAGACTCCTCTTCGCCGCCATCCTGGCAACTTCTCTTCTACCGGCGCAGACGGCCGCCGGAGGCGACTATGCCGCTGCGTTCGAAACCTGGCTCACCCGGCAGGCCGAGCGGCATTGGGACGAACGCGAGCGTACCATCGCCGCCTTGCAATCGTCCGCCGATATCCAGTCCCGGCAACAGCACGTGCGAAAAACGATCGCCGAATTGATCGGCACCCTGCCCGCCGAAAAGTCGCCGCTGAATCCGCGCATTACCGGTAAGTTCCAACGCGACGGCTACACCGTCGAAAACGTCATCTTCGAAAGCCAGCCTGGCTTCCGGGTAACGGCGAATCTATATCTCCCGTCGTCCGGCGCGCGTCCCTTTCCCGCCGTGCTCGGCGTTGCCGGACATTCGAATAACGGTAAAGCGTCGGCTACTTACCAGGCGGCCTTCATCGGCTTGGTCAAACAAGGCTTTGCTGTCCTCGCCTTCGATCCCCCCGGCCAAGGCGAGCGCTCCGAGTACTACGACCCCGAAACCGGCAAGTCCCGCGCGGGCATCGGCACCGGCGAACACACCATGGCTGGGCTGCAATGCCTGCTCACCGGACACACCATGGCCCGCTACGAAATCTGGGACGGTATCCGCGCCTTTGACTATCTGCTCACCCGCCCCGAAATCGACCCCAGGCGCATCGCTGTCGCAGGCAACTCCGGCGGCGGCACCCAAGCCGCCTACTTGGCCGCCGTCGAGCCCCGGCTCGCCGCCATCGTCTCCTCCTGCTACATGACCCGCTGGCGCGAGCTCTGGTCCGGCCCCGGCCCCCAGGACGCCGAACAGGTCTTCCCCAGCTTCGTCTCCAAGGGCCTAGACTTCGGCGACTTCGCCCTCGCCTGGGCGCCCCGCCCCTACCTGATGACCACCGCCATTCAGGATTTCTTTCCCATCGCCGGCGCCCGTGCAACCTACAAACAGACCGAACGCCTCTTCGACCTCCTCAAGGGCGGCGATCGCGCCGGCTACTTCGAGTACGATGACACCCACGGCTGGTCCAAGCCCCGCCGCCAGGCAGCCTATCGCTTCCTGAGCAAATGGCTGCAAAACCGCGACACCGGCGGTACCGAGCCGCCCGTGCAGCCGGAAGAGGAAACGCTGCTCTACGCCACCGAAACCGGCCAACTAGCCACCTCGGGCGGATCCGAAACCGTGCAGAGTCTTAACCTGCGCTTCGCACGCGAATTGGCCCGCCAGAGGCCTGCCCTTACCGTCGACAGGCTCCGTTCGGCGCTCGGCTTCCAGGCGCCGAATCCACCGGTGATCCGCAAGCTCGGCTCCGCCATGCAAGCCGGAATCGAGGTCGAGAAGCTCGAAATGCTCGTCGAAGGCGGCGTGCCAATTCCGGTTCTCTTCTTCCGCCCCGGCGCCTTGTCCGGCAAACGTGCGGTCCTATTCGTCAGCACATTCGGCAAGGGCTCCGACGCCGATCTCCTCGCCCTCGTGAATGCCGGAACTCCCGTCCTCGCCGTCGATCCCCGCGGCATGGGCGAAAGCTACAAACCCTCCGGCCGCTCCGGTTACCGCCAGTCCTATCAAACCGCCGCCCGCGTTATCCTGCTCGGCCGTAACTTAGTCGAGATGCAGGCAGCCGACCTGATCGCCGCCGCCGGCTACCTACAGTCCCGCACCGAATCCGCCGGACGTAAACTGACTCTCTACGCCAAAGGGGCCGCCGGTCCCGCGGCCATCTTCGCCGCCGCGCTCAGCGAATCGATAGCGGAACTCGCCGTCGAGCGCTCCATCGTCAGCTACATGGACGTCGCAAAGGCCCGCATCCACGAGGGGCTCGATCAGACGGTTGTCCCCGGAATCCTCGCCCATGCCGACTTGCCCGACATCATCCGCCTTCTTCGCGGACGTGCCGTCACCCTCATCTCCCCCACGCAGCCCAACGGCCATCCACTATCGAAAAAGGCCGCGGAAGCGAGCCTCGGAACCGCCCCCGCCCGCATCGTCCTCCGCGGCGAAGGCTGGTCCATCGCCCGGACCATGCCCGAATGGGAGACCGGAGTTAACTGAGGAATAACAGGGTATGTTTTTTTCCAGGCCCAGCCGATAGACACTATAGGAAATGGCGTCTATGGATCTGGAGACGGTGAGCACTCACCAAAAGGCAGCGCGTCTGAATCATGACCGCACTGCATACGGGGCCTTCGCCGAGATCGGGGCCGCGCAGGAAGTGGTCGCTTGGTTCTTCCGCAGCGGCCGTGCCTCGGGAACTGTGGCTAAGTCGATGTCGGCCTATGACATGGTCGTCTCCGACGCCATCTACGGCCCCTCCACTCGCTACGTCAGCCGCCAGCGCCTCCAGAGCATGCTCACCCACGAGTACTCTCTGCTCCAGGAACGCCTCGATGCCGCTCGTGGCGACTCCACGAAGTTCTTCGCCTTCGCCGACACCGTCGCCACCAATCGCCGCTCCCAACCCGGCAACGGCCACGGATGGCTCGGCATCCGCTTCCAACACGAACCGCGCGCCGAGGCCTCGGAGATCCTCATCCATGTCCGCCTTCTCGATCCCGTCACGCTCCGCGAGCAGGAAGTAATCGGCGTACTCGGCGTCAATCTCATCTATGGCGCTTTCTATCTCAACCAGCAGCCGCAGGAGTTGATCTCCACATTGATGGACGGCCTCAGCCGCGTCCGCCTCGAAGTCGATATGATCAAGTTCGCCGGCCCCGCCTTCGCAGGCGTCGATAACCGCCTCATGAGCCTGCAACTCGTCGCCCAGGGCCTCACCGATGCCGCCGTCTTCACCGCCACTGGCGAAGCCGTCGAACCCGCCGAAATTCTCTTCGGCCGCCCGGTCTTGCTCCAACGCGGCAGCTTTCGCCCGGTCACCAACATCACGCTCGACATGCTCTACCTCGGCGGCGAACGCTTGATCGCCGAACGCAAAATCGACGAGAAGCGCATGGTGGTCCTCATGGAAATGAGCCTCAAGAACCTTATGCCGTCGGACCAAGTGGATCATGAGGACTTCATGGCCCGCGTCGATATGCTCGGCGCACTCGGCCATCCAGTGATGATCTCCAACTTCTCGGCCTCGCACCGGTTAACCGGCTATCTCCGCCGCTACACCAAACTCCCCATCGGCCACGTCATGGGCCTCGGCACTCTGCGCAGCATCTTCCAGGAGGAGTATTACGCGGACCTCCCCGGCGGAATTCTGGAGGCGCTCGGGCTCCTCTTGCAAGGCGACACGGCTCTCTACGTCTACCCGATGTGGGATCAGGCAGCCTCCGCCCCCATGGCCGCCGAACAACTCGACGTCGCCCCGAACCTTCGCTCGCTCTATCAATACCTGCTCGAGAACAAACGGATCTTCTCTCTCCCCGTCTTCGACGCCGCCGACCTCCCCGTCATGCCCGCCGAAATCCTCCAGCGCATCCAGTCCGGCGACACAACCTGGCAGAACTTCGTCCCGCCTCCGGTTGCCGAGCGCATCCGCACGGACAAACTCTTCGGCTATCACGCCTAACGCAAGATCGCCTGAATCGGACCCGTTCCCTCTTCAATCAGGTGGAATGCCCGGCCATTCGCGTTGAAGTCCATCTTCTGGTGGTTCAACCCCATCTGCCGCAAAATCGTCGCCTGCAAATCGCTAATGTAGTGCGGCTTCTCAACAGCCCGGTACCCAACCTCGTCCGTCCCGCCCTCCACCACTCCACCCTTCACTCCCCCGCCCGCCAGCAGCGTCGTAAATCCCTTGCCGTTATGATCCCGCCCCGTCGTATTCTGCGACCACGGCGTCCGGCCGAACTCGCTCGTAAACACCACCAGCGTGCTATCGAGCAATCCCCGCTGCTTCAAATCCGCGATCAATCCCGCAATCGGCTTATCCACCGCCCGGCACAACGGCCCGTGCGTCGACATATCGCCATGCGCATCCCACGCCCCATTCCCGCCGCCCGCATGGCAGATCTGGATGAACCGCACGCCGTTCTCCACCAGCCGCCGCGCCAGCAGCAACTGCTGCCCGAAGTCGTCCGTCTCCTTCGTTCCGATCCCGTACAACTCCTTCACATGCGCCGGCTCATTCGCAAAATCCACGATCGCCGGTGCCGTCCGCATCAGATTCCCGGCCAGCTCATAGGCCTGCAGTCGCGCACCAATCTCTGAATCCAGCGCATAGTCCGCCCGGAACTCCTTGTTCCAATCGAGCAGCGCCTGCATCTGCTTCTCGCGATCCGCGCGATTGGCCGTCTTCGGCATCGCCAGGTTCGGTATCGGCGTGCTGCCCGTCTGAAAAGGGGTCGCCGAATACGCCGCGCCCAAGTACCCGCCCGTCAACTGCACCGGCGACGACGGCCGCCCGATATTCACATAGGACGGCAGATTCTTGTTCGCCGAGCCCAGCGCATACGTCACCCAACTCCCCAAACACGGATGCTCAAACTGCCGCAGCGGCTTGCCTGTCGTATGTTCAATCACCGCTGGAAAATGATTCGTCTGATGGCAGAACATCGACCGCACCACCGCGAACTCGTCAATCATTCCGCCCACATGCGGAAACCAATCCGACACCGGAATCCCGGACTGCCCGTAGTTCTGAAACGTCCGCAGTATCGGAATCACCGGCCGCTTCATTGGCGCATTGTTATCGCCGAATCCGATCGCGTCCATCATCGTCCCCGCGAACTTGTTGTCCTTCGGATCGAACGTGTCGATATGGCTCACCCCGCCACACATAAACAGGTAGATCACTGACTTCGCCCGCGGCTCGCCAGGCAGCAGCGCGCCCGGCAGTTTGCGATCCGCGGCCCACAGCGCGCCCACCGCGGAACCGAGGAATCCATTGGCCATTTGATGGAGCAGATGACGGCGTGTACGCATAGGTTCTATTTCACAAACAGGAATTCGTCGAGGTTGTACAGCAGCCACGCAAGATCTTTCAACTTCGTGGAGTCGTTCCCAAGGAAGCTCAGCGCCCGGTCCAATTCCGCCGGCGACGGCGGCCGGCCGATCACCTCCCGGAACTCCCGGCGCGCCGCCATCGCCAGGTCCGGTTCGCTCGCTACCCGCGCCGCCAGTTTCGTTGACGCCCGCTCCACCAGTTCATCGTTCATCGCAAACAGCGCTTGCGGAGCCGTAATCGTCTGCGTGCGCACCGGACACGGAGTCCGGCCGTCGTCCACATCGAACGACTGCAGGAAATTGGCCATCACCTCCGTGCTCGGAATGAAGCCGCGCGTAATATACGCGGCCCGCCGGTTCGTCTTCGCCTCAAACGTTCCTTCCTTCGGCAGAAAGATGCTCTGCTTCCGGTCCGGATTCACCAGCCGGAACGACTTCCCGCCGACCGTCATATCCAAATCCCCGGCGCTCGAAAGCACCGCGTCCCACAGCGGCTCCGCCTCCAGCCTCTGCAGCCGGAAACGCCACAGATAGGTATTTGCCGGGTCGATCTTGCTATTCGCCGCATCCGGTTTCGACGACATCCGGTACGCGTCCGAAGTCAAAATCGACTTATGCAGCCAGCGCATGCTGAAGTTATGCTCCACAAACTCGGCCGCCAGGTAATCGAGTAGCTGCGGATGGCTCGGCCTCCCACCCAGCAATCCGAAATCGCTCGGCGTCTTCTGTAGGCCTTCTCCGAAATGCCACTGCCAGATCCGGTTCACGGCCACGCGCGCAAACAGCGGATTCTCCTTGTCCGTCAGCCAGGAAACAAACCCTTCCCGCAGCCCGTCGCGGAAATCGAGACCCGCCGGCTGGAACGGAAATCCGGGTTTCACCGGCTTGTCCTTCTCGGGCCTAGCCGGATCGCCGGACGTCAATATATACGCCGGCTTTCCCTTGCGGGCGCTGTCTTCCTCCACAATCCAATGCGCCGGCAGATCGTCGGGCCGCCGGATCGCCCCTTGTTGCTTCAACAGCGCATCGTACTTGGCGATCGTGTCTTTCGGCATGATCTCCTTCATCTTCGGCGGATCGATGCGCAGCACGGGGAAGTAATCGTCGGCGATCTTCTGCTCCGCCACGGTTCGCCTACGCTCCGGCTTCAGGACAATCTCTTTCACATCCGGCGGCAGCACCGCGACCCGCTCGTCATAGAGCTTCTGATAATACGGCTGCGTTAGCTCCGCGATGGCCTTATCCAAAGGCTCCTTTGCCTGGCGGTACGCCTCCAGTTTCGCGCTGTAGGCATAGATCTCCTGCGGCGTCGCCAGGTCAACGCGCCGCAGCACCAGCGGATCGAAGATCGCCTTCATCGCGTAGTAGTCGGACTGCTTGATCGGGTCAAACCGGTGATCGTGGCACTTGGCGCAGCCTACCGTCATACCGAGGACCGCCGCCGAGATCGTCTCCACGGCATTCATCGCCACATCCTGGTTCCTGTCGCCGCGGTTCAGCGCGCTGCGAGCCAGAAATCCCAGCGCGAACTGGTCCGCGGGATTGGCCTCCATACGAGTCCGCGTACCGAACACGGAAAGTTGTGGTCTCCCGCCATATCGGTTCCCGAGTATCTGCGCGCTGACGAACTGGTCGTACGGCATATCGGCGTTCAATGCCTGAATCATCCAATCCCGCCACCGGTAAATCCCCGGCGCCGCCGGCATCACCGACCCATCGAGCCCATCCAAATCCGCATACCGCAAAACATCCAGCCAATGCCGCGCCCACCGAACGCCGTGCTGTTCATTGGAAAGCAGCCGATCAACGACCTTCTCATAAGCATCGGCTGACTCATCAGCAAGAAACGCATCCTGTTCCGACGGTGTCGGCGGCAGGCCGGTAACATCAAACGAGACCCGCCGCAAAAGCGTCAGCTTATCTGCCGGCCCATTAGTGTGCAGTCCCTTGGCCTTCCGTTCCACGGAAAGAAACGCATCAATCGGATTCCGCGCCCCGGCCGGCACCACAGGCTTCGTGACGGACTGCAACGACCAAAGCTTCAACTTCGGCGCCTGCGCAAAGGCGCAGGTCAAGGCAACGAGGAACAGCCCGGCTATTCGCATTACGGTGCCTTCATTATTCCTCATTTTCCGGAATAGTTGGCGATCGTCTCGCAATCGCCGGCGCCGGCCTTCATTCCACTTCGGCGGCGAGCTTATCCGGCGTAATCACCAGCCTCGGCTCGCGGTCATCGTGAAACGGACACCGCCCGATCAGTTCCGCCCCATGCCGCACAAACTCCACATCCCGCGCCTCGGCCAACTGCTCCAGGGGAATTTCCTTCTTTAGCCGCTCTCCTCAACGGAAATTCTCGCCATGAAAACGGCCTCCCTCGCCAAAACCTGTCAAGTGGATACCGTACATGAGAGCATACACAATGAGGGTTGCTTCACCAGTCCCAACCGTCGGGCCTCGATTCCCCCGTTACAATCGCCCATAAGATACCACGCAAAAGAAACACGATGCCAGCTGCGGATACCCACTAGACGGCAAACGTAAATGGGGGTATGAAGCGTCGTACTATCGAGTACTTGAAACACTCGTCTCTAATAACATGCGGGTAGCCTCGTCTATTATCTTTCCTGAATCGACCGCAGAATCGGCATAGATCCAAACAACTATAACTGCAGTTCGACACTCCAATACCAGAAATGCTACGTCATTGGCAGTGCCTGGCTCTCTTTGGCGATCAAAAAATACTTCGAGGAGATGACAATCTTTTGAAGCCTCAAATCGATTACGGATTCGAACATTGTCTTTTGGCCCTCCGCCCCGCATCGACCGCAGAATCGCCTTCGTTGCAATAGCACCGCGGTTTCTATTATTCAAATCATATACTTCAAAAGTTAGCTCTATGCCACCCAGCGGCAACGAACCTTTTCCTCTTCCTTGAGCCGGCGGATAGTTAAACGCAAATGCGCGAGTGCCGCTAACTTCAACATCCCACTTCGGAGGGAGGCTAAAGCGCGCCACTACCATCCCATCGTGCACCAGATATGCTTCAGCATATACTGCGGCCACGAAGCAGAAAAATAGCAATACAGATCTCATCATCTTATTGGTCACGACACCAGTCAGGAAACGACAAATCATTTGGGTTGCCGCCCAACTTTATCAGCATACTCGTAGCGTTTCTTCGCCCATCGGAACAAGGGAATCCAGGTACATCGACGCAGTAGGCACCGCGCTGACCGCTATACAACTTGTCGATTGTATCGTTCCCCCTCACATATCACTAGTGTCCGGCTATAAGTTGAATAGATTCAATTGGTTGGCGGCAGGGTCTTGTTCATCTTCGGATTCAGCATCCTGAAAGGCCAATAAAAGGGGCGTTTTTTCAAAGAGTGTGACACTGACAACCTGTAGAATCTGA